>CAWKLN010000049.1:0-55983 GCA_963850465.1 uncultured delta proteobacterium
CGATCTGATTGAGCGCTTGATGATGAAGCCTTACGAGCAGGGAAAACGCGTCGTTATTATCGCCGCTAGCCACGCCATGAATCCGGAAGCGAGTAATGCTCTGCTGAAGATCTTGGAGGAGACCCCGGCGAACACCATGCTGGTTCTGACCGCGCGGCAGACCGCCGATCTTCTTCCCACCATCGTGTCCCGTTGTCAGCAGATTCGGTTTTCACCCCTGCGCCCGACGTTCTGATCGGGCTGCTGCGGTTGATGACGCTCTGACAATGGAAGAGGCCCCGGCCGCGACGGCCCTGGCCGGGGGAAGCTACACCCACGCGATGAAAATGGTGCACGCGGGCTGGATTCCCCGGCGGCACTGGCTGGCCAATGAACTCAGCCGTCTGGATGACCGGTCGACCACCGCCCAACTCGCTCTGGCCGAAAAACTGGCCGACGGGAAAACGCAGCTGCCGGATACCCTGGCATGGCTGGTGACGTGGTATCGGGATTTGATCGTGTTCCCGTTTCAACCGGAGCAGATCGTCAACAGCGACCTGTGTCAACAGGTTCGCGAAGCGGCCACGGATACCGCCCCCCTGGTCCTGATCGGCAGGATGAAAGCCGTCCAGAAAGCGCTCAAACAGCTCCAGGCCAATGCCAATTTACGCCTGACCATGGATGATCTCGTGCTGCAACTGGCAGCCGTTTAAGAAAGTTTAGGAATTATGAAAAAAATTGTTGGCATCCGGTTTAAGCCCGCCGGGAAAATATATGATTTTGACTGCGGCGCCTATGTTCTTGAACTCAACGATCATGTCATCGTCGAAACCGAGCAGGGATTGGGATTCGGCACGGTGGCGGTGCCACCGGAGCCCCGGGAAAATGATCCAGCCTAAGAAACCGCTCAAAAAAGTTTTCCGCCTGGCCAACGAAAAGGACTTTGCACAGCGGGACAAAAACAGCGAGACGGAGCAGTTTGCCCACAATTACTGTCTAGCAATGCATCGCTCGGCTGAAGCTCAAAATGAATCTGTTTTCCGTGGAAAGCACCTTCGACGCCAGCAAGCTCACCTTTTTTTTTACCGCCGACGGACGGGTTGACTTCCGCCAGCTGGTGAAGATGTTGGTGAAAAAGATCGGGGTTAAGATTGAAATGCGCCAGGTGGGCATTCGCAACCAGGCGAAAATGTGCGGCGGCATCGGTCGCTGCGGTCGCGAAATATGTTGTTCCCAGTTTATGGAAAAATTCTCCCCGGTGTCGATTCGAATGGCCAAGGAGCAAGGCCTGTCGCTTAACCCGACCAAGATCTCCGGGCAGTGCGGCCGCCTGATGTGCTGTTTGACCTATGAATACGAAACCTACAAAAAACTCAAGGCGAACCTGCCCAAGCTCGGCATAAACGTCCAGACGACCCAGGGACAGGGCAAGGTGATTCGTCACAACCTGAATGCCAACCGTTTTGTGATCCGTCTGTCCGACAACGGGCATGAGGTTGAACTCAATCCTGAAGATCTTGTCAAGGAGCAAAAGGAATCCAATGGCTGACAGATTCTATATCACCACGCCAATTTATTATGTGAATGCCAAACCGCACCTGGGCCACGCCTACACCACGATTGTGGCGGATGTCGCCCGTCGTTTTCACACCATGCGGGGCTGTGAAACCTATTTTCTGACGGGGACGGACGAACATGGCGACAAAATCGTCCAGGCCGCCAAAGACAGCCAGATGACGCCTAAAGCCTACGTGGATCATATCAGCCAGTTGTTTCAAAACATGTGGCCTGAACTCAATATCAGCAACGACGCGTTTGTTCGCACCACCGACCCGTCCCATATGGCCGTGGTGGAAAACGTTCTTCAGAAAATCTATGACAAGGGCGACATCTATTTCAGCGAATACGAGGGCCTGTACTGCTTCGGCTGCGAGCGGTTTTACACCGAGCGGGAACTGGTGGACGGCAAATGCGCCGACCACGACAAAGCGCCCGAGGTGATCAAGGAATCGAACTATTTTTTCAGAATGAGCAAATACCAGGACTGGCTCATCGACCATATCAATCGAAACCCTGGCTTTATCCGGCCGGAACGCTACCGCAATGAAGTTCTGTCCTTCCTGCGGGAACCGCTGGAAGATCTGTGCATTTCGCGCCCTAAAAGCCGGCTCCAGTGGGGCATCACCCTTCCTTTCGACCCGAACTATGTCACGTACGTGTGGTTCGATGCCCTTCTCAATTACGTATCCGCCCTGGCGTTCCCGGAGGGCGAGCGCTTTAAAAAGTTCTGGCCCTACGCCCAGCACCTCGTTGCCAAGGATATCCTCAAGCCGCATGGAATATATTGGCCGACCATGCTGAAAGCGGCCGACATCCCTGTTTATCAACATCTCAACGTGCATGGCTACTGGAATATCGACCAGGCCAAAATGTCCAAAACCATCGGCAACGTGGTGGAACCCCTGGCCATGAAATCCACTTACGGTCTTGATGCATTTCGGTTTTTTCTCATGCGCGACATGGTCTTCGGGCTCGATTCCAGTTTTTCCGAAGACGCTTTCGTCCAGCGTATCAACAGTGATCTGGCCAACGACCTGGGCAACCTGTTCTCCCGCGTGCTCGCCATGGCCCACAAATACTTTGACGGCCGGGTCCCCCCCATCGATCCCACCGTTGACAAGGAAATGCACCTCGACCTGGAAGCCGATGCCGCCCGCGCCATGACCGAGTTTGAGCAAACCATGACCGGGTTTGAATTCCACAAGGGGGTTATTGCGATCTGGGCGTTCATCGGGCGCCTCAACAAATGCATCGACGTTTCCGCCCCCTGGGAACTGGCCAAACGCCCATCGACCCGCAAACAGCTCGAGTGTGTCATCTATAACCTGCTGGAGGGCCTGAGGGTCATCGCGGGACTGATTTATCCTGTCATGCCGGACACGGCCCGAACCATGCAGCAGCATCTCGGTTTGGATGCCGATGCCGATTTTTTTCTTTTGGACAACATTGGAAAATGGAAAACCCTGCAACCCGGTTCGAAACTGCCCAAATCCAAAAGCCTGTTCCCGCGGGTGGAGGTAAAATCAATGGCCGAAGGTGCCCAAACCAAGACGAACTCCGAAAAACTCACGCCTCCGCTGCGACCTCTGATCGATATCGGTGAGTTTGCCAATGTCGATCTCAGGGTGGCCACGGTCATCAAAGCCGAAGCCATCCCCAAGGCTAAAAAACTTCTCAAACTTGAAGTGGACATGGGGGAACGGCGGACGATCGTGGCCGGCATCGCTAACTTTTATCGCCCGGAAGAACTCGTTGGCCGCCAGGTCATCATCGTCGCTAATCTGAAACCCGCCAAACTCATGGGGATCGAATCCCAGGGCATGATTCTGGCCGCTGTGGACGGTGACGGATGCACCCTTGCGAGTGTCGCGAAAGAGGCCCGGCCGGGTGCGCGCATGAGTTAGCGTCCGTCCCGACATGGTCTTTCTTTTGACCTGGTCGGCCGGTCGCCGTGGTTTTCCGGCGGCGGCCAAGCGTACACCGCACCGCAAACCCCTGGGGGGTCGTGTCAGATCAGGGAAAACCTTTTTTTTTAAATCCGGTACGATCGAAATCTTTTTCATTTGTGAACGAACATCAGAAAAAACCCGCGCTCTGGATTGATCGGCGGACATCAAAGGACCACCTTGCGAGTGGCATGCCTGCACCTCCGGTGGATAGACGTTAAACAAACGGTGAAGTTCAAAGGCCCCCACAAACAGCCCCCCGGAAACGGGCGGCGCCCCGGTTGGAGAGACTATCAGGTCCAGCTCAAACGCCGGGGTCGAATCAACCGGCATCTCTTGCTGAAGCGCGCCGGGGTTCTAGCGGCAGCGTTCCTGGTAACACTTTGGGCCATCAACCATGCGCTGGACAACACGCCCCCTCCGTCAACGACACCCCGACCGGCCCAGGCCGCCGTGGATACGGCCACCGGACCACTGCTCTCCAAGACCGACGTTCAGGATCTGCTGGCCGACCGGCCGTTATCGGATCTGCTGGAAAAACGCTTCTTCATTCACTGGGGTGAACAAGAGCTGGCGGTCGATCCCAGCATCGACACGACCTTGCAGCATTATCTGGATCAACGTCTCTACGAGCGAACCTCGCGCTATATTGCCATCGTGGTCATGGAAGTTACCAGTGGACGCATCCTGGCGATGGTGGGCTACGACAAAAGCAACCCGGACGGCAATCCCTGTCTCAGCCCTCGATTCCCTGCAGCCAGCATTTTTAAAATTGTGACCGCCGGGGCCGCCATGGAGCACTGCGATCTCTCCAGCCGTTCGACCCTGACTTACAACGGGGCCAAACATACCCTCTACAAATCACAACTGAAAAACATCAACAACCGCTACACCCACCAGACCACGCTCGCCGCTTCTTTCGCCCAATCGGTCAACCCGGTATTCGGCAAACTCGGAAGCCATTGTCTGGGGCGCAAAGCGCTTGAGCAATATGCCGCGGCCTTCGGATTCAACCGCGCCATCCCGTTCGAATTAAGGATGTCCCCCAGCCTGGCGGCCATCACCAGCGACCCCTACCAATGGGCCGAAGTCGCCAGCGGATTCAACCGGGAAACCGTCATTTCCCCTTTGCACGGCGCCCTTTTGGCCGCGGTTGTACTCAATGCGGGAATTCTTTTGGAACCGACCATTGTCGACCGCATTACCGGACCGAAGGGCCAGATTTTATATCGATCCGGTCAAACAAAGGAAAACCGCGCCGTAACGCCTCAAACCGCACGCGAAATGGACCGCTTGATGCAGGAAACCGTCAGCCGGGGGACCGCCCGCAAAATTTTCCGCAATAGCAATAAAGATCATGTCTTGTCTCAACTCGTCATTGGCGGTAAAACAGGATCTATCGACAATGCGAAGCATGACGCACGCTATGACTGGTTCGTCGGATTTGCCCGTCATCCTGAAAGCGATAAAGCGATCGCGGTATCGGTGCTCGTCGCGCACGAAAAATATATCGGGCGCCGGGCCGGAGAATACGCCCGCATGGCGATACACGAATATTTCCGTCCCCGGGTGGCCGCGGCCCGCAAGAAATCCTGAGAATCGACACCGGGAGACGAATAGGATTTTCGCCCATGACGCAAACCATAAAAAATCGGATCTTCGGCATCATACCGGCCCGCTATGACTCCACCCGGTTTCCCGGCAAGCCTTTGGCCCCCATCCTGGGCAAACCCATGTTCTGGCATGTCTTCCAACGCGCTTCCCAGTGCCCGGAACTCGAGCGGGTGGTTCTGGCGACGGACAGCCATCGCATTGCGGACGCCGCCGAAGCCCACCAGGTCCCTTTTGTCATGACGCGAACGGACCACCCCAGCGGCACCGACCGTGTGCTGGAAGCCGCCGACCATCTCGGGCTGCCCGAAACCGCTGTCGTCATCAACATCCAGGGCGATGAACCGGCATTGCACCCGGAAATGCTGTCGGAACTCGTGCAACCCTTCGATGCGCAAGACGTCCAGGTGGCAACCCTGATCAGCCTTATGGACCCGGCCCAACGGGCGGATCGCGATCAGGTCAAGGTGGTGGTGAACCGCAAGGGCGACGCCCTCTATTTCTCCCGTGCTGCAATACCCCATGCACGGGATGACCAACCGACGGTCTATTTCCGCCATATCGGTCTGTATGCCTTTCGCATGAAGGCCCTCAGGCAGTTTGTGGCCCTCGGCCCCGGCCGTTTGGAACAAACCGAAAAACTGGAGCAACTGCGCCTGCTGGAGAACGGCATCCCGATCCGCACGGTGCAAACGCGCCATCAGAGCCTGGGTGTCGATCGACCGGAAGACATTGCGATTGTTTCCCGCTGGCTAACCCCAAATCCCAAGGATAATGCCTCATGAAGCGTTACGACCATTCTGACAGAAACACTCCCGGTCATGGCCGGCTTTGCCGTGCGATGAAGACCGTGAACCGATGGGGCCGCCGACCGGTCTTTTGGGGGCGCCACCTTGCCGATGTTCCCGAGGGCGCCTTCGTTTTTTTCCCCCTGCGCCCGACGCAGCTAAACTGCGGGCTAGCGGGCATCGTTGCCATAAAAAGTAAGGCCCCCACCAAAAGCGCTGACGCCATTGATGAGTTGGAAACCCTGTTGGAGAACTGCAAAGCACACGGTTTCCAGACCTGCCAAAAAAAGGGCGCGGCGCTGGCGGAGGTCTATTTAGGCGGCAAAGCCCATCTGCGATCGCTCAAAAACACGGCCAACAGCTTCAAGCATAAATCAGCTTTTTTCGAGTTGTTCCGCGATGGCGCCAAACGCAATCAACTGGAAGCGCTGGGAGGACGGCTGCAGGCCATCATCCGGGAAGAGCGCCAGGTGCTGGCGGAACAATTGGGCCACCTGCCGACGGCGGATGCGGAATGTATGTCGGGCCACCTTGAGACGCTGGAGGACATCGCCTGGTGCCTCGACCGTGAATTGCTGGCCAACATACTGAAAATCGAAGCCCTGATGGATACCGGACGCACTGGCATCACCCGGGAAACCGTCGAGGTATTCTACAACATCAATGCCGTGCTGAACAGTATCGACCATCTGGAGGTCAGGGGCCGTGACTCGGCCGGCATGTCGCTGATGTTCATGCTGGATGAAGCGGTGTTCCAGGATTTTGAAACCGCCCTGAAACGTGATGCCGACCCGGAGATCCATGATCGCATGCACCGTCGTGCGCAACAGAGCGTCCTTGGCAACCGCGGTATGGATCTTTATACCACCACCGACGCAAGCCACCGCACCTATGTGACGATCTCGATGGTTTACAAGATCGCGGCGGAAATCGGCAGCCTCGGTGACAATATCCGATTTATTCGCAACGAGATCCGCAACGACCCCATCCTGCAGACTCTGGCAGGATTCAACCGTCGCCACCATACCGTCTCCTCCCACACCCGCTGGGCTTCGGTGGGGGCCATCAACGAAGCCAACTGCCATCCCCTCGATGCCCGAACAGCGTCCAATCCCGGCGGATTTCAGGGGCCGATGCATGTCTGCCTGAACGGTGACATCGACAATTTCATGCAGCTCAAGGCCGCCTTTGAAACCGGAGGCAATCGAATTCAGGAAGAGATATCCACGGACACGAAGATCATCCCCCTGCAGATCAGTCAGTACCTCAACGAGGGATACGACCCGATCGAAGCCTTCCGTCGGGCGGTCAACGATTTCGAGGGCTCGCATGCCATTTCCATGCACACGGCCCTGGCGCCGGGCCAGCTTTTTCTGGCACAAAAGGGCAGCGGCCAGGCCATATTTGTCGGCCTGGCCCAGGATCACTATATGCCGACCTCAGAAGTTTACGGATTTATCGAGCAGACCCAGCGTTATCTCAAGATGGACGGTGAAAAGATCGTCGACGGCCGCGAGGGACCGACTCAGGGGCAAATCTTTATTCTGGATCAAAATGCGGCTGGTGAACTCGACGGCATTCAGGCCATGTATTACGACGGAACGCCCATTGATCTCCAAACCCATGACATCAAGGAAACCGCCCTGACATCCCGCGATATCAACCGCCAGGATTTCCCCCATTACTTTCTCAAAGAGATCTCGGAAGCACCGGAATCCGTCGCCAAAACCCTATACAACCGATGGAAAATCAAAGACCGCCAGAAGGATACCTGGGCCATTGATCTTGACACGGCGGTGGTCCCGCCGAATTTGCGCCGGGCCCTTGCCGAGGGGCAAATCCGACGCGTTTATTTTGTCGGCCAGGGCACGGCCGGTGTGGCCGCGTTAGTCTGCGCAAACCTTCTTTCTTACTATCTGGATGACCCCGCCCTGCAGATCAATGCCCTCAAGGCATCGGAACTCAGCGGATTCTTACTGGACGAAAACGATTCCGGCAAAGTGATGGAAGACGCCCTCGTTGTCGCCATCAGTCAATCCGGAACCACCACCGACACCAACCGGACCGTCGACATGGTCCGCGAAAGAGGCGCCCACACCCTGGCCATCGTCAACCGACGCGATTCCGATTTGACGTTCAAGGTCGACGGCGTCATTTACACCAGCAGCGGCCGCGATATCGAAATGTCTGTCGCCTCGACCAAGGCGTTTTATTCCCAGATCGTGGCCGGCGCCCTGTTGAGCCTGTTTATTGCCGACCTGCAAGAACGACGAAACGACGCCTTTATCACCCATGAGCTGCGGCAATTGTTGGCCTTGCCCGGACAAATGCGCCGCGTGATCGCCATGCAAGACAAGATTGCCGCATCAGCCCGGCGCCTGGCCGTCACCAAGACGTATTGGGCCGCCGTCGGCAGCGGGCCCAACAAAGCCTCCGCCGACGAAATCCGCATCAAACTGAGCGAGCTGTGTTATAAAACCATTTCCTCGGATTTCGTGGAGGATAAAAAACACATCGACTTGTCTTCGGAACCGCTGATCATTGTATGCGCGGCCGGATGCCGCAGCTCGGTGATCGGCGATATCATCAAGGACACCGCTATTTTCAAAGCCCATAAGGCCACCCCCATCGTCATTGCCGACGAACAGGAAGATCGGTTTGCGCCGTATGCCGAAGATGTCATCCATGTCCCCCGCGCCAGCGAACATCTGGCCCCGGTCCTTAATACCCTGGTCGGCCACCTCTGGGGCTATTACGCGGCCCTGGCCATCAACGAAGGCTCGCGCTTCCTGTACCACTTCCAGGAAACGGTTCAACGCACGCTGGAAGACAGTGCCAAGCAGGGGCTGGATATTTATGAACTCATCCTTGAAAAATCCTTCCGGCAGAAATTTGCCGCCTTCTACCAGGAATTCCGCCAGCGCAAAATGCGTCACCGGCTGCCGGCCGCCCTGGGGCTGGAAACCACCGCGGACCTGACGCTGCTTTTCAAATACCTGGCCGGCAAACTCCCCGTTTCCGATTTTGAGATCGACTTCGGACGCAAAGGCACGGCCCGCAACATGCTGGATACCTTTTTCAGCGTCATGGCCCGCGGGATCAACGCCATGTCGCGGCCGGTGGATGCCATCAAGCACCAGGCCAAAACGGTTACGGTCGGCACCAGCCGCATCAGCGAAAAATTGGAAGGCCTGCTTTTCAATACGCTGACCGAATACGGTTTAAGCATGTCGCAATTGACCAACCGGAATGTGCTGGTGATAAAACATCTGCAGGAAATCGTGGAGATGATTCACGGCGCTATTCTCTATCGCATTTCCAATTTGGATCTTCTTGGCGAAGTTACCCCCGAGACGACGATCGAAATCATCAAGAAAGCCGGCGTCCTTGCGCCGATCCCTTCCCGGGTAGAAACGGACCCGCGCCTCAAGGGGACCAAAAAAATTATCGTTCACCAGGGGAATGTCTATATCGGGAAAGGACGCAAGGATGACCGGAGCATTTTAATTATTCCTGTCATCTCCGACCAGCCCAACCGCTCCAACGTTATCGAATATCTGCTGCTTTTAAATATTGGGTTCCGACCCGTCGTGTCGCTGCCGAACCGTATAAAAGCCTTAGGGGGGAAATACGAGCATATCCGCAGCATCGTGCAGGAAAACAATGTCGCCTGGGAAGATCGTCTCCTGGATCTGATTGAAATGGAAGAACTCTTCGGCCGTTCGGCGGAGAAAATCGGAGAACAGATAGTGTCCCGGGCGGCGTAAACATTAAGCGCCGGCAAAGATGAATACCTATGATCTGGCTATTTAACCCGTTTGTCATCCCCCTGATAGGGGCAGCTGCCGTTTGCATGGGGCTGCTTTTCATTGCCGGGCGCTACCGCAATACGCCGGGGTCGACTTACTTTGTCCTGCTGATGCTGTCCATGGGCGGATGGTCGGCAATGTACGGCCTGGAGCTGGGCGCGGTGGGTCTTGCCGGCAAACGTCTCTGGGCGCAGGCCCAGTATCTGGCAATTCCCTATGTGCCGGTTTTTTGGCTGGCCTTTCTGCTGACCTATACCGGAAGGGGCGACTGGCTTACCGGTCGCCGGCTGGCCGCCGGGTTCGTCATACCGGTCGTCACCAGTCTGCTGGCACTTACGAACAGCAGCCACGGCCTCGTGTTAAAGTCGGTCTGGATTGAAACCGAGGGCGCTATCGCCATCCTGGTGCGCACGTTTGGCGGGTGGTTCTGGGTCCACACCATTTATTGCTATACGCTTCTGGCCGCCGGATGTTTGTTGATCGGTTTTTCGCTCAACCGGACGCCCCAATGGTATTGGGGGCAACGGGGGATATTGCTTTTATCGTGCCTGATCCCCTGGCTGGGGAATATCTTTTACGTCACCGGCCCCGGTTTCATGGGTACCCAGGTGGATCCGACGCCATTTCTCTTTACGCTATCGGTCATCCTTTTGGGATGGGCCGTTTTTTATGGCCGCCTGTTTGATGTGATTCCTATTGGTCATGACGCTGTTGTCAAAAACCTGCCGGACAGCGTCATCATCCTCGACCGGCGAGACCGGGTGGTGGAGATCAATCCCGCGGCCTGCCGTCTGGTCGGCGAATCCCTTCACAGCATTCAGGGGCGTCCGGCCAGAATCGTGTTAGGCCCCATTCGTCATTTGGTGGATCGCGGACGGGCAACGGAAGAAATTTTGGACGACGTCGAATTGGATCTGGACGACAGGCGGGGGTTCTTCCATATTCGCATTGCACCCATCCGCCGTCACGGCCGGATGGTCGCCCGCCTCTTCATCCTGCAGGACATCACGGACAGTAAACACGCCCAGGATGATCGCCTGGACAGCGGAAAGCTCAATGCGGCTTTAGAAATGGCCGGTGCCGTTTGTCACAAACTGAACCAGCCGATTCAGGGCATATCCGGGTATGCGGAACTGCTCATGCTCAAAATGGATCCCGACGACCCGCTATACGCCAAAATCGCCGGGATTAAAACGCAGACTGAAAAAATGGGCGAGATCACCAACAAACTGATGGGCATTACACGCTACCGAACGGCGCGCTATACCTCCGGCGAAATCATTGTCGATATCGACCAGTCTTCCCCGCCCCGGGATGAATAAACGGGGTTTATCCTCCATAAACAGGCATTAGGGAAAACCCGTCATCATGCGATGGACGATGAAAGAAGCTGTTCCATCTCTTCTTGGTGACTACCGCGACGCGGCATGTTCGCAGGCCGCCCGGATAAACTCACGGAACAAGGGATGCGGCGCCATGGGGCGCGACTTGAACTCGGGATGAAACTGGCATCCCAGAAACCAGGGATGGTCCGGCAATTCGACGATTTCCACCAGTTCACCGCCGGGTGATGTTCCGCTCACCACAAGTCCCTTTTCCTCGAGTTGATCCCGGAAGGCGTTGTTGAATTCGTAGCGATGGCGGTGACGTTCGGAAATATTCTCCTGCCCGTAGGCCCGATAAGCAAAGGTATCCGATCGCAGCCGGCAGGGATAGGCCCCCAGACGCATGGTCGCCCCTTTGTCCGAGGTTTCATCCCGGGTTTCGATTTTCCCGGTTTTATCGTCAAGCCATTCCGTCATGAGATAAATGATCGGATAGGGCGTGCTCAGATCAAACTCGGAGCTGTTGGCATTCTCCAGCCCGGCCACATGGCGGGCAAACTCCACCACCGCCACCTGCATCCCCAGACATATCCCGAAATAGGGGACTTTGTTTTCCCGGGCAAAACGTGCTGTACATATCTTGCCTTCGATGCCGCGCGCGCCGAAGCCCCCGGGCACCAGAATGCCGTCCGCTTCCATCAGGGCCTGGCTGCAGGTGTCTTCGGCAATGGTTTCCGAATCGACAAAGATTAAATTCACGCGGCAATCGTTGGGGATACCCCCGTGGTATAATGCTTCGTTCAGGCTTTTGTAGGATTCCGTCAGATCGACATATTTACCCACAATGGCAATATTCACGACCGACCGTGGCGCCTGCAACTTCTGCACGAGATCACTCCAGGCCTCCAGCCGCGGCGCCCGGGTCCAGATATTCAGTTTTTCGATGATTTTTTGGTCGAGTCCCTCGCTGTGAAAATTCAACGGGACTTCGTATATGCAGCCGACATCCTTGGCGGTGATGACGGCGTCTTCATCCACATTGGTGAACAGCGCAATTTTGCGTTTGATATCACTCGTAAGCGTACTGCCGGTTCGACACAGCAAAATGTCGGGCTGAATGCCGATGCTGCGCAGTTCCTTGACACTGTGCTGGGTCGGTTTCGTTTTGACTTCACCGGCGGTGCTGATGTAGGGCACCAGCGTGACATGAATGTAGAGGGTGTTCTCCTTGCCGGCGTCCCCACGGAACTGGCGGATGGCTTCCAGAAAGGGCAGGCTTTCAATGTCGCCGATGGTGCCGCCAATTTCCACGATAACCACATCCACGCCCTTGTCGGCCATGCGGATGGAGGATTTAATCTCATCCGTAATGTGCGGGATGACCTGGACCGTCCCCCCCAGGTAATCCCCCCGACGTTCCTTCTGGATCACCGTGTTGTAGATTTTCCCCGTCGTAAAATTGTTGTCCTGCCCGAGTCGGGCGTGGGTGAACCGTTCGTAATGTCCCAGATCGAGATCGGTTTCGGCACCGTCGTCGGTCACATAGACCTCGCCGTGCTGGAAGGGATTCATGGTGCCGGGGTCGACATTGATATAGGGATCCAGTTTCTGAAGCGTTACCGTCAAGCCCCGGCTTTCCAGCAGAGCTCCGATGGCGGCCGAGGCCAAACCTTTCCCAAGCGAAGATAAAACGCCACCCGTCACAAAAATAAACTTCGTATTGGAACTCATAAACACTCTCCGGATCCGTTAAAATGAAAACACCGTCTCCCCACCCGATTGGTTACGACTGTCTACGGGCTTGCGGTTATTTAGGCAAAAAATGACTGAAAATCGAAGGGAGAGGAGGGAGGTGTTGGGTTGTGATTGATTAACGACGTAAAATTGGTTTAGCCAATACCCCATGTGCGCTCAAACTGCGGTTGTTCAACAACAGTGAGGATTTTCTCGCTAATTAACGCTCTCCGACCGATGAATCAGACGCCTCCGATACCATCCGATTCACGGCCCGATATATTCCAGAATGTGGCCGGAAGTGCAAGAGCTTTGTCAATTTTTTTTCGGCTCTGGGACTCGATGGCGGCGCGGCAACTTCCGGCAGGATGCGCACCCCGTCGTCACCCGTCGCGGCCGGCCGGGACCACTCCCGGCGAAGGACCGCCGCGTCAAAAAGGTCGCTCGTAAAAACCGGGTTGACCTGCAGCCGCTCTACCCGGATTTCCTGCACAACCTGGTGGTTCCGGAGCATGACGATGTGCATGGGATAAGCCACCCCTTGCGCGAAGGTCCAGTTCCGATAGCGAATCTCGACCGTCCCCTCCCCGGAGGGCAACGCGGCAGGCGGTAAAATCAACCGCATCGGATGAAACGTATCCTTGTCCACCCACAATTGGGCCGCCGCCTCATCCGGAAAGTGGGCGCCCACCACATAACAATAGCTGTCTTCCAGCCGTCCCAGGCTGGACACCGTGACATCGACACCCAGCATGCGGAGGTGGTCGGCCAGAGCCTGACGCGGTTTCACCATCAAGATGTCGTTATAGCGTGCATAACGCGGCAGAGGCCCGTTCTGAAGGACACCGTTGACGGCCATGAACCCCGTGCCCCCGGCAACCAGCATCTGGCGCTGGTAGCCGTCGCCGGAAGCATCCGCACGGAAGTCGTACGGGAATCGAATACGCACCGTTTCCTGCAACGCCGACGTCGGTAGCGGCGTCGCCGTCGAAACGGCGTGGATCGTCAGCGTCTGGGTTACCTCCAGCGTATCGGCCTTGCCCAGAGCCTGCACCATCATATCCAGAACATGCTCCCCCATCAGCACATAGGCGCCGGCCGGCACCGGTATGATCGCAAGCAACAGGGCCAGCACCACCCCCGGCAGGTTTCGCCTTCTCCCAATTCGCGTAACAATGCTCATCTTTGACGTTGTCCTTGTGGCTCAATTTACAGGCGGCAGGCTGAAACGAAGGCCCTGCTTTGCGATGCTCGACTACAGCAAATCGTCAGAGAAACTTGCCGCACTGCCAAGAGCCTCCTCGATCCGCATCAGCTGGTTGTATTTGGCGACCCGGTCGCTGCGGGACAAGGAGCCGGTCTTGATCTGCCCGCCGTTGACCCCCACCGCCAGGTCGGCAATGAACGCATCTTCCGTTTCGCCGGACCGGTGCGAGATGACCGTGGTATAGCCGGACTGTTTGGCCATTTCGATGGCATCCAGCGTTTCGGTCACCGTGCCGATCTGGTTCAGTTTGATCAAAATGGAGTTGGCGATCCCCCGCTCGATGCCTTTCTCGAAAATCTTGGGATTGGTGACGAAAATATCGTCGCCCACCAACTGAACCGAAGATTCAAGCTGATCGGTCATCAGCTCCCAACCGTCCCAGTCCTGCTCCGCCAAACCATCTTCGATGGAAAGAATGGGGTAGCGTTCGACCATTTCGGCGTAATAGGCCACCATCTGTTCGGCGTTCAAGTGACGGTCTTCGGACTGCAGGTGGTATTTGCCATTCTTGTAGAATTCACTGGCGGCGGCATCCAGGGCAATGCCGATGTCACTTCCGGCCTTGTATCCCGCCGCCTTGATAGCCGCCATGATCTGCTTGATGGCCTCCTCGTTGGATGCCAGGTCAGGAGCGAATCCGCCCTCGTCACCGACGGCCGTGTTAAGCCCCTTTTCTTTGAGAATTTTCTTCAGGGCATGAAAGGTTTCGGCACCCATCTGAACGGCCTGTCGGATGGATTTGGCCCCCACCGGGATGATCATGAATTCCTGGATGTCGAGATTGTTGGCGGCATGCGCACCGCCGTTCAGAATGTTCATCATCGGCATGGGCAGACAACGGGCGTTGATACCCCCTAGATAGCGAAAAAGAGGCAGGCCGAATGCGTCCGCGGCCGCGCGGGCCGCGGCCATGGAGACGCCCAGGATGGCATTGGCGCCCAGGTTGGCCTTGTTGGCTGTTCCGTCCAGGGCCAGCATTTTCCGATCCAGGGTCACCTGATCGGCGGCATCCAGCCCTATGATTTCCGGCGCGATGATGTCGTTGACATTACTCACGGCCTTCTGCACCCCTTTTCCGCCATAGCGCTTGGAACGCTTATCGCGCAGCTCAAGGGCTTCCCGCTTGCCGGTGGACGCCCCGGACGGCACGGCCGCTCGTCCCAAGGCTCCGGAGGCGGTCAAAATGTCGACCTCAACCGTCGGGTTTCCCCGGGAGTCCAGAATTTCCCGCGCGGTAACATCTATAATTTCCGTCATGGCGTTCCCCCCTTTGAATTCGATGAATCCCGGGTTTGCGGTACCACCTGGCAAACGTTCCGATAAACAGGATTCTTTCAGTTGTTTGATGAAAAATTTGGTGCGCACGCGTCGGTAGGTGCCTATTGATGCGCAACGGGATCGGATAATTTTGTGCCAATGCCCGTCCCATTCCAGAATCAAAGCGCCCGGTTGGCGGCTTGACAAAAATCAGCCAAATGTTACTCTCCGCTGGTCACCCTGTCAAGACGCCGATGCGTTTGTCGGTTGGGGACCATCGGGTCCCAAAGGAGATGCCCCGTGGAAGCGAACAAAAAGTTCTCCCTTTATGAAAGTGCCCACCTTTTCGTGGCGGCCGTGCGCCTTCTGACCCATAAGGACCAATCCCCTCCGGATATCGATCAAGTGTGCGACATGCTGAGCCTGTCTCAGGAACGGGGCGGTTTCATCTGTCGTCGTCTGGAAGAAATCGGCGCGCTGGAAGCCGTCAAAAGCGCCTATGGGCTGCGCTTGTTTGTGCGCGACCACTTAAAAATGGAAGACATCCCCAAAGAAGGTGCCCCCGACCGGCTGCAGGATGAACTGCACAAATTTAAAGCGGCGCAGAAAGATGTCGCCAGCCGCATCAAGACCATGCAGGCCGAACAGAAGGAAAAGAAAAAAAATCTGTTTGAAGAAATTGAAAAAAAACTGAAGGCCCAGATCGACAAGAAAACACACGACTGACATCCCACCGCCATGTTGCTTCCCGCGCCGCAAGGGGTCATCCCGACGCTTCTATCGTACCCGCCCGTCCTGTCCCGGACCTGAACCTCTTTCGGAGGAAAACCGCCAGGAAGAATGGCGCCGCACGCTTTAATCCCGTCCGGGGGACTTGGCCGCGGCATCCAGCATGCGCTGCACGCCGCGAAAGTATGGCAGCCAGGGGCGCAGGTATTTGAACAGAATCCGCGCCAGAATGTAGATGGGAAAAAACGAGAACAGGTAGCCCACGGTTTGCCCCAGAAACAGGGACAGGGGGAACCCCAGCAGGAACTCCACGTCGTGAAAGCGGGTTTGCATCCACCCCAGAGCAAACGGAATGGGCCATAAAATGCCGGCCGAATAGGCCGCCATGGTGAAAAACTTCTTGCCCCAGGCATCGGTGGCCGCCTTGTTCAATCCGCGATAGCCCTCCTCGTTGCCGGCCTGGTGGGCCTCGAAAGAGAGCTTTTCCAGGCGATCGGCTTCCGCGGTAAGCCCGTCGATATAGGGGCGATTGAAACGCAGGGCCAGCGAGACCGACAGCTCCCCCAAGACCACGGCCAACAGGGAAAGCCAGAGGGTCCCGATAAAGTAGTCGAAAATCGGGATGCCCGTCAGGCGGTAGAAGTACATCAGCACCGCATCGATGGACACGTAGAAATGGTCGAGAAAGGCTTGCATGGCCAAGGTTTCCTGAGGATCCGGATTTCACGGCGGACGGCCCGCCGGCCGGTATAAACCGGTCGGCGGGCCGGATCGCCGGTAACCCGTGGCGGCGGTATCGGGGCGAAAGCCTTGCGGCCCCCGTTCCCCGGCTAATAGGGATGACACCGCCGCCCGCGGGGGGTGTTCCTTCTACAGCATCGCGATGCCGAAGAAGCCCCGCAGAGTGTAGCGCAAGCCGATGTAGAAAGCCAGCACCAGGAAGATCCACTTGAGCACTTTTTCCGGGATGTACTTGCCGGTGCGCGGCCCGATCATGGAGCCCACGAAGATCCCCACCAGTTCGGCCCCGATCATGGGCCAGTAAACCATGACGCCTTTCAGCACCATGAAATTGAAGATGGAGAAGATCATGCCGATCAGCACCGAGAGGGCCGAGGTACCGGCCACCACGAACATGGGCAGCCCCACGACGCTGGTCAGGAACGGCACGTACAGGAAGCCCCCGCCGACGCCGATGAAGGACGCCAGGGCCGAAATGAAGAAGCCGCCTACAAAGGCCCACAGGGGACTGAAGGTGAACTTCTGGCCGAAGAAGGAAATCTCCGTTTTGGCAAGGCTCCACTTCAGCGTCTGAACGCCCTGAGCGGTGATGTCGCCCTTCTGCTTGATGGTGTCTTCAAAGGCTTTGGCGGCCGCCTTGGCGGCCTTCTTGCCGGCCTGCCCCTTGGGAGACATTTCGTAGATCATGAACATCGCGATCAGGAAAACGACCAGCCCGAAGTAACCCTGGTACTGGGAAAAGCGGATCTTGCCGGCCGTGGTGAAGACCACCAGCAGGGTAGCGAACAGGGCGCCGATCCCCAGGAAAACACCCAGGGAGGTGACCAGCCGCTTCTGCTTGCCGTAGTTGACGCTGGACACCAGGGCCGAAAGCCCCACCAGCCACTGGTTGGACACCCGGATGCTGTCAGTGACCATCTTGTTCAGGTTGGGCGAGGTGTCTTTGAAGGTCTTGGCGTAAGCCCCCAGGCCGTAAATGGTGATGTGCCCCACGCCGGCCATGATGCCCCCGAAGGCGCCCACCGTGGAAAAGATCCAGCCCACCCAGATGGCCCAGAGGAAACATACGATCATGTTGGGTGCCGGAGCGCCGGGAATACCCAATAAACCGGGCTTGGCAGCGGGGTCGATCTGCCCCTCTTCCGTACCCTGGGGCGCGGCGGCTATGGCCTCCTCCAGCGTGACGGCCTGGGCCTGCTGGACGCCGCCCAGCGACGCAGCCAGCATGAGCCCCATCAGGGCCAGCATCATGACGAGTAGAAAGGGTTTTTTCATGTCCGTGATCCTCCATTTCGTTGGTGAATAAATAGATTCATATCGCTTCCGGTGCAATGCCGGTCGGCACCACCGGGAAACTTAAATAAGGGCCTGCTGTCAAAAAAGAGCTATCCTTGTTCGCGGCCGGCCATCCGGTCTGCGACGCATCGCCTGCGGACCGTTTTGCCCTCCGGCCCATGCTTTGGCAAACGATCCTTAAGATCAACTCACCAGCGAGAGAATTAACAATAATTGTGCCAAGGTCGCCGAAACTGGCTATATTCGCATCAAGCACCCGTATTTATTTCATTTTTTTATGAAAATCGATCCGGAAAAATATCGAATGAACCTCAGCGCGAAGGGGTGCAAAGTACCGGTGGAGACTGCCCGGAGAGGAGGATTAATCCAATAGTTGTATAGTTATTAGCGGTTTAGGCAAGCAGACAGAAAACAATGGCAGTGCCATCAATTCATGGCACCTTTACGAAAAGTGTCGGAACGGATGCCGTACTTGCGCATAACTTGCTGGAAAGACTGGCGTTCCATCCCGCTTGCATGTGCAGCCTGGGTGACGTTGCCGCCTGATTTTTCAAGGGCCTTTTCCAGATACCGGGTGCTGAATTGCGCCAGTACGGATTCTTTGGCATCCCGGTAAGGAATCGTGGTCAGGTCGTCCGTTGCCAGGCCGGCGACACACTCCTGCGGCTTCCAGCCAAGGTCGCTCATCGTGATGGCGGTACCGGTCGACATGACCACGGCCCGCTTGACGGCATTTTCCAGTTCCCGCACGTTGCCTTTCCACGCATGCGCCATCAACTGCGGCATGACGTCGGGTGCCAGAAGCTTTTTTTCCCGCCCGTAACGGCCACAGTATCGATCCAGAAAATGATCCACCAGGAGGGGCAGATCCTCCTGACGCTGGGACAGCGAGGGCATCGGTAATTCCACGACGCAGAGCCGGAAATAGAGATCCTCCCGGAATTCCCCCCGGGCCATCTTTTCTTTCAGATCGCGGTTGGTGGCGGCCATGACGCGAACATTCACCCTGACCGTGCGGTTGCGCCCGAGAGGTTTGAACTCGTTGTTTTCCAGGACCTGCAACAGCTTGGTCTGGATGGATGGAGGAATATCCCCGATTTCATCCAGAAAAATGGTACCGCCATCGGCCGCCTCGAAGAGTCCCTGGTGGTCGGTCGAAGCGTGCGTAAAGGCCCCTTTGGCATATCCGAACAATTCGCTTTCCAGGATATTCTCCGGAACCGTGGGGCAACTCACCCGCACGAAAGGTCCTTTGCTCCGGGCGCTGAGGTCGTGCAGCGCCTGGGCGGCCAGATTTTTGCCGGTCCCCGATGCGCCGGTGATCAGTACGGTCAAATCTGATTTGCTGAGCATGTCGATGGTGTCATAGATGCCCTGCATGACGGGACTGGCTCCGACCAAACCCTGGAAGGTCTCTGTGGCGTTCACCTGCTTTTTAAGCACGCTATTCTCTTGCAGCAGGCGGCCACGCTCGAGAGCGTTGCCCAGATGATGGATCAATTCGTCGTGATCGAACGGTTTGGTGATGAAATCATAGGCGCCCTTGCGGAGGGCCTCGACCGCCACTTCGATCGCACCGTACGCAGTCATCATGACCACTGTAAAACCAGGGGCCCGCGCCTGAATCTCTTCCAGTACAGCTATCCCGTCCATGCCGGCCATACGGATATCCAGGAGGACGAGATCAAAAGCATCGGGCGCAAAGACGCGCAAGGCCGCCTCACCGCTGGCGGCCGTTTCGACATGGCAGTTCAGCGCTTTACCGACGCTGCGACTCAACAGACGCAGCATGTCGGCCTCGTCATCCACAATCAGCAAACGGGATTTCATCACACAGCGTCCTTAACAGCGCTCTGGTTGCCGATGGGCAGCCGGATGCGGAATTCCGCACCGCGGCCGACCTCGCTTGATACCTGAATGTCGCCCTTGTGGTCCTCGATAATACCGTAGCTCACGGAGAGCCCCAGACCCGTACCCTGGCCGGTCGGCTTGGTCGTAAAAAACGGATCGAAAATCTTGTCCAGAATATCCGGCGCAATCCCCGGTCCATCGTCTTTAAACATGATCATCACAGATTGACCCTCAGGATCAACGCCCGTGGTGATGGTAATGGTTCCGTTCTTGTCGATGGCTTGTCGGGCATTGATCAGCATATTCATGAATACCTGCTTGAGTTTCTCCGCATCCCCTGCAATTTCGGGTAAACCCACATCAAAATGGGTCCGAATCAGGATATTGTCCAGTTCCAGTTGATTCCGCACGACGTTGATGACCGCCTCCAGCGCCGGATTGATTTTGACCTGGGCCAAATGCGTGCCGCTCTTGCGGGCGAAATTGAGCAGATCTTCCACGATTTTCTTGCAGTTGCGGGTCTGCTTTTCAATGGTCCGCAGATCATCCTGGCCGCCGGACGTATCCGTCGCTTCCCGCAGCAGCAACTGCGTATAACCTAGAATCAACCCTAGAGGATTGTTGATTTCATGGGCCACGCCTGCCGCCAGTTGGCCTAACGAGGCCATACGATCCGCCTGCAGGAGTTGGCGATGCATCAGCTTGCGCTGGGTAATGTCTTTGACGATGCCTTCGAATTCCGTCACCCGGCCGGCCGGATCGCTGCGGACGGTCATGCTGAGCAGGGCTGCCAGATCATCTCCCGCACGGGTTCGCAGGGTACACTCCCGGTCCTTGACAAAACCGCTGTGCCTGATTTCCGCAAAAAGCTCCCGGGCCTCATCGGGGCTTCTGACCAGAGAGGCCAGGGTCTCCTGCGCCATAAGATTTTGGCGGGAGTCATATCCCAGCATCCGGAGGCCGGCGGGATTGATGTCCAGCAGGCGGCCGTCTTGGTCGGCGACAAAAATGAGATCCATCGAGTCTTCAAAAATCCGCCGGTATTTGGTTTCCGATTTGGCTAAAACCGCTTTGGAAGCCGCCAGTTGATCGATATACCGTTTGATGGCCGCCGTCATGGCGTCAAAGGTTTCCGACAGCCGATGAATTTCATCACCCGCCGACCTTTTTTGGGATGAAAAAACCCGTGGTTCGCGCACTGCGGAAGGCCCCGCCACCTCCGAGGGGCGGGCCGGCGGCTTGATCGGCTTCGCGGTGCCCCATGAGCATTTCTTCCGAGGCGGTCTGAAGCCTTTTGATCCGGCTGGTCAGGTTGCGGGCCAGCGAAAACCCGACCGTATCCGATATGATGATGGATAAAATGGCAAACGCGAAGATAGCCCACCACAATTCCTTTACGGTGGACGTCACCTGCGTTCGGAGCAGCCCCAGGCGAATGGTCCCGACCTGGAACTCGCCCACCATCACCGGTGCGGCAAAATCATAAAACTGATCCCTGTCGGCCGAAAGCAGCCGCACGTTGCAGCGCTGGGTCGGCAGGACACGGTTGGCCTTTTTGAGCTGCACCGGAAACCCGTCGCTGAAGGTATGGCTGAGCACCTCGCCGTCGGAATCCTGGATGAAGGCGTAGAGGATATCGCCGGCCGAGGTGGTGACCTCGCCGATCAGGCTGCGCATGCGCAAAAAGTCCATGGCCAGGATGGGGTCTTCACTGCGCGCGGCCAGATTGACCGATAGCGAGATCCCACGGTTGTGATATTCCTTGTAAAGCGCACGACTGACGATCTGGCTGGCCGCCAGCGCGATCAGCAGCACGGAAACCAACACGATGGTCATGATGCCCAGGTTGATCTTGGTGCGGATACCGGCTTTGAAGAGAAAAGGTCCCATGCCGGTCACCCGTCCTGGTCGTCCGGCGCGGCCGTCGGATCTAGAGTCATTTGCGGCAGCACAGCGGTGCGGCACAGTCCCGACCCGCTGCCACAATTCCCGCACCGTATCGAAGTCCTGGTCGGTCGAGGGAATGATGCCGGCCATATGGGCATTTTTCAGAATGCGAAGATGCTCCGGGTTTCCGGTATCGAGAGCGGTCAGCGCCTTGGCCAGTGACGCGATGATCATCGGATCCAGATCGGCCCGGGCGGCATAGACCCATCCAGGATACCATTGGGTGCGGGCCAGCACGCGAATTTTTGACCGGTCCACTTTATCGGCCACGACCTCCAGCGCGCCCTCGCGCACCGAACCGATATCGTACTGACCGGCATAGACGGCCAGGATCACTTTTTCCTGTTTGCCCCCCGGCCCGGGCGCAAAGGCGATTTCGGAAAAATCAGATGGCTGGATGCCATTGGCCAGAAAATGGCCCAGAGGGTAGAGATACCCCCCAGCCGAAGACGGGTCCACGGCAATCCAGCGTTTGCCGCGGCTGTCCGCCAGACTTTGCACGGCCGGATTATCAGAGCGGGCAATAATTTCGCCCCGGAAGCGCTCACGCCCGTTTTCCTCGATCACTCGGGCAAAAGCGCGCGTGCAGTAGGCCTGGGCCATGCTGACATAGATCAGGGGATTGGAAAAAGAGATATCGATACGGCCCTGCCCCACGTTGCGCATATGTTCGTCGAATGTATCCGGAAAGACCTGGCGGATGCGCAAACCGGTCTGCGCCTCGAGGTAGCGGATCAGGAGATGATGGCGCTGGAACGATACCGTGTGGGAGAACTGCGGCAGGTACGCGTAGGTGAGAACCTGTTCGGCTTCCGGGGCCATGGCCACTTCTTCCCGCACCGACATGTCGATGGGGTAAGCGCTCTCATCGCGGGAGCAGGCCGTCGTCAGCAGGAAGAGCCCCACGAGAACCAACAGGCCCGCGCTCCGCAGATTGCGCCGGCGGAAAAGAGCGAATTTCCTGATTTCTGGCGGGGCTCTATGTGACATGGTGTTGGAAGGCCTCTTTCCGAAGTGCCGTGACCGAGCCATCGAATATGATGTTTTACCCTGGCTGTCAACCGGTGCCCGTCGACCGACCGAGAGAAAATAATGCTTGAGCCGTCGAAGGATTTTCGCGATAACACAAGCAGTTGCCCGGCAAAACGAATCACCTGCTTTCCGCCGGACATCATCGATTGCAACCGGCAACAATGACGCATATACAAAGCGCATGACACTTCTGACAACCTTTGCCTTAACGGCCGCCGTATTGTTGATGATCGGCCTGACAGCGCTGACCCTTACGCGGCGGCCGCTCCGGCGCCTCCGTACGACAAATGGGGAGGCTTCCGTCACCGGATCCTGTGGCGAAACCATGACCCTGCGATTTTCCGTCCGCAACGGCCGGATTGCCGACACGTCCTTCAAGACCAAGGGCTGTGCCTACAGCTTCAGCTGTCTACAATCGGCCGCCGAAGCCGCCCGTGACCGAACCCCCCTTCAGGCTTTGAACATGGATGTCGATTTTATTGCCCGTAAAGTCGGTCCCATACCGCATGATCACCGGCACTGTGCAACACTGGCCGTCCAGACCCTGCACACCGCCGTGAACGGCTACCTGCAAAAGCATCCCGCTACGGATCTGCCCGACAAGGAATCTGGCTTGACTTGAGATACCACCGTTCCCCATATTAATCAGGCAGGAAGACCTTGCTTCCTTCGCATGATCGTCAACCATCCGTCACCGCACGTGGATCAGATTTCTTTTTCAGACAAGCCGTTCAAGACCCCGCGCGCGCTGCCGAGCCAAGACCGATGGGAACCCAAAAGACCGATTCCTGACGGACACAAGGAGATTCCCCAACCATGGGAAACAAAATCATGACCCGCTTCAAGGCACTGCCGCGCTGGCAAAAAGCATCCGTTTACACCGGCCTGGGCGTATTTCTCTATACCATCTTTGGATTCCTGATCCTCCCGGCGGTCGTGCGGCTGGTGGCTGTCAGCCAGCTCGCTAAACACCTGCAGCGGGACGTCCAGATCGGCGCCGTTCGCATGAACCCATACACCCTCTCGGCGACGGTCCGGGACATGGTGGTTTTCGAACCGGACGGGGAAAGCCGTCTGGCCGCTTTCCGGGAGCTGTTCGTCAATCTGCAGAGCATGTCTCTGTTCAGGTGGGGCCTGGTGCTCAAAGAAATACGGATGGACGGACTCAATGCGTCTCTGGTTTTGCGTAAAGACCATCGGTGGAATTTTTCCGATCTTCTGTCGGAACCACCAGCCGCGAAGGAAGATCCCACCCCTGCCGAAGCGCCTGACAATAAACCGTTTCGGTTCTCACTGAACAATATCCAGCTCACCGGAAGCGAAATCCATTTCCAGGACGACATACGGGGGAAAACCCACCATGTCACCGATATCGACATTGCCCTGCCGTTCCTGTCAAGTCTGCCCGCCCAGGTCGAAATATTTGTGACGCCGCGCTTTGTGGCCACCGTCAACGGAACACCGTTCAACCTGCAGGGGCAGGTCAAACCGTTTGCCGATTCCCGGGAAACGCAGATCGACCTTGACCTGCGCGGCATCGACCTTGCGGAGTATATGCCCTACGTTCCGCCGGATGCCGGTTTCATCATCCAATCAGGACTGCTGGAAGTGAAGCTCAAACTGGTCTACGAGGATTTCAAGGACGGCTCCCAGGCCCTTCACACAGCGGGAACGATCGCCCTGCATGCACTGGATTTGACGGACGCCGCCCGCCGACCATTGCTCAGTCTGGATCAGCTTAAAATCGAGATCGGTGCTCTGGAACCCCTGGAGGGTATCGTCACCATCGGCGAAATCCTTCTGCAAGGACCGACGTTTACCATCACGCGTCTGCCGACGGACCGCATCGTGCGCACCAGTGAAGCGCTCCCGCTGCGCGACGTGTTCCGTAACATCAACCTTCCACCGCCGGTGCTTAAAATCGCACAGGTCACCCTGGAAGGCGCCCGTCTCCAGATGCGGGACCTCAAGTCGCCTCCGGAAACCGTCCCGGATGGCAAAAACGATCACACCATGATCCAGATCCCCCGGTTTACAGTGGGACGCACCCAGGTCGACATCGACCGTCAGACCGTCCGCATGGACGATATTGCCGGCCAGGACGGTCTGTTTGAAATCCGGCGCCTGGCGGACGGCAAGCTGAATCTGGATATCTTTCTGCCCCCCTCCGAAGCCGTCGACCCAGCGCCCGCGAAGCCGGGTGACCCCTGGCTGATCGATGTGCAACAAATTAACCTGTCGAATTATGCCGTCAAAGGCGTCAACTTGGTCGCCGGAGACCCGGTCGCCGTCACGGTTGACATGGTCAACCTGGACGTCGCCAATTTTTCAACGCGGCCCGAGGCGCAAACGACCATCTCGCTGAACTGCCGCATCAACGAAGCCGGACGCCTGGATACCCGCACGGCCTTGACCCTGGAGCCCTTGAAGGCCGATCTTCAACTCACCCTGGATAAGCTGGATCTGACCGGTTTCTACCCTTTCATCAAACCCTATATCGGTGTGGTGCTGGCCGATGGTGATCTGTCCATCAAGGGCGAAGTCAGCCTGAAGACCAGCGACACCGGGGCACCGGCCGTCGTTTATCAGGGGCGTGCCGCCATCGCGGACTTCAAAACCCTTGACCGTCGGGGGGCCCGGCCGTTCGTGGCCTGGAAGGCATTGGATCTCACCGGCATGGATATCGGCGTCAACCCCACCTATCTGACGATCCAGGAGATAGCTGTCTCCCAGCCGTTCAGCCGGCTGCTGATCGATGACACGGGCCAGCTCAATCTCGCCATGGCGACCGTGCTGACACCGCAAGAAGCGGAAGACAGCCCGGCTACCGACATCGCTGTTTCAAGCCCAGCGGAGGAAAGTGCCGCACCGGAAGATACCCCGCCCGTACCGGTCAAAATCGGTGCGATCAAAGGCACGGACGGGAAGATTATCTTCGCCGACCGCAGCTTTAAACCTGGCTTTCAGGTAGAAATCGAATCGGTGGAATCGCGCATTACGGGACTGTCCAGCGAGGCGGCCCAACCAGCCACGGTCGATATCAAGGGGCGGGTCGACGGCCACGCCCCGGTTTCGATCACCGGCGAAATCAACCCGCTGGGCGAAGAGATGTATGCCAATCTGTCGTTCGATTTCCAGCAGATGGATCTTACCGCGGCCAGCCCCTATTCCGGCCGCTATGTGGGCCGGACCATCGGTCAGGGCAAGCTGTCCGTCAAAACCGCCTACCACATCGAAAAGCGTGCCTTGAAGGCCGATCACAATATCATGATCGACCAGTTCAATTTCGGTGAAGACGTGGACAGCCCCGATGATATGAACCTGCCGGTCGATCTGGCGGTGGCCCTGCTCAAGGACCGCAGCGGCGAAATCCATATCGACCTGCCGGTTTCCGGCGATATGGACGACCCCGAGTTTTCCATCGCCGGCATCGTTCTGAAAACCTTTGTCAATCTCATCCTCAAGGCGGTCACATCCCCCTTCGCGCTGCTGGGCAGCATGTTCGAGGGCGAAGATATGGATCAGCTCGCCTTCGAACCCGGCCGCGCCCGTCTGACCCCGGCCACCACCGAAAAACTGGATGCCCTCATCAAAGTTCTTTACGATCGGCCATCCCTGAAACTGGAGATTTCCGGCTACGCCGATTCCGCCAGCGACACGCCGGCCTTTGCCGAAATCCTCTTCCAGCGCAAATTACAGACCCAGAAAGCGCTGCAGATCGCCGACAAGGGTCGATCCGCAGACCCGCTGGACGACATCGTGATCGCACCGGAAGAATATGAAGAACTCTTGCAGGCGGCCTACGAGGCGGAGACCTTTGAAAAGCAGACCAACTTCATCGGCATGGACAAAACCCTGCCCCCGGCCGAGGCGGAAGCCCTGATCCGTCAGCACATCGAGGTCAGCGCGACCGACCTGGAAGAGCTGGCCTACGCCCGGGCGCTGGTCATCAAGGATTATCTTCTGGACAGCCAACAGGTGGAAGCCGAGCGGGTCTTCCTGGTCAAACCCGCAGATGTCCTGGCACCCCCGGCCGCCGAGGGCGTGACACCCGGAAGAGTGGTTCTCGGCCTGAAATAGCAAGTAGGCGTATCAGTAAAGCGAATCCATTTCATCATCCAAGCTATTAGAATCTGATCTCAAAAAAGGATTAGGGTTCCTGGCGAGGCGCGAAACGACGAAAAAGCGGAGCATACACGCAGTATGTGAGCATTTTGATTCGGTTCGCAAGACCGATAGGGGCACTTAGACTTACTTGAGAAAGGTTATAGTAGAAATCTGCCACTCTTGGTCGAATACAGATCCGTCGAGAGTATCCAAGGTGAGCCGGGCATGTCAGCGTTTGTTATATCGATACAGCGCCCCCCTGAATCTGAATCCAAGGCACATTATAGGTTATCACCTTCCGTTTCCTTTGATGTTTATTCCATGTCAAACCTTAGCTAAAGATTCGTAACATTCCGGTGTGAATCGTGGGGTGCAGATACAATAGAAGATTAGATCATCGGCGCCCGTATTGGTAATTTGCTGTGGTGTTCCGGCCGGAATGATTACCACATCGCCTGGCCTGACAACCTTGGGTGCCATTTCGCCTATCCGTGCAATGCCCGACCCCTCAATAATCAGGTAACGCTCATCCACATCACGTAGAAGGTGTAATTGTGTGGTCTCCTTAGCGGGGACCCTTGCGCGGGCTATGGAAGCAGCAGTATCTCTCGGGTCATTCCAGTTTTCGAGGATGTAGCAGCCTTCCGGAGTGAGAAATTCTGAGGTTGGATCAGGCCTTTGAATCGTACTTTCCATCATTGCTCTCCTAAGTGATAAAAAACGTAATATTGCGCAGGTACCGACTTATTGCGATAATCAGGCGATCCCGGAAACGGTCACCTCAATGGGTCGGCGACGGGAACGATTGTCGTGGTTGATCACCACCGCCTGCTGCCAGGTGCCGAGGCGCAGGCGGCCCGCCCGCACCGGCAGGTACAGGGACGGCCCCAGCAGGGCAGCCTGCACATGGCTGTGTCCGTTGCCGTCATGCCAGGCTTCCTCGTGGGCATAAACCGCACCCCGGGGCGCCAGCCGTTCGATGGCGGCCTTGAGGTCGGCCACCACGCCGGATTCGTACTCGATCGTGGTCAGGGAGCCCGTGGACCCGACAACGGTGGCGGCCAAGCCGCCTTCCCGAATCCCGCTCTCGCCGACGATGCGGTCCAACGCGGCCGTGATGTCCAGAATGTCCGGCCCGGTGCCTAATTCAATCATCAAAGACGCCGTGTGCTGTAACAACTCCGCCATTCTCTCCTCCGCACATGAAGCTTGATAAAAAAGGATTCAAGGGGTCGAGGATCCAAGGCGTCAAGCGAAATTCTAACGACTTTAAGAAGCAAACCCTTGAACCCCTGGCCCAAAAATCTTTGAACTCTATTTTTACGCCCCCTGAAACTTTTGGACGGTTTCGTAAAATACCCGAGATCAAGGCTTGCGCATCGTGAGGAACGAGGCGTACAGATCGTACGCCGCAGTGACGAAGGGTGCGCGTAACGCCGATATTGGGTATTTTACGAAACCGTCATTTGAGGCCAATGTTCCAGTTCCAAAGCCCCTGCCGCACCTTCAGTTTGATTGTTTTGGGTACAGGCTCCACCAGGTGCACCAGCCACTGGTAACCGGCTTTTTCAAGCGACGGGCGCTGGTCGCTGAGATCCAGCTGCCAGTTCGGAAAAATCCAGATATTGTCGTCATAGCGGCGCGCCCAGGCCTGTTCGCCCCGCGGGCTGGCAAACGGGTGCCGGGTGTCGATCGTATCCGAGATCACGCGCGACAGGCATAACGGCCACATTCCGGTCAGCACTACCCCCAGGGGCAGCGGGCTGAGGCGCGGCAGTTCCAGAAAGGCCTCGCGCCCCAACTCCGGGCTGACAAATGCCCCGGCAAACCCGGCCTGCTTGAGGGTCGCCAGGGCCAGGGGATTGGCCAGATTGCAAAACGGACCGGCCCACAGGCTCAGGTTTTCAGGGCGCTCGAACAACCCCGCCTGCCAGGGCGCGTTGAGGACAAACTGCCGGGCGCCGCCTTTGAGGAGCCGCGCCACGAGGCCCGCCGTCTCCGTCTCGGATGCCGGCCAGAGAACCGGCGACAGCCACCACCAGACCGAGGCCATCGCCTTGGGGGCGGTCTTCTGGACCGTCTGCGGAGAAACCCACTGGCCTTTCTGTCCCTTGCCCGTCGGTCGGGCGGCCGCGCGCGTGACGATCATGTCGCGGGCCGACCCTTTTTTGTGCCGGGCGGCGGCCGGCATCCGCACCGCGTGGCGCGGATGGCCGACCCTCGGTTCCGGAATCTTACTGAGCTCGGTTTCCAGGGCCGCCAGCAGGCGGTTCAGCTCGGGCTCCCGCCGATCCGTGAGAAAGACCGGCATCTGGCGTCCGCCCGCACCGCGACGGCCGGCTTTGAAGTCCAGCCGTCCATTGCGAGATATGGGTTGACGCACCCTTACGATGGCATGCCCGGCGTCATCCTCGTAACCCACACGCAGCACGTCACCGGCCAGCAATGGCTGACGCGGGGAAATATAGGGGCTGTGGGCCGGCCCTTTCACGGTGCCGACCAGCAGGCCGGAACCCGTCGGAGTACTCGGTTGCAGCGGGATCTGGGGACGCTGGGGCAAAAACCGGTAATGGGTTGCCGGACGACCCAGCGATTGTTCCAGCAGCTGCAGCGCCTCGCGTTTCTTCTGCGGATCGTGCCCCTCGTCGCGCAGCATGCGGTAGGCCATCACCGTGTGATAAACGTAGTGCGGCCCTTTTTTACGCCCTTCGATTTTCCAGGTACGCACTTCGGGCACCGTTCGCAAAACCTTGACCAGCACATCCTGGCTGAGATCCATGCAGGAAAAATGGCGCTGGGGGTCGTTGCGCTGCTGGTACTGACGTCGGCAGGGCTGCACGCAGCGTCCCCGCAGTCCGCTTTTGCCGCCCAGGAAACTGCTCCAGTAGCAGCGCCCCGAGACACTGTAACATAAAGCGCCGTGCACAAAGACCTCCAGGCCCAGACCTTCGGGACAGGCCGCCGCCATGGCGCGAATCTCGTCGATGTCCAGTTCCCGCGGGACCACCACCTGATCCACGGCCAGATGGCGCCGGATCCAGTCCAGGGACCTGGCAAACCCGGCATTGGCCAGGGTGGACAGGTGAATCTCGCCCGTGAACCCCTCCTGCCGCGCCAGCTCGATCATGGCCAGATCCTGGATGATAAGGGCATCCGGACGGACCGTCTGGACAAGGTCCTGCATCAGCCCGGCCGCCCGCGCCAGATCCCCCGTCGTGAGCATCGCGTTAAAGGCGGTGTGCACCCGCATCCCCTTGCGGTGGGCCAGTTCCGTCAAGACCGCCAGTTCCGGGATGGTAAAATTCTTGGCCTCCGCGCGGGCCGAGAAACTTTTCAGGCCGCAATAGACCGCATCGGCCCCGGCGGCCAGAGCGGCCAGGAATGCGGCACGATTACCGGCCGGTGCCAGAATCAGGGGGGGCCTCGGCGGTGGTTGGAGTTGGTCTACGGCAGACATGCGTTTCGCTGGTCCTTGCATTTTTTTGTTGCGCGCGCGGATGAAAGGTCCGTGGCGGATCCCGACCCTGTTCGCTGGCCGTGGCCTCAGCTGTCCCCATATGGGAGATCACGGTAAAGGTCAAGGTATGCTGCCGGCAAACGGCATCCCAGGTCGATCAGGCGGGCACCACGCCCGGCCAATATGATGGGTTCGCGGAAAACCGAACCAAGGCGCGGCAATGCGGACAGATACCCCGCCATCCAAATATGAGACTTTTTGCCGCATCGTCAAAGATGGCCTTAAAGGATGGACACGCGGCAAGGCTGTGTTATATTTCATTGCAATTACACTTACTGATGTTGCGCGGACTCCGGCGGGCGTCGACGGTACAGAAAGGAAACGGGAATGAAAATTGCGGTCAGTGGTAAAGGTGGCGTTGGCAAGACGACTTTTGCTTCACTTCTCATCCGGTCTTTTGATCAAATGGGCAAACATGTGTTGGCCATCGATGCGGATCCGGATGCCAACCTGGCAGCCGCCCTGGGCATCGAAGGCGCCGACAAGATCACACCGATCTCCGAAATGAAGGACCTGATCCACGAGCGCACCGAATCCCAACCGGGATCGATCGGCGGCTATTTCAAGCTGAACCCCAAAGTGGACGACCTGCCGGAAGCCCTTTCGGCCCGTCTGGGAAATATCAAACTGATGCGCCTGGGAGGGGTTAAAAAAGGCGGCGCCGGCTGCATTTGTCCTGAGAGCACCCTTCTCCGGGCTCTGATTACCCATGTCGTACTGTCCCGCGATGAGGTCGTGGTCATGGATATGGAAGCCGGCATCGAACATCTGGGGCGCGCCACGGCCCAGGCGGTCGACAAACTCATCGTGGTGGTCGAACCCGGGCGCCGCAGCATCGACACGGCCCGCAACATTCAGCGCCTGGCCTCCGAAATCCGCCTGAGTTCCATCGCCCTGGTAGGCAACAAGGTCCGTGGTGAAAGCGACCGGGCCTTCTTCAAGAAACACCTTTCCGATTTCGATATTCTCGGGTTCCTGCCGTATGACGACCGCCTGATCGAGGCCGACCTCAACGACCAGTCACCCTTCGACACCCAGTCCCCGGCCGTCGATGAAGTCAAAGCCATTATCGAAAGGCTCTAATGCGCAGAGGTCCTTTCCCCCGGCGCCGGCGCCCCACCCCCCGCCGGAATGAACCCGAGATCAGTATCCAGGCCGGCGCGGATCGGCGCCTGACATCCGTGTTTGCCAAGATCGGCGTTCCGGACCCGATGCCGTTTAAGCCGGACGCCTTTCAGCTGGAGGCCGTGGAGGCCGTCCAGCAGACCGACTGTCTGGTGACGGCCCCCACCGGGGCCGGCAAGACCTGGATTGCCGAGCAGGCCATCCGGAGCGTCGTAGCAAAGGGCGGTCGAGCCTGGTATGCGTGTCCGCTCAAAGCGCTGAGCAATGCGAAAGTCAGCGAGTTCGCCGACATCTTCGGGGCCGCCAATGTCGGCATCCTGACCGGCGACCGCCGGGAACAGCCGGACGCACCTATTATAATCGGCACCACCGAAATTCTGCGCAACCAGCTTTATGATGCCATGCACACCGGCATCGCGCTGGAAACGGATTTTGTCGTGCTGGATGAGGCGCACTTCCTGGGGGACTACGATCGGGGCGTGGTCTGGGAAGAGATCATGATCTACCTGCCGGTCCGGGTGCCCCTGCTGCTGCTCTCCGCCACCATCGGCAACGCACCGGAGATTGCGGAATGGCTGTCGGCCATCCGGCGCAAGGAATGCCGTCTGGTCCGCGAGAATCATCGGCCGGTGCCGCTTTACCCGCTCTACTTCGCGCCCTCCGGGACCTTGTTGCCCCTGGTGACGACCACGCCCAAGGGCAAATCCCGCATCTACCAAAAAGTAAACGATCTGGTGAACCAGAAGAAAAAGCCGTCGATAGGCCCTCCCTGGGGGCTGCCGCCGTTTGGCGATATGCTGGATGTGCTGCGGACCTACGATCTGCTTGCCGGCTATTTTCTTCCTCAAGTCGCGCGCCGACTGCGGCAATGCCTTGAAGCGCTGCATGCGCAACCGCATTCCGGATGACGAGCGCCAGAAGACCCTGGCCCGCCGAACAGGCGCGTTGCTTACCGCCAGCCCCCATCTCCAGCATCACAAGCAGCTCTGGCATCTTCAGAAATTGGGCATCGGTGCCCACCACAGCGGTCAGCTGCCGGCCTGGAAGCTTTTGCTGGAAACCCTCATGAGCGAAGGCCTGTTGGATGCGGTCTTTGCCACGTCCACCGTCGCCGCCGGCGTCAATTTCCCGGCCCGCACAATTCTTTTCCTCAATTCCGATCGCTTTAACGGCCAGGCCTTTGAGCCCCTGACGCCCACCGAGTTTCACCAGATGACCGGACGGGCGGGGCGGCGCGGCAAGGACAAGATCGGATTTGCCATCGCCGTACCGAGCCGCTTCATGGATGCGCGCCTGGCCGCCCGCCTGGTCAGCGCACCGGCCTCGAATGTCACCAGCCAGATCCGCATCAACTTTTCCATGGTGCTCAATCTGCTGCTGTCGCATTCGCCCGACCAGATCGAAGCCCTTTTAAAACGCAGTTTCGCCACCTTTCAGCTGATGCGCTCCTTCGGCCCCAAAACCCCGCAGCGCACGTTGGAACAGAGCTATCGCTACCTGTGGGATGACTTCCGGCGCCACCTGGAATTTCTCCAGGATCACGGTTATGTGGATCCCGACGGGCGCCTGACGGAAGACGGCCGCTGGGCCTCGCAACTGCGCGTGGATCAACCCCTGCTGATCGGTGAGGGCTTTCGCCGCAATGCTTTCCCTGAAAAAGACCCGGCCATCATGGCCGGCATCATCGCGGCCTTCGTCAACGAGAGGGAATGCGACGACCGGCTTCCTAAGAAATACTTGCCGCGCCCGTTGACCTCGGCCTACCAGCGCATGCGCAAATCCCTGATGCCTTTCGCCCGGCAGATGCACGCCGCACGGTTTCCCTTCCGCCCGCTTTACCTGCGCCCGGCGGCGGTCCTTTATCACTGGGTGCGCGGCATGGCCTGGGAAGACGTCGTCGCGCTGTCCGAGCTGGAGGAAGGCAATCTGGCCATGTTGATTCTGCGAACCGCCGACAACCTGCGGCACATCCGCAGCCTGGCACATGTCTTTCCGGACGCCGCGGAGTGCGCCGCCACGGCCGTGGAAACGATCCTGCGCGACCCGGTGATAACGGAACTGTAGCACGCGCCGCGACCGCCTTGCATCCATCCCGTATGGATGTCACCAACATGGTTTACTAAAGCCCCAAAATGGCTATATTGTCCTGTCAGGCATGCATTCGATTCACCCGTGCAACCCCGATTGAAAATTTTTTCGGCCGTATTCGAAACCGTTATGGCCCTGTTGGGTTGTGCCGTGAATGCAAGGCGTATTTTTTGAGCGGCTTGCTGCAACGACCGCCGATCGTAAACCAACATGATCGCCCATCGGGCGAACCATCAATCTTGCAAAGGAAACTCCCATGCGTACCGATGATATTGCAAATGCTTTCCAGGCCATCGCGGAAGAAGCCGAAGGCCTGCAGTCCCGCGACCTGCCGAAGGATGTACAGGCCACGGTCAAAACCATTATTTCCATTGCCAAACACCAGACCGACGTTCGTCAATCGCGCCAGGGCAGCTGCAAAGCCAACCACTGAATCAGGCCCCGCCCGAAGGGAGAAGATATGCGCGCCGCCATTTACGAAGCCTTTGAAGGCCCCATCACGGTCCGCGAACTGCCGGACCCTGTTGCCGCAGAAGACGGGGTCGTGATCCGGGTCGAGGCCACCGGCATATGCCGCAGCGACTGGCATGGCTGGATGGGCCACGACCCCGATATCCGCCTGCCCCACGTGCCCGGACACGAATTGGCCGGGGTCATCGAAACGGTTGGCCGCGACGTCACCCGCTGGCGTTCGGGGGATCGTGTCACCCTGCCGTTTGTCTGCGGCTGCGGCCGCTGCCCCCAATGCCTGGACGGCCAGCACCAGGTCTGCGACCATCAATTCCAGCCCGGCTTTACCCATTGGGGATCGTTTGCCGAGCGCGTCGCCGTGCGCTATGCCGATGTCAACCTGGTGCGGATTCCCGAGGTTATCGACAGCGTGACCGCAGCCAGTTTAGGCTGCCGCTTTGCCACGGCCTATCGGGCCGTGGTGGCCCAAGGGCGCACCGCCCCCGGGGAGTGGGTCGTCGTGCATGGCTGCGGCGGGGTCGGTCTGTCGGCCATCATGATTGCCGACGCCATCGGCGCCCGCGTCGTGGGCATCGACATCAAGAAAGAAAAACTCAATAAAGCCCGATCGGTAGGCGCCCGCGCCGTGATCAATGCATCGCGGGTGAAAGAAGTCGTTCAGGCCATCCGGGATATCACCCATGGCGGCGCCCATGTGGCGATCGACGCTTTGGGCAGCCCGACCACCTGTTTCAACGCCATTGCCGGTCTGCGCAAACGCGGACGCCACGTCCAGGTCGGGCTGATGCTGGGCGACCACAGCACCCCGCGCATACCGATGGACCAGGTCATCGCCAAAGAACTGGAACTGCGCGGCAGCCACGGTATGCAAGCCCATCGCTACCCGGAAATGCTGGCCATGATTGCCGCCGGCAAACTGCAGCCGGCCCAGCTCATCGCTAAAACGGTGGATCTGGATGAAGGTCTGCGGGAATTGCAAACCATGGACCGCTTCGACACGACCGGCGTCACCATTATCAATCAATTCTGACCTGTGCGACCGGCAATGCGTGTGTTGATCCTAAACGTCGCGGCATAACCATCCACGTCGGCAGAATAGATGTTTGCGCACGGGCCGACTCTTTTTTTCCCGTCAAACCACTTCCCAACGTCTCGAAGGACCTCTTTGACAGGGCCCGCAACGCCTGATAGTTGGCGCCGCACTTTACATTCTCCACCTGAACTGGGTATACAACCAAGTTGATGTCACGGTTGATAGTGCGTTCCCGAAGAAGGAAAATAATCATGGGCCCCATCACGACGCGAACCCCTGAAAACGACGGATGCCCCGTCACCCCCCCGACACGTCATGGGCGTCTGTCCCCGGCCGCGGCGCTGATCGCATTGACCACCCTTGTTTTTCTCTGGGGCTGTGTCTCGCCCAATAGCGAAACACCCGATCGCGCAACCTCCCTTGAGCTCACGAATCGTCTGGTGGGCACCTGGGTCCGCCCCATCGACAACCGTCCCGAGACGCTCGAAGGCATCCGTTTCGACGCCGACGGCCGCTTCGGCCTTATCGGCATCCACACCATGCACGGACTGCATTGGGCGTTGGAAGACAATGACGTGATATTGACGACCAACACCGGGCGCTATCCCGAACCGTTTGAAACACACCTGTCCATTGAAACCCTGACGGACACGACCCTGATCCTGGAGGGCGACGCGGGTTATTTCCGCGGTGCCTGGCGTCGCGACGACACGGCCGCCGGGCGCATCACCGGCCATGTGACTTACCGGGAACGGGTCGCCCTGCCACCCGAGGCCGCTATCCACCTGACGCTTGAAGACGTATCGCGGCAGGACGTACCGGCCACATATATCGCCAGCCAGGTCATCCCGGCCCAGGGTCGCCAGGTACCGATCCCGTTCGCCCTCTACTACGCCACCGGCGACATGGATCCAAGGCACACCTATCAGGTGCGGGCCGCCATCGTTGTCGACGGACAACGCCGCTTCCTGACCCCACAGGCCTATCCTGTTTTGACGCGCGGGCATCCGGACCATATCGAAATGACCGTTCGCGCGATGCGACCGGAGCCGTCCCCGTCCGCCCAACTGCCTGACAAGGCCCTGCGCGTGGAAGACCTGCAGCTGCCGGCCACCTATGCCGGACCGTTGGAAGGCCCCACCGGCAACCCGGGTCGCATCACGCTCAATCTTTATCCGAGTCGCCTTTTCCTTCTGCGCAAACCGGCGGGGAAGACAGCGGACGACGCCAAAGCATCCGACCATGATCACGGCCGGTGGTACCTGGCCCATGGCGGCCGCCAGCTGGTTTTGATCGGACGCGCCGAAGCCCCCTATAAACTGGCGGTAAAGGACAGCGAAACGTTTCGACTGATGGGTCTCAATGGCGGCGAAGACCTCTTGCAGGATCCAATCGACCTGACCCGAAAGGATGAACTGGATCCGTTCGAGGATCCTGTTCCCATGACCGGCATGTTCCGCTATATGGCCGACGCCGCCCTGTTTACGGAATGCCTGACCGAAACCGCGTTTCCGGTAGCACAGGAAAACGATTATCTGGCACTGGAGCGCGCCTACCTGGCGCACCGCCAGACACCCGGGGAACCGCTGTACGTCACGCTGGCCGGCCACCTGGGACAGCGGCCACCGATGGAGGGCGACGGCCTGGAAACCGTGCTGGTCGTCGACCGGTTCGAGACCATCGGCAACCGATCCGCCTGCCCGGCCCGCCAGGCACTGGCCGAGTTGGAAAACACTTACTGGAAACTGACCGAGCTGTACGGCAGCACCATCCAGTTCACGTCAAGCGGGCAGGGCGAACCGCATCTGATGCTGCGCCCCCCGGAACGCCAGATGAGCGGGTTCACGGGCTGCAACGGTTTTTTCGGTCTTTACCGGACGGACGGCCGCCGCCTGTCTTTCGAGGATACGGGGGCCACCATGATGGCCTGCCCCCTCAACCCCGATCTGGAAAAGACCTTTTTCAAGGCCTTGCAGACGACCGAGCACTTTAAAATTTTCGGTGAAATGCTGGAATTCTACCACGGTCGGGACGTGGTGGCCCGCTTTGAAGCCGTATATTTTTAACCCCCACCGCCCCTGTCGGGAGAACTTATGCCGCTGACCCTTTTAAAACCGGCCGTACCCAAACAATGGCTGATGGCCATCGCCGGCCTGGTCTGGTCGGCGGCCGGCGGCATGCTGTGCCACATGGCCTGGGGGTGGCTGCGTCCCCTGCCACCCCTTCGTATCTTTAGCTTGATCGCGGCCGGCCTTGCGCTGGCGCTGCTTCTCCACCGGTTCATGCTGGCCCGCATCGCCCGACGCAATATGGACCGCATCTGCACTTACGCCGAAAAGGGCTGCGTGTTCGCCTTCCAAGCCTGGCGCAGCTATCTTATGATCCTTGTCATGATTGCCGTGGGGTCCTTTTTGCGTCACACGATGATCTCGCGGGAGATTTTGGCCCTCCTCTACACCGCCATGGGCGGTGCCCTGATCCTGTCGAGTCTGGCCTACTTCTTTCTTTTCTGGCGCGTCAGCGTGATGGGCGCCGCCTGCCCCCCGAACGAAGACGATCCTCCCTGCTGAACTGCCCACCGCACTTTTATGTTGTTTTTTTTATCGTTGCTGCTAATTTCTCAGAAAAATTCACGGTCGGATCAAACAGACCGGCAAAACACCCCAACGCGAAACCCCCATGCCACGAAACACACCCAAAATTCAGCTCGCAACCACATTCATGTTGGGCATCCTTGCCGTATCCTTTCTGGCGTCCTTATTACTGGCCATTTTCTGGATCGGTTCAGAATATCGCCAGTTCCAAACCCTGTCCAAGGAGATGGAAACCCAATATATCGAATCCCAGAAAGATCTGCTCAAATCGGAAGTCGCGCGCGTGATCGACTATCTCGAACACGAGAAAGTCAGGGCTGAAAACCACCTCAAAGCGGACATCAAACAACAGGTGAGCGAGGCGTTCGCCCTGGCGGAGGGCATCTACCGGAGGCACAAGGACGACACCCCCCTCAACCATATCCAGACAATGGTGACTGAGGCCCTACGGGACATGCGCTACAATAACGGGCGGGGATACTATTTTGCCACCGACCTCGACGGTGTCACGCACCTATATGCCGACAGGCCCGAGTTAGAGGGCCGCAACCTGCTTGATTGGCAGGATGCCGACGGGCGCTACGTCATTCGGGACATGATCGCCCTGGCGCGTGACCAGGGTGAGGGATACTACCGCTACCGCTGGACCAAACCGAACAGCCCCGGCAAGGGGCATGCCAAAATCGCCTATATCAAGTATTTTAAACCCTTCGGCTGGTACATCGGCACCGGTGAATATCTCGAAGATGTCGAAAACGACATCAAAGCCGAAGTCATCGAGCGCATCGAACGGATTAAGTTTGGCACGGACGGCTATATCTTCGTTGGTACCTATGAAGGTTTCAGCTTATCCAAACCCGCAAAAAACAGAAACATGTGGGACGTGCAGGATGAAAACGGCGTCAAGATCGTCCAGGAGTTGATCGCCAGGGCACGCTCCGGCGGCGGGTTCGTGGAGTATGTCATGCCCAAATTCAAGGGTCTTCCGAGCGCCCCCAAACTGAGCTATGCCGACCGATTCGAGGACTGGCAGTGGTATGTGGGCGCCGGCATTTACATCGACGAAATCAACACGGTGCTGGATGGAAGCGCGCCGAACTGTGGCAACACATCCGGCAGCACCTGATCATGATTGCGTTGACGCTCGCCGGGGTCGTTGTCCTGACCGTGCTTGCCGCAACCGCTTTTACACAGCGCCTGCGCCACAATATTCGATCGTTCACCCAGTTTTTTAAAAACACCCCGTCCGAAGCCACCAAAATCGATCCGTCGCAGGTCCATTTCAGGGAATTCGATCACCTGGCAGCGTCGGCCAATCGCATGCTGGACGAACACCGCAAAGCGGATCTGGCACTGAAGGAAAGCCTGGAATGGAACCAAACCATTTTCAGTTCGATCCAGTCGGGAATCGTGATCATCGACGCTGAAGCCCACCGGGTGGTCGATGTCAACCCGGCCGCCGCTGAAATGTTCGGGCTGCCGCGGGAGGAGATTATCGGCCGGGTCTGCCACGATTTCATCTGCCCCTCCCAAAAAGGTCTGTGCCCCATTCTCGATCTCGGCCGGGAGGTCGACCATGAAGAACGTCTGCTGGTGCGCCCGGACGGTACCGAAATTCCCATTCTAAAAACCGTCAGCCGGATCGATGTAGGTGATGCCCCCTATCTGATCGAGGGCTTTCTGGATATATCCAAACAGAAGAAACTGGAAGCGGAATTGAAGCAGGTCCAAAAAATGGAGGCCATCGGTACGCTGACCGGCGGCATCGCCCATGACTTCAACAATATCCTGGGCATCATCCTCGGAAATACCGAGCTGGCGCAATCCTCGATCCCCGCCTCCGACGAGGCCTATGCCAACCTGGAGGTGACCAAGGAAGCAACGCTGCGGGCCAAGAAAATCGTCAACCAGCTTTTGAGCTACAGCCGCAAGACAACGGCGGACAAGCACCCCGTCAACATCAATCGGCTTGCGAAGGAAACCATCGGTTTCATCAGGGCCCTGATCCCGACGTCGATTAAAATCCAGCCGCATATCACCGATGCGCCGTGTGTGATCTTCGGCAGTGCCACCCAGATCCACCAGGTCCTGATCAATCTCTGCGTCAATGCCTCCCATGCGGTTGACCACGAAACGGGCATCATACGGATAAATGTATCCCAAACAACGGTCGCTCGCGGCGAATTCACCGCCTTTCCGGAAATCGGCGGCGCCTGCACCGAACTCCGTGTCAGCGACAACGGCCACGGGATTCCACCCGGGATTAGAGACCGCATCTTTGACCCCTATTTCACCACCAAGGAAGTCGGGAAAGGCACCGGCATGGGCCTCGCCGTGGTCATGGGGATCGTCCAGGATCACGGCGGTGCCATCGCCATCGAGAGCCAACCCGATCAGGGTACAACCGTGCGGATCGTACTGCCCCTGACAGACGGCAACCCGGAAGCGTCCCATCCCCCCGCGCCGCAAGTTTATCCCCCGGGGAACGCGGAAAGCATCCTTTTTATCGATGATGAAGAGCTGCTGGTCAAACTCGGCAAAGATCTTCTGGGGAGGCTTAACTACGGCGTTGAGGCGCACATGAACGCCCGGGAGGCCATGGAGCGGTTCCGGTCCGCTCCGGAAGCGTTCGATCTCATTATTACCGATATGACCATGCCCGAACTGAGCGGTTTCCGGGTCGTCGAGGAAGCCCGGCGCATCCGGCCCGATATCCCCGTGCTCATCTGCAGCGGCTACAGCGACAGCATGGATGAAACGCGGGCCCGTGCGTTGGGCTGTCAATTCATCCAGAAGCCCATCGAAATGCAAAAACTGTCGGCGGCTGTCCGCAACGCTCTCGATAAGGCTTAACCCTGTATTTCATTCCCCCCGCAACGATATAACCCCACCCGACACCGTTTCGATCTAAGGCATGCAGTTCTTGCAAATACCGTCCAGGCGGACTTCCACCTTGTCAATTCGCCCGGGGAAAGTCTTCCCGAACATTTCACTGTCCAGGCTCAGGCTCGCGGGATTGAGGCACTCCATCTGGCCGCAGCGCTTGCAGTAGAAGTGGGGATGGGGAGGATGATGCGCATTGGGGGCCAGGCCGAAGTAAGCGGCGCGTCCGCCGGTACTGATGCGCTCGACGAGGCCGTGCGCCACCAGCAGATCCAGGATGCGGTAGACCGTAACACGGTTGATGGCAGCCGAACGCTGCAGGGTCTGGAAGATGTCGCCGGCGGAAAGCGGGTAGCTGTTGTTGCCGATCACCTCCAGCACCCGCCGGCGGTTATCCGTCACGTCCAGCTGCGACGTGCGCAATAAATTTTCATAGTCGCATTGCAGGCACATCCGAATTCCTCTGTTCGCGGTCACCATTTTTATGCTTGCCGGTTTTCAAAAGAGAAAAACCACATCACAGGCTAGGCAATCGGCGTTGGGCTGCGTCGCACAAGCCATCGTTCCGCCAACAGGGCGATGAAAAAAACGACGCCGGCCACCATGATGATGGACGCGCCGGACGTCAAATCAAACGCGTACGACAGCCACAAGCCTGTCACCGTAAAGACCGCCCCCAGCACACTGGACCCGATCATCATCTGAAACAGCGACTGGGCATACTTTTCGACGATAAACGGCGGGATCGTGAGCAGCGCGATCACCAGAATCAACCCCACCACCTGGATCACCATGACAATCGTCACGGCCAGCAGGCCGATCAGGGCGAAATACAGGGTGTGGACCGGCACCCCCCGAATGCGGGCGAACTCTTCATCATAGGACAAGGTCAGTAAATCTTTGTAGAACATGGCGACAAAACCGGTCACCACGATCCCCGTTCCCAGCATGATCCACAGATCCGCAGCCGGCACCGTGAGAATGCTGCCGAAAAGGTAGCTCATTAAATCCACGTTGTAGCCGGGCGTCAGGTCCAGCAGAATAATACCGGTGGCCATCCCCACGGCCCAGATGACACCGATAATGGTGTCCGCCCGATGCCGGGCCCGCAGTGTGACGGCGGCCATTGCCAGACCGGCCGCCAGGGAAAACCCGATCGTGCCCACCAGATAAGGCCAGCCCATGAAAAATGCCAGGCCGATACCGCCGTAAGCGGCATGGGCGATGCCACCGGAGAGGAAGACGATGCGGTTGGTCACCACCAGCGTCCCCATGATACCGCATATGACGCTGGCCAGCAGGCCGGCGATCAGGGCGTGACGCATGAATTCAAAGTGCAGGGCATCCAGCATGGCATCAATCCTCGTGGTGTTGGAGTACCCGGTGCGGTAGCCCATGGGCCACCAGTTCGACCGGACAGACCTCTTCCACCGTGCAGGGGTACATGGCTTCCAGCATCTCGCCGGTGATTTCGGCCTGGTGGTGGAAATGAAGACGTTTGTTCACACAGGCCACCGATTTGACGTAGGTCGATATCACCAGCAGGTCGTGACTCACGACCATGATCGTAACATCCCGGTTCAAGCCCTTGAGCATATGGAAAAATTCCGCCTGCCCTTTGGTATCGATACTGGCCGTCGGCTCATCCAACAGCAGCAGGCGGGGCTGGGTCACCAAGGCCCGCGCAATGAAAACCCGCTGGCGCTGGCCGCCGGAAAGTTCCCCGATCCGACGCTTGGCGTAGGGGGCCATGTCCATGCGCTCCAGGGCATGCAATGCATCACGACGATCCTGGGAGGTATAGCGGGCCCATCGCCGCCGCGGATTCAGCTTGCCCATCAGCACCACATCCAGGGCGGAGATCGGGAAGCTGCGGTTGATGTGCACATCCTGGCGCACGTAGCCGATATGATGCGAGGCCACGCCGGTGTTTTCCCCCAAAACACGGATGCGGCCCCTATCCGGTTTGAGCAGCCCCAGGATCAGTTTCAGCAGCGTGGTCTTGCCGCCACCGTTGGGGCCGATGATGGCAACGAAATCCTCCTGCGTAACCTTCAGGTCCACATCCTGGAGCACGATCTGGCCGTTGTAGGCAAAAGAAACCTTCTCGAGTTCAACAATCGTCGCGTTCATCATAGGTCCCGTCCTATTTCAAGGCCGCTTCGAACTTGCCGGCCACCGCATGCAGATTATCCAGCCATTCCAACGCCAGGGGGTCCGCAAAGACGACCTGGCCGCCGATTTCCCGGGCCACGAGTTCGGCGCGCTTTGTTGAAAACTGCGGCTGGACAAAGACGATCCTGATCCCCCGGTCTCTGGCGCTGCGTAATAAGCGCCTGAAGCTGCGCGGGTTTCGGGTCCTTGCCTTCGATCTCGATGGGCACCTGTTGCAGGCCGTAGGCTTGTGCAAAATACCCCCAGGCCGGGTGAAACACCATGAACGCAAGACCTTCCTTGCCGGCAAACGTCTTCTTCAAGGCACGATCCAGATTCTGGATTTCCGCGACAAAATCCCTGTAATTGTCATCATAATCCGCGCCGTGTTTCGGGTCCGCCGCTTTCAGGGCGTTTAGAATCGCACCGGCCTGCTGTTTGACCAGGGGCGGCGAGAGCCAGATGTGGGGATCCAGAATGCCGTGCGCGTCAGGTTCGCCGTGGCCTTTCTGCGATTCAGAACGCGCCCCTTCACCGTCATGCTGGTGGGTCGCCATGGGTATCTTGGGGATACCGTCATCCGTTCGCACCAGGGTCAGGGCCGGGTTGGCCGCCATAATTTTTTCGAGCCAGACGGATTCAAACGCCACGCCGATCGAAAAATAGAGCCGGGCCTCGGCCAGGGCCGCCATCTGGCGGGGTTTGGGTTCATAGGTGGCCGGGCTGGCGCCGGGCTGCACCATGACCTGCACATCCACCTGGTCCTTGCCAATTTGTTGCACGAAATATTTCTGGGGCAGCACGCTCACGAAAACAGGCAGTCGGTCATTGGCCGAAGCCCCGGGGACTGCAGCAAGCGCCAGTAAAATGAGATATAGCTGGATCACCCATCGATGCATTGCCGCGCCTTTCGGAATCCCCGCCGTGATTGTCGGAATCCGTTAATTCACTCATGCAAATTTATTGCATGAACAATCGAATTGCAAGGGGCGTGCTTTGAGAAAAATGCACCCGCCGGCATTCGTCTAGCGCCAGTCCTGTGTTTCCAGATAGATCCGCAGATCGCTCGCCGTTCTGAATTTCTTCGAGATCAGGGAGCGTTTAAGACCGCAGCAGATCATCTTGACCTGCCGGGAATGTTGGGCATAACGTTGGCGTCCGCCAATGGCGTCATAAAAAAGACGGATGATACTGCAGATATCGTCCTGGCGGTTTTCGCGTGTGGCCCGCCCCCGGTTGAAAAGGTCCAGCAGTTTCAGTTCAAAGGCCAGACCGAGCCGCCGCACGATAACATTGCCTGCGTGCAGATCACCATGGTATTCGCCCAGGCGGTGAATGCTCTCGACCCCCGTCGCCAGGGCATGCAGCAAATGGATTCCCTTATACACCGTCAGTCGCCGGCCCCTTTGCCGGGCCAGGTAATCGGACAGGAGGTCCCCTTCGACATATTCCGAGATAAACGCGGTCAGCGGGGTACCGTTGTAAGGGATCTGCTCGAAGGTGTGATATTGAATGAGCAGCGGACAGGCGCGCAGTTTGTGCAACTTTTTGGCATAGCCGACCGCGTTGCGGTTGTCCGGGTTGCGATGGGGGAAAAAGATCTTGGCCGCACGCTCGATGCGCGTTTTCAGCTCGCGGATCTTGTAGACCTCGCTTTCCCAGCCGCTGCCCAGACAGGCCAGAACTTCATATTTCCCGGCCAATATGCAACCGGGCTGTAAACCGAATGATGCGATCATCGCGCTCCTGACATTTTTGTCCCGCGGCCGCCCCCGAGCTTGTCCTTCCGGCGCAGGTCGTCAGCGTGTGGTTGGGGTTGTCATTCCTGAAAAGAATCCCGGCTTCTACCCTTAAAGCCGTCCGTTGTCAATTTGGCCGCCGACCACCGTTAGAATGCGCCGACCGGCGTTACCCGGCGGCACTCAATCGCGGCGCCGGTGATGCCGACGACAAACCGTTCCATTTCAGGGTCTTGACCGAGCGATAGGGCTGCTGCCCGGCAAGATACCCGCTCAAGGCCGCCAGCGTGGCCGGATCGATCAGTTCCCAGAGGGGCTGAGGCACGGCCCGCACATGGCGCAGCGCGTCACGAACCTGTGTGTCCCAGACATCCCCATAACGGTCGACGTCCGTGGCGCGCACCACCTTTCGGCAATTCGCACACCCGCAGGTGACCCTGATGGGAACAGCGATGTTGAAAAGTCCGTATTCATCGGTAATTTCTTCCCCGACGGCGATATCCCGCAGGGCGATTTCAAAACCATACCCCGTGCTGATGGTATTGCACGCGCACTTGTGGTTCACGTATTTGGCATGATCCCAACTCACGATGCGAATGCCCCGCTCATCGATGTAGGCATACTTATCGGCCATCTTCCGGCTGACGGACTCCAGCTGGGCGAATTGCTGATCGGTAATTTCGATATCCAGTGAATCTTTGGCATACACAATCGTGCCTTGGGGGATCGGGGCCGTGGCGAAAACGCCGACCCCGATCTCGGGGCTCACATGCCGCAGTTCGGTTTGGGGATGAATCATGTCTATCCTCCCTAGACACGCTTGACACGGTTCATAAAAGCGGTGGATGCAAAAAGCGTCCGGCACGCGATGGTTACAAAATAGCGGCCTTTCCTTCCGGCAAACACCACCGTCAGCGCCTTCTACTTCTCCTGCGCTCGGGCTGAATGATCAGCAGATCCCCGTCGTAGGTCAGGATGCCGAGCAGGATGGCACACACCAGGCGGTCGATACCAACGGCATAGTACTGGCCGTCCGCCAGGGGATTGGGCAGAAACGGATCGGCCACCAAGGCAAGGCGGGTCTCCCGGCTGTAGCCGGCCAGCACCACGAAGTGGCCGCAGGACGTGCCGCGGACATCATCGTAGACCACCCGGCCATCCACATCGTATTCCCGGGCCGTCCTGTAGAGGTAGGTGGCGCTCAGACCGGTCAGGATAGGGATGCCGCGCTTGAGGTAGGAGCGCACAAGGTTCGCCGTCAACACTTCGAAACGCAGGCGCCCCCCCAATTCAAGGTATTCCAGGTACGCATCCGTAAAACCTTCGAACCCCGGCAGCTCCTGTTTGACGTCACGCTGCTGCCGGAGCCTGACCATGATTTCCGCCGGCGGAAGGTCGGCCCAGGTGGGATCGAAGATCTGCAGGTTGTACGGGATGATCGTGGTCCGGTACCCGCGGCGCAGGGCGTGGGTCGCCAGGTAAACCGACAGGGTCCCGCCCCCGTCCAGCGTGGGCACTTCGTCAATGATCTGCGACAGGGCAATCGGATCGTCGAAATAGCGGTAGACGGCGTGCAGGCAGGTGGGACCGCAGGTGGTATTGTCGGGCTGGGGCCAGATATCGAATTGCAGGTTCTTCATAAACGATCGATCACATCTGTTGCGCTACCTGAGGGCGAAAAGCAGCCGGCCGGTTTCCAAACCGCCACTATGGCGTCTACCACCGGAAACCGGTGCGTGCAACAGATTTCCCGCCCTGTGGACCTATACGGTGTGAACGCGCGGCAGCGGTTTGATGAACGTCTGCCGCAAACTGTACGTATAGGCCCCCTGGGTGGGGATCATCAGGATATCCCCCGGCCGGATGTCCTCGCCGAAATAGGCATACCCCCACACGTCGTGGGGCGTGCAGAGGGAACCGAGGATGTAGCAAGGCCTTTCCACCAGGGACGGCCGGGTCAGGTTCAGCACCGGAAAGTAGTCGCTTTCGAACCGCTCCCAACCGACCGTGTTGGTCCCGGCATCGGTGATCACCAGATCCGGCGCTTTTTTATCCACCACCGACAGCAGCAGGTGGACCGCATCGTTGCAAATCCAGCGGCCGGGCTCCAGGCAGATCCGGCAGGCCACCACCGACAGCAGATGTTCATGAATGGCCGTGCTCAGTCCTTCGGCAAAGCCTTCGATGGGTGTGCCCGGATAATGGTAATGCAGGTCGGGCGAGGCGACGGGTTGCCCGAGGGCATCGCGCAGTTTGCCCTCCGGGGTGCCGGCCGTCTGGAGCCACTCGCCCTGCTCCGGCCAGTACCCTCCCCCGATATCGATAAATTCGATAAGGTCCCGTGAGGCCGCCGGCAGGTTTGCCAAGGCCCGCCCCAGTTTGGCAATAAAATCGATCTGAGGCGCCGGCGAAAGGTTCCAGCTGGTGTGAAACTGGAGCCCCGCCATTTGTAAAAGAGGATAGCGACGGGCAGCCTCCAGAAAGGACGGCAGATCTGCCAGGGGAATGCCGAATTTACGCCACAGGCCGGTGGGATCGACGGTCAGCCGCACCCCGCAGCGCATCATGGTGTCCATTTCGCTGCACAACTGACCCAGACGCTCCAGTTCCCCGAAGCTGTCCATCAGGACCACCACCCGGTCGGCATGGGTGACCGCCAGGCGCAGTTCCGCCATGGTCTTGCCCGGGCCGCTGAAGACGATGTCCTGCGTACCCAGGTCGAGGGCCATTTCCAGCTCAAGCCCGCTGGACACATCCAGCCCGAAACCCGCGTCGATCAAAACGCCGGCCACGTGGGGGTGGTTGTTGCTTTTGACCGCAAAGTAAAAGGCCACCTCCGGCAGCCGGTCTTCAAAGGCCCTTCGCATCCGGGCCGCCCTGGCCCGCAACACTTCGGATTCCTGAAGATACAGCGGGGGGGGGTGTTTCTCAAGGATGTTGAGATAGGTGTCCCGCCGGTCAAAATAAGAGCGCACAAAGGCCTGCAGCCGCTCCGGGGCCAGGCGCGGAGAAGGCTTCCCCGCGTGGGTCTGCCAGGCCGTCAGCAATTCGGATGGATCAATGTCCGTCACGGTTTAGCGCACCTCGACCCGCAGCCGGCCGCTGAGGTCCCGACACTGCTCGGCGACGTCCCCGTCGGGATCGGGAACGAAGATGACGTGTCCCAACAGCCAGGCGTCGTAGTCTTCCGGGGGCCGTTTGATGCAATGCCCCGGCCTGCGGTTCAAAAAGATCTCCCGCACCCGGGGATCGCGCCGCAGTTCACGATCGTCGATGCCCACCAGGGTGCCTTCCTGCCCGGCATGCAGCCGCAGTCCCACCATCGGGGCGTGCGGCTCCGGTGGCATCAAACCAAGGGGCTTTTGGCGGGCGAAATCCAGCATCAGTTGCAGCACATCCAGCTGGTAACAGCAGCGCAGCAGCGGTGGCAGGCAGTCACCACCGGGTCGGGGCGCCATCTCCAGCAGCACCGTCTGACCGTCGCGAACGAAAAAATCCAGCATGCAGACGGCCCGCGCGATGCCCAGGGCCCGGGCGCTCCGGTCAAGGATCGTTTCGAAGGTGCCGGCATCGATCGCTGCTGGCCAGCTTCCCGGCAGAACATAGGCCTTGGCCGTTCCGAACGGATCCCGGTCGAAGATCACCTTGCGGGTGAGGCGGATCAGCGTCACCCGGCCGTTTTCCAGCACGAAATCGCAGCTGTACTCCTCCCCTTCAACATGCGACTCGGCCAGAACTTCGGGGCCCTTCCCCGCGAAGGGCTGGTACAGCCGGTGGTCCCGCCGGCCGGCCAGTCCATCGGCGATGCTGCGGTAGGATCGCTCACATTCCGCTTCACTGTCACACCGGAAGATAAGCTCGCTGCCGCTGCCGCCGATGGGTTTCAGCACGACCGGACCGCCTGTTTGGCGGAAAAAATTGACGGCGTCTTCGGCCGTCGCGACCTGGCGAACGTCGGGGGTTGCCAGGCCGTGCTCCCGCCAGAGGACTTTGGACCGATATTTGTCACGGCAGTTGGCGACCGCCTGGACGCTTGGGTAGGGCAGCGCATAGGCCTCGGCCAGTCGCGCGGCGAGGGACATGGACTCGCAGTCATAACAGGCCACACCGGCCAGGCCTATCCGCCATTGATCCAGGTGGCGCGCCAGCATCTCGCGGGACCGATCTTCGTCGGTCAGATCGCAGAGGATCTCCTCTTCGGGGGCCGGAGACGGTTCCAGGGCTTCCCGCCGCACGGCAGGGTCGGTCAGGAAGAGCACCTCCCCCGGGCGGCCGTTCCGAATCCATTCGATGTAATCGGCCGTGGTGCCGACGACTAAAACGCGTTGATCAGCCGGTCGCATAGATCAGACCCGATGCATGCCCGTGAACAGGCGCCAGCGCCGCTTCGACGGGAACACGTTTCGCCATCTGATACAGAGGGCGCGGGGTCAGGTGAAACCGGTTTTTCCAGTTGAATTCACCGCACAGAAAATCGACTTCCTGCAGCTGTCTTTGGCAGGCCCATTCCAAATGATGAAAATTGATCAGCTTGGCAACGCCGGGGAAATCATTGCAGGCCCCTCCGGCCACGACCGTGTAGGTACCGTTCCAGACCGCCCCGATATCCACCGCCGCCATTTCACCCCCGACGAGCACCGTGGTCACCCGCAGCATGTCATGGGCGTGCAGCCATATCACCAAGTCTTCGAAAGCGCTCAGAAAGCGGGGATCACTGAAATATGAGTATTCACCAAAGGCCTCCCTATTCAGGCGGAACAGGCGGTCGACGTCGGCCAGCCGGTTGTAACGGAAGGCGACGCCTTTGGCATGCAGCCGGTCGATCTCGCAACGCATTTTCTTCCGCGTCTTGCCGGAAAACTCGGCCATATAAGCGTTGAAATCATAACCGTACTGGGGCGGTCGAAAAAGATAGCCGATTTCGTCCATGGTGACCGAGGCGCCCTCGGGGAGATAGCCGTCCGGATTCAGATAGCGAACCTGAGCCCTGTCGGGAACCGTATCCAACAGAGCTTCGAAGGAAGCCTGGTCTTCGGCCAGGATGCGGTTCTGCTCCAGCCAGGTTTTGCCGCGCCACAGTTCTCCCGGGAAATGCCCGAAGTACTGTTCTTCATCGATCCAACTCAGCGCCAGCATGCCGCGAAAGGCCCCGCGTCGTTTCGCGACGAGGACATACGGGGTATGTTGGAAATGCCGCTGGAAACAGGCCCTCACCGGCCAGAGGTCAAACAGGCATTTCCGCGGCCAGTGCTGCTGCCACAGCCGATGGATTTCACCCAAGTCTTGGCATACGCTGACGTCAATCATTTAATCCTCTCCCGTGGTTGAATCCATCTCGAATCATCCTGCGGTCCGACGCTAACGATCGTGATCAGACCAGAAATCGTCCTTGACCGATTTTTGACAATGGAACCGTTTACCGGAACGCTTGTCGCGATTCACGGCTTCACGCGGGTGCTCATCAGACAACCGGAACTTGGTCCGCCGGGGCCGCCATGGTTCGGGGTTGTTTCCGCGGCCGTCGTGGTCATCGTCTTCCTGCCAGTTCATCACGTCTGCTTCTCCTTACATCTGAATCGTTGACAAGGCCTCGCATTGGAGGGTGACAAGATAGCACAACTTGTGCCACAGAATGACAAATCACATAACTTACTGATATAGTATATATATTTGAAACATTTCCGAATACAACTTTGTGTCGTTTCCTCCATTTTTTCGGTAATATTATACAGTTTGGTGTATTTTACGGCATAATATTACCATTTTTTTGATAGCCTGATGCGCTGCCTCGGCACCGGGGGTTCGATGCTTCCCGTATATCTATTATTTACTTAAAATTACTGATAGTTAAAAAATATTAAAATAATCTATAAACTGAAAATAAATCAATTTTTCGGTAAAATTTTGCTAATTTATCGAAAAAGTGTTAAATGTGAAATCCGATCATAATCAGCACATCCGTGCCGTTAAAATGGAGCCGCAAATATGCTCATCCGCGTGGGGTTAGCCATCAAAGACAGTCGCCTGCAGGGCTATCTGGCCAAGAAACTGGTGGACACCGATGTCCGGGTGGAGGTTTTCGGCCCGCCGCGTGCGGTGTGGCAGAACGCCCTGCGCCAGGGGTTCGACGTCATTGTGATCAGCGAGACTTTCATCCTACGACCGGTGGACAACGGCATCGCCATTCTCAACGAACTGCCCGAGAATCCCACCACCGTCATCATTTACGACAGCGATTCGCTGGAAGAGCATGCCCAACTGGCCGCCGCCGGGGCCGACGTGGTGCTCTATACCGGATTGTCGAAAACCAGCATCCATGACGCCATCGACTCGGCCCTCGAGTCCCGCCGGCAGTTCATCCAACGCAAACGCTTCGACCGGCGAGGCGCGGTCGAAGCGAAGCTCTCGGACTTCGTCATGGAAAGCCGGGCCATGCAGGTCTTCATGGAGGAAGTCAATCAGGTCGTTCCGAGTGACTCGCCCATACTGCTCATGGGCGAAACCGGGGTCGGTAAAGAACACCTGACCAAAGCCATCCATGCCCAGAGCCCACGCTCCGTGGGCCCCTTCATATCCATCAACATGGCGGCCATGCCCGAAAATCTGCTCGAAAGCGAACTTTTCGGCCACGAGCAGGGGGCCTTTACCGGTGCGGTCCGCTATCGCCGCGGGGCTTTCGAGCTGGCCCATGGCGGCACCATCTTTCTGGACGAAATCGGCGACATGCCGCTGCACTTGCAGACCAAACTGCTGCGGGTCCTGCAGGATTATGAAGTCAAACCCATCGGGGGTGAGAACACCATCGAACTGGATGTGCGCGTGATCGCGGCGACCAATCGCAACCTGGAAGAAGCCGTCGCCAAGGGGGACTTCCGTCAGGACCTCTTCTATCGCCTAAGCGTGCTGATGCTCACCATCCCGCCCCTGCGCCATCGCCGGGAGGACATCCCGGCCATGGTGCGGCGTTTCGCGACCATGTTCCGCTACAAGATCGGCCGGGAAATCGACGGCTTTTCCGACCAGGCCCTCGAGGCCTTGTGCCGCTATGACTGGCCGGGCAACGTGCGCGAACTGATGAATGTCATCGAACGGGCCATGTTGTTATGCCGCCGCCACGAGATCGACCTGGGGGAATTACCGGACGTCTTCCGTGGCGAAAGGTCGGTGGGCGGGATGCTGATCCCGGGAGGGGCTTTGGAAGGTGAGGAACTGCTGGAAAAGACGCTGCCGGAAATCCAGCAGGAGGTCATGGACCGGGTGGAACGTCTGTATCTGGAAAGGGCCCTGGCCAAAACGCGGGGCCGCGTCGAGGAGGCCGCCCGGATCGCCGGCATCCATCCCCGCGGGCTCTACAACAAGATGAAGCGCCTCGGAATACGCAAAGAAGATTTCAAAACCGGGCGATGAAGCGGCGCCGCATGCCGCCAGGCGGCGTTGCCGCATTTGCTCGGGTGCTCACAATCCGGCGATTGCTGCGCGCCTCGCTTCACACTGCGCCTTGCCTGACAACATGCGGCTGGCTTCATCGCCCGGTTTAAGGCGTGAATCGCGATTGTCTTGAAAATCGTGGATTGGGAGACTACCGATGGGGCTTTTCTCCATGTTTAAAAATAGAGATAACGGTCTAAAGGCCACTGGCTGGATCGTCGCCCTTCTGGTCGGCATCTTGCTTGTCGGCCAGGGCTGCGCACCCGAAACCGCCGAGGATGCGGATGCTTCCGGCTTCAGCGCCCCGACGGACATCACGCGCAAGATGAATGCACGCGTGCGCGAAGAACTTCCCTTCGGCGATCAGGACGATTTCGAGGAAGCCCGGCGGGGACTGATCGCATCGGCCCCGCACCTGCAGATCAAAGATGCCGAAGGCGCTTCGCTGTGGGACATGCCGCCGTTCGACTTCATCCAAGGCCCGGCCCCGGCCAGTGTCAATCCCAGTTTGTGGCGCCAGGCGCAACTGAACAATATCCACGGGCTTTTCGAAGTGACACCGGGCATCTACCAGTTGCGCGGGTTCGATCTCGCCAATATGACCATCATCGCGGGCGACACCGGCTGGATCATCGTCGATCCCCTCACCACCCGGGAGACCGCTGCCGCCGCCATGGCATTTGCCGGACAGCATCTGAAACGCCGACCGGTATCGGCCATTATCTTATACCCACAGCCACATCGATCATTTCGGCGGTGTGCAGGGCGTCATTTCGGCCGAAGACGCCGCCGAAGGCAACGTGCCGATTATCGCCCCGCAAGGGTTTCATGGCCGAGGCCACCAGTGAAAACATCATTGCCGGCATCGCCATGGGCCGCCGGGCCGCCTACCAGTTCGGCAACCACCTGCCAACTTCCGCGCGGGCCTATGTTGATTCAGGCATCGGGAAAAAAGTACCCTTCGGGAGCTTTCGGCATTTTGAAACCGAACACAACCGTGGATCAAACCCACCAGGCCATGACGATCGACGGCGTCCGCTTCGTTTTCCAATACACGCCCGAATCGGAAGCCCCGGCCGAACTGACCTTTTATCTTCCGGATCTAAAGGCCTTTTGCGGCGCCGATATCGTTTCGCGCAACATGCACAATCTCTATACGCTGCGGGGCGCCAAAGTGCGCGATGCCCTCAAGTGGAGTAATTACATCGATGAGGCCATCGACCTGTTCGGCAGCGCCGATATCTATTTTGCCAGCCACCACTGGCCCATCTGGGGCAATCAAAAGATTCTGAACTTTCTTGAAAAACAGCGCGATCTCTATAAATATATTCACGACCAGACCATGCGACTTGCCAATGCCGGATACACGCCCCGGGAGATCGCCGAGCAAATCGAACTCCCCCCATCACTGAACACGTTCTTTTCGAACAGGGGGTATTACGGCACCCTCAGCCACAACAGCAAAGCGGTCTACCAGGCCTATCTCGGCTGGTACGACGGCAACCCCGCGCACCTCAATCCCCTGCCCCCGGAGGAATCGGCGGAGCGCTATGTGGCCTACATGGGCGGCGCCGAAGAAATACTGGCCAAGGCCCGCAAGTCCTTCGATAAGGGCGATTACCGCTGGGTGGCCGAAGTCCTCAACCATCTGGTCTTCGCCGAACCGGGCAACCAGCGTGCCAGATTGCTGCTGGCGCGCACCTACGATCAGCTGGGCTACCAGGCCGAGTCCGGTGTCTGGCGCAATGCTTTCCTGACCGCTGCCTATGAGTTGCGGCATGGGGTACCGGACAAGGGCATGGATCTGTCCAAAGCGGCTGAGCTTCTCAAACGGACACCCCTGCCGATGTTTTTCGACAGCATGGCGGTGCGGCTCGACGGCCCGAAAGCGGCGGGCCAGAACATGGTGCTGAACATCATCTTCACGGATATCGGGGAAAGTTATGTCCTGACCCTTAAGAACGCCGTTCTGCATCACCGCGCCGCCCCACCGGATCCGCGGGCGGATGCGACCCTGAAGGTAACGCATGATCTGTTCGTGCGCATGCTCATCGGCCAGGCCGGTCTGAAGGAAACCCTCTTTTCGGACCAGCTGGAAATCTCCGGCAGCCGCATGGACCTGTTGAGTTTTCTGATGCTGCTGGATAAACCTGAATCGAATTTCAACATTGTCCTGCCATGAATAACCGAGGCCCTCAACATCGCCATAACAGGAACGGAAGCATGCGCACAGTGGGGCTGAAGACGCGCAACACGTCAGCTGAGATGAGGATTGGTCAGCGGGAAGTCGCCAGATCGGCAAACCCGTGGCGCAGGGCCAGTTTTTCAAACATGGCGGCCAGCCCGGCCCCTAAGGAGAAGAGCGCGCCGTTGTCCAGGTTGCGGTCGGCGGTGTCGTCAAAGAACACGTTCAGGGTGGAGGCCAGCCCGTCTTCCGCCCGCCAGTAGCAGATCATGATGGGCACCTTGGGCAGGGGATCGAGCACCACCGAAATGTCCGCGGCGAACTGTTCGGCCACCTGGCGGCCGCTGAAGATGTGCACCAGGTCGTCGAAGAGATCGGTGTAGATGTCCGCCACGCGTTTCATGGCTTCTTCGCAGCGCTTCTGGAACAGGGGGTAGCGCTCCGCGCCCTCCTTGAGCTCCCTGAACGACACCCAGTTGCCCGAGGGGCTTACGCCTTCGCCATGCAGGAGATAGTAAAGAAAAGGCAGGGCCACCCAGGGATTGACGTGAATATCCGCAAACAGGTTCCCCCGCCGGTCCACACTGAAATCCTTGCCGAGAATCTTGAGGGTCAGACGCTCACCGTTGAACCGCCCTCCGGACCGCTCGGCCGCGGCCGCAAGATCGAGCCCGGCGACCTCCTGTTTCAAGGTCTCCAGATATTCGTCGCGATTCTCTTCCACGGTTTTGAGCCGGTCTGAAGCATCTTTATCAGAAAAGCGGTCGATGATTTCCTGGCTGAGCTTCGGGCATTCCTCGATGGCTTTGCGGCCCTGGAAAACAGCCGCGGCAAAGGCCAGGCAGGTTTTCTCGTTGCACTTGCGGCAATTGGATTTGTCGAGCAGCTGAAACAGTTCCATGAGGTTGTTCATACGTGCCATTTTCTTCCCCGCGGTTGGGTCATCGATCGAACCGTGCTCTGTTCTCCGCCCACGATGGCGGATGAAACTCAGGCATAAAATAACACAGCGGCAGCGATTTTTCAAAAAAGCGCCCGCGATGATGTTTCAACCGAAACCCAATGGCGGTTTTATTTTATTGACAATCCGATCAAGATTGGCTGTTACTCATAAACAGCCGCTATTTGCGATCTCTTCCGCACCAATGCCAAAGGACCACGTTCTCAAGATGGGCAGCGATACAAACGAACACACCCCGCGCAATCGATACTATGTCCTGGCCATCGATCTGGGCAGCGGCGGTCTGAAAACGGCCATCGTGGCCGACACCGGCCAGGTGATCGCCAGCGCGGAAGCCCCGGTAACGACCCACCTCCTGCCCGGCGGCGGTGCCGAGCAGGACCCGAACGAATGGTGGCAGGGCGCCCGCCGAACAGCCCGTGCGGTCGTCGCTGAATCCGGCATTGCCCCCGAAGACATTGCCGCCGTGGCCTGCGACTCCCAGTGGTCGGTGGCCGTTCCGGTCGATATCCATGGCGCCCCCCTGATGCGGGCCATCCATTGGATGGACACCCGCGGCGGACCTTACAACCGCGCCATCGCAAGCGGCTTTCCCCGCATCCAGGGCTACGGACTTTTTAAACTGCTCAAATGGCTTCGACTGACCGGCCTGGCGCCGACCCTGTCCGGGGTGGATTCATTAGGCCACGTGCTGTTCATCAAGCATGCGCACCCGGAAGTTTACGCCCGTACCCACAAATTTCTGGAACCGATGGATTTTCTGACCAGCCGGCTGACCGGCCGCATCACGGCCACCCAGAAAACCATGGTGCCCTTCGTGGTGACC
>CAWKLN010000050.1:0-16679 GCA_963850465.1 uncultured delta proteobacterium
GACGTGTTCCTCGGCTTCGAGCGGCCCTACAACCGCGCCGCGACCAGCCAGAAATGCATCCGTGCCGGCGGCAAGCACAATGACCTGGAAAACGTCGGCTACACCGCCCGGCACCACACCTTCTTCGAGATGCTGGGCAACTTCAGCTTCGGCGACTACTTCAAGAAGGATGCAATCCACTTTGCGTGGGAACTGCTGACCCAGGTCTACAAGTTGCCGGCTGACAAGCTGTGGGCCACGGTCTACGCTGAAGACGACGAGGCCTACGACATCTGGCACCACAGCATCCAGCCGCTTCAACTGCGTCAGCCGGGTAACACCCTCCAGATAAGGAGACAACCATTGATCCAGACTGGTCATAAGCGAGGCGTCGCTGAGATCGGGCCAATGCTCTGAAGAAAAGTTGTGACGTACAAAATTAACGCGCGCCTGCAACTGTCGCGCCGCCGCGGTCCAGGGCAGGCAACCGGGTGCATGAAGCCGGATTCCATCAAGTAACGCCGCCAGCATGACTTGTTTATCTGCCTGCGGCCAAAGCTCGTCAGCTATGACCAATTCACCAATCCGCAGCTGTCTACGCGCCTGCACACACTGTTGCGCGGCATCCCAGTCAACAAAGGTGTGGGCCTTAACCAGATCGTTGAAATAGTCCAGCAAATCCTCACGATAAATAGTGGCCGCCAGATAAATGCGTGACTCGCCGGCACGCTTCAGAAACGGCACCATGCCGCAGTGATCGAAATGGCTGTGCAGAATGACGATGCGCCGGATCTTTTTTTCGTCAACACCGAAGGCTACCAACTGTTCCAGCACGTCCGGCACCACATAGGCCATGGCGCCGCCCAGCAGGGCGTATTCATTTCCCCCGCCCACCAGGTAGGCGCAGGATTCCCTTCGACCGACCAGCCATATGCGGTCGGTTATCTTGCCCGGTGTGTCAAAAACCATTTTCTATCCCTCTGCTACCCTATCGCTATGAATTGGAAGTCTCAATGGAAGGCTTTTGCTATGGATGGCATGGACTTATCATGGTGTCCCTGGCGCAGCAAGGGTAAGCAGTACCATGCCGGCCATCAGGCCCATGGGCACGTCAGCGGGGTTGCTTTCGCTGGTGATCTTGTGAATCGGCCAGCCGACTGTTCGGGAAAGCTCGAAAAAGTTGACGCCCAACCCGGAGATGGAGGGCCGGGCGGCCTCCGGGTGCCGGCAGCCGCCGTCGCCCTCCAGCACACGGCAATGCTTTTCTTCCGGGCAGAAGATGCGTCGGCAGGAGCCGGCCGCCAAACCCCGGGCGGCGGCATAGCCGCATGTCAGGGCATGGCGTTCAAGATTAGCAGCGGTTTCGTGAACGATGCGAGACACTTCGAAACGACCATCGCCTAGCAAAACCTCGGTGGGGACATCGAACTTGAAGACCATTGCCCGGGGGTAGTCGCGCAGCAATCGGCGGAAGGCCTCCGGTTGCATGACATGCGGCGGGCAGTTGGCGCCCTGCCCATAGCCGGGGCAGCCGGGATCTTTACATATTTTGGCCAGATCGTCTTCAACCCGGATGCGGGCGGCGTCGATCAGGCGCGCATCGCTGACGCCGAGTTCAAGCGCATGCCGCAGAAGCAGTTGCTCGTGCTTATTTTCCATTATGACGTTTCCGATCCCGGGAGATCGCGATCGAAGACCTTCTGCGACTTGGATACGCGGAAACCCCAGATGGGCGTAAAAGCGGTGAGCGTCTTCGCGGATGGCATTGCACCGCACACGCAATCGCGGCAGGCCTTGTTCGATCAGCCAGTCCGCGGCGCTTGTCAACCAACTGACGGCCGACGCCGCGGCCGCGTTTGTCTTCGGCAATCACCAGGCTGGCAATCTCACCATATTGCCCTTCCGCCAGACGGTTGGCAATGATGACCTGGATGCACCCGGTGAGTTGCCGGCCCTCGTCCTCCGCCACCAGAATGATGGTCTCGGCCTGTGTGCCCAGCACTTCCAGGCGGTGTCTAACCGCTTTTTCCGTGTCAGGGTAGCCCAATTGATGCAGGAGCGCCGTGATCTGGGGCGCGTCTTCGGTTGCAGCGGGTCGGATAGGCATGATGGCGGTTTTTTACCTCCCTGGGTTGTCGTCGAAAAGAAGCTACGGTAGGTCCAGGCGCATGATGGGGCGGGTGGGAGAGCGCCGCGCCGCTTCCTTGAACCCCGCCCTGAGAAACGCTTTCGGGATGCCGGTCCAGGCAAACGCCGCTGGAATATCCCGCTTCGATTGGGGTTCCACTGGATAGCCTTCCAGCAATGTGGCACCCTGCGACCGGGCATAAGCGGCGGCAGCCTGTAACAGTTGGGTGGCCACGCCCTTTTTTACGGCAGGACCGTTGGATGAAGAGACAGGCGATAGACCAGCAGGGGTGGTCGTCCACCGGTTTCAGGATGCGCGACCGCGCCAGCGCCGGGTAGCTTGATCGCGGGGCCAGCGCGCACCACCCGACCGCCTGGCCCGTCGTGGTAGGCAAGAATGCCGGGCACGTGACCTGAGTTGACGATCGCCTGCATGGCCTGCTTGTTGCCCTGACCCTTCTGTTGCTCGAACTGACGGCGCGTCAGACGCCAGAGCATGCACCAGCAGCCTCCGCAGGCCCCCCGTTCACCGAAAAGCGTGACGAAGTCATCCCACGTGCCGGGCTGCAGCGGTTTGAATATCAATTCAAGCATGGCACTCCTTCCATACTATATCTGGTGACGGGTATAAAGGGGTCCCGGATGTTTTGACACTTACGGGATCTATTAGGGTTGACCCTATTCGGGGACCATACGATCAGATGATGGGGAGATAAAGAATGACGCCATGATCGACCTGATGACACCGCTCTCCGGTCTATCAAGGGGTTCGTATTGGAACACGATTTTCGCACGCTGTGATTAGCGCCCTGCGCGGGAAAAACCTTAGTCTTGTAGCAGAAAAACTAAAGGATCATCTTGATGGCAGAGCCTGCTTGCAGGCGGGCAAAAAGGCGGTTGCGGGCATCTTCGCTGCTTACCTCGGTATCGAGATGCAGGGCGACAAATTTTCCGGTGCGGCTTTTATTCGATGGCGTCAGGCGATAACCGTCGGGCTTCAGGCAGGCCGCCACGCTTTCTCGAATAGCTTCCGCATCGGTTCCGATCAGCGTAAAAGACCAATTGCAGGGATAGGTTACGGCAGGTTTTGGCATCGGCATTTGTCCCCACAGGTTATAGGCGCAACCACTTGCGGGCTTCGTCGATGGAACGGTAAACACCAATTTGCATGTCGACATGCGCATCGGTGGTGAGTTCCCAGGCCCGGGCAATTCCGAAATCGATATCTTTTTTCATCACCAGCGCAATCTTGCCGCTGCCAAGCTGAGGGCCAATCTTCTGGAAATAGTGCGAGACTCGGTCGATCCCTTCCACGGTAATGTCGGCGATGTCCAGCTTGCGATGATCGAGCAGGATGGCGTTGCCCGGCTGCCACGAAGGGTGAGACACGATGGCGTCCAGAAAGGCAATGATGCCCTCGGCGCTGCCATGACCCGTTGTGGTGACGGTGAAAAAACGTCCATCCGGTCCTACTTCAATAACATGCTCCATTACCCGAATCTCTCAGTGCCGTGGTGGTATTCACAACCATTTGCGCATCGCCGGATAGTTGTCAAAAATGCTGGAAATAAGTAAAACCGGTTGCAGCAAGACCTTGCTGGCCGGTGTCGCATTCGTTTAACCCTTGTCAGAACAGGTTATGCCTGTGATAGGGTATTGTTGCCATCATGGGAGGCTATCCTGAAGCGGCGGGTTCACGAGGACCGGATGGAGACGTCGGAAGCCGCAGTTGCCAAACCATTTACATGCCGAATCCGACCAGAAAATGATTCAGGAGAGATCGCATTGAAAAAAGAAGCTGCTGCCACCGGTGAAGACAAGCGACATTCTTTTGCCGCGAAGATGACGGACGTGCTTAATTACGGCGCCCTGAACCTGGCCATGGGGATAGGGTATCGCGCCCGTCTTTTCGATGTCATGGATACTATGGATCAATCCGCGTCGGCCGAAGACATTGCCGCGCGGGCGTCGCTGGATACCCGTTATGTCAGGGAATGGCTGGGAATCATGGTGTGCGGCGGCGTGGTGGCGCTTTCCCGCGGTGAGGACGGTGAAGATCGTTTCCATTTGCCCAAAGAACATGCGGACCTGATCACCCGGCGGGCCGGCAATGCCAATCTGGGGGTCTACACCCAGGAAATCCCGCTGCTGACCCGCTGCGCCATGGATGAAGTTCTGGAAGGTTTCCGGACCGGGCAGGGGGTCGGCTACGATCATTATCCGCGCTTCCAGCAGTTCATGGGGCAGCTGGCGGATGCCAAACACCGGGAAGTCCTGGTGGAGACCTTCCTGCCGTCCGTGGACCAGGGGGCTGTGGTGCGCCGGATGGCGGCGGGGATTCGGGTGTGCGATCTGGGGTGTGCCGAGGGCGTGGCCCTGATGCTCATGGCGGAGGCTTTTCCCCGCAGCACCTTCGTGGGGCTGGATATATCCGAGGAAGCGCTGCACAAAGCACGGGTCGACGCCGAAGACAAACGGGCTGACCAATATTACCTTCATCAACCAGGATGCCGCCGCTTTGAACGAAACTTCCGACCTCGTCGGCACGTTTGACTACGTGACCGCCTTCGACGCGATCCACGACCAGACCCAGCCCCTGGCAGCCCTCCAAGGGGTGTACGCGCTATTGAAGCCGGGCGGGGTCTTCTCCATGGTGGACATCGCCGCCGGCAGCCGCCTGGCGGACAACCGGGACCATCCCATGGGGCCCTTCCTCTACACGGTCAGCCTGATGCACTGCCTGCCCGTGGGGCTGGTGGACGGCGGCACCGGGCTCGGTATGATGTGGGGCCGGGAACAAGCGGTGGCCATGCTGCAGGAGGCCGGATTCAGCGCGGTGGAGGTGAGCGAGATCCCGCAGGATGCCTTCAATCTGCACTTCTGCTGCCGCAAGACGACGACGCCGTAAAATGGCCAATATCAGCGTTGTGCTTCATTCCTCGTCAGTGCGGCGTATTTTACGTACGCCTCCTTCCTCGGAACTTGCACGCCTTGATCTTGGGCATTCTACGTAGCCGACTAAGCAATTTTTTCAGACCTATTCAAGCTATGACTTTTCATGCCGGTTTTGAGCGGCCTCGGGGCCTCGTGATCGTGTTCGGTCTTGTCGTTGTTGCGGCGTGATTTGGCTGTTTCTTGGATCCTCGACCCCTTGGCTCCTGGAACCCTAAAGATCCAATTATACTCGCCCCCCAGACCTCTTGGCATCCTAACATCTCAGGGTTGGTGGTGAGCATTTCCTGCAGATACCGGCCGGTGTAACTCTTTCTGATCTTGGCGACGACTTCCGGCGGGCCTTCCGCCACGAGGCGACCGCCGGCGCGGCCGCCTTCGGGGCCGAGATCGATGATCCAGTCCGCCGTCTTGATGACATCCAGGTTGTGCTCGATGATGATGACCGTGTTGCCGGACGCCACCAGGCGCTGCAGGACGGTCAGCAGCATGCGGATGTCCAGGAAGTGCAGGCCGGTGGTGGGTTCGTCCAGGATGTAGAGGGTCCGGCCGGTGTCTCTTTTGGCCAGTTCCCGGGCCAGCTTGATCCGCTGGGCTTCGCCGCCGGAAAGGGTCACGGCGGACTGGCCGAGCTTGATGTAGCCCAGCCCCACATCCATGAGGGTGTCGAGAATGGCCATGATCCTGGGATGATGGGCAAAGATCTCCCGGGCCTGGCGGACCGAAAGATCGAGGACATCGGCGATGGAATGGCCCCGGGTGGTGACTTCCAGGGTGGCGTCGTTGAAGCGGCGCCCGCGGCAGGCCTCGCAGGGCACGAAGACATCCGCCAGAAAATGCATTTCCACGCGGATGGAGCCATCCCCGCGGCAGGCCTCACAGCGCCCGCCCTTGACGTTGAACGAAAAGCGCCCTTTCTTGTAGCCCCGTTCCCGCGCCACCGGCAGGCGCGCGAAGAAATCCCGGATCAGGTCGAAGACTTTGGTGTATGTGGCCGGATTGCTGCGCGGCGTGCGGCCGATGGCTTTCTGGTCGATGCTGATCACCTTGTCGATGTGGGGCAGGCCGCTGACCTCGTCATGCTGCCCGACATCCATGGTGGCGCCGTGCAGCCGGCGGGCCAGGGCCGGGTAGAGAATCTGGTTGATGAGGGTGGATTTGCCGGCCCCGGATACGCCGGTGACCGCCACGAAAAGCCCCAGGGGGATGCGGACATCGATACCGTCGAGGTTGTTGGCGGCGGCCTTGCGAATGGTGATCCAGTGGTTGCCGGTCTCCGCCGGTTGGCGTCGTTGTTCCGGCACCGCGATGGTTTCCCGGCCGGCCATGAATTTCCCGGTGACCGACTGGCGATTGCGCCGGATCTGGGCCGGGGTGCCCTGGGCCACGATGTGCCCCCCCAGCAACCCGGCGCCGGGCCCCATGTCCACGATCCAGTCCGCGGATTCCATGGTTTCCCGATCGTGCTCGATAACGATCAGGGTGTTGCCGATATCGCGCAGGTGGGCCAGGGTTTCCAGCAGGCGCAGATTGTCCCGCTGGTGCAGGCCGATGGAGGGTTCGTCCAGGATGTAGAGGACGCCGGTCAGTTCGGAACCCACCTGGGAGGCCAGGCGGATGCGCTGGGACTCGCCGCCGGAAAGCGTCGGCCCCTTGCGTGCGAGGGTCAGATAATCGAGACCCACATTGATCAGGAAGCCCAGGCGGGAAGTAATTTCCTTGACCAGTTCTTCGGCGATGAGCTTGCGATTGCCGGACAGCGGCAGCTTTTTCATGAAGTCATAGGCCTCGCCGACCGTCATGGCCGTGATGTCCATGATCGACAGGCCCGCCACGCGTACGTTCAGCACTTCCGGCTTCAAGCGGTGGCCGTGGCAGGCGGCGCAGGGCTTTTCGGACATAAACCCGGCATAGTAGTTTTTCTGGTGCTCGGACTGGGTCTGGCGGTAGCGGCGCATCATGGCGGGCACCAGACCCTCCCAGGAGGTTTTGAACTGGCCCTGGATTTTCTCCGAATCCCAGGAGACCACCATCTCCCGGCCGTTGGAGCCGTAAAGCACCAGATCCCGGTGTTTTTTAGACAGGTTGTTCCAGGGCGTGTCGTAGGGAAGCCCCCACTTGCGGTGCAGGCCCTCGATCTGACGCCCGCCCCAGGCGTTTTTGGCCGTTCCCTCGCTGGTGAAATAATTGCGCCAGGGCACCACCGCCCCTTCGTGAATCGTCAACCGCGGGTCGGGGACCAGTTTGTCCGGGTCCATGGTGAGCCGACTGCCGATACCGTTGCAGCCCGGGCACATGCCCTGGGGCGAGTTGAAGGAGAACAGGGGGGGCTCCAGTTCCGGGTAGGCCATACCGCAGCAGGAGCGGGCTTCGCTCATTTTGAGATCCTCGCGACCCGGGATATGCAGGACCAACCTGCCCTGACCGGATTTCAAGGCCAGCTCCACCGAATCGGTCAGGCGTACCCGAAAGGCGTCGTCGGGCTTGATCACCAGGCGGTCCACCACCACGTCGATGGTGTGTTTTTTCTGCTTGGGCAGTTGCTGGACATCGTCCAGGTCCTGGATCACCCCGTTCAGGCGCACCCGGCCGAAGCCTTCCTGCCTCAACTTGTCCAGCCGCTCCTGATGGGTCCCTTTGCGGTTTTCCACGATGGGCGCCATGAGCACGATGCGGGTCCCGGGCGGCAGTTCCAGGATCTGCGCCACCATGGCCTGGGCGTTGCCGTGGCCCACGCGCTGGCCGCATTGAATGCAGTATTGCTCCCCGATGCGGGCGAAGAGGACGCGCAGGTAGTCGTAGATTTCCGTGATGGTGCCGACCGTGGAGCGCGGATTGCGGCTGGCGGCTTTCTGTTCGATGGCAATGGTCGGCGATAACCCCCGGATCATGTCATAGCGGGGTTTTTCCATCTGTCCGATGAACTGGCGGGCGTAGGCCGAGAGGGATTCCACATAACGGCGCTGGCCCTCGGCATAAATCGTGTCGAAGGCCAGGCTGGATTTGCCGGAGCCGGACACGCCCGTCATCACGATCAGCTTCTTCTTGGGCAGTTCCAGGTCGATATTTTGCAGGTTGTGCTCCCGGGCGCCCTTGACGATGATGGTGTCCAGTTCGGGTGATTGGCGACGTCGGGGCGGCGGGCGATGTTTGCTGGGGCTCATGGGTAAAGGGATCGTGGTTGTTAACGGCAAAGGAGCGGCAAACGCCGCCTCGGTTTCGGACGATGCATCATGTCGCGCCTTTTTATCGAAAAGCAGACGGCAGGTCCAGGGCTATTCTTTGATGAAATGGCAGAAAGTCAAGATAGTGCGGCGTCATCTTTTTTTCACCGCAACGCCTATTGAAGGGCGGGCCGCATCATGTTAGAAAAACAAAGCATGCTTTTCTATACAGCGTTATCTGCGACTGCGTCTGCCGGCGGGCAACCGTATTTTCCCATTTGAGAACCCTATGAACTTCTTCGAAGCACGATTTACCTGCTTTCCTGTTTTCGTGGCGGTATCGGCCTATCCGCCGTGATCCCGTTCTTCATCAGCGATCCCAGCTCGCTGTTACCACGGCGTATCCGCAACGCGGATGTTACTGATCGGCCGATTGAACAGCAACAAAAAAGCTTTCTGCTCCCGGTGAGGGTTTGATGGCCGAACATATTGGGTGTTTACCGGCAACAATCACAAGGATAGCCGATGCCTTTTTACCGGTTGCCGATATCGTTTCGACGGGCTGTGCTTCTGCGAAAAGAGAGTAAAGGTTGAATATTAACTTTTTTGAGAAGCCGAGGGAATGAATTATGCGGAAACGTGTTTGGCCGGTATTGATGTCCGTTTTTCTCCTATTCGTCTGCCTCAACTGCTCGGAGAAGATCGAACCGGGAACCACTCCGGCGGGCGGCGGGGGATCTCCCGTTTCCGTGAGCATCATCGATGCGCGTAGCGCTATCCAGCCGCTCCTGTACGAAGCGGTCGGCACGGTGAAAGCCCAATTGTCGGCCACGGTTTCCAGCAAACTGATGGGTGTCATCCAGGCCTTCCACGTCAAGGAGGGAGACCTGGTGAAAACCGGTGATCTCCTGGTCCAGCTGGACGAGCGACAGGTGGCCGCACAACTCAGGCAGGCCCAGGCAGCCCTTGCCGAAGCGCGCCAGGCCGAATCCGGCGCTGTATCCGCCAGGGATGCAGCCGAAGCCGGCGCCCAGCGGGCGCTGCTGTCCTATCGCCGCAACCGGACCCTGCTGGAGAGCGAGGCCATCACCCGGGAGACCTTTGAAAACGTGGAGTCGCAGCACAAGCAGGCCCAGGCCGCCCTGTCACAGGCCCAGGCAATGGTGGCGGCGGCGCAATTCCGTATCAGACAGGCCCAGGCGGCGGTCAAGGCGGCCACGGTAGCCCGCAAGGATGCGCAGATAGTGGCGCCGTTCGATGGCAAGGTGACGGCCAAGCTGGCCGATGCGGGCGCGCTGGCCGCGCCGGGAACACCGCTGCTGACCATGGAGCGGGAGGGGGGATACCGCATCGATCTGGTGGTTCCCGAAGCCTACATCCAATCGATTCGTACGGGCCAGTCGGTGGACGTCCGCATTCCGGCCAGCGAAGGACAGCCCATCGCCGGGACGATCGATGTGATCGTCCCCTCGGCCGACCAGGGCAGCCGGACTTTTCTGGTGCAGGTGCGGGCTCGGCGCCGAATCCCTGCGATCAGGCATGTTCGCCCGGGTGACCCTCGTCATGGCGAAAGCAGGCTGCTCCGCATCCCGACTTCGGCGGTGATTCGACAGGGGCAGCTGACCGGCGTGTTTATGGTGGATGCGGAAACATGGCGCCGTTTCCGTCTGGTTCGCACCGGAAGAACCTTCGGCGATCGGGTGAGGTGATTTCAGGGCTCAAGCGACGGGACACGCGTGGTCACGGCCCGCCCCGCCCAATTAACCAACGGATCTGCCGTGGAGGCTGAAAAATGAGCCAAAATTCGGGCCGGCCGGCAAAATCGCCAATTTTTTCATCGATTCAAAGCTGACGCCCCTGATCATCATCGCCTCCATCCTGCTGGGGGGGGCGGCCGTGGTGGCGCTTCCCCGGAGGAAGAACCCCAGATCATCGTGCCCATGATCGATATTTTCGTGCAGATGCCCGGCGCCAGCGCCAAGGAGGTGGAACAGCGGGTCACCACGCCCCATGGAAAAACTGCTGTGGGAAATCCCGGGGTGGAGTACGTTTACTCCACCTCGCAGCCCGGGGATGTCCATGGCCGTTGTGCGATTTTACGTGGGGCAGGACGAGGAAAAATCGATCGTCCGGCTGCAGTCCAAGCTGATGGCCAACATGGACCGGATCCCGCTGGCAGTGACCCCCCCGCTGATCAAACCCCGCTACATCGACGATGTACCGATCCTGGCGCTGACGTTCTGGGGCGAAGACGCTGGATCATTATACCCTGCGGCGGGTGGCGGCCGAGGTGGAAGATCATGGTAAACGGGAACCAAACGTTTCCACTCACCACGCTCATCGGCGGGCGAACGGCGCCAGGTGGAGGTGCGCTTGGATCCGGTCGCGCCTGGCCGCATTCGGCCTGGACGCCGAACGCGTCGCCATGATCCTGGCCGCCAACCAGGAGGCCGATGCCGGCAGCCTATCCCTCGTCCGCGGGCCAGATCCTGGTCCATACCGGCGGGTTTTCTGAAAGACGCCTGAGGACGTCGGCCGGGTGGTCGTGGCGATCCACCAGGGCCGTCCGGTTTACCTGCGGGATGTCGCCGCCGTCGACGACGGCCCGCAGGAACCGAACAAGTATGTATTTTTCGGCACCGGTCCGGCGGCCGGAGAGAAAGAAAATTGACGCCGGAAACGGCCCAGGGCGTACTCCCATCCGGCCGTAACCCTTACGGTGGCCAAACGCAAAGGCACCAACGCCATCAGCGTCGCCCACAAGGTTCTGGCGCGCATGGAGGCCGCCGGGCACTGTCATCCCGGACAACATCGCACGTCACCGTAACCCGCCACTACGGGGAAACGGCCAAGGAAAAGATCGCGATGAACTGCTGCTGCACATGATGATTGCCATCTTGTCGGTGACGATTCTGATCTGGTTTACCCTCGGCCACCGGGAGTCGGGGGTGGTGGCCTTTGCCATCCCGGTGACCCTGGCCCTGACCCTGGCCGTCTTTTACCTTTACGGCTACACCCTCAACCGCATTACCCTGTTCGCCCTGATATTCTCCATCGGCATCCTGGTGGATGACGCCATCGTGGTGGTGGAAAACATCGTCCGCCACTTCCGGCTGCCGGAAAACGCGGACCGGCCCCGGATCCAGGTGGCCATCGAAGCGGTGGACGAAGTGGGCAACCCCACCATCCTGGCGACCCTGACCGTCATCGCCGCCATTCTGCCCATGGCCTTTGTGGGCGGCTGATGGGGCCCTACATGCGCCCGATCCCGGTGGGGGCATCGGCGGCCATGGTGTTTTCACTGCATCGTGGCCTTTATCGTCACCCCCTGGGCGTCCTATCGCCTGATCCGCAAAGCGCCCCGGCACCGCGCATGGCGATCCTCACGATGCGGAAGACTGGACCACCCGGCTGTACCGCCGCGTGATGGACCTTTGCTGCATCAAGCCCCTTCTGGCGCTGGTCTTTCTCTGGCCGGGGTCGCCTATGCTGCTGGCGGCCTGCGCCCTGGTGGCCGTCGGCTTGGTCAGGGTCAAGATGCTGCCCTTCGACAACAAGAGCGAATTCCAGGTCATCCTGGACATGCCCGAGCCCGCCACCCTGGAGGAGACCGCTGCCGCGGCCTTGGAGATGGGCGACTATCTGGCGCACCGTTAACGAAGTGGTGGACTACCAGGTCTATGTGGGCACGGCCGGCCCCTTTAATTTCAACGGTCTGGTCCGCCACTACTATCTGCGCCAGGGTCGCCGCAACCTGGCCGACATCCAGGTCAACCTGGCGGGCAAAAGGACACCGCCAGGCACCAGAGCCATGCCATCGCCAAACGGGTCCGGCCGGCGCTGCAAGACCATCGCCGACCGCTACGGCGCCCGGGTCAAGGTGGCTGAAGTGCCCCCCGGCCCGCCGGTCTTGTCCACCCTGGTGGCGGAAGTTTACGGGCCGGACTACGACCGCCAGCGCGAGCTGGCCCGCGAGATCATGGACGATTTTCGAGCAGACCCCCGGCGTGGTGGACGTGGACTGGTACATGGAGGAAGACCAGACGCGCTTCCAGCTCGAGGTCGGACCAGCGAAAAAGCGGCCCTAAACGGCATCAGCGTCGCCCAGATCACATCGACCCTGCAATAACGTCCTGAGCGGCCGCCAGGCTGGATTGCTGCACCAGCCGCTTGAAAAAGAAGACGTGCCCATCATCCTGCGCCTGCCCCTGGCCGCCGCGGGCCGGTATCGAGCGGCTCAAGGGGATCAAACCCTCAGCACAGCCGACGGCCGCTGGTGCCGCTGTCGGAGCTGGTGACGGTCGCGGCAGACGCGACGATCGACCGCAGCATCTACCACAAGAACCTGATGCCGGTGGTTTACGTGACCGGCGATGTGGCCGGCGACAAGGAAAGCCCGGTCTACGCCATCCTGGAACTGTACAAAAAGATTGACGCCCTCTCGCTGCCGGAAGGCTACCGCATCGAACAGCACACGGCCGCCAATCTGCCCGAAAGCGACCGGAAATTCGCCATGAAATGGGACGGCGAGTGGCACATCACCTACGAGGTCTTCCGGGACCTGGGCATTGCCTTTCGCCGTGGTGCTGGTGCTGATCTTCGTCCTGGTGGTGGGCTGGTTCCAGTCCTTTTCAACCCCGGTGGTCATCATGGTGGCCATTCCCTTTTCGCTGATCGGCATCCTGCCGGCCCACTGGCTCATGGGGGCCTTTTTCACGGCCACCTCCATGATCGGCTTTATCGCCGGCGCCGGCATCGTGGTGCGCAACTCCATCATTCTGGTGGATTTTATCGAACTGCGCCTCGCCCAGGGGATGCCGCTGGACCAGGCGGTGATCGACGCCGGCGCGGTGCGCTTCCGGCCCATGATGCTGACGGCCGCCGCCGTGGTGGTGGGCGCCTCGGTGATCCTCTTCGACCCCATCTTTCAGGGCCTGGCCATTTCGCTGATGGCCGGCGAGGTGGCGTCGCTTCTGTTTTCGCGCATGACGGTGCCGATTCTTTATTTCCTGGACAAGCGCTGGGAGTTTGCGCACGGCGCTCCTGACGGCGATGGGGTATCGCCCGGCTGATGGGCGGCGTCGGCGGGGCGGGATCGTGTTCCTGTGGCGCATGCCTGAGACGGTACCCGTTGCCTAAATGCGGCCCGGTTTGCACGACATCCACTGCATCGATAGCATCTGTTGAATCATGTTTTTAGGGCGGTCAACCGATACAGCTTTTAGCACCCGCCGCCTCGGGTGGAGGAGGCGGAGAGGTTTGACCGATCCGGAGTGATTTTTTCAATGGGTTCTTGATCCGGCAAGCGTTGCTGTTGAAATTTAGCCGTGGTACGTTTTTCAAGCCATTTTTGCGCGCAAGCGAATGTTCTATCGAGAGCTTAATATCCATTAGTCGCTAAACCAATCGTGGCCTTTTATGATCCGAGCAGTGGTATCCGATAGAGGAGCGCTCATGTTTACACCATTTTCCATTTTGCGGTCAATCGCGGCCGGCCTGCGCAAAGAGAAGCGTTCAATAGGCTGCCTTGCTCTGGCAACGCTGCTTGCGATCGTTGATGCCGGCGGGCTTTGCGCGGCACCCCAGTCCATCCGTATCGGGGCGACTGTTTCATTGAGCGGGAAATATATGGAACCCTCCCAGATGATCCAAGCGGGGTATCGCCTCTGGGCGCGTCAAATCAATTCACGCGGAGGCCTTCTGAATCGTCCCGTTGAGCTTATGCTGCTGGATGATCAAAGCCGTGAAGAAGAGGTTCGACGGCATTACCGCCATTTCATTGAAGACGAGCCGGTCGATCTTGTCCTTTCGCCCTATGGTTCTCCTCTGACGCTGGTAGCATCCGAGATCAGTGAGCGCAACGGGTATGCCATGCTCGCCAGTGCAGCCTCGGCCGATATCCTTTTCAATCGGGGTTTCAGGGGACTTTTCGGCGTCTATGCACCGGCCAATCGTTATTTTATCGGCCTGGTGGATCTGATGGCCCGCCATGGCCTACAAACCGTGGCAATTTTACATGAAGACAACCCCTTTAACCGCGATGTCGCCGAAGGCACGGAGTCGTGGGCGCGCAAATTCGGTCTTCAGGTGGTCATGCGTCGCAGTTTCTCGGAAGCCCCCCAGGATTTGCTCGATGCCGTCGACGAATTGCAACATGGCTTCCCATCGACGGACGGATTGGTTTTTGCGGCCTATTCGCCCAATTGTTATCGCCTGATTAAGATCCTGGAAGACCGGAACTGGCGCCCGCCGGTTATCGCGCAAACCATTGCGCCGATTCATCCGGATTACTACGCCAAGGCCGGACCAGCGGCCGAAGGCGTTTTCGGGCCCTCCCAATGGGAACCGGACGAACGGGTTCCCTTTCCGGGAACGCAGCAATTTATTCACGATTTCGAGGCCGAAACAGGTTTAAAGCCTTCCTATCATGCCGCCGCGGCTTACACGGCCTGTCAAATTCTGGAGAAGGCGGTCACCAGCACCGGCACCCTTGACCAGGAAACCCTCCGAAACTTTATTGCTTCCATGGACTCCGTAACGGTGATCGGACGGTTCAAAGTGGATCACCGAGGGGTGCAAATCGGCCACAACCCCTTTCTGATTCAGTGGCAAGACGGCGAGAAAAAAATCGTCTACCCGCGCAAACTGCAAACCGCGGCTCCGCGATTCTAACGATGGCCAAGACAGCTAACACCGCACCCATACGGATACCCAATCGAATCGTTTACTGGATCATCACACCGGTTGTCGGCGTGGGGGTTCTATTTGCCTTACTGTTTATCCGGTACACGACACCGACGCTGGCCAAACAAATCACCGATCAAATCGATAGCAACCTCAAACTGGCTTCTGAACTGGGACTTGAAGCTTGCGAAGATCGTTTCAACTACCTGCTTGAACTCCGCCTGGAAGACGACCTGGCAATGAATGCCGCCCTGCAAACGGAGGCCTTGGAGGAAATCAAGGCGACCAGCAGCGCCTTTCGAAACATTCACACATTAGTGCTTGAAGCCAATCGCACCATTGTCGAAAGCTCGCGACCCCTTTTGGGGAAAACCAGCGTCGAATTCGATCTCCCCCTGAGGACCGAAACGGTAGTCCCTTTCCGGCTATGGGATCGACCGGTGCGTATGCACTATCGTTTCTTCCCGTTCTGGAACTGGCAGATCATCACTTACATCGAACAGAAAGACTATCTCGGACCGGTTCAACTGGTCGAGCACAGCATTTACTTTGGTACCTTTGGGGTGCTCCTGTTCCTCACCATCACGCTGACGGTGGTTTTCCGGAAGTTCGTAGCCTTGCCGTTGAAGCATTTGATCGCCGGCACGCATGCGGTGGCCGAGGGCCACTACCAGGCGATTCCCGAGCGGGGTGGCGATGAAATTGGGCAGTTGATCGGTGACTTCAATCAAATGATCGCCAGCTTGTCCGCCAAGGATGAAGATCTTAAGCGCATGCTGTTGGAAGTGCGTCAAACAGAAAAGCGATTTCGTACCCTGTTTGAAAGCGCCCCCATCGGCTTCGGCTTGGTTGAAAGCACCGGACGTATTCTGGAAGCGAACGACGCCATGTACAGCCTCTTGGGGTTTCAAGAAGATCAAACCGATGCTGATCTGAGTTTTTATCATTTTTTCTATCGAGACGAAGATGCCGAGCGATTTGGTGGCGAACTTTCCCAGGGACCCTCGTTATCCAGATACGAATGCGAGCTTGTCCGGCCCGCCGGACAGCGCTGGACCGCCCGCCTGACGGCCAGTTCCTTTGCATTGGCCGGAGAGTCGCTCATGCTCATCATTGCGGAGGACGCTTCCCGCGAACGAACGCTTGAAGCTCAGTTGCAGCGCGCTCAGAAAATGGAGGCCATCGGTACACTGGCCGGCGGGGTGGCGCACGATCTGAATAATATTCTTGCGGCCACGGTGGGCTATCCCGAAATGCTGTTGATGGACTTACCGGAAGACAGCCCGCTGAGGGGGCCGCTTGAAGCCATCAAACAGTCCGGTCAAAAAGCCGCTGTGATTGTCCAGGATTTGCTTACGATGGCCCGTCGTGGCATCTCGGTCAGCGAAGTAATCAATCTAAACGCCATCGTGGATGAATACCAGAAAGGGTCGGAGCACAAACGACTTGCAAAGAATCATCCCGGCATTCACCTCGATATCCGCTTGAATAAGGATCTTTTCAATATCAGGGGTTCGGCGGTGCATTTGTCCAAAACCTTGATGAATCTCGTCTCCAATGCGGCGGAAGCCATGCCGATGGGCGGCACCATCAGGGTAGCGACTGAAAATCGTTATGTGGACTACCCAATCGGCAACTATGATGCCGTACTGGAAGGCGATTATGCCGTCCTCCAGGTATCGGATCAAGGCACGGGCATTGCCAAAGCTGATCTCGATCGCATCTTCGAACCATTTTTTTCACGAAAGAAAATGGGCGAAAGTGGATCTGGAC
>CAWKLN010000051.1:0-25531 GCA_963850465.1 uncultured delta proteobacterium
GGTTCCGATCGTATTGCAGAATTTTTTCGTCATGCTGATGGGCCTGCTGCTGGGGCCGCGTTGGGGGCTGGCCGGCGTCGGTGTCTATCTGCTGGCCGGAGCGCTGGGGTTGCCTGTTTTCGCTGGCGGCACCAGCGGACTGGCGCGTTTTGCCGGTCCGACCGGAGGCTATCTGGTGGGCTACCTGCCGTGCGTGGCGCTCATCGGCTGGGTTTCGCTGCGGGGGCGGGGCCATCGCGTTTTCGATGCGCTGGCCATGCTATGCGGGACAGCGGCATTATATATCTGCGGCGTTTCCTGGTTGAAACTGGTGACCGGCATGGCCTGGAGCAAAGCGCTGGGTGTGGGCGTCATTCCATTTATTCCCGGGGATATCGCCAAAATCATAGCGGCCACGCTGCTCATCAAATCTTTGCGCCAATTGACGGCCGCCGCTGACCCCACCGGGCATGATCCTGTCTCCGCAGCGCCTTGGCGGGTGGATAAATGATACGAATGACGGATGCCGGGGCAGGGGGAGAAACCATGATTCGGTTGGATAAGGTGGGATTCAACTATGCCGACGGCACCATCGGGCTGCAGGACCTGTCCCTTGAGATACCGGCCGGAGAGCTGGCGGTGGTGGCGGGGCCCAACGGATCGGGCAAGACGACACTGCTCAAGCACCTCAACGGACTCCTGCTTCCCCAGCGGGGTCGCGTCACGGTGGATGGCATCTGCACCCGGGAGGATCTCCATGGCGTTCGCCAGCGCGTCGGTATGGTGTTTCAGCATGCGGATGCCCAGATTGTGGGCGAGACCGTGGCCGATGACGTGGCCTTCGGGCCTGAAAATCTCCTCCTGCCGCGTCCGGAGATCGATGCCCGTGTGGTGGCGGCCCTCGATGCGGTGGGATTGGCGCACAAAAAGCACCAACGGCCGCATTTGTTGTCCGGGGGCGAGAAACGCCGCCTGACCATTGCCGGTGTCCTGGCCATGCGCCCCACCGTCGTGGTGTTTGACGAGCCGTTCTCCAGCCTGGATTTTTTCGGGGTGCAGCAGGTGCTCCGCCAGATCCTGGCGCTGAAAGAATCCGGCCATACCCTGCTGGTCACGACCCACGATCTCGATAAGATCATCGCCCACGCCGACCGGCTGCTACTGCTGAACGAGGGAAGACTGGTGCAGGCGGGGCATCCGAGCGAGATCCTGCCCATCGTCGAACAATACGGCGTGCGCGAGCCGGATGTTTCGCGACTGGGGATGAAGGCAAGATCATGGCTGAACTGAACTTCTTTGGATATCATTACGGACACAGCTTTGTTCACCGGCTCGACGTCCGCTGCAAACTGGTCAGTCTTTTGTTCCTGACAGCGGCGATCGTGGCGGCCATCCCCGTGACCATGGGCCCTCTTTCAATAGGGGTGATGCTGCTCTGGGGCGTCCTTCGGCTGCCACTGCAGATTCTGGGCCGCGAGATATGGGCCTTCCTGATTTTCCTCCTGCTGGTATTTGTTGTCCGCGCGCTGTCGACCCCCGGCGATCCCTGGCTTTCCTGGGGCGTGCTGCATATTGCGCGCGAGGGAATACAGGCGGGGGGCCAAGTTGTCTGGCGGTTGCTGATGGTCCTGGTCCTCGGGCTGGTTTTCATCACCACCACGCGACCGTCGGACCTCAAAGCGGCCGTCCAATGGCTGCTGCGCCCGATCCCTTTTGTCCCTGCGCGCAAAGCGGCCACCATGGTGGGTCTCATGGTTCGGTTTATCCCGGTTCTGCATCAGCAAATTGGCGAGACCCAGAGTGCCTTGGCCGCCCGGGCCGGCATCCGGTCCCGCCGCTCCCTGCGGCAGATTCGATACCTCATTCTGCCGACCATGCGTCGCGTCGTGCTGGCTGCCGATCAGCTTTCACTGGCCATGATGGCGCGCGGCTATCGGGAAAAGCGCACCGATCCGACCTTTCACGCCCAACCCGCCGATGGCCTGGCCGTCGCAGTGACGGGTGCCGTTTTAGTTGTTACGCTCATTATTTGACACGCTGAATCCTCCGGTGGTATATGCTCCCTTGCATTATAACCTGATGCCGCTTGAATAGGCGAAACCGCTCTATTGACGCGGCTTTTTTGCTGGATCTTTAATCAAGAGGATACGTTTTTGAAAGTAATCATCATCGGCGCCGGCGAGGTCGGTTTTCATATTGCCAGCCATCTGGTGCGGGAAAACAAGGACGTCCTGGTTATCGACACGAACGCCGACGCCCTGCGACGCGTGTCCGACAACCTCGATGTCCAGGTGCTCCAGGGGTCCGGCAGCAGCCCGGTCGTACTGGAGGAGGCCGGGCTCCGTTCGGCCGAAATCATGCTGGCCGTCACCAACAGCGACGAAGCCAATCTTGTTGCTTGTTTAGTGGCCAATATCATTTCTCCCGCCACCAAGAAACTGGCGCGGGTGCGGAATGCCGATTATGACGACTACCATGAAACCTTTCATGAGCAAGCGCCCAACATCGACACCGTGATCAACCCCGACATCGAGGTGGTCAAGACCATCCATGGCATGATGAAGGTCCCGGGCGCGGTGGACGTGGGGGAATTTGCCGAGGGGCGCATCAAGTTCGTGGGCATCTATCTGGATGATCGTTCACCGCTCAATAACGTCAAACTGATGGACCTGCCGGATCGACTTGGCGGTATACGACCTCTGATCGCGGCGATTATGCGGGATGAAGAGCTTATTATTCCGCGCGGTAATGATCAGTTTCTGGCCGGCGACCTTATTTATTTCATTACGGCCAGCGAACAACTGGAGGAGATGCTGGCCGTTTTCGGTAAACAGGAAGCCCCGCTCAAGCGCGTGCTCATTATCGGGGGCGGGCGTATCGGTTACCGCCTGGCGGCGCTGCTCGAAGACGAGCCCTTTACCTGCAAGATCATCGAAAAAGATCCCGCCAAATGCGATAGGCTGGCGGGGCGGCTCAACAAGGCCGTGGTGCTTTGCGGCGACGGCTCCGACCAGAGCCTGCTGGCCGAGGAGAACGCCGGTGACATGGATGCGGTTGTCACCCTCACCGACGACGAGGAAACCAATATCCTGGCTTCCCTGCTGACGCGGCGCATGGGGGTTCGCAAGTGCATTACCCGGATCAGCAAATTCAGCTATTTCCCGCTCATGACGACCATCGGTATCGAGCAGGTGGTCAGTCCGCGGCTTTCCGCCATCAACAGCATCCTCCAGCATGTTCGCCGGGGGAAGGTGCTGTCGGCCATGTCGATCAAAGGCGAACAGGCGGAGATCATGGAAGCCGTGGCCATGGAAACGTCGGCTATCGTGGCCAAGCCGCTGCGCAGTGTCGGCGTTCCCAAGGGCGCCCTGGTGGCTGCGATTATGCGGCAGGAGCACATCATTATTCCCTCCGGCGAAACGGTCATCGAACCCGATGACCGCATCATCATCGTGGCCCGGCGCGAGGCCATTCCCAAAGTCGAAAAAATTCTGGCGGTCAAGCTGGAGTTCTTCTGATGCACTGGCGCAATGTCTTCAAGGTGGTCGGGGTGCTGACGATTACCCTGGCGTTTACCATGGTGATCCCCCTCCTGGTGGGACTCTTCTATCGGGATATGAGTGTCCGCCCCTTTTTGATGGCCATTGCGGCTACGCTGGCGGGCGGCATCGCGCTTTATCTGGCCGGCCGCACGGATCGTTCGGAATTTGTCAGCCAACGCGAGGGCATGGCCATTGTGGCTTTGGGGTGGGCGGTCGCCGGTTTTTTTGGTGCCCTGCCGTTTTATTTCGAAGGCGAGTTCCCGACCTTTGTGGATGCCTTGTTCGAATCCGTATCCGGATTTACGACGACAGGTTCTTCGGTTCTCACCAATATCGAGGCGGTATCCAAGGGGCTCCTGTTGTGGCGCAGCCTTATTCAGTGGCTGGGCGGCATGGGGATTATCGTCCTGGGGATCGCCATCCTGCCTTTTCTCGGCGTCGGAGGGATGCAGCTCTACAAAGCCGAGGTGCCGACCCCCGTTCCTGACAAGTTGCAGCCGCGGATTCGCGACACGGCCATGATCCTCTGGAAAGTCTATGCCCTGATCACGGTGGCCCAGGTGCTCGCTCTCTGGGCCGGCGGCATGTCGCTCTATGACGCCGTCAACCATGCCCTGACGACCCTGCCCACCGGCGGGTTTTCCACCAAGAATGCGTCGGTGGCCCAATTCGACAGTCTGTATTTCGATCTGGTGATCTCCTTTTTTATGATACTGGCGGGGATCAACTTCTCTTTGCATTACCAGATGCTGCGCGGCCAGACCCTGGCCTTCTGGCGTGATTCGGAGTGCCGCTTCTTCCTGGGGGCCGTTCTGGTGCTCACCCTGGTCGTTTCCTTCGACGTCTGGCGCAGCGTCTATGCGACCATGGGCGAGGCCTTGCGCTACGGCCTGTTTCAGGTGGTCTCCATCGTCACCACCACGGGCTATGCCACCGCCGACTACGAAAAGTGGCCGGCCATGTCGCAGCTGATCCTCCTGCTGTGCATGTTTCTGGGGGCATCGGCCGGTTCCACGGGCGGCGGCATGAAATGTCTGCGGATCATGCTGTGCGTCAAATTCTGCTACAAGGAGTTGTTCGCATTGATCCACCCCCGGGCGGTCATGCACGTCAAGATCGCCGGCAAAGTCGTGCCCGACGATGTGCTGCGCAGCGTGCTGGGATTCTTGGCGCTTTACATGGGCCTGTTCGGGTTCTGCTCGGTGCTGCTGGCTGGTCTGGGGGTTGATTTCATCACGGCTTTCGGGGCCGTGGCAGCCACCCTGGGCAACATCGGGCCGGGGTTCGGCATGGTGGGCCCGGTCGAAAACTTTGCCCAGATTCCCTATCTCGGGAAGTGGTTGCTGATCTGGTGCATGCTCCTCGGGCGGCTTGAAATTTACACCGTCATCATACTGATAGTCCCGGAATTCTACCGCAAGTGATGACGGATTCGTAAAAAGTCCGATCCACCAGGGGCGGATAAATATCGGCGTTACGCTTTGCTCCTCGTCGGAGCCCCGGAGGGCAGCCGGCGTTCTCGCGATTTGCCGGTCCTCGACGTAGCAGACCTACGCCTGCGGGCGTCAAATCACTGCGGCCTTGCCTCGAACTGAAATCCACTCTTTCCGGAAGGACAATTGGTGAGTATAAACGATACCGTAGACTTCTATGATAGGGCAGGTCTCGAACGTTTTACGAATCCGTCTATTCCTCTGGTAATTAAAGACCCCAAGATTGTCATTCCGGCGAAGGCCGGAATCTCTGCAAGAACGGTCGGGGTTTGCCAAAAGATCCCGGCCTCCGCCGGGATGACCGTGGTTTGTTTTTTAGCTGCCAGATTAATAAAATGTGGCTTGCTGGTGGTGGCTAAAACGGATGCCGTGAAATACCGCGAGAGGGCAGGGGAGGGCTGTTTTGCAGGGTTGTAGCAGGAGGTGACCGGACCGAAAAATGAGCTTGGGAATGGTTCAACTAACGGCCTCAATAAATTCGATTAAATGGTCAGTTTTGGGTTGACATTATTAAGCAGGCTGTATAGATAATGGCGTTTCTTGACCGGGGCCGTTAACTCAGACGGTAGAGTATCTGCCTTTTAAGCAGAGAGTCGTTGGTTCGAGTCCAACACGGCCCACCACATTGCGTCCCCATCGTCTAGCCAGGTCCAGGACACCGGCCTTTCACGCCGGCGACAGGGGTTCGAATCCCCTTGGGGACGCCACCGCATATCAACAGGCACCTTATTTTTATGGGTGCCTGTTTCTATATAGTCCGGGTGCAGGCGCCGGACATTAGACGATCTAACCCCCGGATGAAACATGCGGGGGTTTTTTATATCCCAGGCCGCAGAATTCGCACTTTGCATTTCAGCGAAAACTTTGGTACTGTTTCCCTAATCTTCCGCACCTTCCATCCGGTATATCCCTCCAACCCGTGCAAACGGTTCCGATAAGGAATCAGAAAACCAAAAAGAAAGATATCCACGATGCTACGAACGTTTCTCTTTAGTTGTATTGTTCTGGCGTCAATTTCAGGGATTTCTCAGGGCACGGAAAATTCTCCTCGGGAGCGGGGGAAGCGGGACACCCTTAACTTATAAACGTGTCATAATCGCCTGCTAAAAAAGTGATGGGTTCGTTTGACAGGATTAAATTTGATTTTTTGCAGGCAATGTTAATCAAGGAGGTTTAAAATGTCTGACAGGGAAAAGGCAGATACATCAGAAAAATCCTCAACAAAGAATGAAGTTACCGATACTAAAATAGCCTCGAAAGACATGCCCGCACAGGAAGCGACTGGTAATCCGCAGGCCACCGCAGAATCCGGCGACACCCTGGTAGATAAACTGAAGAAAAGAATATCGAAAGCATATCAGACCGGAGCCAAAGTCGTCGACGAGCTTTCCCAGACCGCTCAGGAATATGCCGAAAAACACAAGGCTGAATCCGAGATACGAAAACTGAAAGACCGGAAAGATGAGCTGATGACGCAACTGGGCCAATCCGTATTCAAACACAATCGTGCCGGGGGCCAGTTTACAGAATCCTTTTTCAAAAAAGAAGAGATCGCCGATCAATTCATTCACATTGATAGCTTGGACATGAAGATCATTGAAACCGGCAAGTTGCTGGATAAAGCCAAAGATTAACATCAAAGCAGGTTAAGCAAGGAGCCATGCCATGGATTTGTTGCAAAAAATAAAAGAAAGCCTGTTTCGGGGAACGGAAAAGATTACCGATGTGACCGAAAAGATAGTTGAAAAAGGGAAGAAAGTTGGCAGCGAAGGGGTTGAAGCCACCAGGGAAATGTATACGAACATCAGTGAAAGAACATCCGATGTTGCCGCCCTGGCCAAACTTAAATACGAATTGACCCAACTCTCCAAACAGTTCGAAGGAGAGTTGTTGAATCTTGGAAAAGTGGTGCTCGTCCTTCGGCGCAATGACGAATTTTCGCCGGAAAACGAAACCTTCCTGGAACAGATCGAAAAGCTTGAGGTATCGGACAACACATTCCGAACAAAACAGAATGAATACGAGCAGCTAAAAAAGAAACACTCCAGCAATTATGTCGTTAACAAGCTTAGCGAAGACCTTGCGGCCGCCGACGCAATTATTGATCAAGTCGTTATTTCCGAAAAATCTAATGTGGTTGATAAATTATTAAAAGAAATCCTACTGCCCAAAGAAGCGTTGGTGTCCGCCATTAAAAGGGATGAGGAAGTGATTATCCCTGACGGTAACACGCAGCTGAAGACAGGCGACCAGGTCATTGTCATCGGTAAAAAAGATGATGTAGAAAAAATTGTCAAAAGATTTGCTGCGGATTAGATCCATTCAGGCCGTTGCCTTCGGGATTGTGGTGGGCGAGACCAGGGGCACGCTGACGGTAAAACGCGATCCCTGGCCCGTGGTTGAATCGACCTGTATGCGGCCGCCATGCTGGCTGACGATCTTGCGGGAGATGAAAAGGCCCAATCCGGTGCCGCTCTTGCCCTTGGTGGAAAAGAAGAGGGTGAAAAGACGTTCCCGGGTGTCGCTGTCCATGCCGACGCCGTTGTCTTCGATATCGAATATTACACTTCGCTTGTCCGCGCCGACTTTGAACGACACGCGACCCGCCGGCGCATCCTTGCAGGCATCCACAGCGTTGGTCAAGATGTTCACCAGGGCGGAAGCCAGCGCACCGGCATCGGCCTCGAATTGACCACGGGCCTCTGTCAGATCCACCGCGAAGGCAATCCCGTGCTCCCGCATGGGGGCCTCCATTGTTCGCGCCACGTCGTCGCAAAAGTCCCGGAGGTCCAGTTGCTCGCGGTCCAGTTGGCGCTCTTTGGCATAGTAGAGGATGTCGAGCACCATGGTGCGGATGCGCTTGGCCATCTGGCCGATGATCTGACGCCCTTCCTTCACGTCCGCCGGGCGGTCCTTGCGGATGCCGGCATCCAGGATATACAGGCCGCCGTCCAGGCCCGTGAGCATCCCCTTGATCCCGTGGGAAACGGAGCTGATCATGAGACCCAGATTGGACAGATGGCTCTGGAGACGGTGAATCGCCGTGATGTCCATGCCCATCTCCATCACATGGGTGATCTCGCCCCCGACATCGCGGATGGGGGCTGTGTTGGTGAGAACGTGAATCTCCTCTCCGTCCAGGGTGGTCACCACGGTTTCGGCCTGGTGGGAGGCCCCGTCGGCAAAGGAGAGCATCACCGGACAGTCTGTGCAGGGCGTGTCGCGCTGTTTGTAGATCTGGAAGCAGTGCTGCCCCAGCTGGCCACCGAAGTCTTCCTGGAAGGCCCGGTTGGTCTCGGTCAGCCGCAGGCCGCGGTCCTGAACGGTGATGTAGCAGGGCACGGCGTCGAAGAGCCGGTGATAGCGCTGCCGCAAGGCTTCCAGGTCTTGGGCCAGGCTGTGGACCTCGGCGATGTCGGAGGAAATGGACAACACCAGCTCCATTTCGCCGTCCTGGTTGCGGATCGGTATGGTGTGGACCACCACCGTGACGTCCTCGCCGTTGATGCGGATCTGTTCGATGCTGCGCCGGTAGGTTTTAAGGTGCAGGGTTTCAACGACCGGGCCGTGATCCCGCGCGGTTTCCGGATTGGTGTAGATGGACCAGCCGGGGTCGCCCACGCGGTCTCCCAGACGCTCGCGGAAAAACTGGTTGGCGGCCACGATGTGGCCTTCGAGGTCGTGCACCGACACTAGGCAGGGGATGTCGTCGAGGTTGCTTAGGCCCGCGGGAAGATCCCGGCCGATCTGCTGGATGGCGGCAAAGAGGCCTTCCACCACCTGGCCCGCGGCGGATTGGCGTTCGGCCGCCACCAGCCGGGCGGAGGTTTCCCGGACCGCCTGTTCGAGGTTTTCCGTGTAGGATTCCAGCCGGCGGCGCAGGGCGATCTTTGTGCGGGCCCGCTTGAGGGCCACTTCCAGGGCATCGTTGCTGACGGGTTTGGTGATAAAGTCGGCGGCATCCAGCTTGAGGCTCTCGACGGCCAGTTCCATGTCGCCGTGACCGGTAATCATGATGACTTCCGTGTCGGGCGCCTCCTCCTTGATGGCGCGCAAAAGGGCGATGCCGTCCATCCCGGGCATTTTGATGTCGGTGACCACCAGCGGCGGCAGATGCTGGCGAAAGAGGCCCAAGGCCTCCCGGCCCTCGGCGGCCGTCAGCACCCGGTAGCCCATGTCGTCCAGCAGCACCGACATGACGCGGCGGATGCCGGCTTCGTCGTCCACCAGCAGAATGGTCTCGCGCATCATGCTCCTTTCCCTGTCAGGCGTCGATGCAGCTCTGGGCCCCCTGCTCGGGGGATCCGCGCCGGTGTAGTTCGAAAGGATTATCTACCCCCGATGACGGTGGCGGTCAAACCTTTTCAACGCCGGCAAGACGGCCCTGGTGACGTCTAATCTTGATCCGGGGCGCCGATGGCACGACGCACGTGGCCCATCAATTTGTCCGGGTCGAAGGGCTTGCCCAGCGAGGCCACCACGTTGCGTATGGCATGCTGCTTGCCGGGCAGACCGCTAATGACGATCACGGGCAGGTCGCTGTATTCCGGCAGCTTGGCGTATTTGCGGTAGAACCGCGGGCCCCACTCGTCCGGCATCTCCAGATCGAGGGTAATCAGGTTCGGCTTCTCCTGCTGCAGCACCTCCATGGCCTTCAGGCCGTCGGCGGCGGAGCAGGTTTCATACCCGTTTTCGGAAAAAATGCTGGTCAGATAGCGGACGATGACGGGGTCGTCATCGACGATCATAATTTTCTTAGCCATGGATCACTCCTTTGACGGTTGGAAGGTCTCGCCCAAAGGGTTTCAACGCTTGTGGCACTCGCCACACACCACCGGCCCGGCCTTTTCGGTCTGGTGGCAGCCCCTGCAGTTGAGATGGAAGCGCCGGACCAATTCCATCGGGAACTGGCCGTCCTCGGTTGCGCCGTGGCACGCTGAGCACTCCTGGTCTTCCGAGCTCTCGTCGGCCATCTGCTGGCCGTTTTCATCGTAGACATGATGGCACGCGGCGCAGTCCTCGATGCCGGCGGCATCATTGTGTTCGTCGTGGCGGAACACCGGCAGGGGGCGCATGTTGGCCGCGAAGCCGGTGTCGTCGACAACCGCCATGTCCTCCTGGGCATACACGCTGAGACCGGCCAGCGCAAGGACAACAAGGACGAAAAGCGGGATGAACAGTCGCGAAAATCTCATGGTCGTGTCTCCTTTATTCAGCCGCGTCGACCCGTGGGGCCGACGGCGTGTGCATTACACGTGTTCCGGTTTTTCCATCACCGCGTAGATAATGTCGCCCAGGAACTTCAGATCCATGCCGATTTCGTTGTGGTGAATGATGTCCTCCAGCCCGCCGTGGCAGTTGTGGCAGGGGGCGATGCAGGTCTGGGCGCCCTTGCTCTTGGTTTCGAAGAGCTGTTGGGCCTTGACCTTGTTGCCGTCCACGCGTTTCATCTTCCAGGGCGGTCCGCAGTTGATCACCCCGCCGCCGGCGGAACAGCAGAAGTTGTGTTCCCGGTTGGGGGTCATTTCGATGACTTCCGCGCAAACGGCGTGGGTCACGTAGCGCAACATCTCGTGCAGTCCGCGCCCCCGGATGACGTTGCAGGGGTCGTGAATCGTCACCGGCTTGTCGTACTTTTGGAGAATGTTGATCCGGCCGTCCCGAATCAGCTGGTAGTAGAACTCGATGGCGTGGACCGTGCGCACCGGGGGCATACGCCAGCCCAGGGCACGGTTGCCCATGTCGTACACCGAACGGAAGGCGTGGCCGCATTCCCCCATCACGATTTTTTTGACCTTGAGCCGCATGGCGGTTTCGAAGTGCACTTTCTTGAGGCGCGCCATCATCTCGTTGTCGCCCGTGTACATGCACATGTCGCTGTTGTCCCACCCGGGGGTGGCCGGCATGGTCCAGTCGATTCCGGCCACGTTGAAAATCACGGCGGCCTGGTAGATGAGCTGGGCCCGGAACTTGGGCTCCGGTCCGATGACCGAGTACATGACTTCGGCCCCCTCCTTCTCCAGGGGGATGCGCAGGTTGGCGATCTCTTCCTGGGCTTCTTCTTCCTGCCACTGGAGGCTGTCGATCCACTCATCGTCCTTGACCCACATCTGATTGTAGGTCGCGGAATGGCTGTGGGCCGTATCCTGGATGTACTGGGGGGTAATGCCCAGTTTGTGGCAGATGCGGCGCACGAACAGCATGAGGTAGGCCGCATCGATGCCGAACGGGCAGTACATGGCGCAGCGCTTGCAAAGATTACACTCGGTGGTGGCGATCTCCGAGGCCTTCTTCATGAACGCTACCGATACGGCGCCCTTGCGGCGGATCATTTCCCGCAGGGTCTGCTTGACCTTGCCGGCCGGCGCGAAGCGGGGGTCCTTGTTGTTGGACAGGTAGAAGTGACAGGCGTCGCTGCAGAGACCGCAGCTGACACAGGTGTCGACGTAGGTCTTGATCCGGGCCCCCCCCTCACTGGCCAGGGTCTGCTGGATAACGGCCTGGATCCTTTCCGGGGTCAGGTCGGCGGCACCTTTCTCGATCCCCACGTCGAGGATCTTTTCTTGGGTGGCATTGGCAACGTCTAACATTGCAGAACTCCTCCTTGAAGTCGATTTGCTGTTCAGGCTACCAGTCGCGGGCCATGCGCACCCCGCCGAACTCGGAACCTATGTAACCCCGGGTAAGGGGAAAGAAGAACATGTGGCTCAATCGGGTGAAGGGGATGGCCGCCAGCAGGATTTCGCCGGAAACGATGTGCAGGATCGTGACGACGGGGTATCCGGGCCATTGGTGGTAGGCCCAGAAACCGCTCACGAAGGGGGCCGCCACCATGAATAGAACGGCATAATCGGACCCCGTGCTCAGGTATCTCACGTCGGGCTGCACCTGGCGTCGGACGGCGAAGAAGATGCAGGCCGCGATCACCAGAAGGGTGAGTACGTCGGCCAGTCCGTCGGGTAAAAACCACCAGCTGAGACCGAAGGCCTCGTTGATCAGGGTAATGTGGGCGAACAGGAAAAGCGGTGCTGCCAGAAGGGCCAGGTGAAAAACGAAAGTGACCACGGTCAGCACGGGATGCCTGCGGGAGTTGGTGCTGGCAAAGGGGCAGATCCAGTGCAGAATCGAGCGCAGCGCATAGTACAGATTCCAGTACTCGAACACCACCCCGTCCTTGGCCCGGGCCAAAAGGACCCGGGAGGTGAGCTGGTAGACGATTCCTCCGAAGAAGAGGATGAAAGCAACCCAGGCCAGAGGCCCGGTGACGAAGTTGTATAAGGCGTGCATCGTCAGTCTCCTTTTCCGCCGTTGATCGTGTTGATGGGGATGACCTTGCGTCGATAGCAGGCATCGCGGCCGGTGCCTTCGATGCCGCGCACGAGCAGGAAATGGCCGTCGGGGCTGAACACGGGCGACCAGGCGTCATGGAAATCGCCCGGCAGGGCGTGCCCGTCCAGCAGGATGGCCTTGCGGCCGTCTTTTTCCACCTTGGCGGCCACGTGGCCGCCGTCGGCACTGAAGACCGGCTTCCAGGCCATATCGAAGGACCCGGGCCAGGGCTTTCCGTCCACCACGATGGCGTGTCGTTCCTTTTCGACCCCCACACAGGCGATATGTTCGCCATCGGCGCTCAGGGACAAGTCCGTGGCGCAGTCTCCGAAGGTCTGTTTCCAGGGGACGTCATCCACGGCCACGGTCCAGCGGCCGAAGCGGGGGGCCACGATGGCCGCCACCCGCCGACCGTCCTGGCTCGATTGGGGGTGCCAGAGCTGGGTGTAGGGGTGCGTCCAGAACGGCTCCCCGTCCCGGGCCAGGGTCCAGCCAGCGGCCGTTTTGACCGGCGCCATGACCGAATGCCCGTCCGGTCCGAAGACCGGCCGCCACACCGAGGGGTAGGTCCGGGGCCAGGCCACGCCGTCCACGACAATGGTGTAGTCGTAAAGGGTAACGCGCACGGCGGCGGCCACGCGGGTGCCGTCGGGGGCGAAGGCCAGGTCCCAGGCGTTGACGAAATTGGAAGGCCAGACCTGACCGTCGACGGCCACCGAGTAGCAGCCCTCCTTGAAGCGGAAGATGTCGCCTTCGTTGAATTGGACGGTTTGTACCACCGCTGCGCTGTGCCCGCCGTCGGGGCTGGCCACCAGGCCGCTGAGGTTGCGATAGGGGGTCTCCCAGGCCGTGCCGTCCTTGACCGAAAAGTAGTCCTGTCCGCTTTTGGCCGCGCAGAAGACGGCGCCGCGGGCCGCCGGCAGCTGGCTGTCCCACACGAACTCGAAGGCATTGTCCCAGGCGACCCCGTCCACGGCCATGGTCCATTCCCCGGTATCGGACACATGCCCTAGTAGCCGCCCGTCGGGGGCGAAGCGCAGCTGCCAGATCTTGTCGTAGGCGCTTTCATAGGTCTGGCCGTTGACGCAGACGTTGAATTCTCCCTCCCCGGTTTTCACGACGGCGGCAATCTGTTCGCCATCGGGACTCACCGTGGGCTCTTCGACCCATTCGTAGGACGCCCCCCACTGACCGATGGCGGCAACGTCCTTCGTTCCCGGACTCCAATCCCATTGCGTTATGTCTTCCATGCGCATATCCTCTTTCCAGATAAAGGGGTTACCAGTTGCTCCCTGGCGGCACTCACGCCGTCAGCGCCGTGACCATGGCCAGAACCTCCTCGGCCTCGGGCGGCTTTTCCATGTACGCCTCCGGTTCGGGGATCACATCGCCCAACCGGACGCTCAGCATTTTCAGATAGTGGTAGAACGTCCGGCGCGAGATGGCCGAAAGGATGATCACCGGAATCTCGCGCAGCGCGTCGTGAACTTTCATTTGCCCGTACATGTGCACCCCGCCCTCCTTGGGCATCATGATATCCAGGATGACGACGTCCGGCTGGTGCGCCCTCACCGCTTCGAGACCTTCGACACCGTTTTGGGCCCGGATGGCGAGATAGCCATTGGTCTCCATCAGGGTGGTCAGGAACAGACGCATATCGATTTCATCATCGACGATCAGAACCTTCTTCTGAGCCTGCATGGTTCGCGCTCCACTGTGCGGGGTATGCCGAAAGGGCGCCGCGATGCTGCTAAAGGGCTTCCGCCGCGACCGCATCTTCGATGGGGGCAAGCTTGGCCACATTGTCGGGATGGTTGACGCTGACCACCGGACAACCCGCCCGCAGGACCACCTGTTCCACGGTGCTGCCGAGCTCGGCCTGTTCCGGATCGATCTCCCGCGTATGGTGGGCCATGACGATGAGGTCGCCGGAGCGCTCCCGGGCAAATTTGAGGATTTCCACGTAGGGGATCCCCTCCCAGACGTCCACCGTGTAGTTGTCGAAATCTTCCATCTGGGAGAGATAGTCCTTCTCGATCCGCTTGTGGGCCTGCTTGACCTTTTCCTCGATGGTGGTCTGATGCTCTTCGCGGCCGACCTGAATCGAGGCAATATCCACGGCGTGGACGATGTGCAGCTTGCTGCCGAGTTCACGGGCCACCTTGTAGGCGAAAAGAAAGGCCGAATGGGCGGCTTTGGAGAAATCCGTGGCGAAGATGATACTGGAGAAATACCAGAAGCAGGTCTGGCAGGGTCGTGCCACAATCAGCACCGGACAGCGTGCGTGGCGGGCCACCTTCTGCATGGTGCGGCCCACCACCCCCCGGTAACGGGTGGCCCCGACGTCCTCATTGCGGGTGTGGGCGCCCATCACGATCAAGTCGCAACCTTCCTTGCGGGCGGTGCGCAGGATTTCGGTGTGGGGCACCCCGATACGGGTTTCCAATTCAATGGGGTTCGTGTTCTTCAAAAATTTGTCGTAGGTGTTCTTAAGCTCTTCCTTGACCCAGTCCTCGTAGTCCGACTGGCCGTTTTCCGTGTCGCCGGTCCGCACATCCACCACGAAGGGACTGTATCCCCTGGAAGGAAAGCCGTAGACATGGAGCACCTTGAGGGTGGCGTTGTACTTCTGGGCCATGTCAAAAGATACGTTGGCCGCGGCATCACAGGGGGGTGAGCCGGTACTGGCGAAGAGAATTTTCTTAAACATGGGGCACCTCCTTAATTTGACGTCGGTCCCTGTTGGGTTACATTCCGGGTTAGACGGCCGACGGCGCTCTGCTGCCGCGCGCCGGCTTCAGTTGACAGGCCTGGGGTCGATTTTGAAAACTGAGTTCCCAGGCAATCCCGTCGATCAGTTCGAACAGATTGAAAAACGTGTCAAACTCGAAGAAATCCACCTGGTCCCCAAAAATGACGTGGCGTAATTTGCCGAGCCGCAGGGGCATGTCCAGCAGGCACGCCAGGGACAGGTGCTGAAGCCCGACGCTGCGCCGGTCGCGCGCGCCCCGCAGGGAGGTGAAGATTTCCAGGCGGGGGGATCCGGGGTAGCCGATCATCTCCACCGACTTGCCGAACTCCAGGTGATTGAATTCTTCCGTGCAGCAGTTGTCGCCGGCGCAGCTGCGGTACTCGTTCAAACTCTCCTTGAAAAAGTGGTTCAGCCGCGCCAGCATGGGATGCCGTTCCAGCAGGCGAAAATAGGCCCGCAGGGTTAGCTCCGGCACTAGCGTGACGGCGTGGTTGAGAAACGGCAGAGGATCTGCCGCCACCGGGCTGCCCTGGTGGTTCAGTTCCCCCGATTGTGTCAGCAGAACCGTATTCATGGTGACCTCACTTTAAGCTTGAGAGACGTTCCGCCGCCCGTGTCGCACAGACCGCGCTTGCTCTTTCCTAAGAGCAGTAATTGTGCCAGCGGTGGCGAAACACGAAAAAACTAAATAGTTATAAAAATTACAGTGGGTTAAAAGTTAAATCGTGAGGATCGAACCGCGTCGATACGGTGATGCGCGTGTTGCAGCGAAGACATTCTGCAACACCGACAAAGAAGGAATCTAAGATTGATATGATTGAATTCATTGAAGATATAATTTGCAACAACATGTTGCCGATGTTGCATGGGCGGCAACCGATGCGGGCGACACGAGCGATGATGGCGCCCTTCAGGCCAAGGGAGCCACAGCGAACGCATGCCAGGGAAGGGGAGCATGATCGCCGGGCCCGGCCGGGCGGGATGCGCGAGGGGCGTTGCCGGTAAGGTCTATACGTCGATCCTGTAGCGCTTTATTTTGCGCCACAAGGTGGAGCGGTCCATGCCAAGGTGGGCGGCCGTACGACCCCGGTGACCTCCGTGGCGGGCCAGGGCGGCCAGGATGCGGTGGGCCTCGTCATCTTGGTCTACGGGAGCGGATTCCTGAAATGACGTCGGATCGGGAGGCGCCGACGGGCATAGGGAGAGGGGGGCCTGCAGGGCCAGCGGCAGGTGGCGCGGGGTGATCTCCGGCCCAGTGCAGATGATCAGGGCGTGTTCGAGGATGTTTTCCAACTCCCGTACATTGCCCGGGTAGTCGTGGTTCAGCAGAATGGCGAGGGCCGGCTCGGTGATGCGCTCTACCGTGCGGTTTTTCTCGGCGCACAGACGCTGCAGGATGTGATCGATCAGCAGCGGCAGATCACGCGGCCGGTCCTTCAGGGGCGGCAGTTCCAGACGCAGGACATTCAAACGGTAGAATAGATCCGCCCGGAAACGGCCTTCTTGCACCAGGCGGTCCAACTCCCGATTGGTGGCGGAAACGATGCGCACGTCGACCTGGACGGGCCGACGACTGCCCAGGGGATAGAATTCGCGGTCCTCCAGGACGCGCAGCAGCTTGGCCTGCAGGGTCAGCGGGAGATCGCCGATTTCGTCCAGGAACAGGGTGCCGCCGTGGGCGTCCTGAAAGCGGCCCGGCTTGTCCTGTTCGGCCCCGGTGAACGCCCCTTTGGCATAGCCGAAAAGCTCCGATTCGAGAAGGTTGTCCGGCAGGGCGGCGCAATTGACCTTGATCAGGGGGCGCCCGGCCCTGGGGCTGGCATTGTGGATGACCTTGGTCAGCAGGTCCTTGCCCGTACCGGTGGGCCCCTCGATCAGGACCGTGGTGTTGCTGGCGGCCACGGCCGGCAGAATTTCGAAGATCTTGTGCATGGCCGGCTCGGCGCTGACCATGTCCTGGAAGGTGTATCGCTCCTTGAGCGCTCTGCGGTAGCGGTCCACCAGGGAGAGATCGGTAAAGGTGGTCATCCCGACAGGCCCCCGGCCGGCGGTTTCGTCGATCAGAATGGTGCGGGCCCGCACCGGCAGGCTTCGGCCGTCGCTGGCCGACAGGCGGATCTCGCGATAAGGCGGGGGGGCGTCCTCGGCCCCTTTGCCCTTCGCGGGCGTGGCCGGCAGGCAAAAGGCCGTCGGAAAGACCGAGGCACAGGGTTTTCCCAGGACCTCCCGGCGCAGGAAGCCGGTGATCTGTTCGGCCATGGTGTTGAAGAAGGAGATATGGCCGCCGCGGTCGCAGGTGAAGATGCCGATATCGAGGTGATCCAGAATGTCGCGCTGGCGCCGGCTCTCCTGTCCGATGCGCTCCATCATTTCCTGGAAGGCGGTGGTATCCTGGAAGACCTCCATGCACCCCAGGACCTGGCCGTCCTCGTCCCGAACCGGTGTTACGATCTTCATCCAATTGCGGACCTCACCCTCGGCATCGCGCACCTTCAGGTTACCCGTCAGCGGCCCGGTCTGCTGTAAGGCTTTGCGGAACAGGCAGTCGCCTTCGCAGAGGCTGTCGCCGAAGGATTCGTAGCACAGCCGCCCCATGACCGTTTGCCGGCCCTGACCGGTGAGGCTTTCGGCCGTTGCGTTGAGGGCCAGGATCCGGCAGTCGGCCGAAAGGAAGAGAAAGCCGGTTGTCAGGGCATCGAAGAGCGACCCCATTTGATTCCATGTCACCGGAAAAGTTTTCATTTCTTTCCCTCGGTTTTGGGCCCCGTCCGGTTGGTAAACCGACGCCGCCAGGTTTTCTTGCCCGCCGGAATGCGAATGCTGAAGGTGGAGCCCACGCCGGATTCGGTTTCCACTTCGATGATGCCCCGCAGGTCGTCGACGATCTTTTTGGTCAGCATGAGACCGATCCCCGTGCCGCGGGTGCCTTTGGTGCTGAAGAAACGCTGGAAGATGTTTTCCCGTACCTCGGGATCCATGCCCCGGCAGTTGTCGAGGACGCGGTACTCGACGCCCCAGTCCCCCAGTTTCAGGACTTCGACGGAAACGGTCTTGGGTTTGTCCCGGCAGGCGTCTTCCAGACAGGCGTCGATAGCGTTGGTCACCAGGTTCAGAAGGCATCGATGGACGCTTTCCGGGTCGATCAGGATCGGTGCGAGGCTATGATCGATTTTCAGGTCGAGACGCACCCCCTCCTCGTCCGCTTGCGGGCCCATCAGTGCCACCACCTCCCGGGCCGGTTGCCCCGGATCGGCCTTTACGTAGGTGATGCGGCTGGATTTGGCATAGTTCAGCAGATCGAGGGACAGGTTGGTGATCTTGTCCACGTTGCCCTTGACCATGGTCCAGCCCTGTTCCAGATACTTGCGGTTGTCCAGCTCGATGCCTTTCTCCAGCACGTAGGCCCCGCCCTTGAGTCCGCCGGCGATGTTCTTGATGGCGTGCGAAATCCCGGCAATCGTCTGCCCGACCGCCGACAGGCGTTCGGCCTCCAGCAGTTTGCGGGTCTTTTCCTCCACCAATTCTTCCAGGTTCTCGGTGTAGGATTTGAGTTTGCGACGCATGTCGGCACGCTCACGGGCCCGCTTGAGGGCCACCTCGAGGGCATCCTCGTGGATCGGTTTGGTGATGAAGTCGGTGGCCTCCAGTTTGAGGGACCGGATGGCCAGATCGATGTCCCCGTGGCCGGTGATCATGATGACTTCGGTCTCCGGCGCGGTCTGCTTGATACGCTCCAGGAGGCCGATGCCACCCATACCCGGCATCTTGATGTCGGTCAGGACGATGCCCGGGCCAAATTCACGGAACAGCGCCAAGGCCTGTTCGCCGCTTTCGGCCGTTCGGACGTCGTAGCCCATGTCCGCCAGGGAAATCCCCAGGACCTTGCGGATGCCCTTGCTCGTCATCCACGAGGAGAATGCGCTGCGCGGACGGATTCACGGGCGGACTCATGCGTCACCTCCGGCCAGGGGCAGACGGACTTCGATGCAGGCCCCCCGTTCGGGTTTTCTCCGCACTCGGATGGAACCGTTGAAATCCTTGATGATGCCGTAGCTGATGGAGAGCCCTAGGCCCGTACCCTGGCCCACTTTTTTGGTGGTGAAGAAGGGCTCGAAGATCTTGTCTCTCAGATGGGCCGGGATGCCGGCCCCCGTGTCTTCGATGCGGGCCCAGGCCCAGTCGTCTTTCCTCGCCGTGGTCAGCGTGATGGCCTTTTCGGCCTGAACCGGGGCGTCGTTCTCCCAGTGCTCTTCGATGGCATCACGGGCATTGATCAGCAGATTGATGAACACCTGCTCCAGCCGTCCGGACTCGGCCATGACCGGGGGCAGGTTCTCCGACAAATGCCAGCGGGTTGCGATGCCGCGCACCTTGAGCTGCTGGCTGAAGATTTCGTAGGCCTGCCGGATGACGTGGTTGAGGGACACCCGCTCGGAGGTCAACACGGGTTTGCGGCCGAATTCGCGCATGTGGTTGATGATGCGCGTGGCCCGGTTCACGTGGCTGTCGATCTCCTGGGCCATGCCGAGCAGGATGTCCTCCGGGATCGGCTCCCGGCGGGTGATCTTGCGCATGAAATAGCTGCTGGCGGTTTTGATGACCGACAGGGGCTGGTTGAGCTCGTGGGCCACGCCGGTGGCCATTTCGCCCAGTGTCGCCATTTTCCCGGCCTGCACCAGTTGCTGTTGGACATTCCACCTGTTTGGTGATGTCGCTGGTGGTCACCAGGAGCACTTCCCGGCCGGCGTAATCCATGGGGGAAATGCTGATGTTCACGTACAGGGGGTGACCGTCACGGTCCTGCTGCCGGGCCTGGTAGAGCACATGGGAGGTCCGCAGGCGCCGGGCCCATTCGGTTTGTTCTTCGCCGTTGAAGAAATCGAGAAAACGGCGGCCCGTCGTTTCCGTGCGCGAAAACCCATATATTTCCGCCACGGCTTCGTTGCAGTCCAGAATTGTCAGCTCTTCGGCATCCAGAACGAAAACCGGGTTCGGAATATTGTCGAAAATCGCGTGGTAGCGTTGCTCGGTTTCCACCAGCAGCTTTTCGAGCTGTTTCGGTTTGGAAATGTCCAGGCTGAGTTCCATGGCGGCCACCACATCGCCGTTGTCATTGCGGATCGGCGACGTGGTCACAATCCAGTGGCTGAGGGTGCCGTCCTTGTTGGTGCCGGATTCTTCGCTCAGGTGGGGTCGGCCGTCTAAAAAGGTTTTTTCAACCGGGCAGTTTTCGCATTTGCTGTCCCGCCCCTTGTAGGCCCGGTAGCAATAGTCCCCGGTGCGCGGGTCGAAAAGCGCGGCAAAATTGCGGTTGTAGCTGGTCAGGCGATAGTCGCGGTCCTGGACGGTGATCAGGCAGGGGACCCCTTCGAACAGCTCTTCGTATTTGTTGCGCTCGCGGTTGAGTTCGGCCTGTTTGAGCCCGATCTCCTGGCCCATCCGGTTGACGGCCGCGGCCAACTGGCCCATCTCCTGGCTGGAGTTGATCTCGATCCGGCCCGAATAATCACCTGTGGATATGCGGCGGGTGCCTTCGATCAAGCGCTGGATCGGTTGTTTGACGAGCCGGTTGATCAAGGTGCAAAGGACTGCGGCCGTTGCAATGAACGCCGTCAGCATCACCACAAAGGTCATGGATTTGAAGAAGCCGAAAACCCGTTCGGCCTCGCGCATGGAGACAACCACGTCCAGAATTCCCAGGACTTCTGTGGTGGACGGATGGACATGGCAGGCCTCGCTGGCGCAGCTGGGCTCGTTGTAGATGGGGCTGATGATGCCCACCTGCCGGTGCCCCTCTGCGGTCCGCAGCAGCCGGGTGCGGTCGGAGGGCGGGACTTGGCGCTCAGAGGGGGCGTCATGCGGTGGCAAACCCGGCACTCGGGGGCCTGATCGAGAATCATTGTCCCGATTTCCGCTTCGTTTTTTGAAAATTTAATTTCGCCGCTCTTGCTCACGATGCGCAGCTGCACGATCTCTTCCTGCTGCCCCATTTTGCGAATGATCTGGTTGAGATCCTCCCGGGCGTTGAGCATCATGGCGTAATGGGTTCCCATGCGGATGGTGCTGCCCAGCAGGTCCGCACTGGCGGTGGCATTTTTCCTGGACTGGGTCTCATGATACCGGATGGTGAAAAACGCCAGGGCCAGCATTCCCAGCAGCAGGATAAAACTGCTGATCAGGGCTACCCTGGGCACCAGGCTCTTGCGCATGGCGATCCACCGTGAGGTCATGCTTTACTCCCGGGTTTCGGGTTTGCGGTATCCGGGGCGATGCTTCCCGGCGACGGACCTGTCGAAAACGGTTTCGGTTTCAATTGGCCCTTCAGACAGGCCCTGAGGGCCTCTTCCCAAAATCCGCAGACATCGTAAGCCACCGTCAATCCGGCCGTTTCCAGTCGCCGGCGCGTGTTGCGCTCGATGGCCCCGCAGATCAGGATGTCGACATGCAACCCGCGCAGCAACCGGATCCGGGCGGCGCAATCCAGCTGGTCCATGCCGGCCTCGAAGCGTCCGCAGACGCCCTGCCGATCGGTTTCGACGATCAGGAGCCACGCGGCGGCCTCGAAAAGAGGCGACACCCGCTCGCCCCAACGCGTAACGGCGATGCGCATAACATGACCCGTCCACGACGGCTTCCATCCGGGCCGTCAAACCCGGGTGGAAAACCGGCGAATTGCCATCTCCCTGTGATAAGAGAGAACAAGGAATATTCACGCGGGCCGGCCGCACGTGTGAGCTTTTTCCCCCAATCCTGTTACCATTTGCAGAGCACGGAACGTGCCAATAGGGTGCGGTTGTGGTTGTGTGAACCCAACGCAACGTAATCATAAGGATTATGCGCTTTCGATCGATGGGTGAAAACAGCGGCGCGAATGCAAAGAATTGCAAAATGGCAATGGTGTTGTGCAATTACCTTAGCATTTATGCAATGCTGCCACGATCAATAGCAGACAGGGAGGAATGGTTTCGACTGGTGGGAAGACAAGCTCTCGATAGATCAGGGTTTTCGGGAACGGCCGTCCTGAATGGGGGGCTCGAGCTGCAACCGTCGCATACGGCGCCACAGGGTGGAGGGATGGATGCCCAATTGGGTGGCGGTGGCCTTGCGGTTCCAATCATTCCGGCGCAGGGCCAGGAGCAGCATCTGGCGTTCCATCTCGGCCAGGGTAAGGTCTTCCGGAAGCGCGTCTTCGCTGTTGCGCAGGTGGTTGGGGCGCAGATGTTCCGGCAGGTGTTCCGGCGTGATGCAGCGTCCCCGGCAGAGGATCGAGGCGTGTTCGATGATGTTTTCCAGTTCCCGGATATTGCCGGGGAAGTCGTGGCGCATGAGCGTTTCCAGCACCGCCTGGGAGACGCTTTCGACGTCGCGATTGTTGCGTTGATTGTACTTGCGGATAAAATGATCGATCAGGAGTGGGATGTCCTCCCTGCGCCGACGCAGGGGAGGGAGGCTCAACTGGACCACGTTGATGCGATAGTAAAGGTCTTCCCGGAAACGGTCTTCCCTGACCAGGGCCGCGAGATCACGGTGGGTGACGGCGATGATGCGCACATCCGCCTCCTCGGGCGCGGTGGCGCCCAAGGGCTCGAAGGTTTTTTCCTGCAGGAAACGCAGCAGCCGGACCTGCAGCATGGGGGAGATGTCGCCAATTTCGTCGAGCATCAGGGTGCCGCCCCGGGCCAGGGCCAGGCGGCCGGGCTTGTCCTTCTTGGCGTCGGTGAAGGCGCCGGCTTTGTAGCCGAAGAGTTCCGATTCCAGGAGGGTGTCGGGCAGGGCTCCGCAGTTAACGGTAATCAGCGGGCCGTCGCGACGGGCGCTGCGGTGGTGGATGGCGCGGGCCAGCAGTTCCTTGCCGGTGCCGCTCTCGCCGGTGACGAGCAGTGTGGTGTTGCTGTCGGCCACCAGCTCCACTTTGTCGAACAGGTGCTGCATGAGCGCATTCTTGCTGATGATGTCACGGAAGGTATACCGGCTGGCCAGTTCCTTGCGCAGCTCTTCGAGCACGCTGAGATCCCGGAATGTCTCCACGCCGCCGATGATGCGGCCGTCCTTGTCCTTCAAAACCGCCGTGGAGATGCTCACCGGCACACGGTCGCCGCGGGCATTGATGATGTAGACCGATTGGTCGATGATGGTCTGTCCGGTGTCCATGGTCTGCCTCAGGGCGCAGCGGCTTTCGCAGATGCTGGCCCTGAATACCTCCCAACAGAAGCGCCCCACGGCCTTGGCCCGCGGAAAACCGGTAATCCCCTCGGCCGCCCGGTTGAAAGAGGTGATGCGCCGCTGGCGATCGACCGTGAAGACCCCGTCGGCAATGCTGTCCAGGATGATCCGGGTCTGGTCTTGCGGGATGAAGCCCTTATGGTTTGTGATAGCTGTCATAGGGATCCCATATCACAAGGTATCGATTCGATTCAAACGATCTTCTTCATGGCGCCAAAGACGGTTTGGCCGGGCACGTGACCTGGGGTGGCTTTTTGAGGCTAAAAGGCGCTTTGGACTTGTCGTGTTGAACGATGTGGTTACCTCGAATCATAGGCATCCGACTTGTGAAGGACGATAGCGAAGGCGATCGTATCCCGCCGACGATGGAATAGTTAGCTGGGAGAACTGCTCAGGCGTATAACCGGGAGAAGCGGCGGCAAGCCGCTTTTTGGGAATGTTCTATGCAAACGCATTCGACGAACTGTTTGCAGGCCTTACTCGGAGCGCTCCCAGCTGGCCCAAACTGTCAACTTCCTTTGCGGATGCCAATCTTCATGTCAACGAACTCATCCGCAGTTTTCCCATCTACGGTGGATCTTCGCCAGCCGGATAGCCGATCGATGGACGGAATTTTCCTGCAAATCCGTATATATTCGTTAAGCTAGATGCCGGCCGTCATCGATGTCGGACGCGATTGGTATGATCCGTGCTAGTCTACCATTTCACATCGACCTGCTTGGCCAACTTTTCACCATCACCTGTCAATGCGAAACATTTTCGCCCTGACGGGGCCTTTTAGCGATTCTGCTGGTTCAACTTTCTGAAAAACACGCTGGATGACTTCCGATATGGTTGGAGCAGACGGCCCCAACTGAAACGATTAAAGATTAGGGAGGTTGAGACATGGGTATCTATGATTTACTGGAAGTGCTACAGACCGCCGAGGATGAAGCCACCGCGATTGCGGCGATTCGTCAACTCGCGCGCCATTTGACGAATGGCGCTGTTCTGAACTTGCTCTGTGCCTTTGCCGTGGCCACTGAAAATACAACGATCAGGGAAGCCCTGATCACCGCTTTTAAAGCGCATGCGGACAAGGTAGCTACCCGGTTTGTACATTTTTTCAATCGATCGCGCAGCCCGAAAGTTCGCCGGTGGGCGCTGATCAACCTCGGGTTGTTAGAATACCGCGCGGCTCCGGAGGCTGTTTTGGAGGGCCTTTTAGATACCGACAAGTCGGTTCGGATGGCCGCGGCCACGAACGCCGGGCTGTATGACGATCCAGCCATTCTGAGTGCCCTGGAAGACTTTTATGAAAAGCACCGCCTTGACTTGGTGAAAGAATGCTTGCAGCAGAAGTTCGAATCGGTGTCCCGAGAGGCACGGTCCCGGTCTTCGGAACGACCATCTCCTCTGGCGTTGACGGAAACGATCATCTGACCGACAACGGCGAGTGCTAAAAGGGGTTCACCACTTCCTCGAATAGCAGGAGATGCTGGTAGATGATCGCGACGTGGATCGCGGTGCCCGCCAGAACCAGAATGCCGCGTTGGGGACATTCATATAGAAATTGCTTTTTTCGGTTGATCCATTGCACCATTTACATTCCTCGCCAAGCCTGCCTAAACTCCCCCGGTGCCGTGCACCAAATGATTGTCCCGGGTATTGAACGCCGCAAGATCGGGTAGCGTCGAGAACCTTTGCGCTTTTGAATACGGCCGCAATTGGTTCCGGCCGCAACTTTTTTATTTGGATAAACGGCGTCACCCCGGCTTTTTGCATTTCAACGCAGATTTTGATATCAACAACTCGATTTCCCACCACAACCAGCCGGTACACTCGAAGGGTGTCTGTTCCAACCCGCAAAATGCACTCTGGTTAGATCGGTAAAAAGTCATCACAGATGCTGACCAACATTTTTTAACCAACAGAATTCAGGGAGAAGGTTATGTACGCAGTCGCCATAAACGGAAGCCCGCGCAAGGCCGGTAATACGGAAATCCTCCTAAAAGAGGTCCTCGGTCAATTAGATGACGCAGGCTGGGAAACAGAGCTTGTCAAAGTTGGCGGAACCGCCATACGCGGTTGTATTGCCTGCCAGAAGTGTTTTGAAAACAAGGACAAGGCCTGCGCCGTTAAAAAGGATAAATTCAACGATATTTTTTCAAAACTGCTAAAGGCCGATGCCATGATTCTGGGATCGCCAACCTATTTTGCGGCGGTGTCGGCTG
>CAWKLN010000052.1:0-55325 GCA_963850465.1 uncultured delta proteobacterium
TGAATGCAGGTGGGCACCCAGACCGAGGAGGTCGACCTTGAACAGGGCGAGGTTGTCGACGTCGTACTTGTCCCACTGGATTACCGTGCGGGCTTGCATCGTCCGTGGCCGGTTCGATCGGGACGATCTCGTCGACCGGGCGATCCCCCAACAGGAACCCACCGGGATGAATCGACAAATGCCTAGGGAAATCGAGCAATTGCGAGGCTAGGGAGGCTAGGTGCACCGTCGTGGGAGCGTCTCTTTCGAGCCCAGCCTCTCGGAGAAGCTCGGTGTCGAGAACGTCGTCGCGATGGCGCAGCAGCCGTGTAGCGGTTTCGAGATCGGTACGCGGCACGCCCAGAACCTTACCTACGTCCCGCACTGCCGAGCGAACACGATAGCGAATGACATTTGCAACCATCGCGGCACGGCGTCGTCCGTACTTCGTATAGACGTATTGAATTACTTCTTCACGACGGTCGTGCTCGATGTCGAGATCGATGTCTGGGGGCTCGGCGCGCTCGACGCTCAAGAACCGTTCGAACAGGAGGTCCATCCGAACCGGATCAATCGCGGTGATCCCGAGACAAAAGCACACTGCACTGCACTGTTGGCAGCGCTTCCGCGCCCCTGACACAGCACTCCGTGCTCTCGACAGTACTCGACGATCTCGTGCATCGTGAGGAAGTACCCGCCGTAGTCGAGCTTGCGAATGATAGTGAGCTCGCGGTCGAGCTGAACGCGTACGTCGTCTGGCACCTTTCCACGGTAACGTTCTTTCGCACCACGATAGGTGAGTGCGCGTAGCCAGCTTTGCTCTGTTTGGCCCTGTGGAAGATCCTCCTCGGGATATCGGTAGCGAATGTCGTCGAGACCAAAAGAGCACTCGTGTGCGATGTCCAGACTGAGTCGAACGCACTCCGGATCGTCGGCAAAAAGGGCGCTCAAGTGACCCGGAGGTTTGAGGTCGTGCTCGGCGTTGCTACGGATGGTTCTGCCTGCTTCGGAAAGCATCTTTCCATGACGAATGCATGACAAAACGTCTTGAAGAGGGCGCCTCACTCGGTCGTGGTAGAGGACCTCGGTGCCTCCGACGATGCGCGCCTCCAACGCATGTGCGGCCTCGCGCAATGCGCGTTCACGAGGTCTTTCATCGGCTCGCGCATGACGCGTACACAGCGCAAACAGTGAGGAAGGGTGATGCGCCCGATGCAACAGATGCAGAGACTTCGGAGTCGTGCATAAGAAGAGATCGCGCGCCTCTTCGAGGTCGGATGAGTGGATGCGCGCTTCGCCTTTTTCGCATCGAGCATGCCCAAGCGACAAAGCTCGACAAAGGTGGGCGTAACCACGGCGTGTTCTTTGCCAGCGCAATGACGTGATGTGCAGAGCCTTCGACGTCGACGGTGAGTTGAGCACCTACGATTAGACGAATACCGAGATCTTTGGCCCGCATGTGCGCACGCACCATGCCGTAGACACCATCGCGATCAGTCGAGATGGCAATTGCCGGAAGCCCATGGGCATGCGCCTGCTCCACTAGTTCTTCGGGAAACGACGCGCCTTCCAAGAAGCTTTGGTTGGTTTTGACCCAAAGCGGAACGTAGGTAGTTTTCATCGACGCTCAATCCAGCACGCCATGCAAGAACCAACGCTGCCGAGGCTTGTCGTAGAAGAGCCAAAGCAGAGAAGATCGCCGCGGTCGGTTTGGGCATAGTAGTAGTCGCGTTCGACCAGTCGCTTCCACCAGCCGCCGCTCACGCGGTACGGGCCGTAGAGATGCTCGATTGTTTGGCCGCGTGAGAGCATAGGTCCCAACTCGGGTTCCAAGGGCCGCTGTGTGGGCAGAGGCTTGGGCCGTGGAAAAACACGACGCACCATGGTGGCAGACTGTCTTTTTATTTCAGTGGTTTGAGCGGGAAGAACCGCATGTTGAATCGGCTCCCAGCGAAACGAGGCCTCGGGCAGATGGGCCTCGCGCAGAGCAGCCCGAGTGACCGCCTGCTCGCCATAGGCCGCGCGAATTCTAGCCAGCGCACGATGCGCGGCGCTCATGTCACGCGCAGCTCGATGTCCGGGTAACGACGCCTGTTGAGCGTGCGCGCGGACGGTTTGCGCGAGTACGTCGACTTCTTCGACAGCACCTCGAAGGTCACTTGTCCGAGCCGGAGACGAATCAGTTCGAGAAGCATCATCGAGTCGACCGTGGGCGAAGCCGGCTCTACGTGTTCACGATGCAGCGAAGCCCGTTCGAGCTGAAACGAAAGTTCGAGTGATTGGATCGCTTCGGCACGTGCAGTCACTTGATGGAGAAGCGAGTGAAGTGCGCCCTTAATAGCAAATAGCAATCGGTGTTGGTCGTCGTCTGGCGGATCGATTTGGAACGAGATGCGTGCCGGTTCCTCAAAGGCATGAGGTTGAATCGGAAGCTGAAGCGAATCGGCGAACCTATCGTGAAGTGCGAGTGCACACTGCCCAAAACGGCTATGCAGTTCACCGCCAGGAAGCCTCAAAAACCCACCAAGAGTGTCGACACCGAGCGTGGCCAAGCTTTCGCAGACTGCACCGGGAAGATCGAACTCGCCGAGCGGGGCTCGGTCGGACATGGCGCGCTCTTCTTTGGCGCTATCGAGAACCGTGACCCCACCATCGAGCATGGCCACGGCGAGCGCGCGGTAACGATGGAACCCGACCGTCACCGAGCAGCGCCAATGGCGTGCACGAAGATAGCGGTGAATGCAGGTGGCCCAGTTTCGATAGCCCCCGTAAAGCCGGCGCAAACCCTCTGGATCGACGTGAAATGCGCCAGTATGATCGATGGGTTCGACCTTGGGCGAGAAGGTCTGCAGTGAGACGGTCAGCTCTTGGGTGACGGCTGAGAGTTTCTCACCGAAATACTTGCCGAAAATGTAGTAGAGCGAGTAACAGAAGCCGGCCACCAGCCCCCACATAACGGCCGCCGTCATCTGGCCGGATGCCCCACCGATAGCCCCGCCGGCACCCAACGAAACGAGCGCCACCCCGGCCAGCGTCGCCGCCAGGGCCGCCATCTTGATGCGGGTCATTTTCTCCTTGAAAAAGAAACCGGCCATCAGGGCGACCCAGGCCGGTGCCGTGTATAACAGAACGGAGGCCAGGGCGGCCCCGCCCTTCTGAACGGCCAGCTGGTAGGATCCGTAAAAAAAGAACACGCCGGTCAAGCTGAACAGTCCGAGCACCGGCAGATCGGACACCGCCACCCGGATCTGCCGCTGCCACAGGGCCTGGGAGCCAAAACACAGCCACGCCAGAATCGCCCGCCAGAATGCAACCTCGAGCGGTGCGATGCCTTCCTGGAAAGCCAGTTTGGCAAACGGGCCGAGCAGTCCCCAGAGGGCCGCGGCGGCAAATATGTACAAATACCCTTTCATTCCACGATCTCCATCAGCCCGCAGGACATGGTCGCTGTCAATCCATTGTCGGCGACCGCCAGGTCGGTTGACATTCCACGGGACCGCCCTTAGGTTGAATTTCACTAACGTAGCGCCCCGATCGTCTCGCTGGCGACCGCGGCCTCCGCTCTTCGTCACGCACTTTTGCAAGCGAGGTCTAAACCATGCGAACCGCCCAACCGGGAAAATATATCATCGATCTTGCACTGCTCAATCAGTTCAATGCCGAAGGATGCCCGGCCTGCGGGCACAAGTTCAACCTGGGCGATCCGGTTGTCAAAGCCTGCGGCGCCTGGGAAGGCGGACCACGCCTGATTCACGAACACGAAGCGGTGTTCGATAAGACAACCGCATCCTACGTAGAAAAGCGTTGTTATGCCGCTAGACGGGATAGCATAGGCTGATAAAAGGCAAGATGGGCAGGGGGGCTTGCGTAGGACACGCGGCAAGCCTTCACTCAGACCGTAAATACCGAGAGCAGCCCCTTGCGGGCGTTGACATTCTGGATCGTCACCTCGATTACTTCTTCCGGTTTCAACGTCCGGCCGGCAACCACCGTCACGTCGCACTCCACCATATAATCGGTTAACAGTACCTGGTAGCCGTTGCGTCGTCGCTGCAGGACGATGGCCCCCGTCTGCTCTCCCACCCGACGTTCCAGGTATCGCAGCATCCAATAGTGATGGCGGTGATGCTGCACCCGGGAAACCGCGGTCATGGGTTGCTCGAGTTGCATCATCAAACCTTTGATATCCTCCGCGGTATAGGGGTCGCCCAAGCCGAGTACGGCACGGATCTGGCGCTGGGTAATGAGGTCGAAGTATTTCCGGATGGGACTTGTGGCCGTCACGTAAGCATCCAGCCCCAGGCCGGAATGGTGTTCGGCGGTTGTGTCCAGAACAAACCGGTTCAATCGCCGCCGCTGCATCCAGTTCTGGAAGAGGGTTCCCTGATCGCGCTTGTACAGTCGCTCCTTCGGTTCGGGCTGGGAACGGAAAATGGCCGGCATGCCATTGTCACGAAGGAATCGGGCCATGATCCAGTTGGCCATGATCATGAATTCGGACACCAGCAGGCGGGCGGGGCTCTCACGGTTCAAACGGCTGAGGTTCACTTCCCCGTTCTCATCGATCCATACATTCACATCCGGCAGGGTGATCTGCACGGCCCTTTGATCCAGCCGGAAGTCACGGAACTTCTCGGCAATGTGGCGCAGATTGACGATATCCGGATCGTCTTCGGCCGCCAGGTTCACGTCATAGTACGTGCGTTGGTGCCGGACACATATGACACTGGCACAAATATCGTAGGACAATATCGTGCCGAACGAACTGACTTTGATAAAGGTTGAAATCGCCGGACGTTTTTCACCGGCCTTGAGGCTGCATACGCCTTCCGCCAGGAGGGGCGGCAGCATGGATATGCGGTGGTCCGGCATGTAAATCGAGCTTCCTCGCGACAAGGCCTCGCGGTCGATGACATCACCTTTTTTGACGTGATGCGCCACATCCATAATGTGCACCCCGACCAGGTAGCAATCCCCCATATCCTGAATGCTCAGGGCATCGTCGTAATCCAGGGTCGATTGGCCGTCCACGGTCATCAGGGGCAGGTCGGTCAGGTCACGGCGGGGGCCGCCGGCATCAAAAAAACTGGGTTGTGCGGCAATCTGACCGGCTTTCTCCAGTACGGCGGAAGAAAAGACCTCCGGAATGCCTTCCCGTATCAGTTCGATATTTTCGTCCTTGTCCAGGACGCCCAACTGCACCAGCCGCGGGAAGAGATTGTCCGGGCTTTCCACGCCGCAGGCCGCCGCCATGGCACGCCCGAGGTCGTGGGTCGGGCTTTCTTTGCCGAAGATGCAATAGGATTTCAGGATAGCCGCATATTCTTCCGCATTGTTACCGTTATTGGCGGCCTTGGTTTTGGCCGGATCGGCCAGGGCGCAGCGCAGCCATTCACCCCCATCCTGGATGAGCTGCCGGCGACGCGCATCCTCCTTCTCCCGCATGATCAACTGCTCGACATGGGTTTCCGAATGGGGGAAAAACCCCTCACTGTTGAACTTGAAGTAGCGGCGGTTACCAAAAAAGGCCCGGATCACGGCCGATTCATGGTCGCTGGTAACGCTTTCCGAAAAACAGAGGGCTGTCATCGTCCCCAGATCGATCCACTCCAGCTCGGTATTGAGAACTTCCCACAACTCGCGGATATCAATTTCCTGCATCAATTCATTGCGTCGGGTGGCAAGGCGCTTGAGCATGTCGACAACCCGGTCGCGCCCGATCGAAAGATCCAGCCGTGCTTCACTCTCGTGTGAGAGACGATTGGGCGCAAGACTGACCTCACGGGCATTCTCGGTCAACAACCGCAACCGCTGGTCCTTCACCTCGAGAACAACCGCGCACAGAATGCGCTGTTTATCGATGTATTCGACGACAAAACCGGATTCCATAACCGTGTAAAATACCAACCTGAACGTTCAAAGTCAATCGACGAAACGACCGAGAGTACAAATAATTTTATTAATTTCATGGGGTTCCAAATCGACGACCCTTGTTCGGGGCCAAGTCCCGGCAGCACCCCGTGCGACATGAATTGACCCCACCGGGAAACGGTCTTAGATTGATAAACTCGGGCGCAGGCACGCACCTCGCCTCTCAAAGCAAACGGTCCATGGCCGACCAGGAAAAAGGCATATTGAATCCCCTCAACCTGATCAAACCCACCATCATTGAAAATCGCACGCGCATCATCATCGGCCTGATCAGTCTGATCATCGTCGATTTTCTGCAATTGATCATACCCCGCATCATCAAAACCGTGGTGGATGAACTGACCCTCTATCAGGCATCGTGGGAAGGTTTGATGCGGCAGGCCCTCGCCATCCTGGCGGTGGGTGTGTTGATCGGGGGATTTCGCTATGTCTGGCGCCGTTGTCTGCTCGGCACATCCCGGCGCGTCGAGGAAGCCCTGCGCAACCGCCTGTTCCGGCACCTGCAGACCCTTTCCGCCCGGTTTTTCGATACCGCTTCGACCGGCGACCTCATGGCCCATGCCACCAACGACATCAACCAGGTGCGCATGGCCACCGGCATGGGCATGGTGGCCCTCAACGATGCCGTGGTCCTGGGAGCGGCGGCCATCGGCTTTATGCTTTATATCAACGTCCAGCTCACCCTTTTCGTCCTCATTCCGACGCCCCTGATCATTTTCGGCACGCGCTTCTTCAGCCGCCAGATGCACAAACGTTATCAGACGGTCCAGAATTCCTTTGCCGAGATGACCGAGGTCGTACGCGAACGCCTGGCCGGCATTCGCGTCATCAAGGCCTACACCTGGAAAACCGCGTCGGCCGCGGCCGTGGAAACCGCTTCCCAACGCTACGTGCGCGAAAACCTGGCCCTGGTCCGGGTGACCGGCGCGTTTATGCCCATGATGGTGCTGCTCACCAATCTGAGCATGGTCATCGTTCTCACCCTGGGGGGGCGCCAAACCATCCTGCAGGAAATTACGCCCGGTGAATTTGTGGCCTTTATCAGCTATCTCGGCCTGCTCACATGGCCCATGATGGCCATGGGCTGGGTGACCAACCTGATCCAGCGCGGCAAAGCCTCGCTCCAGCGGCTGAACACGATCCTCGCAACAATGCCGCACATCGATGACCGACCGGGCGCCGCGGCGGTCATCACCCGGCCCTGCGCCCTTATGTTCCAGGGCGCCTCTTTTCAGTATCGCCGCGGTGACCATGAAAGGTCCGTCAGGCCCGTTCTGCGGGAGATCGATTTGACGGTCGAACCGGGGGAAACCTTGGGCATCGTTGGCCCTCCGGGCGCCGGCAAGTCGACCCTGCTGAGCCTGATCCCCAGGCTATACGACCCCACGGCCGGCCGCATTCTGCTGAATGGCATCGATCTGCGCGACATTCAATTGCACGCCCTGCGCGCCATGATGACCAGCGTTCCCCAGGAGCCGTTCCTCTTTGCTGGAACCATCCGGGAGAACATCACGCTGGGCCGTGCTGTAAACGGACAGCGCCTGGAAGATGTTCTGGAACAAGCAGTCCTGACCCAAACCATCAAATTATTTCCCCGGGGACTCGACACCCTCGTGGGGGAAAAGGGCGTCGTCCTTTCCGGCGGCCAGAAACAGCGCATCGCCCTGGCCCGGGCCCTGTTGGTGGAGACCCCCCTGCTGCTCCTGGACGACCCTATCAGCCAGGTGGACATGGCCACCGGGCGCCGCCTGATCGATACCCTGGAAAAACTTCAGGGGGAGCGCGCCCTCCTGATCGTCTCCCACCGCTTGTCAGCCATTCGCCGGGCCAATCGCATTATCGTTCTCGATCAGGGCCGCATTGCAGCCTCCGGCGATCATGATCATCTCCTGCGCGCGAGCGAATATTATGCTGCCACTGTTCGGTTGCAGACCGTTACGGAGGCCCTCGATGCAGCATGATCTGGGCTATTTTGAAGAAGGTCAGCTGGACAAGCGACGGGATTTCCGATTGCTCGGCCGGCTGCTGCCTTTTCTGTCACCGTATCGCGCCATGCTGGCGGCGTCCATCGGTCTGGTCATGCTCCTCACGGTCCTGGACCTGACGCTGCCCTATCTCACCAAGATCGCCATCGACCGCTATATCGTTCCGCAGCACACGGATATCGTCCCGCCCAACGGCACCGGGATGCCGGCGCAGGCACCCGCCGCCCGGAAGACGCGTTGGTTGTCGCTTGCCAGCGACAACCCCGCCCTGCCCGACATCAGGGACCGACACCCTCGGGTTCTGGTTCGCCAAGACGGCGGCTGGGCTATTGCCTATCACGACCTCGCCCAACTGCCCCCCGAAGACCGGCAGCGCCTGCGCCGCCCCGATCTGAACGGCCTGCTTTTGATCGCCGCCGTCTATCTGCTGATGGTCATCATGGACTTCGGCCTCAATTTCATCCAGAAAATGACCATGGAAAAAGCCGGCCATTTCGTCATGCACGATCTGCGCATGGCGCTGTTCAAGCGGGTGCAGGATTTTTCGATGAACTTTTTTGCCCGCAATCCGGTAGCCCGTCTGGTGACCCGCGTGACCAACGATGTGCAGAACATGCACGAGCTCTTCACTTCCGTTCTTTCCATGCTTTTCAAGGATCTTTTCCTGCTGCTGGGCATCGGTATCGTGCTGTTGGCAATGAACTGGCGCCTGGCGCTGACTGCTTTTACCGTGCTGCCGCTGGTAGTCTTGGCATCCTGGTGGTTTTCCCGCCGGGTCCGCGATGTGTTCCGTCTGCTGCGGGTAAAAGTTGCTGAAATCAACACCCGCTTTGCGGAAACCATCGGCGGCATTCGCGTCATCCAGGCCTTTCGCCGGGAAGCCGACAATGAAGAGCGCTTTCAGCGTCTGAATCACGAAAACTACCAGGCCGGCATGGAGCAGATCCACATTTTGGCCATTTTCATGCCGCTGGTGGAGGTGCTGGGAATCATCACCGTCGCCATCGTCATTCTCTACGGGGGTGGCCGCATCCTGTCCGGTGACATGACCCTGGGCATTATGGTGGCTTTTATTTCCTATCTGCGCATGTTTTTCCGACCCATTCGCGACCTCTCCGAAAAATACAACATCCTCCAGAACGCCCTGGCTTCGGCGGAACGCCTGTTCCTGGTGATGGACAGCCCGGCCATGCTCCCCCGCCCGACCGACGTCCGGACGCACGACCCGGCCGTCTGACGACACCCCCCTTGCGCATATTGCCTTTGACAAGGTGTCATTCAGCTATCTTCCCGGGGAGCCGGTGCTGCGCGACATTTCATTTGAGGTCCGCGCCGGCAGCACCATCGCCCTGGTCGGCCCTACCGGGTCCGGCAAAACCACCCTGACCCAGCTCCTGGGGCGCTTCCATCTGCCCGACGCGGGGACCATCCGCATCAACGGGCGGGATATCCGGGAGTGGCACCCGGATGTCCTGCGCCGACGCATGGCCATGGTCATGCAGGATCCTTTCCTGTTTTCGGGGTCCATCCGCGACAATATCATCCCTCGTGGGGACGCCCTGCCTCCCGAAACCCTGCGTGATATACTGGCATCGGCCAACTGCCTGGATGTTGTCGCGCGCCTGCCCCAGGGCCTGGACACGCCCCTGACGGAAGGGGGTGCTTCGCTGTCCAGCGGGGAACGCCAATTGCTTTCCATCGCCCGCGCCTTCGCCCGTCGGCCGGATATCATCATTCTCGATGAGGCCACCTCTTATATTGATTCGGAAACCGAAAACCGCATCCAGGAAGCCCTCCAGCGCCTTACCACCGGTCGGACGACGTTTCTGGTGGCCCATCGCCTGTCCACCGTGCGGCAGGCGGACCGCATCATCGTCCTGCACCATGGGGAAATCATTGAAGCCGGAAGCCACGCCGATTTGATGGCCAGACAAACTTTTTACTACCGGTTGCAGCATCTGCAGGGCTAAGAACACCGCTGCACGCTGCGAAAACCGTGCACGGGCCGGGACAATCACTTCTCCAATGATTTGCCCTTGCCAAAAAGGCCCCGCAATGCTAAAGGTTCCAAGTCGTTTTCGAATGATTGCGGCCGGGACGGAAACCCCGGCGCCACGCTGCAAATACAATGTAGTCCTACCTGTTTTTCGAGGCTCTTAGGGAACCAACGTTTTACCGTTCGGTTTCGTTTTCCGTTTCATCCAACTAACTTAAGGAGGAGAGGATAAATGGCTTACGATGCAGTTAACATGGCAGACTGGCAGATTTCCGAAGCAGCAGAAAAAAATATGCCCATGCCCGACGAATGGCGCGAAAAGCTCGGCCTGCAAAAGGACGAAATGCTGCCCATGGGACGGCTGGCAAAACTTGACTTTCTGAAAATCATCAACCGCCTGAAAGACCAACCCGACGGAAAATACATCGAAGTGACCGCCATTACCCCGACCCCCCTGGGGGAAGGGAAAAGCACCACCTCCTGCGGGCTGATGGAAGGTCTCGGTAAACGCGGCGTCAATATCGGCGGCGCCCTGCGGCAGCCTTCCGGCGGACCGACCATGAACGTCAAAGGGACGGCCGCCGGCGGCGGAAACTCCCTGCTGATCCCCATGACCGAATTTTCTCTGGGCCTCACGGGCGACATCAACGACATCATGAATGCCCACAACCTGGCCATGGTGGCCCTGACCGCCCGTATGCAGCACGAACGCAACTACAATGACGAGCAACTCGCCCGCCTGACCAAGATGCGCCGGCTCGACATCGACCCCACCCGGGTGGAAATGGGCTGGATTATCGATTTCTGCGCCCAGGCGCTTAGAAACATTATCATCGGTATCGGCGGCCGAACCGATGGTTTCACCATGCAGAGCAAATTCGGCATCGCCGTGGGTTCCGAGCTCATGGCCATCCTGGCCGTGGCCACCGACCTGGCCGACCTCAAGGAGCGCATCAACAACATCACCGTGGCTTTCGACAAGAGCGGCAAGCCGGTCACCTGCCGCGACCTGGAAGTCGGCAACGCCATGTCGGCCTTCATGCGCAACACCATCAACCCGACCCTGATGTGCACTGCCGAATACAACCCCTGCCTGGTGCACGCCGGACCGTTTGCCAACATCGCCGTGGGCCAGAGCTCCATCATCGCCGACCGCGTGGGCCTCAAGCTGTTCGACTACCACGTCACCGAATCCGGTTTCGCGGCCGACATCGGCTTCGAAAAATTCTGGAACGTGAAAATGCCGCTTCAGCGGCCTCAAACCCCACGTCTCCGTTCTGACCACCACCATCCGCGCCCTGAAGATGCACGGCGGCGGACCCAAGGTGGTGGCCGGCAAAGCCCTGGATGAAGCCTACACCAAGGAAAATCTGGAACTGGTGGAAAAGGGCTGCGAGAACATGGTTCACATGATCGGCGTCATCCGCAAGGCCGGCATCAACCCGGTGGTCTGCATCAACCGCTTCTACACCGATACGGATGCCGAGTGCGCCGTGGTACGCAAGGCGGCCGAGGCGGCCGGTGCCCGCTGTGCCGAATCCAAACACTGGGAAAAGGGCGGCGACGGCGCTCTGGAATTCGCCGATGCCGTTATCGACGCCTGCAACGAAACCAACGATTTCAAGTTCCTCTATCCGCTGGAAATGAAGCTGCGCGACCGCGTCGCCATCATCGCCAAGGAAGTCTACGGCGCCGACGGCGTGGACTGGTCTCCGGAAGCCAACGCCAAGGCCGAGATGCTGGAAAGCGATCCCAAGTACGCCGACTTCGCCACCATGATGGTGAAATCGCACCTGAGCCTGTCCCACGACCCGACCATCAAGGGCGTGCCCAAGGGCTGGCGCCTGCCGATCCGCGACGTGCTCATCTACTCCGGCGCCAAGTTCCTGTGCCCCTGCGCAGGCACCATCAGCCTGATGCCCGGCACCAGCTCCAACCCGGCCTTCCGCCGGATCGACGTCGATCCGGAAACCGGCAAAGTGACGGGGCTCTTCTAACCCCTCGAAAAAAGCTGCACCGGCACCGGCCGGTGCAGCCCTGAAGATAGCCCATGGCCCGGAAGATATTTCCGGGCCATTTTCGTGGCGGTTTCGTTAAACGTCCAGTATCGACGGCGTCATTCCTCGTCAATGCGGGGGATTGATGTACGCCCCCTTCCGATGAAGCCGTCCCGAAGATGACTTTTTACGGGCCCATCTTTTTTCAACCTCAATCGATCGTATTAAGAGATCTATGACCCCGCGCGTTCTGCTCATCAACCCCTTTTACCCCATATCCGAGACCCCGTCCCCACCTCTGGGCCTGGCCTATCTGGCCGGCGCCCTGGAAGCCGCCGGGGTGACCGTCCGTATCCTCGATCTGGTTGTCTTGCCCCAAAGCCAGACCACGATCGCCGATATTCTGGAAGAGTTTCAACCGGAGGTCGTTGGGGTCACCGCCGTCACCATGAGTGCTGAAACCGCCTTTGGCATCATTCGCGACGTCAAACGGATCGCACCCGAAGTATTGACCGTCATGGGCGGCCCGCATGTGACGTTCAGTACCAAAGAAACCCTGGCCGCCGTGCCCGAACTGGATGTCATTGTCCGCGGGGAAGGCGAGCAGACCTTTCCGGCCCTGCTGGAGAATGCCGGCCGACGCGGGCACTGGGAGACCATCCCGGGGCTGGCCTTCCGCGCCAACGGCGGCGTTTGCCAGACAGCAATGCGGGCGCCCGTATGCGATTTGAGCCGCCTGCCGGAACCCGCACGCCATGGCCTGCCCTTAGGTCGCTATCGCACCCTGGGCATGCCGGTCAGTGTGACCACCAGTCGCGGCTGCCCTTATCAGTGTGTTTTCTGTGTGGGACGCCGGATGGTAGGCGCGCGCGTGCGCTACCGGCCACCCCTGCGGGTGGTGGATGAAATCGAGGGCCTGGCGGCCCTCGGATTCCGGCAGGTCAACGTGGCCGACGATCTGTTCACGGCCAACCCGCGCCACTGCCTGGCCATCTGCGACGAAATGATCCACCGGGGCCTGACAATCCGATGGTCGTCCTTTGCCCGGGTGGACACCGTATCGGTGCCGCTGCTGACCCGCATGCGCGAAGCCGGCTGCCACGCCGTCAGTTTCGGGATGGAATCGGGCAGTCCGGATATTCTGAAACGGGTGCGCAAGAACATCACCATCGAACAGTCCGAAGCCGCCGTCGCCATGTGCCGCCAGGCCGGCATGGAGGCCCATGCCTCCTTTATCCTGGGGCTGCCGGGGGAAACCGCCGAAACCCTGGAGCAGACCATGGCCTTCGCCCGGCGCCTGGGCGAACAGGGATTGCTTTACGGGTTTCATCTGCTGGCGCCCTTTCCCGGGACCGCCATCGGCGATGATCCGAACGCCTTTGGACTGCAGGTGCTGTCCCGACACTGGCCCGACTACCACGCCAACCGCGCCATCTGCCTGCCGTACGGCATGGACCCGACCCGCTTGGATGCCATCGCCCAAGGATGGCAGGCACGCTTCCTGGACTACCTGGCCGATATTCAAAAACGCATGCCGTCCGGCGCGGCCTCGCAGGAAGAGGCGGCCCAGATCCACAACATGAACCGCACGGCGATTCTTTACGAAATGATGATGGCCGAAACCCTTGAAAAAATCGATCCGTTTGGTGATGCGGGCGAGGCCCCCATGGAGGATCTGACCCGACGCGTGGCGCCGCTTCTGCCGAACTGGTCCCAAGACACCATCGGTGATGCCTTGCAGCAGGCCCGGGAGCGGAACGGTCTGCGCATGGAAAGGGCTCCGGATGGAAAAATTGGCTTGGCGCTGGGTGGATTATCTGCCGAAGCCCTGAGACGGTACAAAAGGCACCGACATGCCAAAAGATACGCCGGTTGAGCTGACACTGGATCTGAAGCGGCATTGTATCGAAACCGCCATCCGACGACGTTACGATCAGACCCTCGGCACCTATTTCAAGGACGAGAATGCCCGCCTGCGGCTCGAGAAAGACATCGAACTCCTTCTCCAAGCGCTGGAAACACTGGATTTTTCGGCCCTGCGGGGAACGTATGGCCCCTGGCCGGCCAAACCGATTCCCAGGTCATGCTGTCACGCGATCGAAAGGGGCGGTTATCCATTGGCATTGACGGGCAACTGCTCCCGGACCTGCCCAAACGCTAAAACGCCGCAGCGGTCACTTGACCGGCTGCGGCGTCATGTTTGTGCCGCTATGTTACATGTCTTCCGGATAACGCTCCGCGATTTTAAGCCTTGCCCTGCTCCTCGTCCCGCAGCACCCGCCGCAGGACCTTGCCCACATTGGAAACCGGCATATCATCGCGGAACTCGATCATCTTGGGTCGTTTGTAGCCGGCCATGTTCTCCTTGCAGAACTCGCGGATCTCTTCCTCGGTCGCGGTTTCACCCGGCTCGCAGCTGAATGAAGGCCTTGACCGATCTCGCCGCTCTTGGCGTCCGGCACGCCCACGACGGCGGCCAGGGCCACTTTGGGGTGGGTAAAGAGGACGTCTTCCACTTCCCGGGGGTAGACAGTTGAAACCGCCCACCAGGATCATGTCTTTTTTGCGGTCGGTGATGACCACATAGCCGTCTTCGTCGATGTGGCCGATGTCGCCGGTCAAGAAATAGCGGCGGCCGTCGATTTCGCGGAAAACCGCCTCGTTTTCGGCCGGTCGGTTCCAGTAGCCCTTCATGACCTGAGGGCCGTGGATGGCGATTTCGCCGTCTTCTCCCCGGGCTACTTCGGTCTCGCCGGTCTCCGCGTTCGAGGATCTTGATGTCGGTGCCGGGCATGGGAAAGCCGATGGACCCGAATCTTGCGTTTGTCGGCAAAGGTTGGATTGGCGGTCGCCACTGGGGCGGTCTCGCTCAGGCCGTAACCCTCGAAAATGACGGCCCCGGTCTTGTCCTCGAACTGTTTGCAGACTTCCGGCGGCAGGGGTGCGCCGCCCGAAAAACAGCCCATCAGGGAGGTGAGGTCATACTGATCCAGCAGCGGATGGTTGGTGAAGGCCACGAAAATGGTCGGTACGGCCGGCATCAGCGTGGGGCGCATGCTTCTGAACGATCTTCAGTACTTCGGTAAACGGCGGATCGCCGGCCCGCGGGTCCGGGACGCAGATCAGGCGGCTGCCGGAGGCGCAGGCCGACAGCATGGCACAGGTCATGCCGAAGCTGTGATACCAGGGCAGGACGCCCAGAAAGCAGTGATAGCCGCCCGTGCGGATACGCTTCCGCAGGGTCCCCTTCGCCGTAGGACAACCGCGATCCAGGCGTTCAAGGCCATCACGTCGTAGACGAAATTGGCGTGGGTCAGGGCCGCGCCTTTGGGCACCCCGGTGGTTCCACCGGTGTAGATGATCAGCGCCAGGTCTTCGGACGGGTCGATGTCCACCGCCGGGGGCTTCGGTTGGGCGCCGCTGACGACATCATCGAACATCAGGTGACCGGGTTCGTGCTTCGCGGCCTTGGGAATCTTGCCCAGCAAGCCGCCCAGGAAGCCTTTGATCCAGGGCAGATAGGATTTAACGTTGCAGATGACGACGGTTTCCACGTCGGTGCCCTGGACGGCTTTGACCGTGGTGGGATAAAACTGGGGATGATCCATGCAGAAGAGGGCTTTGGCTCCGGCATCCTTGAGCTGGTAGTTGAGTTCCGTGGGGGTATAGAGCGGGTTGCAGGTGACACAGACCGCGCCCGCTTTCAGGATGCCGAAATAAATGGCCGGGTATTGCGGCAGGTTGGGCAGAAAAATCGCCACCCGGTCCCCCTTGCGGATGCCTTTGGCATGCAGAAAATTGGCAATCCGGTCGGCCGTGTCCTTGACCTGGGCGAACGTGCGGGGCGCGTCGTTGAAGATGGTGTAAACCTGGTTTGGATAATTTTTAGCAGCGTCGTCCAGCAGGTTAAAAAGGGGCATATCATAGTCGACGATCTCTTGGGGAACACCTTCGGGCCATTTGGTGGTGGGCCAGGGAGCTAATGTCATCTCGCGTCCTCTCCTGTTGATTGGGGTTGATGCCGGCTTATGGCGCGATAGCGTACCGCATGTCTCCGGGTATGTGGCGGAGACCAACGGGCAGGCATGCTTTTCGATCGTGAAATCCCCGCATGGGAATTCCCGTGCCAAACGACCAAATGCAAGCGCACCGTATGAATTTGCGTATCGCATTATGGAAGAAAAGTATGAATGTCTTTGCAGAAAGCGCCGGAACTGTCAAGAGAAATACTTCCCTTCAAGGATGGCGTTGCGGCGGGATCGCCATTAAAAACGGTACCCTCACTGCGGAGACTCTCCCGACGGCCAGGGGTCGGCATCCTGCCAGGCGGGGAAGTTTTCGCGGTAGGCTTCCTGCGGGGCCGCATCGAGATCTGCCGTATGAAGGACTTCTTTATCCTGCGCATGAAAAAGGATCTTCCCCTGGGGGTCTAACACCATCGAGTCGCCGGCATAGGCATGTCCGTTTCCGTCAGATCCCACGCGGTTGACCCCAATAACATAGGACTGGTTCTCGATAGCACGCGCCGTCAGCAACGCCATCCAGTGCGCCGCGCGGGCCGCCGGCCAGTTGGCCACGAAGAGGGCCACATCGTAGGCATTGTCGATATTGCGGGTCCAGATGGGAAATCGCAAATCGTAACAGATGAAAGGACGGATACGCCAGGCCCCGATGGTGACCGTCATCTGGGTATGACCCGCTCCATAGACCCGGTGCTCACCGCTCATACGGAAGAGATGGCGTTTGTCGTAGAAGTAAAGCCGCCCTCCGGCGGTCGCCCAAACCAGACGGTTATAAAGCTGCCCGTCTTCGCGGATAATCAGGCTGCCCGCCACGTCCGATTTCAATTCGGCCGCCTTGTTCCGTAACCAGCTGACGGAAGGGCCATCCATGGGTTCGGCGCATTTGTCGCCGGCCATGGTAAACCCGGTGGTAAACATCTCCGGCAGCACCACGAGGTCGGCAGCCGCTTCGGCGGAGGCCAGAACATGATCAAAATAGGCCCGGTTGGTGACGGGATCCTCCCAGGCCAGGTCGGCCTGAACCAGGGTAACCTTTAAATGTGACATAACTTTTCGGCCGCCTCCTTCAGCGTAGCGTCGTTTTTGGCGAAGCAGAAGCGAAGCACGCGATGGTCGTCCGCCTGATGATAAAAAACCGACGGCGGTATGGCCGCCACACCATGCTCGATCGTCATGCGGCGGGCGAAAACCGTGTCCGGTTCATCCGTGATCGCAGCATAATCCAGCATCTGGAAATAGGTGCCTTCACAGGTCAGGGGCCGGAAACGCGAGGGACGAATCAGGGATACAAAAAGATCTCTCTTCTTCTGGTAGAAATCGGAAAGATCAAGATGATCCGTGTGGCTTCCCAGGTAATCGGCCAGCGCCATCTGGATCGGTGTGTTGGACGCAAATGTCAGATATTGGTGAACCTTGCGCAATTCTGCGCTCATGGGGGCGGGCGCCAGGCAGTAGCCGATCTTCCACCCGGTGGCATGATACGTCTTCCCGAACGAACTGACCACGAAACTGCGTTGCCGCAGTTCCGGGTCGCAGGCCATGCTCGCATGACGGCGGCCGTCGAACAGAATATGCTCGTAAACTTCATCGCTCAGAATCAGGATATTCGAACCGGCGACAAGCGCTTTTAACTGCACGATATCTTCCCGCGTCAATACACTGCCGGTGGGGTTGTGCGGTGAGTTGAGAATCAGCAGCCGGGTATGGGCGGAAACCGCCTTGCGCACCCTTTCCCAGTCCATGCGATAATCAGGAAACGTCATGGGGACAAACACCGCCCGGCCGCCGTTCAAGCGCACCGCCGGTTCATAGGCGTCGTAAGCCGGCTCCACGATGATCGCCTCGTCCCCGGGTTGCACCACGGCCGCAATGGCCGCATACAGCGCTTCCGTCGCACCCGAAGTGACGGTCACTTCACTTTCCGGATCATAAACCGCGTCATAAAGCGCCGCCGTCTTGGCCGCAATCGCTTCCCGCAAAGCAGGCACACCCGTCATCGGTGCGTACTGGTTGCAGCCTTGCCGCATGTAGTGGACCACCCGATCGATCAACGCCGGGCTGACGTCAAAATCCGGGAATCCCTGGGACAGATTGATGGCGCGGTGCTCGGACGCCAACTGGGACATCACGGAAAATATGGTCAGGCCGACATCGGGCAGTTTGCTGGATAGGGTCATGAGCAGTCTTCCGCCTGGCTGTTGCGCCAGAGTTACGCCGTTAAGGGGTTTTCACACCGGTCGCGGCCGCAGCCTGGTAAATGGCTTCATAAATATCCATCGGGCCGACCCCATTCTTAGCGCCGATTTCTTGCAGGGTCAATTCCGGACTGACCTGAAAGCCGCCGTCCTGCAGGACCTGGACCACATCTGCTTCGGACAGGGCATACGTCCGGCAGAGATCCGCCAACGTTTTTTTGCCGGTCCCCGGAGGGGGCTCCGTCGGCATGCCTTTCGTTGAGGTCGACGCTTGGCCCCCTTGCATGATCCGGTAAATCGCCTGGGGCGAGCGCCCATTTTCCCGGGCAATGACCTGCAAGGTCTCCTGATCACTGTCAAACCGGATGCCGGCCGCCTTCAGGGCCGCAACCGCTTCGGGAAGTGCAAGGCCCGTCTTGCGGGTGAAGTGATCCAACCGGGAAAGCTCGGCATGTCCATAGGGCGGTTCACCGTATTTAATCGCCGCCGCGTCCTTGAGATGCGCGTTGAAAACCAGCGGCCCGTTGAACGGTGGGACGGTTGCCAGAGTCCCCACCAGAATAAGCGCCGTCAAGCCAAAGGCCACATTGAATTCCGGGGTCCAGACCTTTAGCCGCCGGGCCTTGTCCCTGAGGTAAACCAGAATGGCGTTCCAATTGTAGTAAATATGCAACCCGATGGCCACCAGGAAGAGCAGACCCATGTTGATGTGGATAGCCCCCCACTGGGTCTTGTCCAGGCTCAGCAGACGCCAGTCGGCCCAGTAGGCCACCCGCCCCTGGGGCGCGATATAGAGAATGATGCTCGTGACAAGCATAAAGATGAATGCCGTAAGGGCCGTCAGAGATGTGATCTTGCGCAGCTTCATATCATCTTATCCTTCGCCGAAAAAAACAGCGGCCGGCCGGCCGCTGGGTGCATCATGCGATCTCATCCGATAAAAAGGCGTTATTCCGCTGCGAGGGAAAACCGCCAGGCACAATACCAGTCGTCCGGATGCGCATCGGGCGGGCACCCGATACATTCCGTTTTGATTCGGGCGTCGAAGGCCCGTGCAAAATAGGTGTACTCCACAAGCCCCCCCGATTTGCAGGGATAGTCATCCAGGCCTTTGCGTTGGCGGGCCGCCTGGACCCGGCATTCATCCATCCGGAAAATAAAGGCCCGGGGGCCATCGTCTTCGAAAGACTGGCGGTTGATGCGCCCATAGACCCGGAAATTGAGCGCCTGCTTCAGACCTTCCAGGCCCGGCGCCAGGTCGGCTCCCAGGAATCGGCGGATGGACCAGGCTTCGAAAGGCGAGAACCGGGCCCAGCAGGAATCGTTGCAGCGTTTGGCATCGTTCATGCCGTGCTTGAATTCCACGGCCTGAAACCAGACCCCGTCATTGGCCAGCCAGTTGAAGGCCACGTTGTCCAGCAACGCCTCCAACGTCTCGGATGGCAAGTCCAGCAGGGGTTTGGGCAGACCATCTTGCACCTCAAAACCCAGCGTTTTGCCCAAGCGCTTGAGCTGGATGCCGAGACTGCGCTGGGAGGCTTCCGCCAGAACGTCATCGGCCTGCTCCGCCGGCAGCTGGTGGCGGACTTCACCATACCACATGGCGTAGTGCATGATCGTCCGGTGGATATAATCCATCACCAGTCGCGCTTTGTCTTGATGCGCCAGATCGTCGATGCCGGTTACAGGCTTTGGGGGCATGGCGGCGTCCTTTTTAATTGGGTTTGAAACCTCAATCCTCCTGCAGTTCCACCAGATCAGCATAACCGTCCAGCGCTTCGGGGTTTCGCAGGGCATCCTTGTTGGTGACCGGCTCACCGTGAATCACTTTACGTACCGCCAGTTCCACTTTTTTCATGTTGAGGGTGTAGGGCACGTCGGGCACGGCAATGATCTTGGCCGGCACGTGCCGGGGCGAGGCGTTGACCCGGATGGTGCGGCGAATTTCCCCGCAGAGCGCCTCGTCGAGCTCCTTGCCGGGGGCCATCTGGACAAAAAGAATGACCCGGGTGTCGTTTTTCCAGTGCTGACCCACGACGACACAGTCGGCGATGGCCTCGATCTGGTCCATCTGACGGTAGATTTCAGCCGTTCCGATGCGCACCCCGCCCGGGTTCAGGGTGGCGTCCGAACGGCCGTAAATAATGACCCCGCCCCGCTCGGTGACGGTGACATAATCGCCGTGACGCCACACCCCCGGATACACGTCGAAGTAGGCATCATGGTACTTCTGCATGTCGGGGTCGTCCCAGAAATAAATCGGCATGGAGGGAAACGGCGCCGTGCAGACGAGTTCCCCCTGGCTTCCAATGATTGCTTTTCCGTCTTCATCGAAGGCCTCCACTTTCATGCCCAGCCCGCGGCATTGCAGTTCGCCGGAATAGACCGGCCCCATGGGGTTTCCCAGGGCGAAACAGCCGTTGAGATCTGTGCCCCCGGCGATCGAGGCCAGCTGCAGATCGGGTTTGATATGGTCATAAACGAACTGGAAGCCCTCTTCGGATAGCGGCGAGCCGGTGGAAAGAACGGCCCGCAGGCGGCTCAGGTCGTAGGTTTCGCCCGGCTTGAGGCCGGAAGCCTGCAGGGCGGCAATGTAGCCGGCACTGGTGCCGAAAACGGTAATACCCTCCTGTGCGGCCAGTTCCCACAAGGCCCCGGGGTCGGGATGAAACGGGTTGCCGTCGAAGAGCACCAGGGTGGCCCCGGTGGCCAGGGAGCAGGTCAGCCAGTTCCACATCATCCACCCGCAGGTGGTGAAATAAAAAATCGTATCCTCCCGCGTGAGGTTGGTGTGCAGCACCAGTTCCTTCATCTGGTGCAACAGAATCCCGCCCGCACTCTGCACCATGCATTTAGGAAGCCCCGTGGTTCCCGAGGAGTACATGATGTAGAGGGGATGATCGAACGGCAGCGCTGCAAATTCGATGTCTCCGCCCGGATGCCCTGCGATAAAGGCATCATAAGTGACGGCATTGGGGATCGCGCCGATATCCGGGGTCGGATCGGTATAGGGCACCACAACGACCCGTTCGATCGAGGGCAGTTTCTGCAGGATTTGATCGATACGCTTCAGGCTGTCGATGGCCTTGCCTTTGAAACTATAGCCGTCGGCTGTAAAAAGCACTTTGGGCTGAATCTGGCCAAAGCGATCCAGAACGCCCTTGATGCCGAAGTCCGGTGAGCAAGAGGACCAGGTGGCCCCCAGGGAGGTGGCCGCCAGCATAGCAATGATGGTCTGCGGCATGTTGGGCATGAACCCCACCACCCGGTCAGTCTCCGTGACGCCGCTTTCCCGCAAGGCGGACGCGACCCGGGAGACGGCCGCATACAGTTCGGTATAGGTCATGCGTACCACCGGCTGGGATTCGCCTTTAAAAATAATCGCCGTCCGGTCGTCCCGGTAGCGCAGGAGATTTTCGGCGAAATTGAGCCGCGCGCCTTCGAACCAGCGGGCCCCGGGCATCTTCTGCACATCGTCCACCACCCGGTCATAAGACCTTGTGGCACGGATCTCCATGAAGTCCCAGATAGAGGCCCAGAAATCGGGGATGGCACCCACCGACCACCGATACAGATCGTCGTAGGATTCGAACGTTTGATGGTACCGTTTGTTCACGGCCTGCATGTAACGGTTCATATTGCTCTGCTTGATCTGGTCTTCCGTGGGTTGCCAGAGCAGCTTCCCCATGATGCGCTCCCTTCGTGTCGACACGTTAATATACCGTGCCGCGATGGTTGATAAATACCTTACCTGCGGGCGCACCCGGCAGCTGATCGGGCGCCCTGCCAAAGCGTCTATTGACCGTAAAGCACCGCCATAATCGTTGCCTGACCGGTCTTGGCGGCAATCAGATGCGGAGTGGTCGACAGGTAGTACACGCTATCCCCCGGAGCGAGATCGAAGCGGTCCTCTCCGATCTGCATGACCACCGTGCCCTCCAGTACGTAGATAAATTCTTCACCGTCGTGTACGGAAAGTTCACCGCCGGGGTTTTCCTCCAGCTGCACCAGGAGCGCTTCCATGTGACGCCCCTGAACTTCAGGCGCCAGGCTTTTATAGGTATATAGTTTTTGCTTTCCCGCCAGGCCGGTAGAGCGTGAAACAATCTTCTGCTCCTGTCGCCGCGTGACCGAATACAGGCGATCTCCCACGCCGGACACCAGGCGCCCGAAGGCGCTTTCCAACGCTTTGGAAAGCTTGATCACGGTCCCCAACTGGGGATGGACCTCCTGGTTTTCGATTTTCTGCAGAAAATCGATGTCAAAACCGGTGAGATTGGAGAGATCCTCCAGTGAAAGCCCTTTTTCCTCCCGAATTTCACGGATCCGCCGGCCGATTTCATCGACCCGATCGCCTTCCTGTTTGGCAATCTTGCCGGTCAGGTCTTCGAAATAGTCTACATTGATGTGGGGTTTGCCTTCCTTGGTGTCCATGCGTTGCTCCTCGTTGTCCCCACCATCCCGACGATCGCTTGCGACGACGGTCGGGATGGGTGTTGGCGCCCCCTTAGGGCATTGGTGAACCGGTATGCGCAGGTCAGACCGGGCGATATCGCTCCGGCAAGACCGCCTCGGCCGCCCATTCCGTGGGCAGCTGTTGGTCCGGGGCCTCGCTCAGTTTCTCCTTGAGTTTGGCCAACCCGGGCCGGGCGAACTTCATGTGCCCTTCCTTGAGGGTGCGGCCGTTGATGATGGCCTCGCTGCGCAGGCGGTGCCCCACGGTGCGTTCCAGCTGACGGCCCAGCCACAGCACGCGGTCCACGTCGTAGCCGTGTTCGATGCCCATCTCGTCGATCTGGACCAGCATGTCCTCGAGGCAGGTCAGGCCCACGTAGCGGGGATCTTCGTAGTAGTATTCGCCGGTGCCCGGCACCGGGCAGTCGTCCAGGAAGTTGGCCGGCTGGCCGCCCAGACCGCCCAGGGTGCGCCTCGAAGTGGGTGATGCCGGCCTGCAGGGCGGCCAGCACCGAGGCGGAGGCCACCCGTTTGGTCTCGTGGAAGTGGGCGATGTGCAGCGCGGGTGTCCGGGATCGCGTCCAGGATCATGGAGAAGTAGCGGTAGACCTCCGGGGCCGAGGCGCTGCCGTCATGGTCGGCGTGCTCGATGTCGTAGGCGCCGATCTCCAGCCAGCGCTTGGTGAACTCCACGGCGTCCTTCAGCTCGGTGGCGCCGCCGATGGGGCTGCCCCAGATGGTGCTCACCGTGCCGCACATCTTCATGCCGGCGTCGTTGCATTTTTTGATGGCGCGCTCGCACTCCTTCCAGTACTCCGGCAGGGTGGTGCCGGAGTTGGCGAAGTGGTGCTCCTCCTCGGTGGAGACCATCATCAGGCAGCGGTCCGGTCCGATGCCCTTCTCGCGCAGCTCGATGGCCCGGTCCACGGCCGGCTCCCGGATGGTGACGGCGGTGATGCAGATGTCCTCGTAGTCGATGCCCCTCTTGTCGCAGCGCTTGCTGGAAGCGCTCGCTGCGCAGGTGGCGCCAGCACCTCCTCGGCATCGCTGAACTGGGGCATCAGGTAGGGGTTGCCGAGGTTGGTCACCTCGATGTTGCGGCAGCCGGCGAAGATCAGTTCTTCCGCGTAGAAGATCTTGGCCGCGGTGGAGATGAATTTCTCCAGGTGCTGGAAACCGTCCCGCACGGTGATGTCCCCGAGGGTCACCTTCTTCGGCATCGTGGGAAATATTTTCCAGTAATCATATTCCGTCATGGTTGTTCCTCCTCTATCTGATTCCGGGTGGCAAATGAATTTGTCTTGCATTCTCATTGCTAAAAGCGAAAATTCCCGAAGGCCGGCTCGCCGATGGGGGCCAGCAGGCTGACCTCGAAAGCCATGGCCAGCCAGTCGCGGATCTCGGCGAACTTGAGCACCCGATCATTGAGCAGACGGGCGCCGCAGTAAAAGGGGTGCGCCTCGCCGTCATACTTGTCGATCATCTTGTCGCGGAAGGCCTGCTTCTCTTCTTCACTCATGGGGTGGCCCTTGACTTCGCGCTTGCGCTCCTCGATGGAGAGCAGCACGCCGGCCGCGCTGCGGCCGCTCATGACGCCGGTGCGGGCCCGCATGGTGTGGAACAGGAAATGGGGCCGATAGGCCCGCCCGCACATGCCGTAGTTGGCCGCGCCGTTGTCCGGGCCGATCACCAGCTGGATGCGCGGCACCTGGGCGCATGACACCGCGCGCACCATGTCGGAGCCGTACTTGCCGATGCCCATGTGCTCCGACTCGGAGCCCACCATGTACCCCGGTGCGTTCTGGACGAAGAGCAGCGGTGTCTTTTCCTGGGAGCAGCGGACGATCCACTCGGCGGCCTTGCGGGCCGCCTCGGCGAAGATGATGCCCACGGCGTTCGAGGCCACGACCCCCACCGGGATCCCCTTGATGCGGATTTTCCCGCAGAGGATGTTGTCGCCCCGGCCCGGGGCGTAGTTTTCCTTGTACTCGATGAAATAGCTGTCGTCCGCGATGGCTCCCAGAAAGCGGCGGCCGTCGATACCCTGGTGGATGCCGGCCGGCATGATCTCGTAGAGGGTCTCCGGTGGAACCAGTGGCGGGGCCTCGGCATAGCGGTGGGAATGCATCTTCTGGGGGGCGTCCAGGGCCAGGATTTCGCGCACGCGCGCCACCGCCTGGTCCTGGCTGGTGCAGAAGTGGTCCGCCCCGCCCGAAATCTGGGTGTGCACCCGGGCGCCGCCCAGGTCCTCGGCGGAAATCTCCTCCCCGGTGGCCATCTTGACCAGCGGGGGACCGCCCAGAAAGGAGTAGGACATCTTGTCGATCATCACCGACTGGCAGGCCATGAAAACGATGTAGGCGCCCCCGGCGGTGTTGCCGCCGGTGCTGAGGGTGATCTGCTTGAGTCCCATGGCCGACATGCGGGCCATATTGTAGAACATGGACCCGAAATGGCCGTCATCGGGGAAGACCTCCGCCTGCATGGGTAGAAACGCACCGCCGGAGTCGGCGATGTAGACGCAGTTCAGCCCACAGCGTTCGGCGATGGCCTGGGCGCGCATGTGCTTTTTGAGCGTGATGGGAAAGTAGGTGCCCGCCTTGACCCGGCTGTCGTTGCCGAAGATCATGGTCCAGTTGCCGTTGATTTTCCCGATACCGGTCACCAGACCGCCGCAGGGAACATCGTCGATGCCCCCGGGGTAGTTCACGCCGAATCCAGCGATGGTGCTCAGCTCGAAAAAAAAGGTGCCGGGGTCCACCAGCTTGTCGATGAGTTGGCGCACCGGCTGTTTGCCCTGCTGGGTCAGGCGGTCCACGGCCTTCTGTCCGCCGGGCCAGACCGCTTCATTGATGCGCTGATCCAGCTTCTGTTCCTCGTTCAGCCAGTGGCTGCGGTTTTCCACAGGGTTGAGGCTCATGTCATTCTCCGTTTCTCCCACCCGGGTTGGTATCGTAAATGGCGACGCGGGTCATTCGCCCCGGTATATCGGTTTGCGTTTTTCGCGGAACGCGGCCAGGCCCTCCAGCCGGTCCTGCGTCGGGATCGTTACCCAGTAGGCATTGGATTCAATGGCCAGACCGGTATGAAGATCGGTTTCCAATCCGTGATTGATGGCATATTTGGCCTGCTCGATGGCGATGGGCCCGGTTTCGCAGATCTCGGCCGCCATGGCCGCACAGGTCGTCAGCAACTGGTCCGGCGCGCAGACTTGATTGACCAGACCGATGGCCAGGGCTTCTTCGGCGGGCACCCGGCGTCCGGTGAAAATAAGCTCTTTGGCTTTGCCGCGTCCGATCAGGCGGGGCAGGCGCTGGGTCCCGCCCGCACCGGGAATGATCGCCAGACGGGTTTCCGTCAGCCCCATTGAAGCGGTAGCGGAAGCGATGCGGATATCACAGGCCAGGGCCAATTCGGTCCCCCCGCCCAGCGCCACACCGTTGACCGCCGCAATCACCGGTTTGTTCAGATTTTCGATGCTGCTGAACAGGTCCCGGATGGTGAAGATGAATTCCTTGACCTGCAGGGGCGGCAGGGTGGCCCGCTCCTTCAGGTCCGCACCGGCGCAAAAGGCTTTTTCGCCGGCCCCGGTAATGATCACCACCCGGATCTCGGGCCGGAAGCGAATCCCGTCGATCTGGGCCTTGAGCGCCCGCAACAAATCGAAGTTGAATGAATTCATGACCTGCGGGCGATTGAGGGTCAACCGCAGCACACCGTCCTTTTCGTCCATACGCAACACGTCGTCTGACATATCTCCTCCCTCTTGTTACGGGCCAGGCACCGTTGTTTCAGAAACGGCGGTCAGCACCCGATATAGCGAGAAATGACCAGGCGCTGCACCTCGGACGTCCCCTCGCCGATGTCCAGAAGCTTCTGATCCCGGTAAAAGCGCTCCACATGATACTCTTTCATCAACCCATAGCCGCCATGAATCTGGACGGCGTGATTGGCCACCCGCCCCATCAGTTCGGAGCAGTAGAGTTTGGCCATGGCCGCTTCCTTGGCAAAGGGGCGCTTCTGATCCCGCAACCAGCAGGCCTTGTAGAGCAGGTTGCGCCCGCACTCGATTTCCATGGCGCAGTCCGCCAGCTTGAAGGCCACGGCCTGGAATTTGGATATCGGTTGGCCGAACTGCTCCCTGGATTTGGCATACTTCAGAGCCATTTCGTAGGCGCCCTGAGCCCCCCCAAACCCATGGCCGCGATGGAAAGACGACCGCCATCCAGGGTCTGGAGCATCTGGTGAAAGCCGTCGCCGACGTTGCCCAGGACATTGGCCGCCGGCACGCGCACATCGTCGAAATAGAGCTCCGCCGTGTTGGAGGAGCGCCACATCATTTTGCGGTGCATTTCGACGGCCTTGAACCCCGGCGTACCGTGCTCCACCAGGAAACAGGTGTATTCCTGCCGTCCGCTCTCCCGCCGGCCCGTCACGGCCTGGACGGTCACCCCCAGGGAAAGCTCACAGGCCGCATTGGTGATAAAGATCTTAGAGCCGTTGATGACCCATTCGTTGCCGTCCTTGACCGCCGTGGTTTTACTGCCCCCGGCATCCGAACCGGCCGTGGGCTCAGTCAGTCCAAAACCCCACAATCCATCGCCGCGGCACAGTTTGGGAAGATATTTATTTTTCTGGGCCTCGGTACCGAAGTAGTAAATCGGTCCGATCCCCAAAGAGTTTCCGGCGGCCACCGTGGCGGCCTGCGACCCGTCGATCCGGGCCAGCTCCTCCACGGCAATGATATAGGAAAGATAATCCATTTCCTGGCCACCGTATGTTTCGGAAACAATGGTGCCGAAAAGACCGATATCACCCATTTTACGGGTCAGATCAGCAGAGAAGGATTCGGATTCATCCAATTCCAGGGCCACCGGGGAAATCTCCTTCTGGGCGAACCGGCGCACCTCCTTACGAACCATCTCCTGCTCTTTGCTGAGTTCGAAATCCACCATGTCCTCCTTTCCGAATCGTCGGGCCTTCCCATTTCTGAATAGGTTTGCGGAAACCCGTTTAGTTCGCCATCAGCCCCCGCAAAGCAAAGCGCACATAGACTTCAGCGATTTCCTCCAACGAAAGCCGGCCGCCGGGTTTGAACCAAATGGCACCGGCATTGCACTGCGTCAAAATCGCGTACGAGAGGATCTTGACGTCCTCATCCAGGAAGATGCCCGCCGCGCACCCCCGGCGGATGATATCCTGAATGATCTGTTCATAGGCATCGCGTTTGGCGACAATCACATCGTAGTGTTCCGGCGTAAGCCCCCTCAACTCCGTGTTGGCAATGAAGGTTTCTTTCTGCCGCTCCAGGTGAAACCGAACGTGGCTGCGAACGGCCGCGCGCATGCATTCTTCGAGATCGTCCACACCGTGCAGATTGCCTTGCAGGTAGATTGTCAGGTCATCCATGGTGGCACTGTGAATCTGGTAAAGAATCGCTTCCTTACTGGCATAGTGATAGTAGATACTGGCTTTCTGGATGCCGCACTGACGGGCGATTTCGCTGATACTGGTGGCGAAGTAGCCCTTGTGGTGGAAAAGCTCGATGGCAACACCGGTGATCGTGTCTTTCATGTGGGGCATCATGGGCCTCGACAAAGAGAGTATATGCTCGATATCTACCTACCGGACGGTAGGCATTCATACCCTCTTTATCCATGAACGCGCATCGTTGTCAAGTTGAAATTCGCCGACGTAACAATGCATCCACAACGGCGCGAAAAAAGGGGCTGAACGCGAAGCCCCGGTCGCCGGTCCGGCACCTTTTCATGATCATGGCCGCTGGGGCAGCCAACGCATCCTGAAGCCCATGTGCTGACCGGAGGGCTGCCGTATACCACCGCGCCGCAGCCGAAAAAATTTTCCGCCTTTGGATCATAATACCGGCACCCATTTTTCACGACGAAACGAACACCTCGGAGCACAAATTATTTTTTGATTAAATTCATCTCTCAAAAAACTATTGACAATTTTTGCCCAAAACGCTAATTCCGACTGAGCGCTCGCTCGGATTTATTGCCGGCCCACTTTCACGTGTCGTGCACCACACCACTGCCCGGCCATAAGGGAACACAAACATGGGCTTTGCCCCGCGACAAGCCGTGCAGAATATCCCCACCCAGGTCAAAAATCAGGACCTGGTTCAACGCCGTCGACGCCAGATCGTCGATGCGGCCGTCGAGCTCTTCATCCAGAACGGTTTTCATAAAACCACCACCCGTCAGATTGCCAAAGCCGCCGGGGTCTCGATCGGATCGCTCTATGAATATGTCGCCTCTAAAGAGGATGTGCTGTACCTGGTCTGCGATGCCATCCATGCCGAAATGCAGCGCGGCATGGCGGAGGCCATGCAGCGCGTCGCCAATCAAGGCAACCCTCTGGCCGAGGTCGTCCGGGCCTACCTGCTGGTCTGCGACCGCATGAACGACCACATCCTGCTGATCTATCAGGAAACCCAGTCCCTGCCGCATAAATGGCGCCGGGTGGTGCTGGAAAACGAAGTGCGCATTACCGGATTGTTTACGCGTGCTCTCACCCAGTTGATGGCGGACGGGAAGATCCCGCTTCTCTCGGAAACCGCGATGGACCTCATCGCCCACAATATCGCCGTCATCGGCCATATGTGGACCTTTCGCCGCTGGTTTCTGTCGCGGCATTTCACCATCGAAGATTACATCAGGCACCAGACAGCCTTTATCCTGAACATGTGTCACACCGAAGAACCCGTGCCGGAGCGCTCGCCCGGGCACGATAACCCATAACCTTTTATTATCAACCATTCACACGCACGGAGAACCGATCATGGAATTCGAGCTTAACCGAACACAGCAGGACATTCAAAAAGCCGTACGGGATTTCACCAAAGGTGAATTTGACAAGGATCTGGCCCTGGAACTGGAGGAAGCCCACGAATTTCCCACTAAAATCTGGCAGAAAGCCGGCGATCTGGGCCTGCTCGGGGTGCACTTTCCCGAGGAATACTCCGGCCAGGGCCTGGGCTGTCTGGAAGATATCCTGGTCATCGAGGAACTGTGCCGGGGCGATTCCACCATCGGCAGTGCCGTGGCCCTTGCCGCGTTTGCCTCCGAGCTGATCCTGCACAACGGCAGCGAGGCCCAGAAGAAGACCTGGCTGCCCAAGGTGGCCGAAGCCCAGGTGCTCTCGGCGGGGGCCTTCACCGAGCCCGACCACGGTTCGGACATCACCCGCATGAACACCACGGCGGTCAAAGACGGCGACGCCTGGGTCATCAACGGCACCAAAACGTTTATCACCAACGGCGGCATGGCCGCCTACTATTGCGTGTTGTGCCAGACGGATGCGGACATCACCCCCAGCCACCGCGGCATGAGCGTCATCCTGGTGGAGGGTGACCGGGCGGGCGTTACCACCGCCGATGTGGGCCGCAAGATGGGCATCCGCATGATGGCCACGACCGAAGTGAATTTAAAGGATGTGCGCGTGCCGCTGGAGAACCTCATCGGCGAAGAAGGCCGCGGGTTTTATCACGTGCTGCATTTCTTCGACGAAAGCCGTATTCAAATTGCGGCCCAGGCCCTGGGCACGGCCCAGGGGGCCTATGACCGGGCCCTGGCCTATGTGAAAAAGCGTGAGCAGTTCGGTAAGAAAATCGCCCAGTTCCAGGTCACCCAGCACAAGCTGGCCGACATGGCCACCAGCATTGAGCTGGCGCGGCTGATCACCTACAAGGCGGCCTGGAATTTCGACCAGGGCCGCATTGATCCCAAACTGACCTCGATGGCCAAGATGTATGCGGCCAAAACCGCCGTGGATGTGTGCGATGAAGCCATCCAGCTCCATGGGGGCTATGGCTACATCGCCGAGTACGAGGTCGAGCGCTTCTATCGCGATGCCAAGATCTGTGAACTCTATGAAGGCACCAAGGAAATCCAGAAAAACACCATTGCCAGTGCCCTTATTGGCAAAATGAAATAGCCGGCGTGGTTGCAGGCCGGCGGCCGACGGAAGACAAGCCCATGCCTTGTCTTCCGTTCCGAAGATGCGGCAGCCGATGAAACCCTGCCCGCTGTGACAAAGAGTGGGATATTCTGTCGACGATGGCGGCAACCCGTGTGGAATGTAAGGAGGGTTTATGACAGCCCAAGCTGAAGTGTACCGACCCCGGAACAGCGTCCGTGTCGTTACGGCGACATCGCTTTTCGACGGCCATGACGCATCCATCAATATCTTCCGGCGCATTTTACAGAGTACCGGCATCGAGGTCATCCACCTCGGGCACAACCGGTCGGTCCAGGAGATCGTCGACGCCGCCGTCGAGGAGGACGCCCAGGGCATCGCGGTCTCCAGCTACCAGGGCGGCCACGTGGAATATTTCAAATACATGATCGATCTGCTGAAGGCGGCCGATGCGACGCACGTCAAAGTTTTCGGCGGCGGGGGCGGTGTTATCGTACCGGAGGAAATCAAGGAACTGGAGGCCTACGGTGTCGCCAAAATCTATTCCCCCGAGGACGGCGCCCGTCTCGGCCTGCAGGGCATCATCAACCACATGGCCCAAACCGTGGATTTTCCCAGAGCCACCGGGGATGCCTTCGATCTTGACCGGCTGACCCCCGCCAACAAGCTCCTGGTGGCCAACCTGATCACCGCTGTGGAGCAGGCCAAAGCCGCGGGAAACGGCCATTTGGCAAACCTGCGGGCCTTATTGGAAGCCCGCACGCCGGATCGACGTATACCGGTGATCGGCATCACCGGCACGGGTGGCTCCGGCAAGTCGTCGCTCACCGATGAGCTGATCCAGCGCATGCTGCATGATCTCAAAGATATCCAGGTGGCCATCATCAGTGCCGATCCTTCGCGCCGCAAGACGGGCGGCGCCCTGCTGGGCGACCGCATCCGCATGAATGCCATCGGCAACCCGCGGGTTTACATGCGGTCGCTGGCCACCCGCCGCTCACACACCGAAATCCCCGAAGCCATGACGGACATCATTCAGGTGGTCAAAGCCGCCGGGTTTGACCTGATCATTGTCGAGACCGCGGGCATCGGCCAGGGTGATTCCCAAATCGTCGATCTGGTGGACATTGCCATGTATGTGATGACCGCCGAATTCGGGGCCGCCTCCCAGCTTGAAAAAATCGACATGCTCGATTTCGCCGATATCATGGTGGTCAACAAATTCGAAAAACGCGGCGGTGAAGACGCGGTCCGCGATGTCCGCAAACAGGTGCAGCGCAACCGCAATGCCTTTGAAACGCCCCCGGAAGAGATGCCGGTCTACGGCACGATCGCCTCCAAGTTCAACGACGACGGCTTGACGGCCCTTTATCACGGGCTGCTGGACACCATTAAGGAGAAAACCGGCGTCGCCTTCGTGTCCCATCTGCCCCGACCGGACACCAAGGTATCCTCTTCCAAGACCATCATCATCCCTCCCGAACGCACCCGCTACCTGGCTGAAATCGCCGAAACCTTGCGCCAATATCACGCCCGCACCGACGACCAGGCGCAAGCCCTGCGCCGGGTCTGGCATCTGGAGGAAACCGCCCGGATCCTGTCGACCGGCGCATCGGAAAACACCGGCGCCGCCCTGCTCGCGCAACTGAAGGCCGAAACCGCCCACGCCCGCCAGGCCCTGGACCCGGAAACAACGGCGCTGGTGAACGACTGGGAGAGAACCCAACAAGCGTATCAACAGGAGGAACTCGTCTATCAGGTCCGCGGCCAGGAGATCAGAGTCCCCCTCTATACCGAATCGCTGTGCCGCAAAAAAATCCCCAAGATCGCCCTGCCCCATTTCAAAGACCCCGGTGAGATCTACCGCTGGCTGCGGCGTGAAAATCTGCCCGGTTATTTCCCATACACGGCCGGCGTTTTCCCCATGAAGCGCGTGGGCGAAGACCCCACCCGCATGTTCGCCGGTGAAGGGGATCCCCAGCGGACCAACACCCGCTTCAAGCTGCTGTCGTCCGAGAGTGCCGCGAAACGCCTCTCCACGGCGTTCGACTCCGTGACCCTTTACGGCTATGACCCGGACCGGCGACCCGACATCTACGGCAAAGTCGGTACCTCGGGGGTGAGCGTCTGCACCCTGGATGATGTCAAAGTACTCTACAGCGGGTTCGAACTCTGCTCCCCGACCACGTCCGTCTCCATGACCATCAACGGACCGGCTCCCATCGTCCTGGCCATGTTCCTCAATACCGCCATCGATCAGCAGGTGGATCGCTATCGCGAGGAGAACGGCCAGGCACCTTCAGAGGAGATTTACCGCCGGATCCGCGCCGACGTGCTGGCCAATGTGCGCGGTACGGTTCAGGCCGATATCCTCAAGGAAGACCAGGGGCAGAACACCTGTATTTTCTCCATCGACTTCGCCCTCAAGATGATGGGCGACATTCAGGCCTATTTCATCGAAAACAATGTCCGTAATTTCTATTCCGTATCCATTTCGGGCTACCATATTGCCGAGGCCGGCGCCAATCCGATCTCGCAGCTGGCCTTCACGCTGGCCAACGGATTCACCTATCTCGAGTACTATCTCTCCCGCGGTATGCCCCTGGATCATTTCGGACCGAACCTCTCCTTTTTCTTCTCCAACGGAATGGATCCCGAATACACCGTGATCGGACGGGTGGCGCGTCGCATCTGGTCCGTCGCCCTGCGTGAAAAATACGGCGCGTCGACACGCGCGCAGATGCTCAAGTACCACATCCAGACCTCCGGCCGCTCCCTGCACAGCCAGGACATCCAGTTCAACGACATTCGCACCAGCCTGCAAGCCCTGTGCGCCATCTACGACAACTGCAACAGCCTGCACACCAACGCGTTCGACGAGGCCATCACCACGCCCTCCAGGGAATCGGTGCGGCGGGCCCTGGCCATCCAGATGATCATCAACCGGGAGTGGGGCCTGGCCCGAAATGAAAATCCCCTGCAGGGCAGCTTCATCGTGGACGAACTCACCGACCTGGTGGAAGAAGCGGTCCTGATTGAATTCGATCGCATCACCGAGCGGGGCGGCGTGCTGGGGGCCATGGAAACCGGTTACCAGCGCGGTCAGATCCAGGAAGAATCCATTTATTATGAAACCTTGAAGCACACCGGGGCCATGCCCATCATCGGGGTCAATACCTTCCGGGACCCGGATGCCCATATCGGCGAACTTTCGGAAAGTGTCGAGCTGGCCCGCGCTACCGAAGAAGAGAAGGTGTCTCAGCTCAACCGCCTGGCCGATTTTCACGCCCGCCACGCGGCCGAATCGCCGGCGGCGCTGGAGCGGCTCCAGCAGGCCGCCCTGGCAGGCGGCAATATCTTCGCCGAGCTCATGGAAGCCGTGAGAACCTGTTCCCTGGGCCAGATTACCGAAGCACTCTATGATGTGGGGGGTAAGTACCGACGCAACATGTAGTGTTCGATCAGAATGGGCATCTTCGGCCCCCAGCGGCGTTCTCGCCGCCGGCGGTCCTCGACGCAGCGCTGCTACGCCTGCGGGCGCACGGACGCACTGCGGCCTTGCTGGGAACCGAAAATCCTCATTTTTAGATCGACCACACTGTGCTTCATAAAGATCAATTTCGCAAGAACCAAGTAGTGTACTTTGATTCGATAACTTCGAGCGAGCATCAACCTGGGCAGGATGCGTGAAAACGTTCGAGATCAAGGCTTACGAATTTTGAGGAGTGAGCGCGTTACCGATCGCGTACCGCCACTGGCACTGACGACGCAGGAAGAAGCGCGGTAACGGCGTTTATCTTTGCCGCAACGAGTATTAACGCATTCAGCCATAATCCGAGGAGGAGATATGCGTGAGGCCGTGATCGTGAGTGCGGTCCGAACCCCGTTAGGGAGCTTTCGGCGGCACTTTGGGGAATATGGGCGCCACCACCCTGGGTGCTCTCGTGATCGCGGAGGCGCGTCCGACGGGCCGGCATCGACAAAACAGAGGTCGACGAAGCCATCATGGGCCAGGTGCTGCCGCTGGGCTACGGGCAAAATCCGGCCAAACAGGCCGCCGTCAAGGCCGCCATGCCCAAGGAAGTCGAGTGTATTACGGTCAACAAGGTCTGCGGTTCGGGGCTCAAAGCCGTCATGCTGGCGGCCCAGGCCATCCAGGTCGGGGACGCGGACGTGGTGGTGGCCGGGGGCATGGAGAATATGAGCATGGCGCCCCATTACCTGGAAAAATCCCGCACCGGCTACCGCATGGGGCACGGTGTTCTCAAGGATCACATGATCAACGACGGGCTGTGGGACCACGTCAATGATTTCCACATGGGCATTTCCAACGACCTGTGCGCTGAAAAATACGGCGTCTCCCGCGAAGATCAGGATCGCTATGCCGCCGAATCCTACCGCCGCGCACTTTCGGCCATCGCAGCGGGTAAATTTAAGGATGAAATCGTCCCGGTGGCGATCCCGCAACGCAAAGGCGACCCGCTGGTGTTCGAGCGGGACGAATGCGTCCGGGAAACCACTTATGAAGCACTTGGCCGCCATGCGGCCGGCCTTCCAGAAAACCGGCACCGCGACGGCCGGCAATGCCTCGGTGATCAGCGACGGTGCGGCGGCCGTGGTCGTCATGGCCCGCGAAAAGGCCGAAGCTTTAGGCTGCCGCATCATGGCCACGATCGGCGCCCAGGCCTCCTATGGCATCGAGATGAAGTACGTCCTGGTGGCCCCCATCTGGGCCGTTCCCAAATGCCTGGCGAAACAGGGCATCACCGCCGATGATGTGGATCTTTTCGAAATCAATGAGGCCTTCAGCGGTTCCACGCTGGCGGCATTGCGCGAACTGAAGCTCGATCCGGCCCGGGTCAACGTCAATGGCGGGGCGGTATCTTTGGGTCATCCCATCGGGGCCAGCGGCTGCCGGGTACTGGTCACCCTGCTGTATGAAATGATCCGCCAGGACAAAAAAACGGGGCTGGCCTCCCTTTGCCTCGGCGGCGGCGAAGCCGTGGCCATGGTTGTGACAAGGCCCCGATAGAGAAGGGTCCAAGGATCCCAGGGGCCAAGGGGTCAAGTGAACGTCAAAGGACTTAAAACCCTCGATGCCTTGACCCCTTGAATCCTCGACCCCTCGGTTCCCGAAGCTTGAAAAGTGAACGCTGTCACCGTAAGGACGGTGTATTTCTTATCGATCGAAACCATCGGGAGGAAGGCATGGATATTAAGATCTTTGGCGTCGTGGGCGCCGGTCAGATGGGCAACGGTATCGCCCAGGTGGCGGCCGCCAGCGGCCTTGACGTGATCATGAACGACATCAAGGACGAATTTGTCGAAAAAGGGTTGGACACGATCGCCGCCAACCTCCAGCGCGGCGTCACCAAAGGCCGCATGACCGCCGAAGAAAAAGGGGTGATCCTGGGCCGCATCAAGACCAGCACCGATTTGAAAGACATGTCCCGCGCGGATTTTGTCGTGGAAGCGGCCACCGAGCGGGAAGACCTCAAATTCGGGATATTCCGTGATCTGGATCACATCTGTCCGGCCGGGGCCATTCTGGCAACCAATACCTCTTCGATTCCCATCGGCCGCATCGCGGCCCAGACCGGACGCCCGGAAAAGGTCATCGGCATGCACTTCATGAACCCGGTCCCGGTGATGAAACTGGTGGAAATCATACGGGGGCTGGCCACCTCGGACGCGACCTTTGACACTGACCTGGGCGCTCTCCGAACGCTTCGGCAAGACACCCGCGGAAGCCAACGATTTCCCCGGATTTATCGCCAACCGGATTCTCATGCCGATGATCAACGAGGCGATTTTCTGTCTCTACCATGGTGTGGGTGAAGCGCAGGCCATCGATACGGTCATGAAACTCGGTATGAATCATCCCATGGGCCCTCTGGCCCTGGCGGACCTGATCGGGCTGGACACCTGTCTGGCCATCATGCAGACCCTGTACGATGGGTTTAACGATTCCAAATACCGGCCTTGCCCGCTGCTGCGCAAATATGTCGAAACCGGCTGGCTGGGCCGCAAAAGCGGTCGCGGCTTTTACCGCTACGATCAGGGATAAAAGGGATTCCATCATGTGGACAAGGAGGCGGCATGACCAGAAAGAAAAAAGATAAACCGGGATCGGTGGGCGAAAAAATAAAACAGGTGCGCACCGAGAAGAAGATTTCTTTGGACAGCGTGGCCAATGAAACCGGGTTCTCCATCGACGACCTGGAAAAGATCGAAGCGGGCAAGAAAATCCCGCCGGTGGGCGCCCTGCTCCAGATCGCCCGCGCACTGGAAATCGACTCCACCTTTTTTCTGCGGGAAGAAGCATCCAACCTGCAGGACCGGGTGCGGGCCTACACCAAGCGAACGGACAATTACGCCTACACGACTCTGACGCCGGGGGCTGAGAATAAACATCTCAAGGCCTTCAAGATATCCATCGAGCCCCTGCAGGCCCACGAGGGCGTCGGCTATCAGCACGAAGGGGAAGAATTCGTGTATGTGTTGCAGGGGTCCGTTGAAATCGCCGTGGGAGAGCACATCAATATCCTGGGCGAGGGCGACTCGCTGCACTTCAACTCCGGCATCCGCCACCGTATGCGCAATATCAGCGATACCCGGTCGGATATGCTGGTCGTGGTCTACGGCCCCTGACAAATAACAGAAGTGGATTTAAAACCTCGGATTGCGTTCAAGGGCAAGGCGCCGGATGATGAAAACCACCGCATCTTTGAGGGTAAAAAAAGCGAATCAAACGGTTGTGGAGCGCCCCTTTTTCGTAAAATCAGACGAGGAATGCCGCTTTGCGGCAAAGGCCGTCCGCGGGTGTTCGCCAGGGTTTTGAAACCACAGTCAAAAATTCCATCTCAATCTACGCCACGCTTGGTTTAAGGGGAGGAAGGTATGCTTTTCCGGTTTACCGACGAACAGTTGATGATCCAAGCCATGGTCCGGGAATTTTCCCGCAAAGTGATCGCCCCCACGGCGGCGGAACGCGACCGGACCAAAGAATTCCCGGCCGACAACCTCAAAAAAATGGCTGAATTAGGGCTTCTGGGAATGATGGTGCCCCCGGAGTACGGCGGCGAGGGCGCCGACACCATCAGTTATGTCCTGGCACTCTCCGAGATCGCCTATTGTTGTGCCTCCACGGCCGTGGTCATGTCCGTTCACAACTCGATCGTCTGTGAGAGTATTCTGCGCTTTGGGTCCGAAGACCAGAAAAGACACTATCTGCCGAAACTGGCGGCCGGCAAAATGCTGGGCGCCTTTGGCCTGACGGAACCGGACGCCGGCTCCGATCCGGTCAGCCAGATCACGACGGCCGTCCGGGACGGGGATGAATATGTCCTCAACGGGACCAAGCGGTTCACCACCACCGGCCAGAACGCCCACCTGATCATCGTTACCGCCAAGACCGATGCATCTCAACGGCACAGGGGCATCAGTGCCTTCATCGTTGAAAAAGGCACCCCCGGGTTTAAAGTGGGCCGCCTTGAAGACAAGATGGGCCTGCGGGCTTCCGACACGACCGACTTACTTTTCGACAACTGCCGGGTGCCGGCGGATCGCCTGTTGGGCCAGGAGGGCGACGGCTTCAAGCTGGCCATGACCGCGTTAGACGGCGGCCGGATCGGTATCTCCGCCCAATCCATCGGCGTGGCCCAGGCCGCGCTGGACGCCTCCATTCGTTACGCCAAGCAACGGACGCAATTCGGTCAGAAAATTGCCAAGTTTCAGGGACTGCGCTGGATGATTGCCGATATGGCAACGGAACTGGAAGCCGCCCGCCAATTGACCATGTCGGCCGCCGCCATGAAGGACCAAGGCGCCCGGTACACCCGCCAGGCGTCCATGGCCAAGCTGTTTGCCTCGGAAATGGTGAACCGGGTCACGGCCAAGGCGATCCAGATTCATGGCGGATACGGATTTACCAAGGATTATGAAGTCGAACGTTATTATCGGGATGCGCGGGTCTTTACCATCTACGAAGGCACATCGGAAATCCAGCGGGTGGTCATCAGCAACCATCTGCTCAAGGACAAACGGAGCCCTAAGACCTCTCGACTGGGTTAATCGAAGGCAAACCGTTTTTCATTGAAAAGCGCATGGCAGGCGGCGGACACCTCCGCATCGTAGAGTTTGCCCTTGTTCTTGTCGATTTCCCCCAGGGCCACATCCATCCCCAAGCCCGGCCGATAGGGACGGTGAGAAGCCATGGCCTCGACAATATCCGCCACGGTCAGCACGCGTGACTCGGGGAGGATGTCGTCGCCGGACAAGCCGAGGGGATAGCCACTGCCATCCAGTTTTTCGTGGTGCTGGTAGACCATCGTGGCGATCTCCCAGGGGAATTCAATATCCTTCAGGATATCGTAACCCACCTGGGGATGCTCTTTGATCAGGTTGAATTCATTGATCGTCAGCCGGCTGGGTTTGCTGAGAATCTCAGCCGGGACACTTATTTTCCCCAGGTCATGGATACTGGCCGCCACCCGCACCGCCTCGATTTTATCCCTTTCAAAACCAACCGTTTCGGCAATGGCCACCGCCAGATCGGCCACACGGCGCTGGTGTCCCGCCGTATAGGGATCGCGCGTTTCAACGGTGTGGGCAATCGCCCGAACGATGCCGTCCATGGCGTTTTCCAGTTTTTTCATGCTGCGCTTCAGGGAATCCGTGCGCTCATCAACCATCTGCTCCAAGTTACGGCGATAGGAACGATTCGTGATTTCAAGCTCACGACGGCGAAACGCGTTGGCCACACTGATGAGAATCCCATTGCGGTCCATGGGTTTGATAATATAGTCGTAGACGCCCAGTTGCAGCATGGATTCGGCCAGGAGAGGGTCCCCTATGGCCGACACCATGATGGCCGCGGTCTCGGGATAGGCTTTGAGCACGTGACGAATGAAATCCAGCCCGGATTCCCCGGGCATGTTGATGTCGCATAGAATCAGATTGCTGGCCTGCTCGGTCATCAAGACCCGGGCCTGGGCGGCGTTCTCGGCGGTCCGACAGACATATCCGTTGGCTTCCAGGATTTTTTGCAGCAGCACCCGGATCGGGCGCTCGTCATCCACTATCAGGACCTGTTTGCGCGGGGTCGCATCCTTGCGAGACAATTCCGGACCGTCGTCAGGCACAGCCTTGCCAGGGATTTTCTCTTTATTTTCAACACAATCGGTATGCCGGTACATGAATTAAACACCCTCCTGCGTTACTTATCGGCCAGTCCCCGTAAAAGTTTACGCGTTTCGGCAGAAATATTTACGAGGCCGAACAGGGGGGTTACTAAGATGGATGCGAGGCAGGGCGAACATCCGGGGAATGATGCCATCCGAAACTGTCAGCGGTGGGGGACGACCGGGTAAAAACGCCCGATCCATAGGAGCCGATCTTTCGGGATATCGCCACCAGGGTAACCCCAGGCGGCAAGCTGTCAGACTAAATATGGATGCGACGCAATGTTGCCGATCCGGGCGCTTAACATCGGCTAAGCATTTTAAAACACTATTTATTTGAATATTTTGGCCGCCAGGTCAATATCTTCGGGACAGAAAATAAACAGACATTTTTCATCGGGCGATGACACCGATCCGTACACGTAGTTGATATTGATGCCCGCTTCACCGAATTTGGCCGTCACTTCCGCCAGCGCACCGGGTCGATTGTCCAGTTCCAGCGCAATCACCGGAAGCATGTCGAAAAGATAGTCGTATTTAGATAAGAGGTCGATGGCCGCGTTGATTTTACCATCCGCCGGCAGCAGGCGTATGAGCGCGTATGCCGCGGAATCCTTACGCATGGAATTGTAGCTCGCGGCGGAAGCAATGCGTTTGAGTGATTTACCCCGGGCTTTAAACAGCTCCTGGACATAGCTGGAAGCGTCCTGGATGGTAATGGCGTCGATGTTGATACCCGCCTCGGATAAAAGCGATGTCAGTTTGCCCAACTCGCCCGGTGCGTTCATTAGAAAAAGGGAAATCTCCGTTCTGATCATGGCGGCTTATCCTCTCCGGCAGATGGGGTGAATCATGGCCACTCGGGCGGAAACGCCCCGAAAATGCCCCGGGAAAATAGAACTTTTTTTGAAATGCAGTATACGTTATCATCCTTTGATAGTCAATTCGGAGAACCTCCGGTTTGTTTTGACTTTTACCTCCCAAGCACTAAAATAGGTCACGGTTGGCGCCACCCACGAGCACTTTCCGCCGACCGCCAGGACGAATAGGGATTTGGCTGTTGATCTTCTATAAACTCCGCGGAATCGTTTATATGGTCGATAGAACCCCATCCAGCATACGCCCCCTCCGATGGCCACCGGTGCGTCGCGCGATCCTGGTTGTTTTGAGCGCCCTGTTACTGGCGGGGGGGTGCTTGTCACGCCGGCAGGTTGTCTATCAGGAAATGATCGCCCCGCATGCCGAATCTATGCCGCGGTCCATTGCCATCCTTTCTTTTCGTGACCATACCGACACGCCCGGGATTGGCCCGCTTGTGCGCGAAAGCCTATACGGACATCTCAGCCATCGCCGCTTTAAGGATGTCGAGCTGGAAGTTGTCGATCGTGCCCTGACGGCGGCGCCGGATAAAAGCCTGACCGACCGTCCAACACCGGATGCCCTGCGCGAACTGGGTGAACAGCTGGGCTGCGACGCCATCGTGACCGGCACGGTCACCGAGCTGGAGCGGACTGTTCATGGGCGTTTACTCCCAGCTGAGCGTCGGCGCCGACATTGCGATCTATGATACCCATGACGGTCGGCGCCTCTGGTCGGACAGCCATGTTGCCCGCCTGCACGACGGGAGCATGCCACTGACACCTTTGGGCATCCCTTTGAGCGGGGCCCGTTCGGGCTGGAATTTGCGGGATAGCCAGATCATCAGAGCCGTTGACGAACTCACCCGCACCCTGGCCAATCGTATTCCCGGACCGGACGCGCCCACGGTAACGGCATCCGCGTATCTCTTCGAACTGCAGGTGGGTGCATACCTGGACCACCAATTGGCGATCGATCAGCGCAATGACCTCAAAACCAGAGGTTTCCCGGCCGCTGTCCATAGCGAGATGCACCAGAACACGATCTGGCACCGGGTAATTGTCGGCCCCTATCCGGACGAGAGCGAAGCCCTCCGCGTCCGCCGGCAGCTGGAAAGTCAGCTGGACACCCGTCCCTTCCTGCAACGGCGTCCAATATAAATGCTTCCTAAAGTTATCGATCGCATCTATGCAGATGATGACGCTTCTCCACGAGCAAACCCGCGAGAGCGTTCGAGATGATATAAGGATGGCACGACCACGGCGTGGCAGCATGCCAGGAAACCGCCGGGGCGCATTAAAACAGGAATGGAAAGCGGCGTTTGCAGGTCTTAAATGGTCATTCTAAACCCAATTTCAGGAAGCACCCGCAAGTGTATTCGTTTTCAATCGTTGACTAGCCCTTGAGTGTCACCACCGGGCAACCGGCTTTGAGGATGATGAACTGGGCGGTGGAGCCGAGCAGGAGTTTCTGGGTACGGGATTTCTTCTCGATCCCCACAAAGATAAAGTCGGCGGCATTGTCCGCGGCAAACTTGACGATATCCTCGCCGGGGGACAATCCCCGCACGAGCTGGTGAATATTACAGGAAATACCGGCCGCCTTGAGTTCGCTTCGGGCCTCTTCCAGCGCAAAGTTGGCCTCGCTGATGGCCTCGGGCCTCTCTTTGGGACCGCCCTCCATGGAAGTTACCACGTCGATATGGGAGCCGCGCAGCAGGGCCTGATGCTTGGCCAGTTCCAGGGCCGCCTTAGAGGCGGCCGATCCATTGTACGCTACCAGATATTTTTTCTGCACAGCAAATTTCCCCTCTGCAATGAGATTTTCGATACGTAAGCTTTGGAAGCCAACACCTGATCGTCCTTGTAATTTATGGGGCCACGCGGTGACTCGAAGCACTTCGCATCCGTTTGGCCCAATAGGCGGTGAATTTGGGTTTCCTGGCAAGGTCACCGCCGGGGGCCGGAAGGCGCCGCGTGATGGGCCAAACTACATCCAGCGCTTGCGGCGTTTGTAGGACTTCACTTCCTTAAACGATTTCCGCCGGCCGCCCTGGGTGATGCCCATGTAGAATTCTTTGACATCGGGGTTGTTCTGGAGTTCCGTGGAAGGGCCTTCCATCACGATCTTGCCCGATTCCATGATGTAGGCGTAATCGGAAATCTTCAGCGCGATCTTGGCGTTCTGCTCCACTACCAGGATGGTCGTTTTCAATTGCTGGTTGATCGTTTGGATATTGCTGAAAATTTCTTTTACCAGCAGCGGCGCCAGGCCGAGGGAAGGCTCGTCCAGCATCAGCATCTTAGGCGCCGCCATGAGCGCACGGGCAATCGCGATCATCTGCTGCTCTCCACCGGAGCAGTAGCCGGCCATGCGGTGGGTGATCTCCGAAAGACGTGGAAAATGAGCATACATTTGTTCGTGGTCTTTCCGAATGTTGCGGCTGCCGTCTTTGCGGGTGATGGATCCCACCCGGATATTCTCGTCCACGGTCAGGTGTTTGAACACCCGCCGCCCTTCGGGCACCATCACGGCCCCTTCTTTCACCACATGGGTTCCCAAGCGGTTGGTGATGTCCTTGTCGTTGAATTTGATGTAGCCGTCCCGGATAAAACCGTTTTCCGGTTTCAGCAGCCCGCTGATGGCCCGCAGCGTTGTGGTTTTACCGGCCCCGTTGGTGCCCAGCAAGGCCACGATGCTGCCCAGGGGCACATTGAGGCTGACGCCCCGCAACACCTGAATGATGTCGTTGTAGACCACTTCGATATTGTTGACTTCCAACAGGTTGCCGTTGGCTTGGGCTGCTTCCATCTGTATTCCTTCGTCGATACGCCGGGAAAATCCGGTTCAGGTCGGAGATGCCGCCGACCCACATGGGTAAGCGGCGGCATCTCTTACGTTGTGCTCCGGTTTGCCAACCGGGTATTTATTGTGCGAATTTGGGGATAAAGGGTTTATCCACCGCTCGGAAAACCCCGCCCTCGACACGGTAAATCTGAAGTTCGTCCACGCCTTCCTTGTCGGTGTCAGAGTAGGTCACGGGCCCCACGGTCGTTTTCGGATCGAAGGCCTTGCCGCCATTCATGGCCAGCATCTGTTTGTACAGGGTCTCGCGGTTGACTTTCTGTCCATCGGTTTTGGCGCGCAGGATCACTTCGGCGGCCACCTGGGCCACCATGACACCGTTGGTGTAATTATGGGAATTGGCAGCCTTGTCATCCCGTCCATATCTTTTGGCCAGTTCGAGCTGAAAGGTCGTGCCCGGCCCCGGTTCCGATGTCAGGGTATAAGACGTCGTCCAGAAGAAATTCTCCGCTGCCGAACCGGCCAGCGCGATCAGGTCGTTGCCCCCGGTATAGTGAGCCCCCAGAAAGGTGATTTTACCCTTCTCGCCGAATTCTTGAGCGCTCATTCCCAGACGCTGCGCATCGTTGATCAGGGTTGCCACGGGAGATTGGACCGTGTGGCAGATGATGTATTGAACGCCCTTGTCTTTCAAGCGCTGCAGGGTGGCGGTGTTGTCCAGGTCTTTACCATGCTCGACAACCTCGACAATCTCCATCTTCAATCCGGCGGCCACGGCCTTTTGGGTGTCCTCCACCGGGCCCCGCCCAAAGGCCGAGGGGTGGATGAACATGGCGACCTTGGGGGTCCCCTCCTTGTGATTGGCAACGACATACTCGGACAGCCCGATCATCTGTTTTGAATAAGAGGCAATGGGCAGGAAGATATAGTTGGAATCCACCAGGTTGCCGGCATGAAAGGACGCCGGAATCGTCGGCATTTGTTCTTCTTCAAAATCCCGTTTCAATCCCAGCGTACTGCCGGTGGAATAATTGAGATAGAAAACGATACCTTCCGCCAGGAAATCCTCGAAATTACGTTTGGTGATATCGGTCTTGTACTGGTCGTCCCGGATGAAGCACTCGATGGTGTCATCCCCCAGCATTTTGGTCTCATTGACGTATTTGAAATAGTCTTCCACACCTTTAGCGTAAGGGTTGCCGGCATCCGAGGTCGGACCGGTAATCGCAAGTGACAGCCCCAGTTTGTAAACTTCACCGGCCGTGGCCGGTGTGCCGAAAGCCAGGCAAAGCATCAACACAGCAATCAGTCCCAACAGAATCGTACTTTTTCTCTTCATGATTCCCCCCTTGGTCAACTTGGCGTTTACGTTCAATTACTACAGAACCCGGAAAAGGCTCACGATATAAAACGCCTATCCGGGAGACCTCCGTCTCTCATCTTAATACCGGCGGGCTCAGTAACGGAAGGGCCACAGCTTGGTATAAGAGCGAATGATGCGCCACCAATTGGCAATCCCCCGCGGCTCGAACATCAAGAAAAGCACGATGACCAGACCGAAGGACAACGGTTTTAATGCCGTCGCAAGATTCATGGCCGCAGGGAAAAGATCTCCCATAAACTCGGCCAGGTGTTCGACCTGCAAGTCCAGCAGCCTTATCGCGGCCGGCCCCAGGAAAGCGCCGGGCAAGGTACCCAACCCGCCGACGATCGCCATGGCCAGATAGGTGATGGACTGGTGCAGGGTAAACGATTCGATCCCGACCCCCCGGTACAGATACGCGTGCAAGGCTCCGGCCACCCCGGCGCAAAACCCCGCCAGAGCAAACGCATACACCTTGGTCAGCCCCGGATGCATGCCCATGGCATCGGCCGCGCGGTCATTGTCCCGCACGGCCACCAGGCTTCGGCCATACCGGGTGCGCAGCAGATTCCGCACGCCAAAGCCCATCAGGACCACGATGACCAGAATGATATAATACCAGAAAAAATAATGCTCCTTGCGCCCGACTTCGCCGGTAAGCCAGAAGATGCGCCCCAGGTAAATGGTTTGCCCCTGGTCGAAGAACTTCAAGAAATTGATCGTCCACTGGAAAATCATCTGAAACGAAAGGGTGGCTATGGCGAGATAAAGATGTTTGAGGCGCAAGGCCGGTAACCCCACAAAGGCCCCGAAAACAGCCCCCATCAATCCGGAGATCAAGATCATCAGGGGCCAAGCATGGGTGATCAGCACGTGGCTGTCACCCAAAACTTGCGAAAAAGAAGCCAACGTATAAGCCCCCACACCGACAAAGGCCGCATGACCGATGGAGATCAAGCCCGCAAACCCCGTCACCAGGTTCAGGCCGTAGATCGCCACGATGGCGATCAGGATATTGTCGATCACCAGCATGTATTTATTGCTGGGGGTATAGAACAGGGGCCAGATAAAAAGGGAACAGAGGAACACGGCGAAGATCAGCCGGTCCAGGTGGGTCCGGAAGATCCGCTGTTCTTCCAGGTAAGTGGCGAAAAAGTTGCCCGTGGCAAACCATCGATTGGCAGACATAGGTTACACTCGCTCTATTTCGTGAATTCCGAACAGCCCATGGGGCTTGAACAGGAGAATGATCAAAAGGATGATGTAGGGCAACACATCGGCAGTCCCGTTGAGACCCCAGTTGCCGTCGAGATAGCCGGCCGCAAACTGCTGGATCAGCCCCATGATGATGCCGGCCACCACGGCGCCGATGATGGAATCCAGCCCCCCCAGGATGACCACCGGGAACACGATGATGCCAAAGGCGTGCAGGGTCTCGAAGTTCAGGCCGGTGATGTTGCCGATGATCCCGCCGGCGGCGGCGGCGCTGAGGCCGGCCGTAGCCCAGGCCAGGCCGAAGACTTTCGGCACCGAGATGCCCACCGACATGGAGGCCAGCTGATCGTCCGAGACGGCCCGCATGGAAACGCCGATGGTGGAGCGTTTGAAAAACCACGAGAAAGCGCCAATGAGAACCGTCGTAATGATGACGCCCACCAACTGCGTCCAGGAAATGGAGACGCCGCCGAAGGCGATCGGCGTGTTGGGCAGAAACTCCGGAAACGAATAATTTTCCGTGCCAAAGGGGGTCAGATAGATCAGCCCGTCGATGATGGACATCAGGCCGATGGTTACCATGATGACGGATATGATCGGCTCGCCGATCAGACGTCTCAGAAACACCCGTTCCACACTCATGGCGAGGAAGAACGTGATGATGACGCTGATAAAAAAGGAAATATAAATCGGTATGCCCACCATGACGGTCAGCGCATAGGTGATAAAAGCCCCGGCGGCGATGATCTGGCCGTGGGCAATGTTCAGCACCCGGCTGGATTTGTAGATCAGGACGAAACCCAGGCCCGACAGGGCATAAATAGAGCCAACCACCATACCGCTGATGACGAGCTGAAAAAAATAACTCATGGCACCTCTTCCATCGTGTAAAACGGCAACAGGGTTTCCACCGTGGTGGTTTGACCATCCTGGTACTGGAACTGGGCCTGGACCTTCTTCTCGCGGACCCCTTCGTCGTAGAGCGCTTCGTAGAGCTCCGTGTATTTTTCACGGACAAACTTGCGCCTTATTTTACCGGTTTTGGTCAACTCACCGTCGTCCACATCCAGCAGCTTGTAGAGCATCGCCCAGCGGCGGATGCGGAAATGGGGCTTTTCCACCTTGCGGTTGAACTCTTCGATCTGCTTTCCGATCAGCTCGGCCACCGCCGGTTTGAGAGACAGATCCATGAAGGTCGTGAAAGAAATGCCCCGGTCTTCCGCCCATTTGCCCACGATAATCGGATCGATGTTGACGAGGACCGCGACATAATCCATCTTATCCCCGAAAATCACCGCCTCTTTGACATATGGGCTGAACTTGAGCTTGTTCTCCAGAAATTGAGGGCTGAACATCTCGCCTTCGCGGTTGTGCATAACGTCCGCGAGCCGGTCGATGACCACCAGGTGGCCATTTTCATCGATGTAGCCCGCGTCCCCGGAATGCAGCCAGCCTCCCGCGAGCAGTTCTTCCGTCTTTTCGGGCAGCTCGTAATAACCCCGGCACACCGAAGGCGAGCGGGAAAGAATTTCGCCTTCTTCGGAGATTTTGCACTCGGTCTTCGGCAGCGGAATGCCCACCGTATCCGATTTAACGTCCCCGTCGGAATGCATGTAGGCAATGCCCGTAATTTCGGTCTGGCCGTAGATCTGCTTCAGGTTGATGCCGATGGCCTGGTAGAATGTGAACAGGTCCGGCCCCAGCGCCGCCCCCCCCGTATAGGCCCTGCGCAGCCGGAGAAAACCGATCTGGTTGATCAGCGGCCGGAAGACCAGCGTCTGGCCCAGCCAGGCCTTGAAGGCCAGGAGGGGAGGCATGGTCTTGCCCGACATGCGGTAGCCGGCGGCCGCTTCACCCACCTTCATGAAATAGCGGTAAAGGGCCTGGTTCAACCAATAGGATTCATCGATCCTGAGCCAGATCTGGGATCGAATGGTTTCATAGATACGGGGCGCGCCGAACACGAAGTGCGGACCGATTTCCTTCAGGTCCTCCATGGCGGTTTCAACGGACTCCGGGAAATTGATGGTAATCCCGGTGGCCAGGGCCACCCCGAAAGAGTTCATCTGCTCGCCAATCCAGGCAAATGGCAGGAAAGACAGGTATTCATCCGTCTCTTCCAGAGGATCGACCTTCGTGATCTGCGCACCCCATATTGATATAGTTGCGGTGCATCATCTCGGCGCCCTTGGGCAACCCGGTGGTTCCCGAGGTCAGGCAGAGGTGGCAGACATCGTCCGGTGAGCCCTGATCCACCAGGCTTTCGAATCGATCGGGATCTTCCGCGTAGGACGCATCACCCAGCCGGTAAAGTTCTTCAATCGGCATGAACCAGTCGTCCGAACGGTAGCTCCGCATGCCGCGCGGGTCTTCGTAGATCACTTTTTTGACCTGGGGAATCGCCTTCCGGATTTCGATCAGCTTGTCCACCTGCTCCTGATCCTCACAGAACACGATACTCACCCCAAGGTAGTTGAGAATCCCCGAAATTTCCTCTGGCAGACTGGACTGGTAGATTCCCGCCGAAATACCACCCAGGGCCTGGGCCCCGACGGCCACAAAGAGCAGCTCGGGGATATTGTCCCCGATCAAGGCGATCCGGTCGCCCTTTGCCAGGCCGAGCTTCGCAAGCCCCAGACCGGATTTCCGCACAAATTCATAGTACGTGCGCCAGGTGTAGGTCTGCCAGCGACCAAACTCCTTTTCGCGCAGCGCCACCCTGTCTCCGGATTGCTTCACCCGCCACCGCAGCAGCTGCGGTATGGTGTATTTTACCAACTCGTCACGGTTTTCCATAAGCACTAAATCTATCTTTTGTGTTTTCAGTCTCGCATGGACGGATGTGTCATTGGCTCAAGATCGGCGCCCAAATTCTAAGGAACGAAGCGTACTCATGTACGCTGCAGTGACGAAGAATGCCGGGCAACGCCGATATTGAGCCAATGACGCTTCCGTCAGTCTTCGCCGATGTATGCTTCAATGACCTGCGGGTTCGCCGCCACCTCCTCCGGACGTCCGGCACCGATCAACTGACCGAAATCGAGCACATAGATCCGGTCGGAAATATCCATCACCACGCCGAGGTCATGCTCCACCAGGACCACGGTAATCTCGCGTTCCTTCTGGATGTCGAGAACGAAGCGCACCATGTCTTCCTTCTCTTCGATATTCATGCCCGCCATGGGTTCGTCCAGCAGCAGGATCTGCGGCCCCATGGTCAAGGCCCGGGCTACCTCGACCCTTTTCTGAACGCCATAGCTGAGATTGCCGACCGTGCTTTTCCGATAGGGCTCCAACTCCATAAAATCGATAACGTCTTCCACGTAGCCCCGGTTTTCGGATTCCATCCGTGCGGCATGGCCATAAAAAACAAGGGCCTGGAAAAAATTGTAGCGCAGCTTCTGATGGCGCGCCAGCATCAGGTTGTCGAGCACCGTCATACCGCGGAAAAGCTCGATGTTCTGAAAAGCCCGCGCGATACCAAGGCTGGAAACCTGGTGGGGCGAGGCATGGGTTAACCGGCGTTTACCGAAATGAATTTCTCCCCGGGTCGGATGGTAGAACCCGGAGATGCAGTTCAGCAGACTCGTCTTGCCGGCACCGTTGGGTCCGATGACCGATGTAATCAGCCCCGGCTCAATTGTCATGTCCACATTCGAAAGCGCACGCAAGCCGCCGAAATCCAGCGTCGCCGACTCAATTTTCAGTACGTCTTGAGGCATGTTCGTTTCACTTCCCATAGATCAGATCAATCCGCCACCGGGGCCCCCTTCATCAAACCGCGAAGATCCACACGACAGGGCCGCGCTTCCGCCCGCCGGCTCAAATAAAAAACCCCGATGAAGTAGCTAAATTTATAATTCCATCAGGGTCTCGGTAAGATGGCAACCCACCCGTAAGCGGATAAATGGCCCCCGTGCCGACGCCGTTGACGTGCCACCCCAGCTTCGGGGCCCTTCGGTACCAATCGATAGCCGTATTTTCCGAGATCATTTCCGCCACAGGTGTTCCGCCGCCATTCGCTTTACCATACATACTGAATAATATTCATTTGGTACACATCTATCTATATTTTGTCTTTCGTTTAGTCAAGTAATTTTTATCCAACTGCATATCGCAATTAATCTATTGTTATTATTGTTTATTTACATAAATATGGAGGCCGCAAATGCGACCTGAAACGATAATATTCTTACCGACCGGCCGTTAGTCTGGCTTGACCGGTGCCTGCCCACGGGCCTGGAGATGCAAAGCACGATGGCAGGCGTTGAACCCATGCTCAAAAGATAACGACTTTTTTGACGGCCTTCACGACGTCCGCCGGGTCGTCAATCACCTGGAGGATATCGATATCTTCCGGTGAAATCAATGCGTCCTTGAGAAGACGGGCTTTGATCCAGTCCACCAGCCCGCCCCAATAGTCGGAACCCACCAGAATCACCGGCAGGGGACGAATGCGATGGGTTTGGATAAGGGTCACGGCCTCGAACAACTCGTCCAGTGTACCGAATCCTCCCGGCATGATGATGTAGGCCATGGCGTATTTGACGAACATGACCTTGCGGATAAAAAAATAATGGAACTGGAGCTGGATGTTGGCGTAGGGGTTGGGTTGCTGTTCAAAGGGCAAATTGATATTGAGACCCACGGAAACCCCGCCGGCTTCCGCCGCGCCCTTGTTGGCGGCCTCCATAATACCGGCACCGCCGCCGGTGATGACGGCAAAGTTTTCCTTGGCGAAAAGGGCCGCCGTATGCACCGCTTTCTGGTAGGCCGGGTCGTCCGGTGCCGTCCGGGCCGACCCGAAAATACTTACGGCAGGTCCCAGGTCGTGCAATTTCTCGACACCTTCGACAAATTCCCCCATAATTCGAAACAAGCGCCAGGATTCACCCAGCTTCAAGTCATCGATAACAAACTGTTTTTCCATTCTCGATCCTTTCCGCAAGTGCTAACGGGGCTTGCCGGCAACCGCACCCGGCCCGGCAGGCCGGTTTTCACCCCCCGGTTTATGACTGGATATTGCTAAAATGGTCAATCTAATATATACAAATGTGCTTTTCTAACGACCCAATACCAAAGTGCCCATGAACTGTCTCGAATCAGACTTGCAGCGTCCGGTGATGATCGTCAACGAGCTTGGCCTGCATGCCCGGTCCGCCGCCAAGATAGCGGAAGTGGCCCGGAATGCAAAGCATAAAGTCTGGATTGCCAGGGATGCCGAAACGGTCGATGCGGCCAGTATTATCGATCTATTAACCCTGGGCTGCAGCAAAGGGACTGAAATCGTGGTCTGTATCGAAAATCCGGCCGATCAGCCCATTCTGAATCAGATTATCGACCTGGTGGAAACCGGGTTCGGAGAATAAACAGCCATGTTGCCCAACGAAGACAAAGAATTTGAGCTGCGCGGAATCGGCGCCTCGCCAGGTATTTGCATCGGCAAAGCCTACCTGGTGGATCGCGAGGGGGTCAAGGTCGTCCCCAAATATTTTATCAATCCCGACCGCACCGCCAACGAAGTCAACCGGTTTAAAAAGGCTGTCATCGAAGCCAAGAACGACCTGCGCCAGGTTATCAGCGCCATGCCCGAAGATCTGCAGCAGCAGACCAATATCCTTGAAACCCACCTGCTGCTGTTCGACGACAAGATGCTCTTCGGACGTACGGTCGACTTCATCGGGAATGATAAGGTCAACGCGGAATGGGCCCTGAAGACCGTTGTGGGCCAGATCAAAAGCATGTTCCAGAGCATGGAAGATCAATACCTCAAGGAGCGGGTCTCCGACATCATCCATGTTTCGGATCGCATCATGCACTGCCTGACCGGCGCCGCGCATGTAAAAATCTCCGATATCGACAAGCGCGTCATTCTGGTGGCCCGCGATCTGTCGCCGGCCGACACCAGCCAGATTCAACTGGAACGCATCAAGGGGTTTCTCACCGATGTCGGGGGTAAGACCTCCCACACCGGGATCATCGCCCGCACGCTGGACATCCCGGCCGTACTCGGTCTGGTGAATGCCACGGCCCTGATCCGCAACGACGACATCCTGATTGTCGACGGCAACGATGGTGTCGTCATCATCAACCCCGACGACGAAACCCTCGTGGAATACGAGGAACGGCAGGAGCGCTATCGCGCCTACCGGTCCCGGATCACCCGTGAAAGCCACCTCCCGGCCCGCACGGTCGACGGCGAGATTGTCCAGGTGCAAGGCAATATCGAACTGCCCGAGGAAGTCGTATCGGTCATCGACAACGGAGGGGACGGCATCGGGCTCTACCGGACCGAGTTCCAGTACATGAGCCGCACCGACTTTCCGAACGAATTCGAACTCTATGACAAATACCGGGACGTGGTCGAGGTGATGGCCCCCAACCCCGTGACGATCCGCACGCTGGATATCAATGCCGACAAGACCCTGAGCTATGCCAGCAACGGCAACGAGGTCAACCCGGTGTTGGGCTTGCGTGCGATCCGTTATTGTCTGCAGAACCCGGACGTCTTTCGCACGCAACTGCGGGCCATCCTGCGCGCCGCCGCCCACGGGAACGTGCGCATCCTGTTTCCGATGATCACCGGCTGCGCGGAACTGATCCAGGCCCGTCGCATGCTGGAGGAGGCCGCCGAATCTCTCGCAGCCGAAGGCCTGGAACACAACCCGGATATCGAGGTCGGCGTCATGATCGAAGTGCCGTCGGCCGTCGTCATCGCCGACCATTTGGCGGAAATGTGCGATTTTTTCAGTATCGGCACCAACGACCTGATCCAGTACACCCTGGCCATTGACCGCAGCAACCGCAATGTCGCCTATCTATACGACCCGCTGAACCCCGCCATCATCCGCATGGTGAAACACGTGGCCAGTGTGGCCCGCCGCAAAAACATCCGGGTTGCCATGTGCGGCGAAATGGCGGGCGAGCCCATCCATATCCCGATCCTGATGGGGCTGGGCATCACCGAGTGGAGTATGAACCCGCACGCCATCCCGGTGGTCAAACGGATGGTGCGCGGTCTATCAATCATCGACGCCCGCAAATTCGTCAAAGAAATCATCGATCTCACCAGCGCCGAAGAAATCAATCGCCTGGCCCGGGAGCGTTTCAGCGTTCATATCAACAGCGGACTGGTCATCAAACAGGAATAAGACGTCCGGCAGGTGAGCTCCACTTGCCCGGATCAACCTCACAACAGGTCCCACAACGCCATGAGCCCCGAAGGCATCAAAATCGTCGCCGAAAACCGCAAAGCCCGTTTCGACTATCACATCGAGGATAAGTTCGAGGCCGGCATGGTGTTGCGGGGTACCGAGGTCAAATCCCTCCGGCTGGGGCGCTGCAACCTCAAGGACAGCTACGCCCGTATTATCAACGATGAGGTCTGGGTGCTCAACATTCACATCGGGCCCTACCCCTTCGCCTACTACAATAATCACGAGCCACGCCGTCAGCGCAAACTGCTGCTGCACAAGTCCGAAATAAAAAAGCTCTACGGCAAGATCAACGAGATGGGCTACAACCTCATCCCGCTGCGGGTGTATTTTAAAAGGGGCAAGGCCAAAATCCAGCTGGCCCTGGCCCGGGGTAAAAAGAAATACGACAAGCGCCATGCGATCCGCAGCCGTGACGAACAGCGGGATCTGGATCGGACGATGCGGCAATACAAATAGAAACGACTTTGAAAAATGTCTTCTGTGTTCCATCTCAGCGTTGACCCCTCATTGCCGAGTCCTCGACGATACCTGAGTACGCCTGCGGGCTTGGCAATCGGCCTGATCTTGAACCTTGCAAAGCCATCTGAGCGTTGACTCAAATTAATTTGGCATGAAGGTTTTTTCATCCCCGAGCGCAATGCGTCTTTCATAAACTCCCTCGAACCGTCCTGCCTGTTGCATCGCGAGAAACTGTCATTCATCATATCTAAGTCCGGTGATCGCGCCTCCCATTTCAACCACATGATCATGCTGGTAAGGCGAAACCACCGCGAAACACCATATTGAGGATAGCTCATGGGATCGCACCATTCCATACCACACGCGCTCTTTAGCGTGGCCATCATTGCGCTATTGACAGCCGGGTTAGGCGCCTGCCAAAGCACCGGCACATTGGCCCCCGGCCCGCCCATCGCGCCTGAAAGGCACATCGCCCTCCAGCCGTCCGGGCCGCACCAGGGCGAAGCCGATACCGGTGACATCCTCGTGGCCTATACCTATCAGCTGAAGCCGGACCCGACCCGGGAGATTTATCTCAAGGGGGGGCTCAGCAAATCCAAATACAGGGGCGACAGTCTGAACATCTACGTGAACTTCCTGGACGACACGGGCCGTGTCCTCCAGAAAAAAGTTCTTTTTGCCTCAGGCTACAGGCGCGACAATCTCGCCCCCCGCCCCGCCGTCTTCGACAACACCCTGCCCCTGCCGCCGGGGACGGTTGCCATCGCTTTCAGTTCCTATGTCAAGCCCAGCTCTGGCAGACGATAAGCAATACGCCCGCTTTTCCCCTCCCCGATACAGCCGCTCTATTTTTATCCATCGCAACGACCGCAACAATCGGGTGGCCATACACCCCATCAAGTGGTATCCATAGCCTCGAAAAACAACCGGACCTCAACTACCGGAACGCTTTCAGTATGATGGGCATCAAAGGATTTGGATACCATGAAGTCAACCGCGCTCGAGACGGAACAACGACCCGCCGTGAATGCCACGATGGGGCTCACCGAATGGCTGCTCATCATCGTGCTTTCGATCATCTGGGGCGGTTCTTTTTTCTTTATCAAGGTCGCCGTCCGTGAAGTCATGCCCCTGACACTGGTGCTCTTCCGGGTTGGCTTCGCGGCCATCGCCCTGCTGATCTTCGGCTATCTGACCGGCCGGCGCCTACCCGCCAGCCTGCCCCTGTGGGGTGCCTTCCTGATCATGGGCGCCCTGAACAACCTGCTTCCCTTCAGCCTCATCACGTGGAGTCAGCAGCATATCCAGACCAGCCTGGCATCGATCCTGAATGCCACCACCCCCATCTTCAGCGTGGTGCTGGCCCATTTCCTGACCCGTGAAGAGCGCCTCACCCTCAATCGGGGGGCCGGCGTGCTCTTAGGCTGGCTGGGCGTGGCGCTGCTGATCGGCGTGGAGTCCATGGAAGGCTTCGACCTGCAGATCATGGGCTATGTGGCCGTGCTGGGGGCGGCCCTTTTTTACGCCTGCGCCGCCATCTTCGGCCGGCGTTTCAAAGGCCTCTCCCCCATCGTTGTGACGACCGGCATGCTCTGTTGCAGCAGCGCCATGCTGATCCCCCTGGTGCTGATCTTCGAACAGCCCTTCGCGATCCACCCGAGCTTGACCGCCTGGGGAGCCATCCTGAGCCTGTCCCTTGTCAGCACGTCCCTGGCCTACCTCATTTAT
>CAWKLN010000053.1:0-59875 GCA_963850465.1 uncultured delta proteobacterium
GGATATGGGCGGTGCCCACCTTGGCCCAAATGCGTTCGGCGTGGGAAAGCGGACGAATGGCCTGGGTGGGGCAGATCTGGCCGCAGATGTTGCAGGCGGGGTCACAAGGACCGAGTTGAGGGGTAACCACCGGTGTCAGCAGCCCCGGCAGGCCGGCAGCCATGCCATACGGCTGCAAGGTGTTGGTGGGGCAGGCCTCAAGACAGGCGCCACAGCGATAGCAGCGCCGCAGGAAGCCGTCTTCGGGACGGGCGCCCGGCGGGCGGATGAGGTCCGGGGGGAGACTGCGCCGGGTGCCGTTGTCGCCCAGTAAATGGCGCGCGCCGGATAGTGTAACCGCCGTTGTGCCGAATCCACAGGCCCCGGCGAGCAATAGGCCGCGGCGATATGGGGAAAATTCCTGAGATCCGGGGGCATCGGTCGCGGAGCGGCCCGAAAATACCACGGCGCTTGTCGGGCACACGCGGCGACAGGTCTGGCAGGCGATGCATTCACGGTGCGTTGTCGCGCGGGGGTCGTCACCAATGGCGTTCATCGGGCACTGCCGGGAGCAGAGCCCGCAGTCGTTGCAGCCGTCCGTCACCCGGCGGCGAATCATCGGGCGCCAGGCACACAAGGCCATCAGGGCGCCGGCCGGGCAGAGACAGCGGCACCAGAATCGGGGAACCCAACGGCCACCGGCCAGGATCAGGAGCATCAGGAAAAGCGTCAGCCATTGCCGGTCGAAGCGTGGTAGCGGCAGCTGAAGGTAGACGAGGCCGGGCAAGTTGAGTCCGTCGGCCAGGGGGACGACCAGCTGAAGCAGCAGATCAGCTGTCTGCTGCAGGAGAGGCAGAACGATCACGGCGAAAAAGCGCGTCGCCACCGGGATGGGTGCCACCAGGAAGGCCAGCGACAACCCCATCAGGGCGGCAGCCGTACTGAACACCAGGACGCCGTATTTGGTCCATCGCCATTTTGCGGATATATCTTCAGGCCGATGGGCGGGTTTGCGAATACAGGTATCGACACCGTCGATGGTCGTGCCCAGTGGGCAGAGGTAGCCACAGAAGAACCGCCCCAGAACAAAGGTCGCGGCCAGGACGGCCAGGGCCGCGAGGAAACCGCCCAGCCATATTCTGGCCGCAAGCCCGGTCAGAAGCGCGGCCGCCGGATCGAGCCTGAGAAAAAGATCGTGGGGCAGCCACCCGGTAAAGCGGAAGGCGGCGCCGGCCAGCAGCAGGAAAAACAGTGTCAGGCAGATGATCTGAATCGTACGCTGGAAAGTCATCAGACCTTGATTTGTTTCCGACGCAGGTTCTCGACATCCATTCGGCCCAGACCGCGTTCGTGGGCGATTCGGATATGCTTCACATTGCGGGGCTGCCAACTTCTGGCCATACCACTCGAACATGGTCACGGCCTGGGCGTCGGCGGCCACCATGTCGGCCGAGGCGATGATGGTGTCGCTTTTGAGCACGCGCCCCGGTCCCCCAGGACCGTTGGTACTCAGCACACGGGAGCCGTCCACGACCACCAGGTCCGGCTTCAACAGGGAGGCCAGGTCGACGATGGACTCGTGCAGGTCGTAGCGGCTGTGCATGACCCCCCGGTTGTAAATGAGGCCCATCATGCCTTTCATGGACAGACTGACGCCGGAACTCGAATGGGACTTGGCCACCGGTGCGGCGATCAGGACATCCGCCTCGAGCACTTCCCACATCACGTCAGTTTCCGTCATCTGGCGACCTTCCGGAATGGCCGCCGATTTGAAAAAACGGCTGCGGGAGACGGCCTGGACGATGTCGTCCCCGTGAACCTCACAGGCCTTTTGGACGCCTTCGATGCAGCGCTCCTCCCGCCGCAGGGTGTGGTCCAGGACCCGGATGCGTTCGGCGCCGGCCTCCTTGCAAAGGGCCACCAGTTCCCGTACGACATCGGGATGCGTATCGGTGGCGTCTTCCGGACCACCGGCAAAGCTCATGTTGGGTTTGATAATCACTTTCTGACCGGGTTTAACAAAACGCGGCATGCCGCCCAGAAGATCGACCGCGGCACGCGTGGCGGCAACCCTGTCGCCAGTAGCAACGGCGATGTCGGGCGCATCAAAGGCCTGGACCGGACGGGGAAGTTTCAGGCCTGCTCCCATGGCCGCCACCCATAGCAGCAGTCGTGCGTTGTGTTTAAGAAAGCTTCGCCGGCTGAGAGCGTGTGGTTTGAACAACACCGGCGCAATGGAAAAGGGTGAACGGGGGGAAGATTGCATGCGCCACCTCGCTTTTCATCGATTTTTGGATATGGATTTCCGCCAGGACGAATCTCGCTGGGCGAGATTGCCTTATTTAGGAATCATTATCAGAATGGTGGCTGTATCACAAGCGGTTGCGTCGTGGTCGACAGAACCCGATCGTTGGTTGCGCTTTTAAACTATAACGCGGGGTGTTCTATTGGTTCTTTACGATAGATCGCGACCGCGGTGATCGAGCGGACGTCGTTTTGCTGGTTGACCCCGACGCTGTACTGAGGCGTGTCTAACTGGGTCGTGAATTTTTCTTCCAGAACGATCGCGTTGGCCCCGCGGGAGGCGGCTTCCTTCTGCATCAGGCCCAGCAGTTCCGACCAGGGGGTATTGAAGTCGCCGTCGGCCGAAACCCATCCGATTTCAGCGTATTCACTGTCACTCGGATACGCCTTCAAGATTTTCACCGCGCCTGGGTGGGGGGGATAGGACTCACCGGTGGGCGTGAAGCGAACCGTGGCGCAGCCGGTAACCATGAGCAGCGCGGTCGTAAAGAAAAAAGCACTCAAAAGACGATTTTTTTGAAGAATCATGGGTTTTCCTTTCAACGGGAAACAGGTATTTGAATCAATGTAACGAAAAAGCACATCGCCGTAATGTGGAGAATGGCTGTCAGAGTTTGGGATTTCCGTGGTGTCGGTTTTCGTCCCCGGGATGGGGGATCGCTTTGAGTTTCCTATCAGTACCCGCATCTGGAAGAGAGGTGCGTGTTAAAAGAAACATCGCAACGAAGGTCACAGTCGGTTCGCATCGTCATATGTATGATGGATATGCGAAACAGTCTCGTCAAGCCCGGTCGGCGTCGGCCGCACGGTTGTTGTCGGGAAGACATCAGGTCAGGGGTGAAACGATCATGCGGCCGAGTTGTTTCAGGGTCATGATTCCGGAAACGCCGGTCTGTGTGGTATGGGCCGTGTCCGATTTCCTTTTGACTTCCCCATACAATCATGGCACCGTCGGGTCAAGTCAAAACCTTAGCCGGGGCATGGACCGCATGGAGACAGGATGGCCAACAGCAGACCTTCAGGAAAAGAAAACCGTCCGATGACAGCCCCGACAGTTGGTCTTCATTTGCGCATCTTTCTGCCGTTCGCCTGCGGGTATTTCCTGTCCTATCTCTACCGGACGGTCAATGCGGTGATGGCACCCAACCTGGCCGCGGATCTCGGCCTCGATCCTTCCGCGCTGGGCCTGTTGACATCGGCCTATTTCATTTCCTTTGCCTCGGCGCAGCTTCCGCTCGGTGTTCTGCTGGATCGCTTCGGTCCCCGACGGATCGAAGCGGTATTGCTTCTCTTTGCCGCCAGCGGTGCTTTTTTGTTTGCCCGGGGGGAGTCCCTGGCAGAACTTGTGATCGGCCGAGCGCTGATCGGGTTTGGTGTCTCGGCCTGCCTGATGGCCGCGTTCAAGGCTTTCGTGGAGTGGTTTCCCCGTCGTCAATTACCCTTGATCAACGGCATCCAGATGGCGTCCGGCGGGTTGGGTGCCTTGTCGGCCACCGCACCGGTGGAATACTTGCTGTCGGTGACGGACTGGCGTGGCGTTTTCACCGGCCTGAGTATCGTGACGCTGATCGTGGCGTTACTGGTCTGGCGCGCCGTCCCGGACAAACCGGCCACGGTTCAGCCCGTCTCGCTAAAAGAACAGGGACGCGGTGTCGGGCAGGTCTTCTCGAGCCCGGTATTCTGGCGCGCGGCCCCCTGGGCAACACTCTCCCAGGCGACGTTTCTATCGCTCCAGAGCCTGTGGTCGGGTCCCTGGCTCAGGGACGTGGGCGGGCTCGATCGCGGATCGGTGGCTGCGGTTCTGTTCTGGACCGCAGGTGCCATGGTGATCGGGTACGTCCTCATGGGCATCCTGGCTGAGCGTTTGAGTCGGGCCGGAATACGTCCGATGACCGTGGCGGGCATCGGCATGATCCTGTTCATGCTTTGCCAGACCGTGATGATTCTGGGGTGGCGCCTGCCGCCGATGCTGCTCTGGATGGTGTTTGGCTTTTCCGGGACCAGCGGTATTCTGGTGTACGCCGACCTGTCCCAGCGCTTTCCGGCGCATCTGGCCGGCCGGGTCAATACAGGCTTGAACCTGCTGGTGTTTGTGGCGGCCTTCGGCGCCCAGTGGGGCGTGGGGGCGGTCATCGATCTCTGGCCGAACACCCTGATCGGCTATGCCCCTGACGGGTATCGGGCCGGTTTTGGCCTGCTGCTGACACTGCAGGTGATAACGGCGCTGTGGTTTGCCGGCATGCATTGGAAAATGAAAGCATCCGACCGCTCATGATTCGCAGACCGGGCAAACGTCGCCCGCAGGAGGCGCGTCCCTTGCGGGGCCATCGGAAGTCAAATGGGCGGCTAACAAAATTGTAAATCTATCGTGGTATTAACGACAACTTTGTCGTATCGTCGGCATGACTTTTACCGAAATCACGCATCCGGAGGTTGAAGGATGGACACCGGTCCACCGAGCCAGACGTTGATTGCACTGGCATTGCGTGTTTCGCTCCTTCCTCATTCGCATATGGTACAAGGATTGCTATAGAGATACGATTCAGCTTGTTGACGCGGTCGGATATTCATAGTGTCCTGCCTAAACCCAACCCATTGGAAAACCACATGCCCAACCGAATGACATCTGCCCGATGGAATCCCCTCAGCGGCCCGCCTGAGTCGGAAGGGCTGTATGACCCGCAGTTTGAACACGATGCCTGCGGTGTCGGAATGATCTGCCATATCAAGGGGCATCCGTCGCATGACATCATCCGGGACGCCCTGCAGATTTTGTCGAATCTAGCGCACCGTGGGGCCTGCGGCTGTGATGCCACCACCGGCGATGGTGCCGGTATTCTGATTCAGATGCCGCATGCGTTTTTTCTGCATGTCGCGGCCGATGCGGGTTTCGAACTGCCGCCACAAGGCCGCTACGGGGCCGGACTGGTGTTTCTGCCCCCGGATGAGCAGCAGAATCGATGGTGCCGCGAACAATTCGAAAGGGTGGTGTGTGAGGAAGGACAAGTGGTGCTGGGCTGGCGCCGGGTACCGGTCAACCCGGGAGCCATCGGTGATCTGGCGCGATCGTTAGAGCCATCCATCTGGCAGGTGTTTATCGGTCAGAGTGACGGAGGGGATGCAACGGCAGACTTTGAGCGCAAGCTCTACGTCATTCGCAAGGTGGTCGAGCGCGCCATGCGTGACGCTGATTTGCCCCAGAAATCCTACTTCCACCTTCCCAGCCTTTCCTCTCGGACCCTGGTCTACAAAGGCATGTTCGTGGCCGACCAGATGGCGCCCTATTACCCCGATCTCAGTGACCCGGCGCTGACCTCGGCGCTGGCCATCGTTCACCAGCGCTACAGCACCAACACCATGCCGGCCTGGGGGCTGGCGCAGCCTTTTCGCTTCCTGTGCCACAATGGTGAAATCAATACCCTGCGGGGCAATCTCAACTGGATGAACGCGCGTCAGGGCCTTTTCGCATCGGACACATTCGCCGAAGATATTGACAAGTTGCTGCCGGTCGCGACCCCGGGCGGCAGTGATTCGGCCACGCTGGACAATGCCCTGGAACTGCTCTATCACACCGGTCGTTCCCTGCCGCATTGCATCATGATGCTCATTCCCGAAGCCTGGCAGAACCATGCCACCATGTCGCAAGCCAAAAAGGATTTCTATCAGTATCATGCCTGCCTGATGGAGCCCTGGGACGGGCCGGCCGCGATCCCGTTTACGGACGGCACGCTGGTCGGGGCGGTCCTGGACCGCAACGGCCTGCGTCCATCCCGCTATACGGTCACGCGTGATGATCGGGTGATCATGGCTTCCGAGGCCGGCGTTCTGGAGATTGCGGCTGAAAATGTGTTGGTCAAAGGCCGGCTGGAGCCCGGCCGCATGTTCCTGGTGGATACCGCCCAGGGGCGTATCATCGAAGATCAGGAAATCAAAGAAACCGTTGCGGGACGCAGGCCTTACGGCCAATGGGTCCGGGAAAACCTTTTGTCATTCAAGGATTTACCGTCGGCCGAAGCGGAATTTTTGCCCGACAACCGTTTACGGACCCAGCAGAAACTATTCGGATACACGACCGAGGAGATCCGGTTGCTTTTGGCCCCCATGGCACAGGTCGGCCGGGAGCCGACCGGGTCCATGGGAGACGATATTCCGTTGGCCATCCTGTCACGCCGCGCGCGGCTGCTTTACGACTATTTCAAGCAGCTCTTTGCCCAGGTTACCAATCCCCCCCTGGACGCCATTCGCGAACAGCTGGTGACCTCGCTGGTGACAACCATCGGCGCCGAACAAAACCTGTTCGACGAGACGCCGCAGCACGCCAGGCAGCTGGTTCTGGAGCGCCCTGTGCTGACGGATGCACAAATGGCACGACTGCGGGTCCAAACCCGTCCTGAGTTACAAACCGCAGAGCTTACTATGCTTTATCCGGCTGACCAGGGGGGGGCAGGCCTCCGGGAGCGCTTGGCGACCTTGTGCCGCCAGGCGACCCAAGCCGTGACCGCCGGTGCGACGCTGCTGATCCTGACGGATCGTGCGGCGGGTCGCGAACAGGCGCCCATCCCGGCCCTGCTGGCCACGGCCGCCGTGCATCATCACCTGATCCGGGAAGGGGTGCGAACCCGTTGCAGTCTGATTGTCGAAACAGGGGAAGCCCGCGAGATTCACCATTTCGGCTGCCTGTGCGGTTATGGTGCGGCGGCAGTTTATCCCTATCTGGCGTATGCCACCCTGCGTGAACAGGCCAGGCAAGATCCATCCCTGGCGGTTGATCCCGCCAGCGCTGTGCAGAACTACCTCAAGGCGATCGATAAAGGTCTTCTTAAAATCATGTCCAAAATGGGTATTTCCACCCTGCAAAGCTACCGGGGCGCCCAGATTTTTGAGTGTATCGGACTGGAACATGATCTGGTATCCCGCTATTTCACCTGGACGCCCTCGCGCATCGGCGGCGCGGATATGGAAGTCCTGGCCCGTGAAATTCAGCAACGCCTGCAAAAGGCCTTCCCGATCGTTGCCATCCCTTCCCAGGATGTTCTGGAGGCGGGCGGGAAGTACAAATGGCGCCGGGATGGGGAACGCCACCAGTATAACCCGCTGACCATCGCGCGGCTTCAGCAGGCCGTACGGAGCAATGATCGGCCGGCCTGGAATGATTTCTGCGAACAAGTCGATCAGCAGAACCGCGAAGGCGGACTTCTGCGAGGACTTTTCGAGCTGCTGCCGGCAGGCAGGGCTATACCGTTGGATGACGTCGAGCCCTGGGACGCGGTGGTCCGGCGATTTAAAACCGGTGCCATGTCGTACGGGTCGATCAGCAAGGAAGCCCATGAAACCCAGGCCATCGCCATGAACCGGCTGGGGGGGCGCAGCAACAGCGGGGAGGGAGGGGAAGACGCCGACCGGTTTCTTCCGGATGAAAACGGCGACTGGCGCAACAGCGCCATCAAACAGGTGGCTTCCGGGCGTTTCGGGGTCACGATCCATTACCTGACCCATGCCAAGGAATTGCAGATCAAGATGGCCCAGGGGGCCAAACCCGGAGAAGGGGGCCAGCTGCCCGGCAGCAAGGTTTACCCATGGATTGCCAAGACCCGTCACAGTACCCCCTATGTGGGGCTCATATCGCCGCCGCCGCATCACGACATCTACTCCATCGAAGACCTGGCCCAGCTGATCTACGATCTTAAAATGGCCAATCCGGCCGCCCGTATCAGTGTCAAGCTGGTGTCCGAGGTGGGGGTTGGGACGATCGCGGCCGGCGTGGCCAAGGCCGGTGCCGACGTGGTGCTCATCAGCGGCGATGTGGGCGGTACCGGTGCATCCCCCCAGACGTCGATTCGCTATGGCGGGCTGCCGTGGGAACTGGGGCTCGCGGAGGCGCGGCAGGTCCTGCAGCGCAACGGGCTCAGGGACCGGGTGGTATTGGAAACCGACGGTCAGCTGAAAACGGCCCGGGACGTGGCCATCGCCTGCCTGCTGGGTGCCGAGGAATTCGGTTTCGGCACGGTGTCCCTGGTATGTCTGGGGTGTGTCATGATGCGGGTCTGCCACCTGAACACCTGCCCGGTGGGCATTGCCACCCAGGATCCCGAGCTGCGCAAGAAATTCACCGGCCGCCCCGAACACCTCGTGAACTTCATGCGGTTTGTGGCCGAAGACCTGCGCCACATCATGGCGAATCTTGGCTTTCGCACCGTGGCGGAAATGGTGGGCCGGGTGGACTGTTTGAATACAGCCCCGGCCATTGACCACTGGAAAGCCGGCGGGCTGGATCTATCGGCGATCCTTCACCAGCCTGACATTCCCGAAGCGGTGCGGAAGTACTGCCTGCTGCCCGAAACGCAGGCGGCACCGCCGCCTATCGACACGGCCTTGATTCAACGCCTGTTGCCCGCCCTGGACCAGGGACGGCCCATGCGCATCGACCTGAACGTCCGCAACACCCAGCGCAGCGTGGGAACCACCGTGAGCCACGAAATCGCCAAGCGCTATGGCCAGGCCGGATTGCCGGACGACACGATTGTGATCGATGCCCGGGGAACGGGGGGGCAGAGTTTTGCCGCCTTCGGCGCGCCCGGGCTCACCATTCATCTGGAAGGGGAGGCCAACGATTATTTCGGTAAAGGGCTTTCCGGCGCCCGACTCAGCCTGCGTCCCCCCAAGGCCGCCACCTTTGCGGCCGAAGAAAATATCATTGTGGGCAATGTGGTGCTCTACGGGGCCACGGCCGGCGAAGTCTTTATTCGCGGCGTGGCGGGTGAACGGTTCGCCGTGCGCAACAGCGGGGCCGTGGCGGTGGTCGAAGGCGTGGGGGACCATGGCTGCGAATACATGACGGGCGGCTGCATCGTTGTCCTGGGCCGGACCGGTCGCAATTTCGCGGCCGGCATGAGTGGTGGGGTGGCCTATGTGCTGGATGAATCCGGCGATTTCAAGAACCACGGCTGCAACATGGAAACGGTCGCCTTGGAGCCGGTGGAACAGCCGGACGATGTCGCGGACCTGCATGCCCTCGTGACCAGACACGCCGCAATGACGGATAGTCCGGTGGCCGTGAACCTGTTGGCGCGGTGGGAGGTCGTTCTGCCGCGATTTGTAAAAGTCATGCCGGTCGAATACCGGCGCGCCTTGGAGCGAATTGCCCGCGAAGAAGTCTCGGCCTGATGAAGGAAGAAACCTACGGCGCGGTCAGAAACCGATAATATATGCTTGGCGAGGTATCGCTATGGGAAAACCCACGGGCTTCAGGGAGTATCAGCGGGAACTTCCCCCGACACGCCCGGTTGAGGAGCGGGTCAAGGATTCGCGCGAAGTATACCGCCCCTTCCCGGAAGAAAAACTGGTGCAGCAGGCCGCACGCTGCATGGATTGCGGCGTGCCCACCTGCCACGCAGGCTGCCCTCTGGGCAATACGATTCCGGACTGGAACGAGCTGGTCTATCGCGGTCAGTGGCGGGAAGCCCTGGCCCAGCTGCTGGCCACCAACAATTTCCCCGAGTTTACCGGGCGGCTCTGCCCGGCCCCCTGCGAGGAAGCCTGTGTGCTGTCCATCAACGAACCGGCCGTGACGATCGAGCTGATCGAAAAAAAAATCATCGAAAAAGCCTTTTTGCAGGGCTGGGTGAAACCCCAGCCACCCACGCAGCGCACCGGCAAGCAGGTGGCCGTGATCGGCTCGGGACCCGCCGGGCTGGCCTGCGCCCAGCAGCTCAACCGGGTCGGCCACCAGGTAACGGTGTTCGAAAGGGCCGATCGGATCGGCGGTCTCCTGCGCTATGGCATCCCGGATTTCAAGCTGGAGAAAGGCGTGCTCGATCGCCGTCTGGATCTGATGACGGCCGAGGGGATCGTTTTCAAAACAGGGGTTGAGGCCGGGCGCGATGGCGGGGTAGAAGACTTCGCGATGTTTGATGCCGTCGTGCTCTGTACCGGTTCCACCCGGCCCCGTGATTTGCCGATTGCCGGGAGGGAACTTGCCGGCATTCATTTTGCCATGGATTTCCTGACCTGCCAGAACCGCCAGGTAGCGGGAGACCCCATTGCCCCTGATGATGGATCGGCGCTGAATGCCCGCGGAAAGCATGCCGTGGTGATCGGGGGCGGCGATACGGGCAGCGACTGTGTCGGGACCTGCCATCGACAAGGCGCCCTCAGCGTGACCAGTTTCGAGCTGCTGCCGGAACCTTCGGAAGAGCGATCAGCGGACCAGCCCTGGCCGTTCTGGCCCATGCGGCTCAGAACCAGCAGCTCCCATGAGGAAGGTGGCGAGCGCCGTTGGAGTATCCTCTCCAAGCAATTTGTAGGGGAAAATGGCCGCGTTGTCGGCATCGAGACCGTGGATGTCGCTTTTGCCGAAAAGACCGGTCAGCGTCCGGAAATGCATGAACTGCCGGGCACCACCCGCCGTTGGCCGGCGGATATCGTGCTTCTGGCCATGGGGTTTGTCGGCCCTGAAAGCGACACGATTGTGGATCAGTATGGGCTGTCACTGTCAGATAACGGCACGCTTGCCACCGATGCGAACGGCATGACCAGCCGCTCCGGGGTCTTTGCCGCCGGCGACGCCCGCCGCGGGCAGTCGCTGGTCGTCTGGGCCATCTCGGAAGGCCGTGAGGTCGCCCGACAGGTCGATGTCTATCTGATGGGCAAGTCGGCGCTGCCCGAAAAAGCGTGTTGCGATTTGCCCCGAAGTTAGCCTGTCGCAGTTAACGCTTCAGGCGGGACGAACGGCAGTTACTTAGCCGTGAATGATTGACGGTTTCGTAAAAAGTCCGATATCTGCGTTACGCTTCATTCCTCGTCATTGCGGCGTACCAAAAGTACGCTTCATTCCTCGGGATTCGCAAGCTTTGATCTCGAACGTTTTACGAAGCCGTCGGAAACATAACTTTTTACGAGTCCATCATGATTGTGTCCACTGGGCCCGCGCATTCGAAGGAACCACCCATCGGTCATCAGGTTTGTTCGGCGAATTCGTATGGGTTGAATGATGGGGCCTGGCTAATTGACCATTGGGTACTTCTGCTGCTGCCAATCGGCAATGCCGCCGCGCATGTTTGAAATTCGCGTAAATCCCTGATCGATCAGGATCTTGGATGCCACCGTGCTGCGGTTGCCGGTGGCACAGTAGATCAGAATGTCCTGCTGGCGATAGGCGGACAGTTCGCCGATGCGGCGTTGCAGTTCCTGCACCGGTATCAGCACCGCATGCGGCAGATGACCGTGCTTGAATTCCGCCGGTGTCCGGACATCCAGGATGAGAGGCTCCTGCCGGGCGATAAAGTCGGCGGCCTGGGCGGCCGTCATCTCCCGGTAGTTGGCCGTGCGGAAATCCACCACCCGAAGGATACCTTCCCGGTCGCCAAGGGCGAATGCAAACCGGCCGGTTTGCTTCATTTTGAAATAGGGGTCGGATTCCTTATCGCCGGTCAAGGCCTGCTGGATGCCCAGGTCGGGAACCTTAAGAATGACTTGCCCGGCAGACGGCGGCAATGCAAATTTGACGTAGTCGCCGCGATAGACGGTCCAATCGAGAGGTTCATTCTGGTCCGCAATGGTCAGGACCCGAAACCCATCAACGATCCGGCCGGAAACAGGTGTTTCCGCAGCCAGCAGGGGTGTGGTGGCGGTCATTAGGATTGCCAGCGTCACGGTGGCAACGACACGCCAGATTTTTGGTTGGGGATTGTTCATGGTTTATTGCCTGCTTTTGTGAGTGATTGCAGGCAAAGCTAAGACTCTGGTGGGGAAAGGTCAAGCCTTCGGTCAGGAAGGCGTGGCTGTGCAACGCAGACGCCGATGATAGAAGTGGCAGCAATTGCGACCGGCGGATTTGGCCCGATAAAGCGCTTTGTCGGCCCGGTTGAGAAGTTCTTCCCGATCGATGTCATCATCGGGATGCAGTGTGGCGATGCCGAAACTCATGGTGATCCGGAATGTCTGACCGTCAAACTGAATCGGTAGCTCGCTGAGGGTTTGTCTGACCCTATCCGTGACAGCAATGGCATCCACCGGAAGGATGTTATACAGAACCATGGCAAACTCTTCGCCACCATAACGGGCAATGAAATCCGTTTCGCGCAGGCTGGTCCTCAGGTGTTCGGCGACAAATTGGAGGGCACGATCCCCTGCCAGATGGCCGTAGGTATCGTTGACGGCTTTGAAGCGGTCGATATCGGACATGATGACCGTCAGGGGGGTGTGGCTGCGCTGTGAACGGGCGATCTCACGGCCCAGGGTTTCATAGAAAAACTGGTAGTTCATCAGCTGGGTCAGACCATCGTGGGTTGCCTGGCGACGCAACACTTGAATCTGCCGCTGCTGTTCCAGCAGTTGATCGATGAAATTACTGGACACATGAATCAACTCGGCCCGCGCCCGATCGACAATCTCCAGGTAGTCGGCTTCATTTTCCAAGGTGAGTTCGAAAAAGGGGAAAATCTGCCGCGTCTGGTCAACAATACGGGCGCCCACACCATCCACATCGAGGCGTTTTTCAAATTCATATCGTTGCGCGTAATGATCGATCAGACCCAGACTGGGGCTGTGACGGTCACTGCGAAATAATTCCGCGTACAGGGTGGCCAGGTGCAGGATTCGGCTCATTTTCAGAGCTTCCGGATCATTCGTTTCCAGTTTTTCCGGGTCATGATGGCAGGAAATGGGCAGACAAAAATGCTGTGGGAGGCCCCAGGAACCGAGGAGATAATGACCCACCGCCATATGATCGAAACCCAGAATCTGGTTTTCGGCGTCCTGTTGGGTGCACGCTTCCTGGGCCGCCTCTCTTATAACCAGACTGTATTGGTCAGGCATGCAGCGTGCCAGGGTGAGCATGCCCATATCGTGCAGCAGACCGATGAAAAACGCATCCTCAACAACGGCGGGTGCCACCTGTTCGGCAATTAAACGTGCGGATACGGCCACGGTGAGCGAATTTTTCCAGAATTGTGGATAATCGAACGCGCCATCGCCGTTGCTGTGGGTGCGCTTGATCAGAGCGAAACTGAGGGCAAGGTTTTTTACCGTATTCAGTCCCAGCATGTTGACGGCATGGAACACCGAGGTCACTTTACGGGGCAGCGCATAGAGCGAAGAATTGATAAGACGCAGGACTTCGGCACTGAGGGGCGGGTCGGTCGCCAGGATTTCACCGATTTCTTTTAGATCCGGACGGTCTTTCTGGACCGCTTCCAGAATTTTAATGGCAATACCGGGCAGTGTCGGCAACTTATCATTATGGCTTAATATGCATTCCAGGGCAGCCTTATCTTGCATCGATCATTCCCGTTCGCGTTGAGGTAAAGGGCGCCATGTCACCTGACGATTAATCGGTCGTCAAATCGCAACGAGGATATACTTTTCCATCGCCTCGTGTCCTCTCTATTTGGTTATTGGGAGAAAATCGAAATACTTTAGGCCTTTATCCGGGCCACGCCATATTCCTCGTGATATCAGGGGGACGCATGGTCGCAGTTCACACAAGCGGCCGGGGATGCCGCGTTGCTGCGCATGCCGTAACACAGGTAAAATAAGGAACACCCGAGTGGCCGAGGCCACCCGGGTGGGACTAAGGAAGGTTATGAAGATTCGGCCGGGCACGCTGCTTGACGTTGTTGCCAAGCAGCGTGCCCGACTGTGCCCTTGGATATCTTATCGGTCGATGGCGGTGGGACTTTAATATAAATATGCACGATAAAAATGATAATTGTTTCTTCTCAGTTTCGACATCGTCGGAGATTGATCATGACCACCTGGGAAAACAAGCCAACGATAGTTTTGACCTGATTGGTCGTTTGGGGGTGACGCACAAGGGCGGAGCGCTGTGCGTCATGGTGGCACGAAGGAATCAATCCGTGTTTTTAAATCGATAGCGCGTACCGAAACCGTTCCGATGGACGCGGTCGAACAGGAGCGTGTCCCGATGCATGGCCCGCCTTGGGCTGCGCCGGGTAGCCGACGGCGATCATGGCTTCCACCTCCAGTCGGTCGGGCAGGTCGAGATGCCGGGCAATATCGTCACGCGCCGGGCAGCCACTGACATGCTCCCGTTTGCGAACCTGGATCCAGCAACTTCCCAGATCGAGGGAGGTGGCCATCAGCTGGATGAATGTGACGGCAATTGCGCAATCTTCCACCCATACGTCACATCGCGCGGGATCGGCGCAAACCACGATGCCCAGGGGCGCTTGGCTCAGAAAACCGGCGCCATGGGGCTTGCACACGGCAAGCCTTTCCAGCAACGGACGATCGTCGACCACCACAAACTCCCACGGGTTCAAACTGCGGGAGGATGGCGCACGCAGGGCCGCTTCCACGAGCATGTCGATTTTCTCCGGTTCCACCGGTTGGTCACTAAAGCGGCGGATGCTGCGCCGTTTCCTAATCAGGTCATCAAACATGTTGCCATCCCATGCGTCTAAGGTTGATTGTGCGCGGCGGTGTGTCGGAAGATCAAGCCGCGCAGCACTTTTTATATTTTCGCCCGCTGCCGCAGGGGCAGGGTTCATTGCGGCCCACCTTGGGGCCGGTTCGAACCACGGTCTGGGGCGTTGGGGCCTGACCGTCGTAAAAATACCAGGCCCCGTCCTCACGCCGGAACTGGGCGATTTCGTGATGTCGGTTGCGGCGGCCCTTTTCAAAATACTCCGCGACGAATTCCACCGTGCCGGTGTCGTCTTCCGCGGCGCCGTTTTCCGTTCCCAGGATCGTCAATCCGCGCCATTCGCTGTTGCGGGCCCAGCGCTGGATACCGCCCTCTGTATACTGGTCCCGCTGGGAAGGATGGGTGGTTTCGAGGATAAATCCGACTTGCTCTTTGACATAGGCGCTGTAGCGTGCGCGCATAAGGGCTTCGGCACTTTCGGCGGTCTGGTTACCCGTGATCAGGGGTTCACAGCAGGCGTTGTAGGTCTTTTCAGATCCACAGGGGCACAAATCCATTTAAATTCTCCTCGTCAGGCATTACACCTTGGGTTGTCGACCTCACCCGGCGGTGATTCGCTGCAGGGATGACGCGCCGGAAGACCGGGAAATTCGAAGGCCTTGCAAAGATGAACGCGCCAAAAGTCATGTTTCAGGTTGCGTAAAAATGTTCGAGATACGGTTTGCGAATCCCGAGAAAAGAGGCGTACTGACGGTACGCCGCAATGACGAGGGATGAAGCGTAACGCGGATATCGGACTTTTTACGCAACCGTCATAAAAGGTCGGGGAAAGATAGTCAAGGGGAAAGCGATAGCCTCCAGCGGGCCTTGAGCGCCGATCGTCAGGAGGCCAGGGTCCGGGTTTCCCGGGCGGCCTCTTCAGGGTCGATCCGCCAGGTGATCAGCGGGGATAGAACATAGAGAAACATATAGGCAAAACAGACCAGGCCGAAATAGGGGGTCACAACGGTCATCAAGAGCACCAGGCTCAGGCGTGTCACCCAGGGCTTGCGACTCATGAAGCGGCCCATGTGCAGGTAACGGATGAAATAGCAATTCATCAGGAGTGCGGTAAATATCATCAGTCCGAAGGAAAAATACCCCCAAAAGGGGACCCAGCCGGATGCATCGTCGACGGCCTGGCTGAAGGTGATCAACGGTGCCAGGACCAGCATGGCGCCGGCCGGTGTCGGCAATCCTTTGAAAAAGCCGGGGATCGGTGCTTTATCAATGGTGAAGTAAACCAGGCGGCCTAATCCCAGACCGACGTAAAGTAACGCCACCAGGCCCACCGGCAGGTGGGTGAACTGGTCGGGGGTGATGTCACGCAGGCAGATATAAAATACCCATCCCGGCACGATACAGAAGCTGACCGCATCGGCAAAGTCGTCCATGAGGTTGCCGAGGTTGATCTTACGCTGTCCGACTTCTTCCGGCAGTGGTTCGGTGAGGCCCAGGCGTCGCGCGACGGCCCCGTCGAGCTTGTCAAAGGTGGCCGCCCCGATAATCATCAGGTAGGATTCCCGAATGCGTCCCTGATAAGCGAAGAAGACGGCCATCAAGCCCATCATGGCGTTCATGACCGTGAGCGCATTCGGGAAAAAGGCCAGTATCCGGCGGCGCAGAACAGGATCCCCCAGGCACAATTCATCCAGACAGAGGGTACCGTATTTACGGCAATAGCCGGCGATTGACCCGAAATTGATCACCATGAACACGATTTCAATAAAAAAGAGTCCCTGCAGGGGAAAATTGGCCAACCAGGTAATTTTGAAATACAGCCAGGATGGCGGTCCCTCCGGGACGTAAAAAGCAAAAGCATAGAGCAAAGCGCTGACGGGGGCGGCCACAATGGTTCGCAGTCGATTGTATTCGCTGTGCTCGGGTTCGGCGCCTTGTCGGATGGCGAATCCCCGCATGAAAGCCGCAAAGTTGTCGCGTATCAGCACGGTAACGCACAGCAGCAGGACAAAAACCGCATGCAGCAATTGACCTTTGGTGTGGTCCGGCGTAATGACCAGAAGGCGCCACATCGTACCAACCGCAATGACCGGAAAGATAATGGAGTAGACCAGTTTATCCATCAAGCGGTCGGCCAGATGGGCCAGGGGGGCATCGGGACGGAAGCGGGCGGCAAACCACCCGTCCACGAGGTCAAATGTCATGGACAGGAACAGCAGGCTGACCCCCAGGGTGTATATCCGCGGATTCTGCTTCCACATGACGGCCAGCGCGCAGAGCATGCCGCCAAAGACCAAGATCGGGCGACTGTAAACGAGAAGTGCGGCAACTTTTCGCGAAAGGTGGTGTTCTTTGGGTGGCTGTGGTGAATCGTCTGTGTGTGTCATAAGCTTTCAGGCACGATGGGCATGATAAGAAACTGCGCGATATTAGAAGAAAGCCCCGAGCGTGTCAACCCGGGACTCCCACCTAGCGCATATGAAACCATGAATGTAATGACAACAAAAGAGATGCAGGCGGTTTGATTGATGACGTCTCGATTTATCGAACATTCGGCGGCAACGATTCTGGGGGAGCTTGTTCGGCGTCAGAAGCAGGGCGAACCGCGCGGTATCTATGCCGCCTGTACGGCGAACGCCTATGCCATTCGGGCCGTATTGCGGCAGGCGGTGCGCGATGGCACGGTGGCCCTGATTGAATCCACCGCCAGTCAAGTGAACCCGGCCGGCGGTTACGCCGGCCTTACGCCGGCCCGGTTTGGCCATCAGGTGTTGCAGATGGCGGCGGAGGTTGGCCTGCCTTCCAACCGGATCATCCTAGGGGGGGACCATATCGGCCCGCACCTCTGGCGTGATGCGGGTGCCGCGCAAGCCCTGCGGAAGGCTTCGGAACTGGCGGAGGCCTGTGTGGCCGCTGGCTATCGAAAAATTCATCTGGACACCGCCACGCCGTGCGGCAATGACCCGCGTCAAGCCGACGGCACCCTTCCCATCGAGTTGATCAGTCGCAGAGCCGCCGATCTTTGTCGGGTGGCCGAGCGCACAGCCCGCAAAGCGGGGATTGCGCCGCCTTGGTATGTTATCGGCTCCGATGTCCCGTCACCCGGGGGCGGGAACATGGCCATGGGCGTTGCCCCGGTCACCGACGTGCATCACGTCCATGATGCCTTAGCGGCGAGCCGGCGCGCTTTCGAAGCCGTGGGGCTGGAGGCTGCCTGGCAAAGAGTTCTGGCCCTCGTCGTGTGCACGGGAGCGGAATTCTCACCGGTTTCTGTCCACCCCTACGATACGGAACGGATGCAGCCCCTGGTCGCTTATTTACGGAAGGCGAAGTCTCTGGTGTTTGAAGCGCATTCCACCGATTTTCAGACCCCGAGCGCACTGGCGCGCATGGTGGCCGATCATTGCGGAATCCTCAAGGTCGGCCCCGCGTTGACCTATGCCATGCGTGCGGCGCTCTTCGCCCTGGCGGATATTGAAAAGGAAGTCCTGGGAGGGCGGAAAGGCGTTCGATGCTCCGGTCTACCGCAAATCATGGAGCGTTTGATGGTGGCTGATCCCGGGTTCTGGCAGTCTTACTACCAGGGTACGGAAAAAGAGCTGGCCCATCTGCGTCGACACGCCTATTCCGACCGGATCCGCTATTACTGGAACTGCCCCCAAGCAGACAACGCCCTGCAGCGGTTGATCGCCAACTTAAAGCAGTATCCACCTCCCTTGGCGCTCATCACGGAGCATCTGCCGGAGGCCGGGGAAAAAATTCGCACCGGAACCCTCGCCAACGACCCCGAAGGTATCGTGCTGGACCGCATTGCCGCGGTGACGGCGATGTATGCGCGGGCCTGTCATCCGGCACCATCCTGATTGCCGGTCGTTACCCTTTTTTACGCGGCTGAAGCATCGCGCGATTTAGCTGACATCCTGTGCATCAGGTGGCGGATCCGCGGGAGATAGATAACGCTCCAGGACCGGTGCGCTCAGGCGATCGGCCAGCCAGGTCTCGAAACGGGCCGCATCCACATCGGCGGCGGCCTTTACGGGCAGGCCGCCGGCATCGCGGGACAACCAGGGTCCTTTTCCCGTTAAGAGGGCCGGTACGCTCAGGTCCATGGATTCAATGCGACAGAAGGAGGCATCGATGACCACGGCGACGGTCAGCGGGTCGTGCATGTGGGCTCCCGGCAGCAGACGTTCACGGATCGACCACTCGACCCATGGGCGTGCATAGGTGGCGAGGTGCCGATGCCAATGGGTTCCGCCGGCCTGCAGTTGCTCCAGATGGTGCGGCCGCTGGAAAACGCGGGCGGTGACATTGGCCGGGACCAGGGTCATGGGAAGGCCGGCCCGGAAGACCACGGCGGATGCTTCCGGATCGAAAACCGTATTAAAGCGGAGCGTGGTGCGCCAGATATCATCAGGGATGTCCGGCGTCTGCCAGACGAAAGGCGCGCCGTCGGCCGGATCGAAACTGCCGCCCATGTGCACGACGCCTTTTAACAGGCGCGCCATGTCCGGGTCTTCCAGCAGGGCTAAGGCCAGGTTGGTCAAAGCGCCCAGCGCGACAAAGATGACTTCGCCGGGATGGCGACGCACGGTCTGGACGATAAACTCAGACGCCGGAAGATCGTCCGCCGCCAGCTGGGGGGCGGACGGTTCCGGCAGGTTGTCCCAGTAGCGGCGCTCGGGGCCGTTGGTTTTCGATGCCAGATAGCGGAAATGCGGCTCACGGTCACGCGCAAGCGCGGTCGGATGGCCCTCGGCGACCGGCACGGCACGGATGCCACCGGCCTCGAGCAGTCGCAGGGTGTTGCGGGTTGACTGGGGCGTACGACAGTTGCCGGCACAGGTGGTACACCCCAGGACATCCAGTTCCGGGGACACCAGGGCCAGGGCCAGGGCCAGGGCGTCATCCGTATCCTGGGCCGGGATGGTCAGGGCATTGTCCATGTCCAGGATGACTTTTTGGCTCATCGTAAATTGACTCCCTGACAATAGGAAAACAGAGCGCTTGACAGCCTGTTAACGCCGAGAACCGTCACCCGCCGGAAGTATTGAATGTTTGCGGCGTCGTGCAAATTGGGTCACTTCAACGGCCGGTGGGGTTTGAGCAGTCTTTTTTCAAGCACTTCGTTGGCATGATTGGCAAACCCCAATCCCGCTTCGTTATAGAAATTGAACGCCGCATCGACACCCGCTTGCTCCAGATCCGGGATTTCATCATCGAATATCGCTGTCGCAGCAATCGTACCTGTAAATCCTTTGGACCGCATCTGTTGGGCGGCGGCCAGATTGGCCGTCTGCTTGGACATGGCCAGCATGGCCAGACGCATTTTGCCGGTGGGCCGGGCGAGCGCCCAGAAGTCGGGGTCCGTGGGATCCCCAAACTCCACGTTACGTCCCGCGTTTTGATGGCGCTGGACGGTTTCGTGGTCGAAATCGACGCCGATGACCACGTCGCCGTGTTGTTCGATCATGGCATCATAGGCGCAGGTGCCGAGGCGTCCCATACCGAAAATGGCAATTTCGGCCTCACCGGGATCATGCGGGACATTGGTGGGGTGGCGGGTTCGGGTTTCGAAGCGCCTCAGGATGCCTGAAAAACGCTGGTATATGGCGTCGGCACGGGTGTTCAGCGGGGCTGCCAGTATGAATGTGATGGACAGGGCGATAGCTGTGATCATCAGCCATTCCGGGCCGATCCAGCCGTTGGCCGTGGCGAGCGCTCCGACGATCAGGCCGAATTCGCTGTAGTTGGCCAGACTCAGGGATGCCAATACTGCCGTGCGGGCCCTTAGCCTGAAACGGGTCAGCAGGACAAAGAAGAGCGCCACCTTAAACGGCATCACGGCCACCAGCAGGAGGGCCACCCCGAAGGTTTCCAGAGAGGGTGTTCCCAACAGGCCGATGCTGACAAAGAATCCAATCAGGAAGAAATCCTTGAACCCCAGCAGATGCTTGGCCAACTCGGATGCCTTCGCGTGCGGGGCCAGCAGAATGCCGATGAAAAGCGCGCCGAGATCGGCTTTGAGGCCCACCAACTCAAAAAGCCCGGCCCCCAAGACCAGGGCCATGAGGAACCCGCACAGGATCATCAACTCACCGTGCCCGCTGCGATCGATGAGGCGCATGAGAACCGGACGGATCAGGAACAGACCCGGCACGACCAGGATGGCCCACAGGGAAGGCAATTTGTCCGTGCAGGCCGTCAGGAAAATCACCGCCAGCAGGTCCTGCATGATCAGGATGCCGATGGCCACCCGTCCATGAAAAGACGCCATTGCGGCGCGTTCCTCCAATACTTTGACGGCAAAGACCGTGCTGGAAAAACTCAGGGCAAACGCCACCAGCAGGGCCAGCTTCAAATCCAGCGGGCTGAAGTAGGACATTCCGACGATGCCCAGGCCAAATATGGCGGCGCCGAAAAGCAGCACGGTGATCGCCATATGAATACTGGCACCGGCCCATATCTCTGGTTTGAGAAGGTTTTTAAGGCGCAGTTTAAGGCCAATGATGAAGAGCAGCAGGGTCACGCCCAAATCGGCGACATTCTTCAGCATGGGACCGCCTTCAACCCCCATCGCGTTCAGGGCGAAGCCGGCCATCAGGAACCCGACCAGCGGCGGAAGGCCGGCCTGGCGGACGGCGAATCCGAATAAGAATGCCACTGTAATCCATAAAGGATCCATAAACCAGGTCTCCCTAGTGGTTAGGGTTTGGTGGCGACGACCGGAACACCCCGGGTGACAAACGAGATGCCGAGCTGTGAGGCCGTGCTGATCATGATACCCTCGGTCAAAGGCCGATTGACAGGCTCATTGGATTCCCATTGGATCAGAAAATTGGCCCCCGAGCCACCGGCTTTATCCGATTCCTTGACGACATAGCGGGTGGAGGCCATGGGCGCGAGGGTGATCGGTTTTTCCAGAAAGCGCTGTATCTGCTTGCCGTTGGAGTCATAGTAATCCACGGACATCAGCTGGATGGACCTGGCGGCATCGGTATTGCGGATACTGACGGTGACGGCCAGGTAGATGGGCCGTTCCCGGTCGCCGCTGTAGATATGGGAGTATACCGGGACATAGAGGGTCTGTCCCCGGGAAAGTTGATCTGCTGCCCAACCTGCATCTATCGGCGCGACCCATAGGAGGGCCAGCGCAATTGTTAGCGCAATCAATCCTTGGGGTATGCTTTTCGAAAAGGTCATCGGCTTTCTCCTCATGGCGGGATTACGGATCTTCATCTGCCGGGCATCGGGTTGCGTCTCGCAGGCCCAAATGGTTTTAAGGTGTGGCAGCGTTCATGTCGCCGCGCAGCCAAGCGCAACGCAGAAACATCGGCTCGGGGCGAATCCACTGCAGATGATTGGCTTTCTGGAAGAAATTGCCTTCCTCCATTCATAGCGTCGCTGGCGAGACGGCCATGAACACTTCACATGGGTATGGCCAGCAGGGCAGAAAGGATTGGTTTACTGTTATGCAAACCGTCTCGGGATGAATGCACGCCTTGGTTTCACCGCAAGGCGTAGATGGTTTAAAGGTAAACAGGCGTTTAAATGGTTCGGCGATGCGCAGTGAAACCGGCTGGAGCATCCATACGGATCACAAAATCTTAAGCATATCTGTCGGGGAATGCAATGAAATAATCAAATCCGGCGGTGGTCGGGGCGGGCCGTTGCCGAGAGACCTGATTTCCGTTTCCACATTTATCTTCATCGCCATTGATCATTCGCTTTGATGCTGGTAATTTCAAATCATGCTGAGCGATCTGATCCATTTCCGGGACCGTGTTCGTACGGTTTTTTCTTTTAACGGGGGGGCTTCCCCCAAGCGTGCCGGCCGTCGCCATTTTCTGAACAACCTGGTATTGCATTTCCGCCCCGCTACGGTGCCGGAAGCCACCTTGCCGCTGACGCTCTCCTGGGGGCTGGGGGGCATGGCGGTCGTGCTTGTGATGGTGCAGTGGGTTACCGGCGGGCTGCTCAATTTCGTCTACGAACCCATTCCCTCGCTGGCCTATGAATCCGTGCAGACCATCCGGGATGAAGTGGCCTTTGGAAGGCTCGTGCGCAACCTGCACCACTGGGGCGCCAACCTGCTGGTGCTGACAGGCTTTCTGCACCTGCTGCGGGTTTTTTTTACCGGAGCGTTTCATCCTCCCCGTCAGCTCACATGGCTGGTCGGGCTGGGGTTGATGGTGATCGTTCTGTTGGCCAATTTCACCGGATATCTCCTGCCTTACGACCAACTGGCCTATTGGGCCGTGACCATCTGCACCGGCATGCTGGATTATGTTCCCTGGCTCGGTCCCCATCTCAAGGTCCTGCTCATGGCCGGCGATGAAATCGGTCCGGCCGCCCTGAAGCTCTTCTATACGGTCCACACAACGGTTTTGCCGGCATTGCTTCTTTTTTTCATGGCCTATCATTTCTGGCGAGTGCGCAAGGCCGGCGGGCTGGTGGTGCCGCCGCGGACGGAAGGTCAACCCGAGGGACCCCACGTGCGCGTGGCCAGCGTCCCGAATCTCCTGGTGCGTGAATTGGTCGTGGCCGCAGTGCTTCTGGCCGTGCTTCTCCTGTTGGCCGTATTTTTCAATGCACCGCTGCATGCGCCGGCCAATCCGGGTTTGAGCCCCAACCCCACCAAGGCACCCTGGTATTTTGCCGGCTTCCAGGAACTTCTGCTGCACTTTCCTCCGGTGCTGGCGGTCAGCGTGATTCCTTTTTTGGCCGCGCTCATGCTGATCCTGATGCCTTTCTTCGCGGAAGAAAAGGGTAGGGCGGGATTATGGTTTGGTTCCCGGCGCGACCGGCAGGCCGCCTTGATCGCGGCCGTGGCGGGGATCGTGATTGCGCTGCTGTGGGTTCTTTTTGACGAATACGGACGGACGAGCGGCGCACCGCTGTCCGGCGACGCCTCTGCAAGGAACGGTCTGGTCCCCTTCCTTTTATGGTTGGCGGGACTGTCAGGGGTTTATATCGGCCTGCGCCGTTGGTTTGTCTTGTCTCACGATGGGGCGTTCCAGGCTGTGTTTGCCCTGCTGGCAAGTGCTTTTGTCACCCTGACGATCATCGGCATGAATTTCCGGGGCCCCGGCATGCGGTTGATATGGCCGGGAGGGTAGCATGAAAAAAGCAGGGCAAGAAAGTCTTGGAAATAAGCGATCGGAACTCAAAACCATGCCCGAAGATTCACAATATTCCGGTCCTGAAGTTCCTACCACCCGGCGGCGTTTTCTCAATCGCCTCTGGTTGCTGTTGGTGGCGCTGGGTGTGGTGGAGTTCGCCGTGATGCTGACCTATTATTTCCGACCCCGCAAGCCGCAGGCTGACCCTTCGAACACGGACGCCCTGCTTACGGCGGGTAAGGTCGCCGATTTTAAACCGGCCTCGGTCACCGCTTATCCCCAAGGTAAATTTTATCTGGTGCGTCTCGAAGATGGAGGCTTCCTGGCCCTGTCCCGCCAGTGCACCCACCTGGGATGCACCGTGCCCTGGGATGAAGACGCCGGGCACTTTGCCTGTCCCTGCCATGCCTCCGTGTTCGATATGACGGGCAGTGTGGTCAAGTCGCCGGCGCCAAGGGCGCTGGATTATTTTCCGGTCGCCATCGAAAATAGCGTGATCCGTGTCGACACCGGTCGGCGTATCCGACGACGCCAGTTTCAGGACGACCAGGTCATCTATGCCAAATCAGACAGCAATTAATTAATGACCTCTTCATCAGCACCATCAAAACCGCGCGATGCCATGCGATCCTGGAAAATAACAGGCATCCTGGCGACCCTGGTCATCGTTCTGGCCCTGCCGCTTTATGTGATCAAGGAACGTTTGGCGGCTCCCGTGGCGATCCTGCCGGGAGAAAGCGCCTTGTCGACCTTTGTGGGCAGTGCCGCCTGCCGGGACTGTCACAAGCCCCAATATGATCGCTGGAAGGCGTCGCATCACGACCGGGCCATGGACGTGGCGAGCGATGCGACCGTGCTGGGGGATTTCAACGATATCGAATTCGAACATGCGGGTGTCATTTCGCGCTTCTATCGGAAAGCGGGGCACTTTTTCGTTCACACCCAGGGACCCGGGGGTGTCATGGGTGATTTTGAAATCACCCATACCTTTGGTGTGGATCCGCTGCAACAGTACCTGGTGCCGTTTCCCGGCGGGCGCCTGCAGTGTCTGCCCATTGCCTGGGACGTCCGTGCAAAGCGATGGTACCATTTCTATCCGGAGGCCCCTCCGGCGCCGGACGACTGGCTTTACTGGACCAATGCCGGACAGAACTGGAACGGGATGTGTGCCGAATGCCACAGCACCAACCTCAAAAAGAACTACGATCCGGCAACGGAAACGTTTGCCACCACCTGGTCGGATATCGATGTGGGCTGTGAAGCCTGCCACGGTCCTGGATCACGGCATGTGGCCTGGGCCCAGTTGCCGGATATGGCCCGGCCGGATACTCCGAATTTCGAATTGATCGTTAAAACAGCCGGCATGCGTGCCCGTCAGCAGATCGAACTCTGCGCGCCCTGCCATTCCCGGCGCTCTTCCATGGGCGACAACACCCACGATTTCGATAATTTTCTGGATTACGCCATCCCCCAGCTGCTCACCGAGGGGATGTATTTCGCCGACGGACAGATTTTGGAAGAAGTATATGTTTACGGGTCCTTCATGCAGAGCAAGATGTACAATCGGGATATCCGCTGCAGCGACTGCCACGATGTGCACAGCACGCGACGGATCAAGGAGGGCAATGCGCTTTGTCTGCAATGTCATCGGGCGGAAGTATACGATACGGCTGCCCATCATTTTCACAAAAAACCAGGGGAGACGGGGGAACCCGTCAAGGGCGCGGACGGCGCCGTGCTGTTCGAGGTCGGGTCGGGGGCGGCCTGCGAGCAGTGCCACATGCCCGGTCGCGTCTACATGGGCATCGACTACCGGCCGGACCACAGCTTTCGCGTGCCCCGGCCGGATCTCAGCAAAGCGGACGGGGCCCCGAACGCCTGCAACCGCTGCCATCAGGGTAAAACGCTGCAGTGGTCCTCGGACTATATCACCCAGTGGTACGGTAAAAAAGCCAAGCCGCACTACGGCACGGTATTCGAAGCCGGTCGTGCGCGTGACCCCGAGGCACTCATGGCGCTCACGCGGCTTGCGCAGGATCGCTTGCTGCCGGCCATTGTCCGGGCCACCGCGTTGTCTTTGCTGGCCAATTATCCCGGTCCGGACAGTCTGCCGACCTTCGAGCAGGGACTGAGCGATGAAGAAGCCCTGGTCCGGATGACGGCCGCGCGTCACATGCCGGTTGAGGACAACGGGGATCATCGACGGTTGCTGGTGCCATTGCTATATGATGATGTGAAAGCGGTCCGTATCGAGGCGGCCCAGTCCCTGGCGGCCATATCCTCTGATCGGCTGACGGGGCCTGAGCGCCGTCAATTCGACCGGGTGCTGGAAGAGTACCGGCAGGCCATGCTTTACTCGGCTGATTTTGCCCCCTCCCGGCACAACCTGGGGAATCATTATCGCGGTCTCGGTCAGATGGAGGATGCTGAGCATCACTACCGGAAAGCCATCCGGATCGATAGCCAATTTTATCCGGCCAAGGTGAACCTGGCCATGCTCTACAATCAGATGGGGCAAAACCGTCAGGCGGAAGCATTGCTGCGTGAGGTGACGGATGCGCATCCGGAACTATTCGAGCTGCAATACTCCCTGGGGCTTTTGCTGGCTGAAGAGAAAAACTATACGGAAGCGGCGGAATACCTGAAAAAAGCGGTGGCAGGCCTACCGGAACGCGCCCGCATTCACTACAACCTGGCGCTGTTGCAAGCCTATCTGGCGCAGGATGCGGAGGCGGAGACTTCCCTGCTGAAAGCGTTGACCATCGAGCCGGGAAACAGGGATTATCTCTTCGCTGCGGCAGATTTTTACATGCAGCGGGAACGCCTGGGCGATGCCCGTAAATATGCCGAGCAACTGGTGGTGCGTTATCCCACCTGGCCCACGGGGCATGAACTCCTGTCCATTATCAATCGCAGCATTCCCACGGGGACAGGCCAACTAACCCCCGGCGGTGCGTCCCAGAGGATAGACATTGAATGCGCAGGAAAGTGATGTGTCCAAAGTGCGGGCATAAGCAAATCCGGTAAACGTAAACAGACCTTTCCTTTGCTTGACATTTCCGCAGCCGTCCGGTATCGACGCTGCGAGGTATTACTCTTCACCGCGGTATACAATGCGTTGACCGCTTGTGGCCTTCGCGAAAGCATAATTGTTTTGGATTTGTATGCTGCCGATTCAACTTTACATGAAACTGTAATCGATCGCAGAAGTAAATTATTTAACGGACGGCAAACGCCGCTATCATGATGAACTGCGGCCGGAGGACATGGTTACCCAATGAGAAAGAGCCTGTTTTTGGTCGGCCTGCTGGCCGTTCTGGCGGCATCGTCCGGATGCAGCCCCCCGAAAGAAGAGAAGGCTGACATACCGAAGGCCCGTTCGGTGAACACCTTGGTGATTGAGCGTCGCGATTTGCCGATCGTGGTCAATGCGGTGGGGAGGCTGATACCGAATCGTGAAGTGGTTCTGTCCTCGGAGGTTGCCGGGATTGTTAAAGCATACAGCGTCGATACGGGGGATGCGGCCTCGGCCGATACGATGGTCGTGGCCCTCGACCCGATGGACTATCAATTGGCGCTGAACGAAGCAAAAGCCAATCTTCTTGCCACCCGGGCCCGGCATGTCGCCGCCCGGAACTCCTTCCAGCGGGCCGGACAGCTGCTGCCCGACAACGTCATCACGCCCGAATATTACGAGAAAATCGAGGCCGATTACAAATCCGCCCAGGCAGCGGTTTCCCAGATTGAAGCCGTGGTCGACATCACCCGCAGGCGCCTTGAAAAGACCGTGATCAAAGCACCGTTTGACGGTCTTGTGGTCCGCCGGCTGGTGGAGATCGGGCAGAACATCAACGTCGGTGACCCGGTGATCGCCATCGCGGACATGCTGAGCATGCGCGTGAAAATCCATGTCAATGAACAGGATTACGTCCATCTGGATCGCGACGACGCCGTTACCGTTCTGATTGAAGCCTATCCCGAACGGTCGTTTCCCGGACAGGTGGACAGGATCGGCGTCAAGGCCGACTCGCAGACCAATACCTTTGAAGTCGAGGTTTTGGTGAACAACGCGGACCAGGTCCTCAAAGCGGGCCTGACCGCCTCCGTGAACATCGTTGTGGATGAAATTCGGGATGCGATCATGATTCCCCAAGGGTGTGTTCTGTTCCGTGAGAACCGCCAAGAAGTCTTTGTCGTGACTGACACGGGCAAGGCGGCCGTTCGAGAAGTACAACTCGGGCGGGTGGAGGGTTCCTCCGTCAGGATTCTGGATGGAGTCGCACCTGGGGATAAGCTGGTCACGACCGGGAGCCAGTATCTCAAGGACGGGGACAACGTTGTGGTCGCCGAGACACGGTAGGCCTCCTTTGATCGGCCTGCCCGGCAGCCGACGGGCTGCTGAACACCCTGTAATGCAGACAGACCTTATAGAGAGCGCAACTTGAAATTTTTTCGATATATCATTGACCGGTGGTTGATTTTCGGTCTTCTCGTGATTGCCCTGCCCATCGTGGCCGGAACCTTTGCTTACCAATCCCTGCCCAAGGAGGGCGAACCGGAAATATCGGCGCCGGTGGCCATCGTCGTCACCCTTTACCCCGGCGCGTCTCCCAGCGAGATCGAGAGTTTAGTAACCAATCCCATCGAAGAAGCCCTCAGCGACTTGAAAGACGTGGATGAAATGCGTTCGAATTCGGCTGAAGGGGTATCCGTGGTCGTCATCGATTTTCAAGCGGAAGCCGATCTGGAGCGTTCCCTGCAGAAGGTCCGGGAAAAAGTGACCGATGCCCGCAAGGATCTTCCCGAAGATGCCGAGGACCCGGAAGTCAACGAGGTCAGCTTTTCCGATATCCCCATCATGATCGCGTCGGTGGTCGGTGACATCGATCCGGTCAGACTGAGAAAACTCACCGAAGATGTGGCCGATGAAATCGAACTGATGCCGGAGGTCCTGGCCGCGGAGGTGGCCGGCGGTTTGATCCGCGAGATCCAGATCTATATCGACCCGGAACGCCTGAGCCAATATGGGCTGACCATTCTGGATGTTTATCAGGCCGTCAAGCGTTCGGACATCAATATCCCCGGCGGGCAGGTGAATGTGGAAGGCCGCCGCCTTCTTCTGCGCAGCCTCACCGAAATCAAAAATGTCGATGACTACAATACCGTTCCGCTGATCCGGCAGGGAGACCGGGTTGTATTTCTCAAGGACGTGGCCCGGGTGGTCGATGGGCATTCCGAAGATATCACCTATTCCCGGGTCAACGGCGTGGCCTCGGCCTCCATTGCCATCAAAAAGCGCGCCGGCGCCAATATCCTGGAAACATCCCGCAAAGTTCGGGAAAAGCTGGCCGAACTGGAGAAGACATTTCCCGCCGGTGTGCATGCCACCGTTACCGCAGAGAAGGCCAAATATATCAAGCAGGGCTTCGATCAGATGAACAACTCGGCCGTGTTCGGCCTGATCATCGTCGTAATCGTGCTCTACTTTGCCATGGGCTTGCGAAATTCCATCATTACCGCGTTGTCGATACCGCTGTCGCTCATGCTGTCCTTCGTCTTTTTGAAAATCTTCGACATGTCCAACAACGACATGGTCCGTTTCGCGCTGGTGTTGTGTATCGGCATGATCGTGGACAATGCGATTATCGTGGTGGAAAACGTCTATCATCACTACCAGCTTGGCAAAGACCGCATCACCGCCGTTATTGATGGCACCTCCGAAATTGCCATGCCGGTGATCTCCGCCACCTTGACGACGATGGCGGCCTTTCTGCCCATGTTGCTGATGACGGGCGTCACCGGTGAATACATGGGGTTTCTCCCCAAGACGGTCTCCATCGCGTTATGTGCCTCGCTGGTGGTGGCCCTGGTGGCCAACCCCCTGATCCTGAGCATGATCATGAAGCGCTCCCGCAAGGATGGCCGCATCATTAGCCCGGAAGAGGACCTCCGGCAACTGAAACGCCTCTATGTGCGCGGGGTCACCTGGGCGCTGAACCATCGGTTTCTGATGATCGTCATAATTTTCGCGTGCATGGGCGGTGCGCTGAGTCTGGTGGCCGGGGGACTGGTCAAGGTGGAAATGTTTCCCGATGCCGATTTCGACTATGTCTATATCACCGTGGAAACACCGCGGGGAACCGAGGTGGCGCTCACCGACATGGTTGCCAGGCAGGTGGAAGTGATCGTAGACGAACACGTTCCAGAGGTGGTCCAGGTGGTTTCCACCGTCGGCCAGAAGGGGCAGAGCGCTTACGAATTCTCTTTCGGTGCCGGAACCATCAGCAATTTCGCCGAAATCACCGTGGAACTCAAGGATGGCAAGGAGTTCGCCCGCCCGTCCCATCGGGAAATTCAGGAGCGTCTGCGGCCTTTCCTCGAGGAAATTCCGGGGGCGGATATCCGCTTCCGCGCCATCCAGTGGGGCCCTCCGACCGCAGCGCCCATTCTGCTCAAAATCGTCGGGCCCGAAATCGCTGTGTTGCGCCAAATAACGGCCCGGGTGAGAGAAACCATGGAAGCCATCGACGGGATCGTGGATATCAAGGACGATTTCAGCGATGCGGCCCCGGAGCTGAGGGTGAAAATTGACCGTCAACGGGCGGCGGCCATGGGGATTCCCCTGGAAGTGGGTTGCCACGACCCTGCGGGGCGCCACCGCCGGTCTGGATATCCGTGAATTCCGGGACGAGCTGGATGTTTCCAAAAAATACGACCTCAAGCTGCGTTTTGCCCCGGAATCACGCACGAGCCCGAGAATGCTGGAAAAGGTCAAAGTCCGTTCCGATACGGGCAGCCTGGTTCCCCTGACCACCATCGCCACCTATCAACAGGGCGAGGGGTTGAACAGTATCCGGCATTCCGACCGGCGCCGGATCGTCAGAGTTTCGGCCAATAACCGGGAACGCTCGGCCGTGGAGATCACCCAGGAACTGATGAAGGCCCTGAACGATCTGGAACTGCCCCCGGGCTATACTTTCGACTACTCCGGTGAGTACGAGGAAACAGCGGAATCGTTTGAATCGCTGCGATTGGCCTATATTGTGGCGGCGCTTCTCATTTTTACGCTGCTGGTCTCCCAGTTCAACTCCATCGCCCAGCCGTTTGCCATCCTCACGGCGCTGCCGCTTTCGATCGTCGGCGCCATGGCCGGCCTCTACATCACCGGCAATAACTTTTCGATCATGAGTTTCATCGGTCTGGTGGGATTGAGCGGCATCGTGGTGAACGATTCCATCGTCCTCGTGGATTGCATCAACCGCATGCGGATGAACGGTCTCAATATGTTCGATGCCATCGTGGCCGGTGGCCAGCAGCGCCTGCGGCCGATCATATCCACCACAGTCTCCACGGTGGGCGGCATTCTGACCCTGACCATTACCGATGAGCTGTGGGAAGGGCTGGGGGTGGTCATTATTTTCGGGATTTGTTTCGCCACGGTACTTACCCTGGTGGTCGTTCCGGTCATGTACGCGCTTTTCGAAGGGGTGCGCTATTACATCATTTCGGCTTTCCGGGGCCCTCGCTGGAAAGAACCCCCCAGCGGGCGGACTTTCTTCTTCTCCCGGCGTCGATACGCGCGCATCAGCGTTTTTCTGATTGGCATTGTTCAATTGATCCTCCTTGCCAAGGGCCTGCAAGTGCTGGCTCCCGGGTTTATCGAGCGCATTGCGGGGGCGACCCTGCAGGCGCCCTCCCTGCTCAAGCTCGTCATCGAATCCGGTGTTTTCTTCATCGCGCTCGCCCTTGAAGTCCTTGGCGTTTTAGCCCTGCTTCTGACACCCACCTGGATCGGTTTCATTTTCTTGATGGCCAAAAGGAGCCGGGAGGGCTATTGCGTCGATATCACCCCGGAAGGCGTTTCAGTGGGAACACCGGTTGACCGGTTTTTTCTTGAGAAAGAGGCGATTACCAGGATTAAAACGACCCCCCTGTTTCCTTTAATACCGTCTCTATGTATTTACGCCGGACACCGTAAAATTGTGTTGCGAAAATTGATCGCATCCGACCGCGTACCCGAACAGAAACGGCTTTGGTCCTGGATTCGGGGCAAGGCGCCGGCGCGTTCCGAAATTGGGAGCGGCATGCTGGCGTTGAAACAATCACTGGAAAAACTATTGGAATAAACAGGTGCGCGAGGCGGTTTTTTTCGGCCCGATGTTTTGCGAAGACTTTCCTATCGGATCAGCGCTTTCTGACATTGAATTTTGCTTCTTGCGCATGCTGAGAGAGGCTATGCGTTGGGGGGGCTGATCGCCAAACCGCATTCCATAGGCGGTCTATCATACCACCGAAGAAGAATATACTTCGGAGTGGTCAAAAAAGTCCTTATAATGGTTTCAAAATCTCAGATCGCGTTCAAGAGCAAGGCGCAGCTTGGTGAAAAAGCGGAACAAATTCAATGTTGTGGCATTTTGAAGATCGCTGTAACGATGCCTTGGGCGTTAGAGGCGATTTTGAAGCTACTTATAGAAAATTTATGCCTGTAAAGGGTGTCTATTGCTTCCTTTTTTCAAAACGATCATCATGCTCAGGCGAAGTCGCTCCAGAACTTCTTCAAGGCGTCCGATTTCATCTTTACGGGTGACAGGGATCTCGCTTTCCAGATTTTTCGCTATATTCTCATTCATTTATTTAAGTCATCTAAAAAAAAGAAATTGTTTTTCAATGATTCTATATTGAGACATACCTCTAGCGGATATAAATTCTTATTCCATAAACACCGGGGAATGTGCCACGGTTGAATACAATACGAATGCTTCCTGGTACAGATTCCATTTTGGTTGCCGGTGTTGGGGTCCGGTATATGCGGACCAGGCTTGAAAAAAACTGATGGCTGGACTAAGAATCCCCTGTCCCGGTACGTTGTAAGTATTGTGAAAATGATCAGTACTTCGAAGATAACATTAGGAGGAATGATGAAGAACGCATATTGGTTGTTGGTTGCCCTGTTGAGCCTTCTTTTTATTGGTCAGACCGGTATTTGCCAGGAAACCTTCGAGGTCCAGAAGCCGGAGCAGGCCGCTGAATTTACCTATCAATCCATCGCCCCGGGGAAACTGTTGATTTCTGCTTCGGATAGCGAGGGGAAACCGCTGCGTGGATTGACCGCCAGCGATTTTATCTTTTTACGCAAAGGCAAACATGCCAGGATTCTGGGGGTTGAAACCCTGGAGACCAGCCAGGATGTGGGGCTTAATATCGTGCTGGTCGTCGACAACTCCGCTTCCATGAAACAACGGCGGGCGGTGGAATCGATCCTGGGCGCTATGGAGAATGTTTACAAGGTCATGCGTCCGATCGACAACATCACGCTGATTGTTTTCAACGACGATCAAACCCAGGCTTACGGAGACAAACAGCTGCATGTCACCGTCAAACAGTCCAGTCAACCCGAGGCGTTGCGCACCTTTCTCAAAGAAAGCTTCGACGATGGAATAACGGCGAAAACCGTTTTGTATGAAGGGATGCTGGCCGGGTTGGACCTGATTCGGCAGATGCCCGAAGACAGTCACAAATTCATGGTTGTCTTTACCGATGGGGAGGACATCAACAGCGCTTACCCGCAAGGGGATGTCAAAAAGGCCGCCGAGGGGATATCCAAGCTGGAGGTATACGGCATCGACTATATGCCCGGAGACCAGAAGGACCCCTTTCTGGCGTCTTTTACGCAGGGGCATAACGGAAGGACCTGGAAAGCGACCACGGCGGCCGAACTGGGGCCCATTTTCGAAGCGGTATCTTCCAAACTGTTGTACCGCTACGTCGTTGACTACCAGTTCTTGTTTCCTCCCACCGGCAGCTTTGCGATGGGAACGAACACCATGCGCATCGAAGAGATCACGACCATCGACAGTTCCCCGCTGTTGAACTATGTGTATTTCGCTGAAGGGGACAGCGCCCTCGGCGGACAGTATGTGCGGTTCCTGGAACAGGGACAGACGCAAACATTCTCCGAAGAACCCCTGCGGGGCACCAAAGAAAAATATGACAATTTATTGAATATTGTTGGTTTGCGAATGCGTGCCAACCCTGAAGCCACGATCGAACTGATCGGATGCAACAGTAATCATGGTGATGAAAGGGGGCGCAAGGAGCTCTCCCGCGCCCGGGCCGAGGGGGTCAAGGCGTATCTGCAGTATATCTGGGGAATCGATCCCTCCCGTATGACTGTGGAAGCGCGCAATTTACCGGAAGTACCCACTTCAGGGCGCAGTGCTGAAGGGCACGCGGAAAACCAGCGGGTGGAAATTCATTCCGAATACGATGCCATCCTGGATGTTGTCAGGAGTACCTACGTGGAAGCCCGTAGCAGTGTGGAAAACCTGATCGTTAAACCAACGGTTGCTTCGGAGCACGGTATTGACCGACTGGACCGTCACCGTAAAGGGCGACGACCAACCCATCTTTTCACAGGAGGGAACCGGTGCTCCCGGTGGAGAAATCGTCCTGAAAGATAAAGCCTTGACGCCGATGGCCCTGTCTCAATATGCGCGGTTGACCGCTGAAATTGAAGTCGAGGATATCGAAGGGCAGATGCTCACATTGGAGGCCGAGCCGATGACCATCGAATTCATCCAGCGGGAAGCACAGCGGGCCCGCAACCTTGGGTTCCGTGTGCAGGAGAAGTATGCCCTGATCCTGTTTGATTTCAACAGTGATAAGATTAAAGAACGCAACGCCGCCGTGGTCGAAACGATCGTTGCGCGCATTCGTCAATTCCCGGCGGCCACGGTGGCTATCGTCGGGCATACGGACAATATCGGCAAAGAGGAATACAACCTTCAGTTGTCGGAACGGCGTGCCAGGGCGGTATACGAACAGATCACGCAAGCGCTTGGGGAAACACCCCAGGACACGATCACGCACATGGGGGTGGGGCCCTTCGATCCCTTGTACGGAAACGGGTTGCCGGAAAACCGCGCTTTGAACCGCACCGTGACCGTCATGCTGGAGTATGAACAGAAAGAATAAATGCTCCGAAAATAGAACCGCCTAAGAAAAAGCCCGTTCCGAATTTATCCGGAGCGGGCTTTTATTGTATGTGCCGGACAGGCGCGGTGATTTATTGATCGGAGGGGGTCGGTTTGGGGAGAAAGACGATCAGCAGGGTCACTCCGACCATGGCACTCAGGGCCGATCCGACCATGACACCCACCTTGGCGGCATCCAGGATATCACCGCTGAGGGCCAGGCTGGAGATAAACAGCGCCATGGTAAACCCGATGCCTGCCAGAAACCCGCCCCCGAGGAGGGCACCCCAGTTGACGCCGTCCGGCAGCCGGGCGATTCCAAATGCTACCGCCAGCCAACTGAACAACAGGATACCCGCCGGTTTGCCGACAAACAGGCCGAGCGCCGTGGCCAAGGCCACCGGATTGACCATGTCGGCCACCTCGACCGGGACACCGGCATTGGCCAGGGCAAAGACGGGCATGATTAAAAACCCCACCCATGGATGAAGGGCGGTCTCGTGGCGTTCCAACGGCGAGATACTCTTGCGCGTAGCCTGCTCCATCTGGCGCAGCATGGCATAGCGTTCTCCCGAACTGATCCAACCATCCCCCGCTAAAAAATGGCGGGTCTTGCACACAATGTCTTCCAGCCGGCTTTCCGTTATCCAGGACCGGGTGGGCATCATCAGGCCAAAGATCACACCAGCGATGGTGGCATGCAGGCCGGATTCGTGTACCGCCAACCAGGTCAGCACCATCAGCGCATAGAAGATCGCCGGAGCGCGAACGCCAACGCGAATCAGCACCGGGAAAGCGACAAAACCCATTGCCGCCAAAATGAGCGCGGTCATATTGATGCTCTCGGTATACCCGATGGCGATCACCAGAATGGCGCCGATATCGTCGGTAATGGCAAGGGACAGCAGCAGGACACGCAGGCTTCCGGGAATTCTCTTGCCCAGCACCGCCAGGCAGCCGACCACAAAGGCAATGTCCGTTGCCATGGGAATGCCCCATCCCCTTGCACCGGGTTCCCCCCACTGCACTGCCAGGTAAACCCCGGCCGGGAGCACCATGCCGCCGATGGCCGCCGCGATGGGTAAGACGGCCTGGCGCATATCCTGAAGTTCGCCCATGACCAGTTCACGCTTGACTTCCAGGCCAATAACGAAAAAGAAAATGGCCATCAGACCGTCATTGATCCAGTGCTGCAGCGAATAATGCATCTGGAAACCGCCCAGGCCGATGGTGAGCTTGGTTTTCCAGATACCCAGGAAGCCCTCGGCCGTCGGCAAGTTCGCCAGTACCAGCGCCACCACCGTGGCCACCAGCAGGACCACACCGCTGGCGGCTTCGATGTGCAGGAAGCGTTTCAGGGGATCGACCAGGCTGTCAATCGGCTCCCGGGGGAGAAGGTTTTCGGTTGTGCGATGGGATTGGGCCATGACGAATCGTTCCTCTTTTTCAGTAGACTTTACGATGTGAAAAGCCCCTTCCTAAAACATTGAAGGTTCTTTCAATGATGACGAAAGCGTCCGGGTCAATGTCAAACACGATTTCTTCCAGACGTTTCAGTTCGAAATTGTTCAAGACGGTCATCACGATTTTGCGGTGTTTACGGGTATAGGTACCGCGTCCGTATAAATACGTGCCCCCCCGTTTGAGGCGTTCGTTAATGGTCTCGGCAATCTGTTCGGATGCCTCCGAGATGATGAAAACGATTTTGCGCTGATTGAAAAAGGTCAGTACGTAGTCGAGCATCTGGGCGGTCACGAAGCTCATGACCAGCGAATAGAGAATCCGGTCGACATCGATAACGCCCAGGCTGAAGCCGAACAGCACCAGGTTGAAGCCAAAAAAAAAGGTTCCCATGCGGATGTTGAATTTCTGGTTCAATAAAACCGCGATGACATCGTTGCCGCCGGATGACCCCAGTGAATGCAAGGTGATCCCGGCCCCCGCACCGAGAATGGCGCCTCCGGCGATGGCGGCCAGCATGCGGTCCTGGACGGGAATGCTAAAATGCACCAGTTCGATTGCCAAAGAGAGGGTCAGCATGCCGAATATGCTGTAGAGAAAGAAGCGCCGGCTGACAAAAAGCCAGCCGACAATGAAGATCGGGATGTTGATAATGAAATACCAGATGCCGGGTGAGAGCCATTGCGTCGCGTAATAAATCAGCAGGCAGAGGCCGGACATGCCGCCTGAAATAAACTCGTGGGGCAGGGCCACGGCCTTGACACCGACGGCGAAAATAAATGATCCGACCAAAATCAGGAACAGGTTCCAGGGGATCGCGAAAGCTTGTGATCGTATACGGGTGTGCATAGCCGTCCGAATCTTGCCATTACCGGGAGGCGGCGCAATCCATCTTCGATGATGGGTATCTCTCAGAGGCTTTTCTGCCCCGCCCCTGGCGTGGTCTCAGTTAATGTTTCTATGGTTATCATCCCACCGGCCGAAGATTAACGCGGCGTACAGGCGCCGAACAAGACAAAACCGCTCAAGGGATCGGATATGGCGATGACGGCCTCGCCGCTGGCTTCCGTGATGGTGACGGACCAGCCGCGCCCGCTCTGGGCGCCCTGCAGAATCAGCAGGCCTTCTTCCTGGGTCATGCTCTGAATCGCGGTGCGGCGCTCATCTTGGGCGTCTCCGATTTCGCTGATTTCCTTTTTCTCGAAATCAATTTCAAAAAACCGGGGCAGGCGCGCATCCCGCGGCGAGACTTTTTCACATTCGCCTCCGGGTTGGCACTCGATCACATCGATAATCGCGATCAGCAGGGGACGGCTGCCGTCAAAATCGGCCGCCATGGCGGCGGTAGGTGCCATCATGGTGATAAGGGCCAGGAGCCCGATAATGATAAGATTTCGAAACATCATCTTGTATTCCTTTCTTATTTTACCGTATAGCCCTTGCCCTCGAGGCAGGCCGAATAGGCGCGATTATAGGTATTGCGACTCTGGGAGTACTGGCGGGCCTGGTCCTGCTCCCACTGCTGCTGGTTCTGCTCCTCCCGGCGGCGCTGGTCGTTGCGCCGCATGCCGCCCACAAGACCGCCGCCGGCCGCCCCAATGGCGGCACCTTTGCCGGCGTCACCGGCAATCGCGCCGACCGCAACGCCCACCAAGGCGCCGCGGGCCGCGCCCCGAACCACACCGCCCTGCTGGGCTTCCTTCTGGGGTGGCGGCGCGGTAGCGGTAGGGGGCGCCATGGGGTCGAAGCCCGATTCTTTTTTGGCCCAGGAATAGCAGGCGAATTTGTCCTGCTCCATCTGGTCGTCGCTCTGGCCCTTGGCCGGAAAGACGATCAGTTCCTGGGCCGATGCCAGACCCGCCATCAATGCGATGAGAAAAACGGTGAATATCATCAGGCATGGGTTCCGCATGGTCATCCTCCTTTGGTGGACCGGTTTGGTCTTGTTCATCATCATTGCTTCCAATTGCTGAAAAAAATGATCATTGTTATCGGAATCGTCAAACGCCATCAAAAGTTGTTTCTGTGAATTGTCAGCCAGGCGTGATGTCTGCGGCATATTTGACATCGCCATCAACTGCCGGGCTGTTCGACACGGACAATACCATTACCCTTGTATCCGGTCATGCTTCTATGGGGAAGTATGAAAATATATGCTTGGGATGAGAGCACCCGCGTGCTGATGCCTAATTTAGGGTCGCAGCTGGATGGGGTCAATACTTTTATGATGTCCGGACGGCGCTTAGCCTTGTTGCTGCCAAAGCGCGATCGGAATTCAAGCCCCTTGGGCCTGACGGTGCACGGTTTCCTATAGACCGTTCGGCCTGTGATGAGAGGCAAGCCTGGCCGTCCGGGCGGGTCCGCCGCGGGGGCAGGGGATGTTCTCGGCCCGGTTGGTTTTGACTTACCGAAGGGTTTGCCATATTATCGCCGCCGGTAAAAGCCGGATGGATGCGTAAAAAATCATGTTCCAGACGGTTTATGCGATCGATTAAAATGAAAAGGATGTCTATTGCCATGGAAAATCAGGCCAACGCTATTATCGACCTATTCGAAGCGATCAGTGCCATACCCCGCTGCTCGAAAAACGAAAGCCAGGTTGCGGCCTGGCTGATGGACTGGGCCCGGGAGCATGGCTATCCATACCGCAGTGACGCGGCCGGTAACCTGGTGATTCGGGTGCCCGCAACCGCCGGCATGGAAGATCGGCCCACGGTAATTCTGCAGGGCCATATGGATATGGTCTGTGAGAAAACACCCGCGTCGACGCATGATTTCGAGCGTGATCCGATCCGGCTGGTGCGTGACGGGGACTGGATCCACGCCGAGGGCACGACCCTGGGGGCCGACAACGGGATTGCCCTGGCCATGGCCCTGGCCTTGGCGGACGACGACGCGGTTTGCCACCCACCGCTGGAACTGCTGTTCACCGTGGACGAAGAAAGCGGGTTGATCGGTGCCCACAAGCTCGATGCCTCCCTTATCGAAGGCCGCATCCTCATCAATATCGATTCTGAAGACGAAGGGGTATTCACCATCGGTTGCGCCGGTGGCGAGGAAACACTCGTCCGACTGCCCCTGGCCTATGAGGATCTGCCGGCCGGTTGCGGCGGTGGCCGGATTGTGGTGGGAGGACTGCGCGGCGGGCATTCCGGGGTGGATATCCACAAACCGCGGGCCAATGCCAATCGCCTGCTGGGTCGGCTGTTGTTGCGGCTGCAGGAAACGGAAGGCGTCCAGCTGGTCTCTTTATCAGGCGGGTCGGCCCACAACGCCATACCAAGGGATGCATCGGCGTTGCTGGCATTTCCGCCCGCACAGGCATCTAAGGTGCGCGAGGCGGTGAAGATCGGTGAACAGGTCTTTCGGGAAGAACACGCCGACACCGAACCCAACCTGTTCGTGCATTACGAAGCTGCTGAGGGTGCGTTGCCGGAACGCGTGCTGTGCCCTGAAAGTGCCGCTCAGGCGGTTCGCCTGCTAAATGCGCTGCCCCACGGCGTGCACGGCATGTCCACCCGGGTGGCCGGGCTGGTGGAAACATCGTGCAACCTGGCCATTGTGCGCATCAAAGAGGATGCCCTTGAAATTATCAGCAGCCAGCGCAGCTCCGCCATGTCACGCATGGACGAGATGACGGAACGCGTTGCGGCGGTGGCGACCCTGGCCGGCGCATCGGCCACCCGCCTGAACCATCACCCGGCCTGGGCGCCGGACATGGCCGCCGCGCTTCTCAAGCGTTGTCGCGAAGTCTTCGGCGGGTTGTACGACAAGGAACCGGTGGTGGAAGTCATCCACGCGGGCCTGGAATGCGGTTTGATCGGTGACAAGGTGCCGGGAATGGAGATGATTTCCATCGGCCCGAACCTGCGCCATCCCCATTCGCCGGACGAAAAACTGGACGTGCCATCCGTGGGTCGGGTCTACCAGTTTCTGGCCGCCTTGCTGACGTCTTACACACGTTGATTCACACGGCTTAAAGTTCGCGATAGGCCGACTGCAAGCGACGCCACCAGCTTTCCGAAATAGGCGATGGCCTGCGCCACCGGCGCCGGGGACCGCATGTCCACCCCGGCCGCCAGCAACTCGTCCAGCGGGAACCGGCTGCCCCCCAAGGTCAGAAACCGCAGATAATCGTCACAGGCCCCGTCTTCGCCCTGCATGACCCGGTTGGCCAGGGCGATGGCCGCCGAAATCCCTGTAGCGTATTTATAGACGTAGAAACCTGAATAGAAGTGCGGGATGCGCAGGCACTCCAGGCTCAGGGCATCATCGAGCGCCAGGTGATCGCCGAAGTGTGCGGCCAGAAGCTCGCGATAGATACCGGTCAATACTTCCAGTGTCAGGGGCTCCTGGGCCTCGGCCAGGGCATGGATGCGCAACTCGAATTCGGCGAACATGGTCTGGCGAAAGAGGGTGCCCCGAATGTTGTCGATTTCGCGGTTCAAGATATAGGCCCGCATGCGCGCGTCATTGCGGTAGTGCTCAAGCAGATGGGCGCTCAACAGGGTTTCGTTGAAGGTCGAGGCCACTTCCGCCACGAAGATGGTATAGCCGTGATAGACATAGGGCTGGTGCCGGCGGGAAAGGTAGGAATGCATGGAATGGCCGGCCTCGTGCATCAGGGTGTAAAGGCTGTTGATGTTGGCGCGGTCGTAATTCAGCAGGATGTAGGGCGGTGAATCGTAACAGCCGGAAGAATAAGCCCCGCTGCGCTTGCCCCGGTTTTCGTAACGATCGACCCAGCCCCCCAACAGCCCCTCCTGGAGCACTTCGGTGTAAGCCGCCCCCAGGGGCGCCAGCGCTTGGATGCAGGTTGCGACGGCTTCCTCATAGGACATGTCAAAAGCCACGTCCTGCACGATGGGAACGTAGGTGTCATAGAAATGCAGCTCTTCGAGCCCCAGCGCGTCCCGCCGAAAATCGAGATAGGCGAAAAGGGGGTCCGGATTGGTTTTGACCGTTTCCAGCAGGTTGTCGTAGACCGCCAGCGGGATATCGTCACCGAACAGGGCCGCCTCGCGACAGGTGGCGTGTTCCCGGCTGCGGGCATAAAACAGGTCGGCCTTGACCGATCCCGCCAGAGCGGCGGCGATGGTGTTCTGGTGATTTTCATAAGCGGCGTAATACTGGAAAAAGGCCGTGCGCCGTATGTCCCGATCGGGATGCTGCAGAAACGTGGTAAAATTGCCGTGGCTGAGCTCGATTTCACCTTTCGCGCCATCGCTGATGGTGCCGAAGGACAGGTCCACATTGTCGAGCTGGCCGAACACCTGGGAGGCGGTCTGGGCCATCTCACGGCTCATGGCCAGCATATTCTCCATGGGTTCGGTGAGGGTGTGCGGCCGGTGGCGCAGTATTTTGTCCAGATAGAAGTGGTAGTCCGCAAGCGCGTCGCTCGTTAAAAAGGCCTGCATGGTCTCTGCGGGGATCGCCATGATCTCGGGGCGCATGAAACTGGACAACTCGGACGCCCGGGTATACAGGCTCACGGCCCGCTGGTACATGGCCAGGTAGGTCTGGTTGGATTTATTCTCGTCATTTTTAAGATGGGCATAGGTGTAAAGTCTTTCAATGCGCCGGGACAGGTCGAGATCGAAGGTGATGGCCGCTTTGAGCGCCTCCGGGGATTCCCCCAGGTGCCCCCGATGGGGCGCATAGCCCGACAACTCGGACGTCAATTGATCAAACAGGGTCTGCCATTCTGCATCTTCGGCGAACAGGGGCGTCAGATCCCATTGGTGGTTTGGCGCGATGGCGCTTCGATCGGGGATGGTGCGTGTGGTCATGGGGTTCTCCTCAAGGCATTTTGTCCTATCGACGGGAATGGAACGTCTTCTTTGGCAGCATCCCAGGCCGCACAGGCGGTGGTTGCCGGAATAGCTCTTGCAACAGGTTGACGAACCACCGACAGACGGCTGGCAAGTCCTGCACGGCCTACTTGACACTGTGAGGGGTAGTCGTCTATAGCGAGAACGTCAGCATCTGCGCATCCGTCGCTGGGGACAGCATTTTTCTTTTACCCTTTTGCCGAAAACGATCGAACCATACCATGGAATTTTCTTCTCTGGAAGCCATTTCGCCCGTGGACGGCCGCTATCGCAGGGCCGTCCAGGATCTGTCCGCCTTTTTTTCGGAAAGCGCCCTCATCCGTTATCGGGTGCATGTGGAAATTGAATATTTTATCGCCCTGTGCGAATTGCCCCTGCCGCCCCTGGCAGGCGTGGATGCCGCGCGTTTGGATGCCTTGCGGGCCATTTACCGGGATTTTCGCCTGGAAGACGCCGAAGCGGTCAAGCGCATCGAGCAGGAGACCAACCACGATGTCAAAGCCGTGGAATACTTTCTCAAGGATCAATTCGAAGCGCTGGGACTGGATGCCAGCAAAGAATTCATCCACTTCGGGCTGACCTCCCAGGACATCAACAACACGGCCTCCCCACTGGCCCTGAAAGAGGCCTGGGAGAAAGTCGTCCGGCCGCTTTACGGGCAGGTGATCGACGGATTGAAAGCCCGCGCGGAGCAGTGGCGGGATGTGCCCATGCTGGCCCGCACCCACGGCCAGCCGGCCTCGCCCACCCGGTTGGGCAAGGAAATCTATGTTTTCGTCGAGCGCCTGGAGCGCCAGATGGATCTGCTGGCGGCAGTCCCCTTCAGTGCCAAATTGGGGGGTGCCACCGGCAATTTCAACGCCCACCACATTGCCTACCCCGATGTCGACTGGCGCGCCTTTGCCGATCGCCTGGTGAACGATGTCCTGGGGCTGAACCGCTGCCAGGTGACCACCCAGATCGAGCACTACGACAATCTGGCGGCCTTCTGCGATGGATTGAAGCGCCTCAACACCATCCTGCTGGATTTCGACCGGGATGTGTGGACCTATATTTCCATGAATTACTTCCGGCAGAAAATCAAGGCCGGGGAAGTGGGGTCTTCCACCATGCCGCACAAGGTGAACCCCATCGATTTTGAAAATTCCGAGGGCAACCTGGGGGTTGCCAATGCGCTGCTGGAGCACCTGGCCGCCAAACTGCCCATTTCGCGACTGCAACGCGACCTCACCGACTCTACCGTGACCCGCAATATCGGTGTTCCCCTGGCGCATATCGTCATCGCCATCAAATCCCTCCTGCGGGGGCTGGACAAGCTGCTCCTCTCTGAAGATGCCATCCGCAGCGATCTGGAGGCCAACTGGGCCGTGGTGGCCGAAGCGATCCAGACCGTCCTGCGTCGGGAGGGTTTTCCCAATCCGTACGAGGCCCTGCGCGACCTGACCCGCACCCATGCAAGCATCGACCAGCAGGCGCTGGCCGTATTCATTGACGGATTGGCCATCGGGGATGACCTCAAGACCGAACTGAAAGCCATCACGCCCTGGAATTATACCGGCATCGTCAATTTTTGATGCATCCCGGTTGTGCCCTATACCTGTTCCATCCATACATTGTTTTTTGGCCTTGATCAGAACAAAATCACCATTTCTGAATTTGGGTGCTTTCGTGGCGCTTCGGAACTCATGAATGGCTGCGAAAGGACCCACCAACCCATAAGGAGGCGTTATGAAAAAAAAATGCTTCTCCCATCTTCTCATCATTTTGCTGGCCTTACTGGTTTGTACAGCGCATGCCGAAGTCAAAAACCCGGACACCTTTGTCTTCGCCAGCTATGGCACCCTGCGCACCCTGGACCCCTGCGTGGCCTATGACACCACCTCTTCCCAGCGGCTCTGGAATATCTACGAGCCGTTGATATTTTTTGACGGCAGCCATACGGACAAGTTCAAACCCCTCTTGACGACGGAAGTACCCAGCCTTGAAAACGGCGGCATTTCGGCCGACGGCAAGACTTATACCTTTACCATCCGCAAAGGCGTGATGTTTCACGAGGGCCAGAAACTGACCCCCGAGGATGTGGTCTACAGCTTCAAGCGCAACATGATCGCGGATCCGGACGGCGGTCCCATGTGGATGCTGCTGGAAGCGCTCACCGGTGAAGGGTCCACCCGGGACAAGGACGGCAAGATCATCCCCGGCATCATGGACAAGATCGACCAGTGTGTCGAGGCGAAGGGGGATCAGGTGATTTTCCATCTGCCCAATCCCTATCCGCCCTTCATGGGGATTCTGGCGTATTCCTCCTCGGTGGTCATGAGCAAGGAATGGTGCGTGGCCAACGGCTGCTGGGACGGGTCACTGGCCAGCGCGGACAAATTCAACAACCCGGCGCCCGGGCACGAGCCTTTGCAGAAGATTGCCAACGGCACCAACGCCTACACGATGAAATCCTGGGAACCCAACAAGCAGTTCGTGTTCGAGCGCTTCGACGGGTACTGGGGCGGTCCGGCCAAGATCAAAACCGCCATCATCAAATACGTAAAGGAATGGAGCACGCGCAAGCTCATGCTCCAGAACGGCGATGCCGATCGCGTGACCGTGGACAATCCCTACGTGCCCGAAGTCAAGGCCATGCAAGGGCTCACATTTTATGAAATCCCCCAGCTTTCGGTGACCATGGCTTTCTTCTGCCAGAAGATCAACCCCACCGGCAACCCCAATATCGGCAGCGGCAAACTGGACGGCGAGGGCATCCCCCCGGACTTCTTCAGCGACATGAACGTGCGCAAGGCCTTCCTGCACGCTTTCGACCGCGCCACTTATGCCGCAGACGTCTTCAACGGCCTGGTCGTCATGCCCACCAGCCCCAATATCGAGGGTCTGGCTTTTCACAAGGAGGTGCCGGTCTATGCCTTCGATCTGACGAAATCGGCGGAATACATGAAGAAGGCTTTCGGCGGCCAGTTGTGGGAAAAAGGGTTCAAGATGATCATCACCCACAATACGGGCAACGAGATGCGCGAAGCCGCGGCCCTGATGCTGGCCGAAAACATCATGTCCCTCAATCCCAAGTTCCAGATCGAAGTGCGCAACGTGGAGTGGAAGGACTATCTGGTCAAGTACCGCAACTTCATGTACCCGCTCTTTCTGATCGGGTGGGGCGCGGATTATGCCGACCCCCATAATTTTGTCTACACCTTCATGCACTCCCAGGGTGTCTATGGCCGCTACATGGCCTACCAGAACGATGAGGTGGATCGCCTGTGCGACGAAGGCATCGCCACCATCGATCCGGCACCAGCGGGGCAAAATATATTCCCGGCTGCAGGATCTTTTCTACGAAGAGGCCATTGCCGTGCCGCTCTACCAGCAGATCGTGGTGCGGGCCTATCGCGACTGGGTCAAGGGCTACACACCCAACCCCATGCTGATGGATGCCAACGAGATGCTGATGGAGATTCGGAAAGAGTAATATGGGGAAGTCTTAGCGCAGATGCGCGCCTCATGGGAAATGATTCCACGGCGGTGAGAGAATAACTCCGCTGACGATTAGCAAAGAGCGTTTGTTCATTTTCTTTCACGTGAAAGAAAACGAACCAAAAGAAAACGCCCCTGTCACGAGGTTGTCCTGCGCGTCGTGACTGCGGACGGACGCGCCGAAACTCGCCCTGCGTAAAGCAGGGCTCAGACAGTCGCCGCGTCTTTATCGTCCGCAGCCTCGATGCTCGGCCTCGTGACAAAGGGGAACCTGCGCAACCCATAGATGAGATCACAAGGAAGCATGATGGATTGTTAAGGCTTTATGCCTGGACTTTCCCCCCCTTTCCCAGGGAGCCTATGCACACCTATATTCTCAGGCGGTTTTTCTTTCTGACCTTTGTGCTCTTCGGCGTGTCGGTGTTGCTGTTCGGCATCCTGATGACTTTCAGCCCCGAGCGCCGGGCGGCCGCCTATGTCACCACGCCCCAGCAGGCCAAGGACATCCCCCGCATCATCAAGCAGTTCGGTCTCGACGAGCCCGTTTACATCCAGTACGTGCGCTGGATCAAGGAGGTCAGCCGGGGGAACCTGGGTTGGTCCCTGGTGGCGGCGCGCCCCGTGGGGGAAGCCTTCTGGCGCTATTTTCCCATCACCCTGGAGATGAATCTGTACGCCGCCCCCATTGTCATTTTCCTGGGGATATGGCTGGGGTCCGTCTCCGGTATCCACCGGGACAGCTGGATCGATCACAGCACACGCATATTTGCCATTATCGGGTGGTCGCTGCCGACGTTTCTTTTTGCCCTGGTTCTGCTGATGGTATTTTACGGCTACTTTCAGCTCTTCTCGCCCGGTGTCCTGAGCGATGAACTGGCCATGTCGATCATCAATCACCCGCAGCAGTATACCGCCTTATACCGGCATGCTCACCATCGACGGCCTGCTGAACGGCCGGCCGGACATCGCCCTGAACGCCCTGCATCATCTGGTTTTGCCGATTGCGACCTATGTGATCGTGGTGGTGGCCCTCAACATGCGGGTGATGCGCTCGGGCATCATCGAGGAACTTTCCAAGGACTATGTTCTCACCGCCCGGGCCAAGGGTGCCGACCGCAAGACGATCCATTACAAACATGCCCGCCGCAATGCCCTGTTGCCCGTGGTGACCGTGGCGGGGCAGCTGGTGGCCATGTCCATGGAAGGCAGCATCGCCGTGGAAGTGGTCTACAACCGGCAGGGGATCGGCTGGTGGCTGGCCGAATCCGCCACCCAGCTGGATATGCCCGTGTTGATGTGCATCTGTTTGTTCATGGGACTGGTGTTCGTGGTCACCAACCTGACCATCGATATCCTTTACGCCTATATCGATCCGCGCATTCGGTTGAATTAGATTGTATGGTGAACCGTTATGGATAACACCCATCCGCGCCTGCGCGAATTGAAGTATACGCTCTACCGTATTTTCCGGAATCCGTCGGCCGTCATCGGTTTCACGGTATTGCTGTTCTTTGTCGGCGTGGCCGTCTTCGCGCCGCTGCTGGCACCGCCCAAATATGCCCACAACCCCTACCAGATGCCCCACAAAGGCTTTTCACCGACGCCCAAAGCGCCGGACGAAAACGCGATTTTCGGTACCACCTCGGGCCAGTACGACATCTATTACGGCGTCGTGTGGGGCACGCGCACGGCCTTCAAGATCGGTCTCTTCGTGGTGTTTATATCGGGTTTCGTCGGGATCGGACTGGGGGCTATATCCGGCTATTACGGCGGGTGGATCGATGAAATTCTCATGCGGGTCACGGATGTCATGTGGGCCATCCCGACCCTGGTGCTGGCCATGGCCATCGTGGTGGCCTTCGGCCGGGGCCTCGACAAGGTCATGATCGCCCTGGCCCTGATCCAGTGGCGCTGGTACGTGCGCGTCATGCGTTCGGAGATCCTGACCCTCAGGGACCAGGATTTCGTGCAGGCGGCCCGTATCATGGGCGTCTCCGACCTCAAAATCATTCTGCGTCATATTCTGCCCAACGCGATCTACCCGGTGCTGATCATGGCCTCCATGGACATGGGCTCCATGGTGATCACGGCCTCTTTCATGAGTTTCGTGGGGCTGGGGGCGCCCAAGGGGTATGCCGACTGGGGTCAGATGGTGGCCCTGGCCCGCAACTATATCGTGGGGCCGCCGGATGACCCCCTGCGCTTCTGGTACACCATCGCCATCCCGGGGGCTTGCATCATCCTGTTCGTCCTGGCCTGGAATCTGATCGGGGATGCCCTGCGGGATGCGTTCGACCCCAAGTTGCGGCGAAGATAATTGTCTCGAATGGAGACGTTGATGGACGGGTATCGATCTATAATCTTCGTCTTTAGTGGATAGTTCTGAAAGGTTCTGCCGCTCCGGAGAGCCGTTCTATTTGCCTGTTGTACCTTTTCTTTTTCGGAAAAGAAAAGGTACGAAAAGAAACCGCCCGTGTCCCGCTCTACCCTGCGCGTCGCCGCAACGGTCGGAGCGCGCGGAAACTCGCCCTGCTTTCAGCAGCGCTCAGACAGTCCGCGCACTTTAATCCGCCCGCAGCGTCGATGCTCGGCGCGGGACAAAGGGAATCGTTCGGCGGCTGTACAACATTTTTCCCCTTATGGGGGTTAACCGAAGACCTACTGCTCTGGGTCGGCATAACAGGAAAGACACGCCCCGAATATGACGACGCTGATACAGACCGAAAACCTGGTCACCAATTTCTACACCTACGAAGGGGTTGTTCGTGCGCTGAACGGGGTCAGCCTGGTGGTGGATCACGGTGTCACCTTCGGCCTGGTGGGCGAGTCCGGCTGCGGGAAGAGCGTTGCCGTGCGCTCCATGATGCGCATCATCCAGGAGCCGGGCCGGGTGGAGGGCGGCAAGGTCGTGGCATTTTTCGACCCGGCGGATCAGCGCCGGGGCATCGATCTGCTGCAGCAGTCCGAAGCCTACCTGGAGCAGTTGCGGGGCGATCAGATCTCCATGATATTCCAGGAGCCCAATGCGGCCTTGAACCCCATCATGAGCATCGGCGACCAGGTGGCGGAAAGCTTTCTTTTCCATAAAAAGGAAGCGATGTGCGCCCGGGTGCTCGAAGAATGGGGGGCGTCCGAGCAGGCATCGCCGTCGCTCCTGGGCGCTTTTCAGAGAAAGCTCTATGCCCGTGCCGCCGTCAACCCCCGGGACGCGCGCGTTGTGCTGGCCAGTAAAATACCCCTGCTGAAACGATGGCAGGGGCGTCTCAAGAAGGAAGCCCTGCGACGATCCGTCGATATTCTTGACAAACTGGGTATCCCCAACCCGGAACATGTGGTCAGACTCTATCCGCACAACCTGTCGGGGGGCATGAAACAGCGTATCGTGATTGCGATAGCCCTGGCCTGCAGTCCGTTGCTTTTGATTGCCGACGAGGCCACCTCGAATCTGGATGTAACGATCCAGGCCCAGATCCTGGATCTGCTGCGTCGTTTGAAGCAGACGGAAATCACTTCCATCCTGCTCATTACCCACGATCTGGGCGTGGTGGCCGAAACCTGCGACAGGGTAGGGGTCATGTATGCCGGCAATCTTTGCGAGGTGGCCAATGTGGGCGACCTCTTCCATTCACCCCGCCACCCGTATACCCGGGCCCTGCTGGAAGCCGTGCCCCGTTTGCACCAGGAGGGTCCCTTGCGGAGTATCGAGGGTGCTGTGCCCAACCTGGTGAACCCGCCGGCCGGTTGCCGTTTTCATCCCCGTTGTCCCGACGCCCGGGACATCTGCCGGAAGGCCTTTCCGGAAACCGTGGCCGTCGGCCCCGATCATACGGTGGCCTGTTATCTTTATACCGATCGGCCGCGTGCGGGGGAGGCCCCATGAAAAGACTGCTCGAACTGCGCGATCTGCAGAAGCACTATCCTGTGCGGGGCGGCGTTCTCCGGCACCAGGTGGCGTCCGTGAAAGCGCTGGACGGCATCGACCTGGATATCTTCCGGGGAGAGTGTTTGGGGTTGGTGGGCGAGTCGGGCTGCGGCAAGACGACCGCGGGCAAAGCCATCATCCGACTGCTTCGACCCACCGGGGGAAAGATCGTTTATCATGGCGGCAATGGCCACGAGCCGATGGATATCGCCGCCATGCCGCGCAGGGCCCTCACGCGGGAGGGCATTCGGGGGCGGCTCCAGATGGTGTTTCAGGATCCGACGACCTCGCTCAATCCGCGCATGCTGGTGAAGAACATTATTGCCGAACCCCTGCGTGAACAGCCCTCCCTGGGCAGCCGCGAATTGGAAGAGCGCGTCCTGGATTTGTTGCATATGGTGGGGCTGACCAAAGACCACTACCTGCGCTACCCCCACGAATTCTCCGGCGGGCAGCGGCAGCGTATCGCCGTGGCCCGCGCCATTGCCACCCACCCGGAATTCCTGGTGCTGGACGAACCCACCTCGGCCCTGGACGTTTCGGTGCAGGCCCAGATCCTGAACTTGCTGCAGGAATTGAGACAACGGCTGGAACTGACCTACCTGTTCGTGACACATCACCTGCTGGTGGTGAAATACATCAGCAACCGGCTGGCGGTCATGTACCTGGGCAAGGTGGTTGAAATAGCCCCCACCAAGACGCTTTTTACCCAGGCCGGCCACCCTTATACCCATGCCCTGTTGTCCGGCATTCCCATTCCGGATGCCAGCCGGCGCAGCCATCGCATCGTGCTTCAGGGAGATGTGCCCAGCCCGCTGAACCCGCCGCAGGGATGTCGTTTTCACACCCGCTGTCCCTTTGTCATCGAACGCTGTCGCGCGGCAGAGCCGCCTCTGGAAGTGTTTTCCGAGGGGCATCGGGTCGCCTGTCATCGCAAGGGCGAGATAGAAGGTCTGGTGCGGGATCGATTTGGAAGATAGCAGGGTTCGATTTGGCGGTTTCGAAAAAATTAGATACCTGCTCATGTAATCCTATAACTTTAAAGGAGGAAAATAGATGACCCCGGCATCCCTGCAAGCGCTCGACGGACTTCGCGACCTCAGCATGTTGAAATGGTATGTCATCCCGCTGCTGGCCATTGTTTTGTACATCTACGCCGTGGAAATCCACAAGGCCCGCCATACGGGCAACTGGAATGCGGTCCTGGCCGGGCTGACCATTTTCGGCATGGACTGCATCAACGAAACCTGGAACGGCTGGGTGCTGCACCTCAGCCAGCGGTCGGCCTTCTGGACGGCCCCCGGGGACACGGCCCTGCGCACCATGGTGGGCTGGAACATCGAAATCATTTTTATGTTCCTGATCGCCGGAATCATCTACTACTACACCTTGTCGGAAAACCGGCACGACAAGATCCTGGGCATCCCCGACTGGTGGTTCTGGGCCATCGGCTATTCCGTTTTCTGCGTGTTCGTGGAATGCCTGCTGAATATGGGCGGGCACCTGGTCTGGGAATATCCTTTCTGGAACCGCTCGTTCGGCGGTGTGTGGCTGATCTTCTTCTTCGGCTATTTTCATTTTTTCGTTGCGGCGCTGCTGGTCATCGGAATGAAAACCCTGCGCGCCAAGGTGATCACCGTGGGATCCCTGTATGGCATTGCGATCGTCGCCAATGTCATCACGGCGGGGATTCTGGGGTGGCGCTACTAGCAGGTGTCGATCCAATGTCTTCAAGATCTGCAAGAGGTGATTCACGGTCCTGCAATCGCGCAACGGCCGCCGGCTTCTCAAGCCGGCGGCCGTTTCGTTGCTACCGATAGATTATCACTCGCGTCATTGAATATCCCAAGGTTGCCTTTCCAGCGCAGGCCGGAATCGCTTCAATACTGACGGGGATTTGCACCGCGATCCCGACCTGCGAGGTTGTGTCATAATTCAGAAAAGCATTCCATTTGTGCCCGTCATGCCGGACCTGATCCGGCATCCAGTTTTGTAAGACCGCGAGAAACAACGGGATTCCGGGTCAAGCCCGGAATGACAAAACCCTGTTGAATGTTGCTTTTTAATTGTGACACGGCCTTCTGCGCCGGGGATGACCGCGGTTGGTCTATTATCCGATGTTTTACGAAACCGTCGGAATTCTCCGAAGATATTTCATAACAATCAGGATTCATTGACTAATTGGATATTTCGTGTAACAGTGAGATGGAATTGTCCTGTGACAGGGCCGCGGGAGCGACGGCACCACCGTGAAAAGGTTGCTGCTATTGGGCTTACGCATCACGCATCATCTTGTCCTGTCAATGTTCGGGGAGGTTCAGACAGCTTCTAAAACCAGAATAAGATATCTACCGAGGTGAACCATGACCGATCAGAAAGCTGCCGACGCCGGGGATAAAAGCGCAGCGTCCACCAAGGAAAGCCGTCGACACGACCGCAAGCCATGTCGCGAGGAAACGCATTTTTTAACGCGACAGAGGCTGCACGAAGGCGTGATCAGGAACGTCAGCAAGGGCGGCACCTATATCGAAACGGATGATTTCTTCTTCGCCGGTCAGGAGGTCACCGTTGCCGGGCCGTTTGAAGACGGTGGTGGCGAAGGGAAACAGAAAGGCGCTATCGTCCGCTTCGATGGAAAGGGAATCGGCATCAAATTCATGAAACCGGGGTCTTAACCAATTAACAGGAAGTTCCCGTACCAACCTTACCCAACCTTAGGGACCCATGCCGGGGTCGCCGGCATGACGTGACAGACTATCCCGCCCGCCGCCTGAGGATCCTCGTGGCATTGGCCACGGCCAGCAACGCCGTTCCCATATCCGCAAACACCGCCTCCCACATGGTCGCCAGGCCGAATGCCCCGAAGGTGATGAAAACGCCTTTTACCGTAAACGCTATGATGATGTTTTGCCAGACCACACGCCGGGTCTGTTTGGCGATGGACATGGCTTCGGCCATTTTGAGGGGGGAGTCCGTCATCAGGACCACATCGGCGGTTTCAACGGCGGCGTCACTTCCCAGGGCCCCCATGGCAAGCCCCACATCGGCGCGTGCGATGACCGGGGCGTCATTGATCCCGTCACCGACAAAGGCGATTTTGCCTTTAGGCCGGGCGCGTTCGATCTTTTCCAAAATGCCGACTTTCTCTTCCGGAAGCAGATCGGCGTAATAGCTGTCAAGCCCCAGTTGACCGGCCACCGCCCGGGCGGCACAGGCATTGTCGCCGGTCAACATGGCGATGTGGTCAACCCCCTGGTCTCGCAGGGCCTGCACGGCATCGCGGGCATCCGGCCGCACTTCGTCGCCGATGGTGATGTAACCGGCATACCGGCCGTCGACGGCGATGTGGGCGACGGTGTTGTCGAATTCGCACTGGTCATGATCGATGGTGTTCAAATGCAGGAAGTTGTCATTGCCGACCAGGAGGGATCGTTCGCCATAACGGGCGCTGACGCCCTGTCCGGCGTGGACGGTGTGGTCGAAAAGCAGGGCGGTTTCCATCCGTCCGCCGTGCTTCTCAAACGCCGCCAGAATCGAGGTGGCGATGGGATGGCTGGACTTCCATTCGGCCGCCGCCGCAAATTCCAGGAGCTGTTCCTTGGAAAAACCATTCCGGCTGACAATCTCTTTGACGTGGAAAATGCCTCTTGTGAGGGTGCCGGTCTTGTCGAAGACCACCGTTTTAACAGCGGCCAGGACATCGAGATAGTTGGATCCTTTGACCAGGATGCCGCGCCGCGAGGCACTGCCGATACCGCCGAAGTAACCCAGGGGGATGCTGATGACCAGGGCACAGGGGCAGGAGATCACCAGTAGCACCAGCGCGCGATAGATCCATGTCTGATAGGAAGCGCCTGCTATCAGGGGCGGCAGAAAGGCAATGCCGGCGGCAATCAGCACAACGGCCGGGGTGTAGTAACGGGCAAACGTGGTGATAAATTTTTCAGTCTTGGCTTTGCGGGCCGTGGCATTCTCAACAAGATCCATCACGCGGGCAATGGACGATTCCCGGAAAGGCCGTGTGACTTTGACCGTCAAGGCACCGGTATTGCTGATCTGGCCGGCCATGACCGGGTCGCCGGGTTTCACCGATAGCGGCACGGGTTCGCCCGTCAGGGCGGAGGTGTCGAGATGCGACCGGCCTTCCAGCACGTCGCCATCGAGAGGAATCTTCTGGCCCGGTTTCACCACGATGAGGTCACCGATCTCGACGGATTCGGGTGCCACCGTGCGCAACCCTTTGGGTGTTTTCAGAAACGCGTGATCCGGCCGGGCCGCCAACAGGGCATGAATGGAGCGGCGCGAACGGGAAACCGCCCTTTCCTGCAGGAGTTCACCGACTTTAAAAAAAATCATGACACCCACGGCCTCGGAATAGGCCTGAATCGCCATGGCGCCAGCGGTGGCAATGACCATCAGCACATTTTCATCAAAGAGCGTGCCGCGTCGGATGGTTTTGAGCGCATTGGCAAGGACATTACCGCCTGCCAACAGATAGGCGACCAGGGTTATCATGATCTCCCATGGGTGCAGCACGGTTTTGAAGAAACCGTTTTCGTAAAACAACAGCCATCCGAATAGAACGGTTGCCGCGACAAGCATTACTAATTCTTTGCGGAAGTTCATTCCGCGGGACGCATCGCCGGGTTGCGGGGATGCCGGCCGTTCCGATGGCGCCACGAGTTCCACCTGGGGATCGATGGCACGTATGACTTGCCGCAGATGCTTCGTATCGGCGGTTTTGATAAAGAGGGTCTGGTTGACGAAATCCACCACGGCATCTTCAACCCCTTCGGCCTTTTGGAGCCCATGTTCGAGTTTCGCCGCGCATGCCGCACAATCCAGGTTTTTCAAGCGGAACTTTTGTATTGTCGATTCGATGACCGTCATACCGGTTTCCTATCGTGGTCTATGCTTCCAGAATATGTTCCATGCCGAGGTTCAACAGCTTGCGGATATGGTCGTCATCCAATGAATAGTAAATGACTTTTCCGTCCCTGCGCGATTTGACGACCCGGGTCTGCTTGAGGTTTTTGAGTTGATGGGACACGGCCGGTTGTTTCATCTTGAGCAGGGCGCAAAGATCGCAGACGCACATTTCCGACTCGCTCAGCGCCCACAGAATGCCCAGCCGCGTGCTGTCGCCGAAGAGCTTGAACAGGTCCGCCAGGTCGTACAGGTGGATGGGGTCCGGCATGGATCCTTTGACGGAGCGAATGGTGTCGCGGTGAATGCCCTTGGTGATGCAGGTTTCAATCGTGTCTTGCGCGCGCGCTTTGCTGATGACCATGGCTTCCTCTCGTGTCTGATTGATTAAAAATAAACATATGCACATATAATAATATGTAGGGTCTTTGTCAACGCTTTTGTGGCCAAAAGCCTCTTAAAAATCCGGCAGCTGAAAGCACGAAATACGTCATGCCGGGCTTGACCCGGAATCCATTTTTTTTTCCAGGTGTTACAACCCTGGATGCCGGATCGGGGTCCGGCATGACGGGATGAAAAAGCGTCCATTTTGTAATTACAACACAGCCTCTTTCGCCGGAATGACAACCATTGGGATGGTTAATGGCGATATGAATAGACCTGCGAGGGTATGATGGTGGCAGGGCGCAACAGGCAGGTTTCGGTAATAAGCGGGTGGGGTTGCGGCGGCGGCCCGATGGATCAGCCTATAATTAATTTCTGGGGGTCGCAGACGTTGCGCAGGATGCGCAGTTCTTCTGCGGAGGGTGGCGGGGTCGGCGCAACGCGGGAAATATCGATGTCGAATCCCGTATGATTGACGACATCGGCGACCTGCACCCCGGGATACACCGTTTTCAGAAACATGCGATGATCGTTGTCATCAAAGCCCATGACCGCCATGTTGGTGATCACCAGATAAGGGCCGCCTTCGCACAGACCGGCCCTGCGGCGGGCGTCACCGCCGGATAGCCAGCCGGGGCTGGTAACATAATCGACCTGGGGAACGAACTTTCTTTTTTCATGCTGCATAAAAATGATGGTGCGGCTGACAAAGGAGGCCACGTCGGCGGCCCCGCCGCTGCCGGAGAATCTTACCCGGGGCGACGCATAATCGCCGATGACCGTCGAATTCAAGTTTCCGTAGGGGTCGATCTGGGCCGCACCCAGAATGCCGACCACCCGCTTGCCGGTCGTTCGGTTCTGCATGGTGGCAAAGGCATCCAGCAGGCTGCCGTTGACGGCCGTACGGTACATGACGCGGGGGTCGGCCACCGCCAGGGGGACCTCCTCGAGGTGGGAGTCGATCGCACCCGTTTCAAAAAAAATGACGCTGTCCGGAGCGCTGATATGTTTGGCCGCCATCGCCGCAATCATCGATATGCCGGTACCACAGAACACGATATCCCCGTTGCGGATGGTTCGGGCGGCGGCGATGGTCATCATTTCTTTGGGCGTGTAATCCATGGTCGTCATCGGTCCTATCGGCGGTCGAGGTTGCGGGCATAGCCGGTGGACGGGTCGGCCTTGATGGCATCCAGCCGGTCGCCGGCCGCTTTCTGCAGGAATTCCGCATGCGAGGCGGAGCTGCGAATATGGTCGTCGAGATAGGTGCGGTAGCTCGTTTCGTTCTTGGCCAGGCCGGCATAATGCTTGAGAAAAACCGGATCGTAGTCGTAATGGCCGTAACAGGCGGTGGGATAGGCCCCATGCGGTATATGCACGACGGCATCCACGATAAACGGCGGGATCTGATTCAAATCCGGATTGTCGCGCAGTTCTTCGGGCGCCACCAGCTCTTCGCAGGTGACGATGAGGTGGGTTGCGGCTTTGGCCTGTTCGACATCCACAAAGGGCAAGCCCTTGATCCGGGCCGTCCCGTGGCAATCCGCCTGCTGGACGTGGATGATCGTGACATCGGTGTGAATGGCCGGCACCAGCACGACTTTACGGGCATCGGTGTGGCCTTTGAACGGGTTGTCGATGACACAAAGCTTCTGGTCGGGAAGTTTCGCATCGGCCTTGCGCATCGAACGGGGAAAACCCCAGCGCGTGATGATGTCGGTCCCTAACCCCGAGCGGGTCGGCAGGAAGGGCACCCCCATCGCGCCGGCCAGAAATCGCAGGGACATCTGGTAATTGGAATAGTCTTCCACGGCGATCGTCCCCTCCTGCACGGCCTTTTTGAAGCGGATGCAGGTGGAGGCAAAACGGCCGCTGCCGCCGTAGGCGATTTCCAGTTTGGCGACGCACCCGGCCCCGACCAGTTCATCCACACCCTGACCGTTGGAATGGGCGTAGAGGTGCAGGTCCCGTCGGCCCTGGCGGATCATCTCGTAAACCGCCGCCATGGGGTTGCGGTTGATGGTAAAGCCCCCGATGGAAATGTGGTCGCCATCCTTGATGTAGCGGTCCACCGCATCGGCCAGCGTCATTGTCTTATTCATGGTGACAAACCTCAGGAAGTCGATTTTTTACTCTCATTAACACTGCCGGGGAGGAGACTCAAGCACGATCGAACGGTCGTTTATTACGACAGGCGAAGGGGAATGCAGGGAAAACCGATGGACGGGGACGATGGGGGCGCGCATGGAAAAAGGACAATGCCGGTTAAAGGCTTTGGCTGCATCGGTTACCTTTCGTGGGAAACGTCTTTCTGAATGGCCAGATAGTGGCTGATTTCGCCCCGCGCATTGCGGATGGGCGCAATCTTCCACTCCATCATGAATTCCGTACCGTCCTTGCGGTAATTGACGGCCCTTCCGTGAAAGAGACGCCCGGCATTGACGTCCCGCGTGAGGCGTTCCAGCACCGCGGCATCCGTTTTGGGGCCCTGCAGTATGGCGGGGGATTGACTGAGGATTTCCTGCGGCCCGTAACCGGTCATCTGGCAGAAGGCGGGGTTGACGTAGAGGATCGGGAAACCGGGGGAGGCTTCGGTAATCATAATACCGCCGAAAGACAATTCCATGGAGGATTGCAGCAGCATCTTCATGATTTCTAAAAAATTCTTATCATGGTCAAAAATTTTGAAAAAGTCGGAGGATGTCGTCATCGGGTTTCCTTTCAAACCAGGGGGAATCCCGCTGGTTGCGCTGATCAATCAATCGCTGGAAGGGTTTACGGCCCGCGCGGCGAAATAGGGGTCTGCCGCCGGTTGATCGGCAACCGGTTCCACGGACAGGCCCCACACGCCGCGCGTGCGGTGTTCTTCAGGCACAGTTGAGAATCATGCTGTCGTTGGGAACGAATGTTTTAAAGGCCAATCCGGTGTCCCTGGCAACGTATCCGGGGATGGCAATCCCGGATTCGAACTGGGCATAGTTCACAAATGTCCGGCCGTCGATGCGCACCTTCATGCCCGGCACGGCCTGCTTCAGGGGCACCACGGCAAATGCATCGCGGTACTTCTGCTGAATATCATTATAGCCAAGCGCTTCCGCCTGTTTGCCGATGTTTACTTCGACATAATAACGGGATCCTTCGGAAATATCCTGACGATAGGCCTCACCAATTTTTTCAATGACCTCGTCTAATGGTTTGCGATTCATGGGAGACTCCTTGTGAACAGCCTGCGGGAGGCGTTATGGTTTTCGGTATCGGGTGATCGAAAGCATCGGCCCCGTTCATGATTTGAATACACACATCAATTAAGCACACCCGATCGATTGTCAATTGCGATAAGAGCAGGTCGTTGGGTCTCGGTCAGCACCATGCTTCAGATCGATCCGGCGGCCGTCTATTTTTGAGGCGGTGCCGGGCCGCCCGCGGTATCGCCCGGTCGCGAGGCTTCAGTCCTTGACGAACGCAACATCGCCGGCCGGTCAACTTGACCAGCGCGCCTTTTTTATCTATGAACAACGCTGATTATCATCCGAAAGGAGCCTCAGAAATATGGATATTCACGTTCAATCCCCCGGTGGTCTCGTGATCGATGCCCGGTTCGGTGATTTCAAGATTTCCACCGACCAACCCCTGGCGGACGGCGGCACGAACACCGCCCCTTCGCCCTTCGACCTGTTTTTGGCGTCGCTGGCAACCTGCGCCGGCTACTATGTGATGGCTTTCTGTCGTGAAAGAGACCTGCCCACCGAGGGCATCGCCCTGAAAATGACCAACAGCTGGAATGACCAAGCCCACCTGGCCGAGAACATCGCCATCGAAATCACCCTGCCGGCTGATTTTCCCGAAAAGTATCGACGCGCCCTTATCCGGGTGGCGGGCATGTGTACGGTTAAGCGCCACCTGGAAAACCCGCCTGCGTTTGTCATTACGGCCCGTAACGGGCACCCGTGATAAAGCTTCCCTATCGATCCGGCGCTGATCAACGGCATGGGGAAAGCCCGATAACGTTGGGGCGGTCTGCCCATCTGTTCGTTCTGTAAGAACGTGCGTGACGATGAAGGCTATTGGCGTCAGGTGGATGTCTACATCCGACAGCGAACCGATGTGGATTTCAGCCACAGTGTCTGCCCGGAATGCATCGAGACGCCGTATCCTGATTTCCGACCCCACCCAGGATGATGCCTGATCCTTTTGGCGGGAGACGATTTGACACTGCTCGCAATCCGTTGTCTCGTTAGGACCAGCGGATCCCTTCCAAATCCTTCTTTAAGTGGCCTGCCAGTATCCCCCGAGCCGCCACAGCCGCTGAAAGGGTGTGGCGGTCAATTACCCCTGAAAAATTTATTTTGATCTAAACTCTCCCCTCGGGTGGAGGACCCGGAGAGATTTGACCGATCTGGTGTACTTTTTTGAAATGGTTTCTTCATTTGCTGTCACGTGACCGAAAACGAAGCAAAAGAAAACGCCCGTGTCCCGCGTGATCCTGCGCGTCGTCGCCCGGTCGGCGCACGCGGAAACTCGCCCGCCTTACGGCGGACTCAGACAGTCCGCGCGCTTATGGCCGTCCGCCTCGCCGATGCTCGGCGCGGGACAATGGGAAATGAATCTTCCCGCCACAAGCGGACGGGGTATCTGTAAAGGGTCCATTCATTCTTAGCGTCGCAAGCGATGGGGTATTGAACCCAAGGCTTCGCAAAAAATATCATAAAGTCAAAACCCGTTTTCAAGCCCTCCTCGAGGAGGACCACCTGAGGCCTCCCGCTCCGCGGACGGGAAGCCTCACGTCTGCAAAGGTACGTCTCCATTTCGTTATTCCGGTGAAAACCGGAATCCCCTGACTTGTGCGGCCTGTCCGCTATCGCCTGACATGAAAACCTATGGCGGGCGTGCTTGTCCCTACCGCAGTGACCGGCATGAAATGCAAAAGAAATGTAAATTTGCGCTGGATTTCTTTTACTTTTATTTGAATTGTCTTTCGGGGCGGATTCTCTAATATCGGATTCATCTGAAATCGACTATTCCCACGAAATGAAAGGAGTCCGAAATGACATTCAAATCGCTGCACATGCAAACGGTTGGTCGTGGCCTGATCATGTTTTTTCTGATAG
>CAWKLN010000054.1:0-68674 GCA_963850465.1 uncultured delta proteobacterium
GTTCCAAAAACCGCCTTTTCAAGACCCCTGGCAGCACCCTGATTGGTATTTTTCATGAGGTGGGCATAAACGTTCAATGTGACGGTGGGGCTTGAGTGCCCCAGTTGAGTCTGGATGTATTTAATGTTCTCACCCTGCTCGATAAGCAAGCTTGCATAGGTATGCCGCAAATCGTGAAATCTTATGGTTTCCAATTCCGCATCTTCCAAGCCCTTTACAAAGAACCTGTTGATCATGTTGTTGTGATTTATGGGCTGTCCCGCCTCATTCGGAAATACAAGGTTCAACTCAGTGACTGGGCATTGCAACCGCCAGCGTTTGAGTGCGGTCATGGTTGAAGGGCCGATATCAATTCTACGAATGGACGTTCTTGACTTGGGTGGGTACCATGCCTGATTGTTGAAAGTCCGTTTTATGTGAATCTGATTGTTGACCCTATCAATATCCGACCATTTAAGCCCCAACAATTCCCCCTGACGCGCACCGCTCATAATGGCAAGCTTAAATAGCATATTGTATTTCGGGTCATCCACTGCATCCAAGAAGGCGTTGATTTCATCAGGGGTCAATATCTTGATAGGTTTATCATCAACTGCCCCCTGCCCTCTCGGCCTCTCGGCATCCCGCAGCGGATTGTAATGGATATATCCGTGCCTCACGGCATAGGCCATTATCTGATTGAGCGTAACGAGAACCTTTCGCAGAGTAAGGATGTTCATTCCCTCAAGCTGGCGGTCTGTTATGAACTTCTCGACCCTGGCCGTATTGATAAGGTTGACCCTCAGATCGTTTAGTTCCCCGAAATGGTTTCGAGTGTGCCCTTCATAGACCGACCATGTTGAGGCACGCAGATTGGGCTTTTTGTATTCAAGCCATTGCTTTGCCACTTTAGAAAACAACGGGCACTTTAGCCGTGGGAATGAATGTGCGCCGTTCCACCTGTTTTTCGATTTCGCGCAGCAACTTGCGCGCCTGTGCTTTAGTTGAACCTTTCGGCAGTACCTTCAATCTGCGTTTGCCGTGATGATCGTAAAAATCAACCGCCCAGTTTCCCCGCTTTTTAGTTACGCAGGCCATATTGCCTCCCTTTCAAAAAGAAAGCGCCTGAAGGTTTTCCCCGGTCCACAGTGACCGCCCATAGCCTCACGGGTATGGGTTCCTTCAAGCGCAAAATCTATTCGAATTGTTTGACTGTGGTTATGGGGTTGTGTTGATATTTATTTATGAGGTTATTAACTTAATATATTACATAAGTATATGGTGTCAACAAGACATTGCAAATATCGCCTTATTGGATTAAGAAACAAATATGCCTACCGAAAAGCCCATACTGACTTTTGCCGCAGACCCTGAGCTATTAGAGCGGATTAACGATTTCCGGTTTGATAACCGAATTGAGACCAAATCTGAGGCAATTAGGATTTTAATCGAGAAGGGTCTCAAGGATAGCGAAAAGAAGAAACGATAGCTGCGGTATTCATTTCAAAATACAAATTGGTCTGACCTTTTATGTGCGACCGATATCAAAGGTTTCAGCAGCTAAGTCTTTTGTGAGATACTCTCAATCTATCTTAAATTGAGTGATATTTGGTTCCTGGCAAGAAATATGAACCCAGCATTCCTTCCCTATTGACAGAATAGTTCTTATTATTGTGAAATAGATTATCCACTAATTATGTAATTCCCGTCCCATTCTCTCTGATACTCATTCCTGTGAAACATTTAACCTCTTAACTCAACTTTCGGGAATGGATTCGGGAGGCGAAAAAATAAGTCTATCATGTTGATTTCATGAAGAAATAACTTGAAGAGCCCTGACCATTGATTTATAGTGGATTTGCGAGAATTCACAATAATATCAAAAGGAAAGGGCTCAAATGGACCATACCAGCATCGCCTCCCAATCGCAAGCCCACATTCACGTTCAAAGCAAAATCGATGACTTCTTTGGCCGTTTCAAAATCGCCACCCTCATGCATCGATGTGGGGTGCGCAAACATCACGGCCATAGTGTTCGCTCTTTGACAGAAGCCATATTCACACTGCCCTTTGTCGGCAAGAACTTCTTCCGCGGCATCGTGCTCAACAGCGAATTGCCCTTCGGCAAAGACGCCGCCTACGAGTTGCTCAAGGGCGAGACCTATAACTGGCGTCGTCTGCTGCTTGCCCTGGGCCGAAGGCTGTTTGGTGTCTTCAACCGGCTTACCAGCGATGAGCGCGAATCGGTGCTCATCATCGATGACAGCCCGTATGACCGCTCCCGTTCTAAATGGGTGGAACTGCTCTCAAGCGTCTGGGATCACAGTACCGGCCGCTTCTTAAAAGGCTTTCGGATGCTCACCATCTGCTGGTCGGATGGCACCAGTTGTCTGCCCATGGATTTTGCCCTGTTGTCTTCCGCGGATGCCAAAAAGCGGCTTGTGCGACAGCCACAAGACCCTGGACAAACGCTGCTGCGCCTATCAGCGCCGCAAAGAGGCCACCGAGAAAGCCACCGCGCATCTGGAGGCCATGGTCAAGCGGATCCTTGCCGCGGGCGTATCGGCCCAGTACCTGCTGATGGACAGCTGGTTTACCATGCCGGCAACCGTTGTCACCTTGGCCCAGCACCTGAAGGTCATCGGCATGGTGAAAAAGTCGCCTCGTATTCACTACACCTTCAACGGCCAGTCTCTGGATCTGAAGGCCATCTACCGCAGGCTTAAAAAACGTCGCGGACGCGCCAAGATCCTGGCCAGTGCCAATGTCATGCTCAAGGATGAGGTTGCCGCCAAGCTGGTGTTTGTGCGCGACAAACGCAAAAAGGACTGGCTGGCGCTGCTGTCAACCGACACAGAACCTGGCCGATGAGGATATCGTGCGCATCTACGGCAAACGCTGGGACATCGAGGTGTTCTTCAAGATGGCCAAACAGCATCTGAAATTGGCCAAGGAGATCCAGTGCCGGGATTTCGATGCCCTGATCGCCCATACCACCATCGTTTTCATGCGCTACATGTTCCTGGCATACCAGTGCCGCATGGAAACGGATCAGCGCAGCTTTGGCGATCTGTTTTACGCCTGCTGCGAAGAAGTGGCGGATATCTCCTTCATGCAGGCGCTATACCGCATCCTGACGCTGGCCGCCGATCAGCTCAAACAGATGGGTACCTTCTGCGAAAAAACGGCGGCCGCCTTCTTCGATGCGATCATGGATACCGCACTGCAGTGTGTTGGCTTGTCAAAGAACAATTTGGCGATCGCTTAAAACCCGATCCCGAAAGTTGAGCTCTTAATATTATTACCTCCAACCGAACAAGTTGATTTTGCATATTTTTTGCATGTTACGTCCCCAATAAAAAATATAAGCCACACTTGCTGAAAAGCAGGGTCGGAAAACTACGGGTCTTTGTTGAATTCTTATTCCTGGGCCGAGAGATAGCCGAGTTCCCCGATTGCAAGGAACTTGGCTTTTATATTCTATACCTAAATAAAAAAGGGGGGCTCATGAAAAAGATTCTAATGTTTTTTGGGTTTTTACTTTTTATCTTTGTAAATAACACGTTTGCTACTACAATTAGTACGGAAGAGTTTAACTCTCGAATGTCAACATATTATGACTATGAGATATTACCAGCGGTCTCTGAGGATGATGAAATTGTGTCGTCTCTTTCGTATTTGGACATAAATAGTTTCGTGCAAGCTGTTCTTGGAGAGTCTTATTCAGTAATGAGTGAGATTCTCCAAAGATTATGCAGATAGTGTTCAAAGATATAATGAATTACGTAGATAATGTCAGGGACCGTATGAACGATTTACGCGACTTCCGAAATAATTCTCAAAATGAATTGGATTCAGAAATATCGCCCTATCTTTTTTATATGGATTCTGATTCTGAAGAAACGACTATCCTTGTTAGTGACGTTGATGCCGAAAGTCAACACCGTGAATCAATACTTATCAAATTCACGTTTCAATAATTATAATTTTGCGCCATCAAATCCAGTTCCCGAACCCTCCACCATTGTTCTTATGGGATTAGGCCTTGTCGGTCTGGCGGGTTTCGGCAGGAAAAAATTTAGACAATAACAAACGGCGTATAGGCTTCACTTCAGGAGGGGGACCCCGTTACCACACAGTGGCGGGGTTTCTTTTTTGCAGATGTAGAATCAGGACGATCATTTTAGGTTGGCATGGCGTTACATACAGCTCCAACTACTCACTATTCAGCGAAACTTGTGATAGCTATGCTGCACAACTTATCTAATCCCTAATCTTGACTTGAAAATGGTCGCTATTCGGCCTGCGTACTGAAGGTCGAATTCTTTCTAAAACATCTACGTTTTCTTTTAACCGATCCGGCTTGGTGAAAAGACAAATTTGAATCAAACATGTTTTTCCACCATGGCAAGGAATGAAATAGGCGCGGTTAATCTCATAAATAGGGGTTTTAAACTTTACCCCTTCCGCATACTGGATTTCCCTGCTGACAACCAAGGTTGGTTTTCTGGACCCATTTTTTACCGCTATCATACCGTCCGTGTTGATCATGTATTCGTAGCTGGAAGTAAACCCTTTTGATATTGAGTCAGTCTTTATGTCATATTCGTCTTTGTAAATATGTTCAAACTCCTCATCGACCGCTGCCTTGAGGCTGATATCAAACATCTTATAAATAGCGATTATAACCCCGTCATTCCCTGCGTTTTGAAGCCTTAAGAATATTCCGCTTTCTGCAAAACCATCATATCCTATCCACCCTGGATAGTGATGTATTTCATGCCATCCTGTTGGGATTTCGAATGTGTATGGGCATGACTCATTGACGAACCTATTATTTTCAATATGTCCGTGCGAGGCGCATCCGACAATTATAATCAATAGAATCGGGATAATATTTTTCATAATGCCCCTATCGTGATTTTTTTGTGCCAACAGTCAAGGCAATTGAAAAAACTTGGTCTCCATCTGATCTCCATAATGTCATAGCAGACCGTATATCAATATCAAGCATTATCCCACAAGCTCGTGTGGCCTGTGTCCGAATCTGTCACGCAAGGATGATATAGCGGACTCAAAACATCATTCATGGAGGCCGCTATGCAACATTGGAATCTATTAAAGCAGGTTGAGCAGGACATCACGGGCATGGACAAGGATCATCTGGTCAGGGTGAGACTCTTATTACAATCGGATTTATGGTCCGCCAATTCCCGTCTGGATGACCGGAATAGAATGGCTCCTGGACAGGTCCTCGAAGTGTGAGGCAGAGCGGGATAGGATTGAGGAGGCAATAGGCAGGATCGAAAAACGAATTCAAGGGTTGTTGTAGATTTTTGATATCACAACAACGCTTAATTTTGTGACTAGTTGGAGGTAGATGTATCTGCCAAATTTTTTTCAGACCTGCTGTAGCCATCACATACATGTAATGCGGACGCAAGGATTCAAAGGATTCTACATCACCCCTATTGGCAATTTCCCGGTGCTGGTAAGTGATGGCACGTAGGCCTATAAGGCACATCGCCGCGCAACATGCGCCATTCGTCACACCTTAGGTTACGGCCCACTGTCTTACACGCCAGCGAAACAAGTTTATTGATTTGAAGATGCCAAAGTCGAACAGTACCCTTCTGAGCTCCAGTGGCAAGCCATCTGCCTTTCGGGTCAAACGCCAGTCCCAACACCATGCCTTCATGATCGGGCAGGACTATTGGTGCACTATTAGGGTCCTCGAGCGCCCATATTCGTACAACGTCTCTACCGCCAACCGCCAGCCGCCGGCCTTCCCCATCGAAAGCCAAGGAAAAAATCGCTGCGTCAGGCCCGCGCACTTCATGGCCATGTAGAACTAATGGTTCCGCTTCCGGATCCGAAAGGTCCCATACGCGAGTTGAACCGTCAAAGCTGGCTGTGGCAAGCCAGCGTCCCTTTGCATCAAAAGCCAACCCGATGACATTACCTTTGTGCCCACGGAGAGATAGTGGCCCAGAATGAAGGGACGAAAGGTCCCACAACAGGGCCATGTGATCGGAACTCGCAGATGCGAGCCACCGCCCTTCGGGATCGAAGGCAATTGCCCCTACGCCTTTCTCGTGGCCTCGAAGAATCACCGTCTGCGCTCCGCTATCTGTAAGATTCCACAGCCGGGTTGTGCCATCGAGACCTCCGCTCGCGAGCCATCGCATCTTAGGATCAAAAGCCAGAGCAACCACCCCGTGATCTCTCTCTTGAAAGACCACAGGTTTTGCAGTGAGAGATCGGCTTGCGATATTCCAAACTTGTATAAAGCCATCCGCGCTACCGGTCGCAAGCCATCGCCCTTCATTATCGAATGCTAACGCCCGCACCCTGTAGTCCGGGTGTCCTCCGAGGACTATTGAATCTGCGTCCGGAGTCGATAGATCCCATAATCGGGCCGTGTGGTCGTCAGCGGCCGTAGCAAGCCATCTTCCTTTGGGGTCAAAAGCTAGCTTATTTACAATTCCTTCGTGCCCGCGTAAAATTATGGGTTCCCAGACAGATTGCCCTAAATCCCACAGCATCACATTATTGCGCCAGTCGGTAGCGGCAAGCCAGCGACCATTTCCATCGAACGCTACCAAGCGCACGCCGCTATCGTCATCATGTAACGGTCTTTGCAGATGTATAGGCTCAACATATAGCGCGCTAAGGTTCCATAGTCTAGCGGTGCCGCCACCGATGGTTACGAGCGATTCGCCTCGTGGGTCGAACGCCAGCGAGTCTATAACGCCTTCATTTCCACGTAATACCACTGGCGGTGCATTCAGATTATCCAAACCCCACAGCCAGGTATTGCCGTCTTCGTAACCAGTAGCTAACCAGCGCCCTGTTGGATCGAAGGATAGTGCACTCGGGAAGGCATACTGTCCCCGCAGAATAATTGGCCTTTCAGTAGGAGTTCTTAGGTCCCATAATCCTATCAGATCGTAGGTGCTTATGGCGAGCCACCGTCCTTGGGGATGGAATAGCACGTCATTAACCCTTGTATTTAATGATGATTCGCCGATTCGTAGCGCTTTGTTGACTTCTATCATAATCCCAAGTTTTCGCTTCGGAGAATCTTCCTTAACTGATAGGTCGAACAGCATCACGCCCCAATAGCCACATTGTGCTGCTATCCACCGTCCCTCTCTGTCAAAGGTGATCTCACCAAGACTTTGATTACAGCGGTAATGACGCAGCACGACACAGTCCGAGATAGGGTTTGACAAGTCCCATAAGCGTATCGACCCATCAGTATAACCGGCCGCCAACCATTGACCCTTTGGATCAATGGCGAGACTAGAGGAAGGCGCCAATTTTGGGGACCAGGCTTTAAGCTCGTGTCTGTTCAGTTCAAGTGGTTTTGTATTATTTTTTTTTAATTGTCTTAATTTGATGAGCCCAAATGAATTTGCCGTAGCGATCCATCGACCTTTTGGATCAATGGCTATTTTATTGGCTATTTGCCGCCAAGGGCCAAGTACAGAAGGTTCTGCGTCTATCTTAGAGAGGTCCCATAACTGTTCTGCAGGAAAGCTGAGGCTTCCCGTTATCAGCCATCGACCCTTTTTGACAAAAGATAACTTCCAGGAGTTGTCTTTACCATTCGTGCGCAGTTCAGCTGGTGGTGTATTGAGATTCTTCGGATTCCACAATCGGACAACGCCATCCGTACCCCCCGTTACGAACCATCGACCACGAGGATCGAAGATCCCCGTGCGAACAAAGTCCCCGTGCCCCGGCAGTAAGACTCCTCCCGCCGTTTTCCTAAGCCCATCACGCAAAGCCTGTTCAGCTTCTGGAAGCCATGTGCCGTCAACACGTTTCGTCTCGGTGACACTATCCACTGATAGGAGTAAACCGCGCTCAGGCCACTTGTCTATATTGATGGAGGCCTGGATCGCTAATTGACGAGATAGCGCCTCACGCGCACTCCGCTCCGCCTCTAAACGCTGCTGGTTGACGTAGATAATTACGACAAGTAAAGGAGTAATCCAGAGGCCGATCTTAATCGGCTCTGCGTTGTGCACTATGAATGTCATCAGGCCTCGAATCGCTGTTGTCGGCCTTGGGTCCGGATATAATGGGATATAATCATCAGTAAGCAGAATGGGAAGCCACTTCTCGCGCATGAATGATTCGTCGGGTTTTCCCTTTGTTTGGAAATAGCCGCTGTGCCCGAACACAAAGTATCTATTCCGAAAATTGTGTCCTGTCATCCCACTGAATCCTTCGCGACCAGCCATTCCCGTGAATAGCACGACTAACTGATTGAGAAGGAGTACTTTATCGCAAACACCGCAGTCGTTGACAACGCGGTTAACAGAACTGCCTACTAGATCAGGCCAGGGAAAACCAGCTTTCAAAACACTCCCTGCCAGTATTATAGTATGTATATGCGGTCGCTTTTTAGGGCGAATACCTTTCAAGCCCCATCCGGCAAGATGGGTCCCAAAGCTGTGTGCCACAATGTCAATGCGCTCCCAAGTTTCTTTTTCTGATAGGCGGATAAGTTCTCGGCGGAATCTACGCGTGACTAACCAACGAAGAAACGGAGTTATGAATGCAAGAACCGAGAAGTATCCGTACTTATAGTGATAGACCTCTACATCTGGTTCAGCGGTTTTTAATATGGCTTCTAGTCGTCTTTCTGCCATTTCCCGAACGTCCGTATTCCATGGACTGTGATCACTAAATGCTTAGCGGTAGAATCTGCCATAGATACCCTTTCAGGGGTAAGGTTTTAAACTCAGGTACTCGGCAGGTGGATCGGTCAGAGATTGTCAGGATAGGATAAATCGCAGGATTTGATTCAGCGGACAAAGGACCGCTCCAGGGCAGGGGCAGTGGTGGTTCCGAATCCGATAAAACTTTTAATCAAATCGTTGGGATATAGTCAATCCTAAATGTGGAGGGTCGGTATGTGGTGATAACTGGCCATTAAAACAAATATCGGTCAAGTGCCGATACATTGAGAGTATCACACGAAAATGGTGGCTGCGAAAATTTGTGATTACGTACCAGGCGCCATCTTCCGGAAAACGTAAAGATAGTTAAAGTATGGTTTGGCTAACCATATGTGTAAATAAGCATTGTGCTTCAGCGCTCAAGTCGGCATGCATTTATATCCGTCTACACCGTTTTTCTTTGGGACGACCGGCGGCAAAGTTCTTGACCGGCAGGATGGACATGACTAATATTTATTTATTATGGTACAGCAGAATGTATCGCTATTCCTAATCAACTGCACCAAACACCAATCGATGAGGTGATATTGATGAAAACCCACCTTCCCATCATTAAGCCGACGGTGTACCTGTTGGTAGTTGTTTTTAGCATGTTCAGCGTCCTATTGCCTTCAGCCAAGGCCGCCCTGGTGTCAACGGCCCATGCTGTTCACGCAAAAGACACTGAGCAGACCCGGTCCCAACTGCATGTGCTGTTCGATCGCGCCGACGTCCAAACCCAACTTGAAACCTGGGGCGTCGACCCCCAGGAAGCGCGGGCGCGGGTCGACACCCTGTCCGACCAGGAACTGGAAAATCTCTCTCTTCGCATGGGTCAGATGCCGGCCGGTGGCAGCGCCTTGGGAACGATTGCCGTCGTTTCACTGATCGCCTTCCTGGTGCTTCTGTTCACGGATATTATGGGGTATACTGATATTTTTCCCTTCACCCGCTGAAATGGTCATCCAGGTGCTGTTTCCAGAGGACCGTCGCTGGATAATCCTTTTGTTAATGTTTTCGTTGGTTCTCTGCAATGCCTGCACGCATCCGGGCCATGGTCGGGATTTGCGCGAGGCCGACCACATGCCGGACCGAGTTGAGATTGTCGGCGTCCCCTTCTTTCCTCAGAAAGCCTATCAATGCGGCCCGGCTGCCATGGCCATGGTTCTCAACTGGTCCGAGTCTCCATCTGTCACGCAAGATCTTATCGCTGAGGTCTACACGCCTGGCAGACAAGGCAGCCTGCAGATGGGCCTAATCACCGCCGCCCGCCGGCGCGGTCGCCTGGCATACACCTTCAATGGTCCCCAAAAACTGTTTGCAGAAATTGCAGCAGGCCATCCTGCAATCGTACTGCAGAACCTCGGTGGGAAGTTCTATCCGGCTTGGCATTACGCCGTGGTGGTGGGAATCGATCGCTTAACGGATCAGATAATTTTACACAGCGGCACCGATGCATCGCGACATATGACCTGGTCGCGGTTCATGTTTACCTGGGAACGCGGCCATTACTGGGGCCTTGTGGTTCTTCCCCCGGGCCAACTTCCGGCTAGCGCCGACGAAAATACCTATCTCCGCGCGGTTGTGGGGCTGGAGCAGGCTGGTCAGTGGGAGGAAGCAGCTACAGCGTATGCAGCCGCCTTGGATCGCTGGCCAGCCAGTTCGAAGGCACTTATCGGCATGGGGAACTGTCATATCATAATGGGGAACCTGTCGTTGGCGGAACAGTCGCTACGAAGGGCCGTTGCGTTAACCCCAGACAACAGCGACGCGGCCAACAACCTGGCACATATCCTTGCCCGCCAGGGGGATCTGGAGGAGGCGCTGTACTGGTCCAGGCGAGCAGTGCAAATCGGTGGGGCCAACCCATCCGTCTACAAGGAAACGCTCCGGGAAATTGAAGCCCTGCAGAAGTAGTGACATCCGCAATGCCCCATAACAGCATGATTATCCAAGGTCGGCAGGCAGATTCAAAGCGCTCGGCGTCAACGATGATGGACATCTCTGCTGAAACAGGCCCTCGCAGACAGCATCATAGCTGGAGAAAGGCTTCACGCCCAGATTTTGGTTTCAGCTAAAGAAAAGCGCTTTCGACTCAGCCTCTACATGAGGGTGTTCGGCCGAGGACTACGACCAGACTACCACGGCAAATTCTTTGATCTTTCCCAGAATTTGGCCATCGCATCGATGCCTTTGTGGAGTAACCACGTCTTATATAAACTATGACTTAATTTGCGATACATTGAGATAATCCCACAAAAGCAGCAAAGGTCAAAACTTGCGATTACAGATCAGATGATCGACTAAGCAACAAAAGGGTAATGCCGGTATGGTCTCCATTTGGTCTCCACAATGCCAAAAATCATCCAATATGAAGGGCAACCACCGTAAAACATGATTGCCCTCAACTTGCTGAAATTATATAGTGACCAACACCATTATAAAACAATAAACAAAATTATTTCAGGCGCTTGGACAGATTCACACGGTAGAAGTCACTGGTTCAATCCCAGTACCGCCCACCAATGAAATCAAGGGGTTACGGTTTACACCGTAGCCCCTTGCTGCGTTTTGGTATCGAAGTATGAAATCTCAGATACCCTGCTAAACGATTGCCTCCATAGGACGGTCCCCGCATCGACTGTAAAAGACGGGAATTTAATTCGCGTAGTGCAGAAATGCGCCCGATAAGTGTAAAAAGGCTTGAATATTCACTTTAGATGTTGATAAAATTATGGATTCTGAAGCCAGAGATACTATTCTCGCCCCATTGATCTATCTCATCACGAAGACGGATATTACGATGCCGGTTTACGAATATGAACATACTCAGGAATCATGCCGATTAGGAACAACCTTTGAGGTTCAGCAGTCCATTCATGACGATCCGCTTACGTGTTGCCCGGAATGCGGCCATCCGATTAAAAAACTCATATCGCGTTCGAATATCAGCACCCCCCGCACCAATGCCGAACTGAAGGACTTGGGGTTTACCAAGCTGGTTAAGCGGGATAATGGCGTTTACGAAAATGTGACCGCCCGGGATGGAGACAACCGCTATGTCGTCCGAGACAAACCGGAAACCCTTCCTGATCTAAGTAAAACCATTCGTGATTGACAAATAGCACTGCGGATTGATTTGCCACGATGTACTCTTGGCCAATCGGCCACCACCTCAAAAGCAATGCAACTGATTCGGGCCGTGCGATCTTTCCAGGAACAGGAACGTATTTAAGGATATAAAAAGCGTGACCGAATCAGCAAAGAAGCTTCAAAGCATTGCCGGTAGTGCGGCTGTTCTGGCCTCGGCCTTCTGTTTCTATCTTTCTACCGCCACCATCCGATGGGCGCAGATGCGGGGTGTCAATCCTGATCCTGCGTTTTATGTCTTAACGCGGTTTCTGCTTGGATTTATGGTCATCGCAACCATTCTCATCTTACAAAGACATCCACCACGCCCTATAAAATACCACTTGCTGATGGGCCGCGCCTTGGCCAACAGCGTTGCCGTGTACTGCTTTTACATGGCCGTTCAAACGACTTCCGTCGCCCATGCCAATATCCTCAACATGACCTATCCGGTTTTCGTGGCCTTGATCACCTGGGGTTTCTTCCATGAGAAACTGGAATACCGGACCATGTTTACCTTGTTGGCCGCCTTTACGGGTGTCGTCCTCATTCTCTTTCCCGGAAATATGACCGTCAATGTCAACCATTTGTGGGGCCTGGGCTCCGGCATCAGCGCCGCCCTTGCCATTATCTGCTTGAATCGCAGCCGTAAGGTGCACGATTCCGAAACGGTTTTGTTCTATATGTTCGGTCTCGGCAGCCTGTTGATCTACGCCGCTTTCCATGAGCGCATGGTGCTCCGGCATCTCGTTGACATCATGTATCTGGTCATCTGCGGTGCGTTCGGAATTGCCGGTCAGTACCTCATAACCATGGGGTTTCGATATGTTACCGCCGTGGAAGGCAGCATTCTCTCCTCAACAAGAATTCTGATCGCCGCTTTTGCAGGACCACTGATCGCTATTGACCCCGCCCTGACGGCCAAAGGCTGGACAGGTGCGATGCTTATCTTTAGCGCCAATGCTTACCTGGCATTCCGCAAAGCAGCCCCAATTAGCGAAAGCGTCCGGGCACGCTGACCGTTGTGATCCGCAAGCCTCCCGAAACCGACGCGCCATCTTCATAATTCCTTACGCTTCGCTGTCCGCGGTCGCAAAAACCGATAGTGGAGGCAAACCCGCTCAGGATCGATCTGCGTTACCCGCAGGAGGGTAAGATCACCGCCGATGCCGTCCTCAAACATGGCGATCCCGCTGCCAAAAATCATGGGGGTGATGGTTACCAGAACCTCGTCAATAAGTCCGGCTTCTGCAAAAAGCGTATTGATGCGCGCCCCGCCCGCAAGGATGACGCGCTGGTAACCGTCTTTTTCCAAGTCTTCCAGGATAGCTGAAGGTGAAAGGCTGGTATAAACTAAATTTTCCCACTGCGAAACCCGTTCAGGATTGCGCGTCAGAACAACATTTCGGCGACCGGGCAACGGTTTACCAATGGTATCGTAGGTTTTGGACCCCATGATAATTGCTCCGGCACGGCGTGTTTCGCGCACGAAAAGCTGTTTATCGGCCTTGCCGGTCCAATCGGGAAAATGATCGGCATGTTTTGCAATTTTCCCGTCCAGCGTCTGAGCCATCAGCAGGATTGTCTTGATTGCCATTCCATCCTCCCCATCGACGAATGCCCCTGTCTCCTCAAGTGGCTGAAACATACTTGAAACGATATGAGGCGCTTTACTTCATAAAATCTCATTTCATGGATAATCTACGGGAAACCGAGGCATCTGAACCAACCCATCGAAAGGGCAGGAACACCTTCCGCTGCCATTAAGCGATATTCGTGATTTCGGCTTCATCACGCGATTCCAAAGTTAAGACCTTTTTAATTTCATAGGAAATTCTTCTTTCGTCTATGAAAATATTTTCACAATATGTCGAAACAAAATGGCTAACACAGCACCATCTTCAATCATGGAAGTAATTTACAACCAACTGTTTTAGTTACATATTTACATTTTCTTCATCCTGGCATGCTGCTTGCAGGATGATATGTGGAACATCGGCCTAAAAACAACGGCAATCAGTCAATGCCTTTTTCGGCGACTAAATTATTCCAAGCCGACCATCGTAACGGAGATCTGTAAAATGAGACGTTTTTTCCTAATCGTGTGCATACTGCTGTTCATGCTGATACTGATCGGCACGGCCTATGCCGATTGGTTCACGACAGCAACCACCCCCTCTCCGGTTTTCCCGGAATACGCCGCTCTGATCGGGTTGGGTGCCGCTATGATCGCTTTAGGTGCCTATGGTCGGCGAACGCTGTCCACGAGCCGCTCCCGGAATTGAACGCTGGTCATCCCGCCCAACCCCCCAGATGGACGCTTACATCACCCCAACCGAACGGTGTTTATCCAGAACCGTTAAACCCGCAACGATCTTATCGAAAATCGGCGCTATGCGTCCTCAGCCATTTAATGCCCGCCAGATACCAACGTTAGCAAAAAAGCTGTCAATCGTTAGGATTGTTTTGCCTCCGGCAACGCCGAGTCTTGCCTATCAAGATTTATGAAAACCGCTCGCGATGGGCTTCGACAGCCTGTGCGAGGTGGCAGGCTGCGGTTTCAGTTCCCCCCAGATGGATACCCGCATATTTCTCTCGGGCACTTTGCAGTTGCTGGCGCAGGCAAATTGCAAGATTGGCCGGGCGGCATTCGTCTTCCAGAATTGAAAGCAACCGGTTCGGAAATAGATTCTTAAGACGATCCAGATGTTCCTGCTGCTCCAGATCGGCCATATTCCGCAGGACGACAAGGCCGGGAAGTCCCAGATAAAGCAGATCCGTCAGGCTGTTGTAGCCACCATAAATGACCGCCATACGGGATTGCATCAGTGAAGAGAGGTAACCATCGCCCGGTTCAAACAACCGACAGTGGGGCAACCTTTGAAACCCCTCCTCGGCATCCTGAGTCGACAATTCGCCCCGGGAGCGCCCAAGGTATACGTGCCACTCTCCGGCGGACGGGCCTATTTCTTCTGCTGCGCGGAGCAAGGCCTGAAGAAAAGGCAGGGTATGTTCGCCGATCCAGGGAATCGATACCGTAGCGGCCAGAGGCGCTTGAGCGGCATGGTCATCCGAAGTAAGCTGGCACCATTCCGCAAGACGCGAAACATAACCGGTGGCAATGGGTTTCCGGCCAAAGTGTTGCGCTATCCTCTCAGGGATCTTATCGCCCAGCACCGTTGGATCGCCATACCACAAAATATCTTTATAACTCCGTCGGAATGCCGACACCGCCTCATCCGACCACACCCCGGCCACATCACCGATGACACCCCGCATCCCCAGAACCCAGTAGATATCGCTATTTTCACCGAATGCTTCCAAAGCCGGTATCAGTTCCCGATGTTTGCCCTGAGGCATGTGGTCACTCAATACACAACGCGGATGCAGTCGGGCCACCAGATCCCGAATCATTCCGGCGCGTATGCCCCCCAAATCCCGATCAGAATAATTGCTGTCTCCTGCGCAGCCCCTTGAAAGGCCGTCTGTCACACGTGTTTCATATGCCGGAAGTTTGACCCAATCCAGTGCGCCCCGGCCGATGAGGTTGGCACTTTGCTTGGCACCGGACAGGAATAAAACCTTCAGATCTGGAAATAATCGTCTCACAGCCAGACCGATGGCGATACTCCGGCTGGCATGCCCCAGGCCGCGACCGTCGTGTGCATAAATCAATAGATCCAGTCGGCTCATATCGGAAACTCCGCTGCGGGTTGATGCACCATGTTAGATGCGACCGAGATTATTCTGTAAAAACACAAAGGAATAGCCCAGACCTCACCATTTATGGCATTGCGGAAAAACCGACGAAATAGCCTCTAAGCCAATCTCGCCAAGGGCAATTCTCAAGATATCACCACTCCTTTCGCATTCGGGTCCGGCGCGGCAGTTTACTTTTAAATGCAAATGCCCTAAATATCAATAGAATCCATGGATTGAAAGGGTACCAGCATTTTCAATGTTAGCCAACGATCGATTGCATGCTCATTTGCGATGGCGTCCGCATAGGCGTTGAAGATTCATACGATCGGTGGTTCCCAAAGCCACCTCAGATCCATCGGTTCTGATCGGTTTTTTGTTTTCATTTGATGCGGCAGGAATTGCCACGTGCGTATTGCCTTCTACATGCCGTTCAAACCGCTTGGTCATCCGCACCCGTCCGGGGATCTGGTGATTGGTACCGAGCTTTTCCATTTCCTGCGTGAACGCGGCCATGACATACGCCCCGTCAGCCGGCTGCGTGCGCGCTGGATTTACTGGAAACCTTGGCAGTGGGCCCTCATCCCGATAGAAACCCTCCGCGCCCGGCGCCTTACGCAACAATTCCAGCCCCATGTATGGCTGACGTATCATTCCTATTACAAAGCCCCCGATGTGCTGGGGGCCATCTGCGCTCCCTCCTGGGGAATACCGTATGTAATTTTTCAGGGTGTCTATTCCACCAAACGCCGACGACGAATGAAGACCAAACCCGGCTTTTGGCTGAACCGTTGTGCCCTGCAGCGAGCCAGCGCGGTTTTCACCAACAAACGTAGAGATGAAACCAACCTGCGGCGCCTCCTGCCCGACGACCGGCTGCACTATATCGCGCCCGGCATTCGGCTGGATCGGTTTATGGCAGCCCCGCATAAATGTGGGGCGTTGAGGAAACAATGGGGAACCGGCAACAGTCCCGTGATTCTGACGGCGGCCATGTTCCGGCCGGGAGTTAAGGCCGAAGGGATTGCCCGGGTTATCCGGTCTTGCGGCCACATGGCTGACAAGGGGTATCGTTTTCGACTGGTTATCTGCGGCGATGGCTCTAAATATGACGAATTGAAACAGTTAGCTACGAAGCATCTGGGGCCATCTGTCCATTTTGCCGGCCGGGTGCCCCGGGATCAAATGCCTCATTATTACCACAGTGCCGACATGTTTGTTTTTCCGGGAATTCAGGAAGGTTTGGGGATGGTTTATCTTGAAGCGCAGTCCGCAGGATTGCCGGTGGTAGCATGCACAGGATGGGGGGCGGCGGAAGTTGTGCGGCACAATCAAACCGGTCTATTGAGTGCCCCGGGTGATTGGACGCAATTTGAGCAGCATATGATGCGTCTGCTGTCAGATAGAGACTTGCGATGCAAAATGGGGGAAGCGGCCACGCAACACATCGCCCGCCATCATGATCTGCAGCACAATTACAAAAAATTCGAAACCCATCTAAGACGTCTGGCGGGCCTGCCTGTCAATGGTACACCGTCAGGCCAAAACGCATGTCATACCTGACCCAACCAATGTGTGAAAAAGCATAAGCAAGAAGCGGCCGCTCGAGAGAGCCGTCCATTAAAAGCTCCATTTTTTTCCGATGCCAATGCCGTCCAGATGAAAGTCGTCCTCACCCATGCCGGTCGTCGATTCATCCTCTTCGAGCATATCGCCAAAGAACAGATAGGTCCCGTCCTGATCAATATTCATGTAATACCAGTGCTCATCTCGAATTAAAAATTCGGAAGTCGCAGCCGATGAATTGATATTCACCTCCGCAGCCGATGCCGTCTGTTTCCCAGTCACGCCCGCAGAGGAATCGTCTTCCTTTTTTTCATCCCGATCCTCGATAAGGGCTTCACGACCGACGTGAAACAGCTGCCGGTTCTTCGGTGTCCTCGATAACATTTCGTCAATCGAACAGGGTGCGCTATCCATCACGGCAATCGCACGGGGTGGGTCATCAGGCAGATTCGCAGGGGCGACGTCGAATTGGTAACCAGTCAGCACTTGGTCAGGGGCAAATGCGATATCACTGCAAAAAACCGGAAACGCCTTCGCATCGAGAGGCGTCAGAGCCACCAGGGGCACTATCAGGAACAGAATTTTTTTTAGACGATTCTTGAAAATGTTGACTAATATGTCAAGTTGAACAGTCATAGGATATAAACGCCTCTCGGTCCGAACTTGACTTGATAGGAAACAATGCCATGTCGGATAATTTCATCAATAAATATTCATGGTTTGCCGTGCATTAAATGCCACAGTCATAGATGACGCCCCTCGTAAAAGCGATACCCGTCATATTTTGCCAATGGATGGAAATCGACCCTCAGCTCCCACGGCAGGCACGTTCAATTCGTGGACAAGGCGATTGCTTTGGGGCTGATAACCGATTAATGTTGTCGTCGCGGTGGACGGGGATATTGGCCGAGGCTGATTGCCGGCCTATCATCGCACGATCCGCTTGTTGACAAACCAGATAGTCCGGCACTTGACGGCAAACAAAACCGCCACGCTTATTCCAACAACGACCTTGTTGTTAGAATCGAAGTATAACGGAGCTATCGGCACAAACCATATGAAACTTTAATGGCTATGATACTCCATATCGACATGGACGCCTTTTTCGCTTCGGTGGAACAGAAGGATCATCCGGAACTGAGGGGAAAATGCGTTATTGTTGGGGGTAAATCCGAAAGGGGGGTGGTCACCGCCGCAAGTTATGAAGCCCGCCGCTATGGCGTTCACTCGGCGATGCCCATGTTCGAAGCCCGCCGCCGCTGCCCGCACGCCATTATTGTGCCCGGGCGCATGGCGCGCTACAAATCGGTCTCACGTCAGATCATGACCCTGCTGCAAGGCTTTACCCCACTTGTCGAACCGGTATCGATCGATGAAGCCTATCTGGATATCAGCGACGGACATCGTCTGTTCGGACCTCCCGAGCGCGTGGCCCGCAGCATCAAAGACCAAATTCACCGCTCCACCGGGTTGACCGCTTCGATCGGGGCCGCCCCGTTGCGGTTCCTGGCAAAAATTGCTTCCGATCTGGAAAAACCCGACGGCCTTACCATCATTCATCAGGAAGAGGTGCCATCTTTTATCGACCGACTACCGGTTCGGAAAATCCCGGGGGTTGGGAAAGTCACGCATGATCAGCTGACCCGGATGAATCTTAACACCCTCGGCGATATCCATCGCTACCCGCATGACATGTTGATTCGCCGTTTAGGAAAGTTCGGTCACCGGCTGATTGCACTCTCGCGAGGTGAGGACCCGACACCGGTAACGCCCCATACTCCGATCAAATCGGTCAGTTCCGAAAGCACCCTGGCGCAGGACACCATCGACCGCTCCGTCCTGCACACCCGCTTGCTGCACCACGCTGAAGACGTCGGGCGCCAACTGCGTCGGCTGCACCTTAAAGCACGCACCATCACCCTGAAAATCAAGCACGCTGATTTCCACCAAATTACACGAAGCAAAACCCTCCATCGACCGATCCAAGCCACGGATTCGATTTTCAGACAGGTTGACCACCTGTTTAATCAATACCCATTGCGCAAGAAAGTACGTTTGATTGGCGTTGGCGCATCCAATTTTATCGCCGCCGCGACCCCTGTGCAGACGGAATTGTTCTCCGACAGCGATGGGACGGCCTTGAACTGGGAAAAAATCGATCACACGCTGGACGCCATCAATGAAAAATTCGGCCATGGGCGGATAAGCAAAGCCAGTCTTGTTGAACCCGATAAAATGACCGGTCGCAAATCCGAAAAATGACCTGATGACGCAAAGATTGAATGGCACCCGGTCGAAGACGGGGGCCACCGGAGGGCGCGTCACCTTTAGCCGACAATGACGTACCCTCCAAGGAAAATGCCGAAGGGTTAGATCTTCTGCATCAGTCGTTCCACAAGATCGCCGGTGGCTTCTTCCGAAAAGCAGAAGTGCATGTCTTGAAACTTTTTCCGGAAAACAGCCACTTCATCTTTAACACTACGTTGACCGGCGATCACATCGTGAAAAAATTGGGCCACCTTCTGCATGTCACCCTCGCGCATGCCAAAGCGCGTCATTTCGGCCACCCCCATCCGGAGAGCACCTGAAGCCGTAAACCCCTCTTCGGTTGGTCCGGCCTGGTAATTGACGATAATATTGCTTTCCTCCAGGCGCTGGGCAATCTCTGGTCCCTGGGCATAACCCACCTGGACAATCACCTGATGGGTCTCGGTGAACCCCATGCCGGCATCGCCGGCAACCTTCAAGCCGACATCATTGAGTGCCATGGCAAAGGCCTTTGCATTGGCGAGCACTTGCCGCTGATAAGGATCTTTGAAGGCGTTCATTTCGTAGGCCGCCAGAAGCAGCCCCAGGAGTGTTCCCAGGTGGTGGTTGCTGACGCTGCCGGGAAAGGAACGCCGCTGGATGGCTTCCCACAAGGGCCAGGTTTCATCGTCCAGTTTGACTTGCGCGCCGACAATCCCCCGCTGGGTGCCAAAAAAGGTCTTGTGCGTCGATCCCGTTACCAGATCCGCGCCCTCCTTGAACGGTTCCTGAAAGTGGGGGCCTGCCAACCCCAGGACATGCGCCATATCGTACATGAGAATGGACTTCAGTCCCATTTCATCGACCATTGCCCGGATTTCGCGCACGGGCTCTTTATGGAGGGTCATACTGCGACCGAAAATCACCAGTTCCGGCCGGTGAATTTCAAGAAGGTCCCTGCAAGCCCCGACATCCACCCGATATGGGTTCTCAGGCATCACCGGGAAGTTGACGACGGCCGGTTTCTCAGTACGCGGGTCGCGGGCCACAAAATCCCGCAAGGCCCCCATCGGCTGAGCGCTGAGATGCCCACCCTTGATGATATGATGGTTCATCACGCGGCGCATGCGACGCGGTTCGCAGCGACGGTCCGTCCGGTTCAAATAATCGACCATGGCACTGAAAACGGCCGTGTTGGCCATCTGTCCGGAGATCAAACGCGTCTCCACCTCGCTGCAGCCTAAGAACTGGCTAATTTCACTGACCAGCAGGGCTTCCGTCTCGGCAATGAACTCGGTGCCCTGGTAATAGAAAACGTCAAACCCATCCAAAGCCGTCACGGGTTTATGCTCGGCATACCGTCCGGCCGGATCCATAATGGACAGAAGCCGTGTGAGCCGCGATGCCGTTTGCTCCGAGGGGATCAGGTTGATGCAGTCCTGCTGCCGCCAGACCGTGTTGGCAAGGGCTTTTTCCACCAGCAGACGCGCTTTGCGCTGACCTTCGGATAGGTCATAACTGGATTTATGATCGGGGTGCAGTTGATCATACAGGATCGGGCGCGCCAGGGGAGGCGCTTCGGCCCGCATATGATACGGCACGACGATGGCGGAATGGCGTTTTCCGCGAACGTCGATTTCCAGCGCGTCCCCTTCCCGCAGATCACTGTCGATCAGGGCCAACCCGATAGGACGCCGCCCTTTTTGATCACTCATGCGGGAGGCAATGCCCTGCCCTTCATATTGCCAATAGGGTACCATCGTGCCGCTGGTCACATAGCCGGCCGGGGCACCATCGCGATACACCACAGCGCCGGCCCGGGCGATACCCTTGCCGGTCAAAGCGATGGGCATGACCATCCGTGGCAAGTCTGCAATCTTGGAAAAATCGCGTTTCTGAAACCCTTGCCAGGCAGCGAACTGTTTTTCGAGCACTTTGCGCCCGATAAAATCGCCTTTTATGTCTGAAAAACTCACCGCAAAACGGGCCAGCCCGCAGGCGTAAATGGGAATCGACTGACCGTCGACGTCCAGTCCAAGTTCGTGGCCGTAAAGCGGCAGCCCGGCTTCCAGCCGTAGCGTATCTCTTGCCCCAAGCCCCACGGCAGTGACACCTGTGGCAAGCAATGCCTTCCATATGGACACGGCCTGATCCGAAGGCAGGAACAGCTCGAATCCGAGAGGCTCCCCGGTATAACCCGTCCGTGCCAACCAGACCTCGACATTATTGATAAATGCCGTGCTGAGCGCATTCTTTTCCGGCTCCGGCACATCACCGCCGGTCAGCAATGATTTCAGCAGCGCCTTGGCTTGAGGTCCCTGCACGCTCACCATGGCCAAGGCATCCGATCGATCCTCCATTTTCAAATCATCGAATCCCGCGCCGACCTGTTGCAGATGCGCCCAGTCTTTATCGCGGTTACCGGCATTGACCACCAGCAGATAGTCTTCTTCATGGAAGCGATAGAGATAGGCATCATCGATCGCACCACCGGTTTCATCAGGAATCATGGTATACTGGCTTTGTCCGACGTCCAACGCAGCGGCATTGTTGGTCAGGGTCTTTTGCAGAAAAGGCAACGCCGACGACCCGCCGAAAATAAAACGCCCCATATGCGACACATCAAAAACCCCGGCGGTCCGACGGGTCATCAGGTGTTCGTGCAGGATGCCGTCGCGATACTGTACCGGCATATGCCAACCGCCAAAATCCACCATCGTCGCGCCAAGTTCTTGATGGGTATCATGCAACACGGTTTTCTTGAGTTCCGTCATCGCTCGTTCCTTTCGTTGGGAATACGGCCGTTGCTGAAGTCATTTGCACAGGAAGGACAAATATCGATGGGCATCTCCGCCGGAGTATATCCTGACATCCTTCCACCAACTGGCCGAGAAAGATCGTCATGGGCAACTTGTTTCGTCGACGGTCACCGTCACTGTTCCTTTAGGCCTTATCGGACATTAAAGGGCTTTTCGTCAAGACACGTGTATTCAGCCTTTAAGATTACTGATTATTTTTAGACCATCGAACACGCGTCAGATTAGCGGGGCAAGGCGTTGACCACGAGGAGAGGATGGAATCTGGCAGGGCATTGCGTCGTTGAAAAAAGCATTCGGACCGGATAGATCAGGACCGGTCCGCATCGGCAGCTGTCCGGGTGCGCGCGGTGTTTCCGCAACAGAAAAATGAATGCCACCTTTCTAAAAATCGATATCAGAATAGAAGGATAGATCGGGGTATAAACACCCTTCCCACGGCCAGGGCACCCCGCAACATCATGCAAACCATCATCCCTTTTAGGTGATGATGAGAATCTCCGGGAAGGCATTCAGTTTCTGCCACACACGTCGCAGAATGATCATGGCTGGATCAGTGACCTCGTCGCTGCCGGAGACCTTGTCCAGACAGGATTCCAATAAATCGTCATTGCCGGTCCATACCCTGAATTCGTCCAGCACATACTGGGCGACCGAATTGTACAAACGCAGGAAATCGTTTTCATCCATTTTCGATAATGTCGCCATTTGAGCCGGCGGCAGATCAGAAATCAGCAGATCGGCCACTTCATCGACCGTCTGCGGCAAACCAGGCATATCGGACTTTTCATACATCATGTTGTCCCGAACTTTCTTAATAATATGGAGTGTCAAATAACGTTCTCAGTTCTGTTGGCATTTTATTTCAAAACTCATGCCACATCGCCCGGTTGGCATCTATGACAGCTATTTCATATTATTTCTTTATCTTATATAGGTTTCCAGCTTTATAGGGAGGCTCAACCATCAGATCGGAGGGCCAACTTCTCATTTTTTCGTGAGTTTTGCGTCAGGTTTTTGACTATTCCACAAGTCCTGCCCCCCCCCGTTGCACATCCGCATCGTATTGTCTTTCAAACCAGCATAACGAAGGGCAACGCCAAAAGGAAGCGCACGATTTCAGGATGCAGGTTACATGCTATTGCCTGACCCACAAAAGGCAAGGGTCAAAAAAACTAGTTCTTGATTCAGTCCTTATTTATCCCCGAATTTGTGGTTGACATTTGGTCGGCATCAAAATACGAATGGGTCACCCATTCAAACAATAGGGACAACCCGTCTGAACCATTTGCCTCGTGGAAATCGATGCAATGGATATCCGCCTCTTGCGGCACCGAAAGACCGCCCATGTTTCGTAAAACGCAACACAATCGCATCTTTCAGGATCTTGTCGATCAGATTCAGGCGGCCATTTTAGACGGTCGTTTAAAACCCGGCGACAAGCTGCCATCCCAGCGGAATTTGGTCGATATGTTTCAAACCAGCCGGGCCTCGATTCGGGAAGCCCTGCGGGTTCTGGAGCAAAAAGGGCTTATTGAAGTCAAGCTGGGTGTCAGCGGCGGGGCCGTGATCAAAACGGCCGGCACCGAATCCATCACCCAGGACCTTACACTCCTGATGCAGCAGCAACAGGTCTCTTTTGATCATCTGGCCGAATTTCGCGAAAGCATCGAGGGCGACGTGGCGGCGATGGCCGCCCGAAAAGCTGCAGGATCGGATATCGAACGGCTGGAAAATATTTTAGCCCAGGCCGAAGCCTGTCTCAGAGAAAACGATCGAACGCCGTACGACTTTATCCGTATGGACATCCGACTGCATATCGCATTGGCGGAAATCGCCGGTAACCCGGTTTTCGTGGCGGTAATGAAAATGGTCCACGAAACCATTCTCGGATTCTATGATCGGTTTACCTTTCGGCAACGCGCCGTCCTTGAAGAGAATTATCGTGATCTTTGTTCTCTGGTTGCGGTCATCAAGGCCGGCCAGCCCGAAAAAGCCCGTAAACTGGCTTTGGGCCATGTACGACGGTTTAACCGGCATATGAAAGACGCGTCGCACACTGCTGAAAACCATTTGGGGCCGGCCCGCCTTGCGTAAAAGGATTAAAGGCGCACCGGCCAATCACCGACGACAATCGGTCCGGAATGGTTGACCAACGAATTGTAAAATAGCAGGAGGAATCATGAAATCACAGGAGTATATCGATCTCGAAAACCGCTACGGCGCGCATAACTACAAGCCGCTGAATGTCGTGCTGACACGCGGAGAAGGTATCTGGGTCTGGGATGTCGACGGCAACCGCTACATGGACTGTCTGTCGGCCTATTCAGCCGTTAACCAGGGCCACTGCCATCCCGCCATCATGCAAACCATGGTGGATCAGGCGCGTTTGCTAACCCTCACCTCACGCGCCTTTCGCAATGATCAACTCGGCCTGTTCTACAAAGAAGTCTGTGAATTGACGCATTCCCATAAAATGCTCCCGATGAACAGCGGGGCCGAAGCCGTTGAAACCGTAATCAAAGCGGTTCGCAAATGGGGCTACAAGGTCAAGGGCATCCCGGACAACCAGGCCGAAATCATCGTATGCAGCAACAACTTTCACGGGCGGACCATCACGATTGTGGGATTCAGCACGGATCCGGGTTCCCGCGACGGCTTCGGCCCATTTACCCCCGGGTTCAAAACTATTCCTTTCGGCGATATCAATGCTTTGGAAAAGGCCATCACGCCGCAAACGGTGGGTTTCCTGGTGGAGCCGATCCAGGGTGAAGCCGGGGTCATCATCCCGCCGGAAGGCTATCTGCGTGAAGCCAAGCGCCTCTGCGAAAAGCATGATGTGGTACTGATCCTGGACGAAATCCAAACCGGGCTGGGCCGCACCGGCAAACTACTGGCCGAGGAACACGAAGGCATCGAAGCGGATCTGACCCTGGTGGGCAAAGCGCTTTCCGGGGGATTTTACCCGGTTTCGGCCGTTTTATCCAACAAAGAAGTCATGGATGTGCTGCGACCCGGCGAACACGGCAGCACCTTTGGCGGCAACCCGCTGGCCTGCGCCATCGCCCGTACCGCCCTGCGGGTACTGGTGGAAGAAGGTATGATCGAAAACGCGGCCAAGCTCGGCCGCTATTTCATCGATGCCCTGCAATCCCTTGGCAATCCTAAAATAAAGGAAGTCCGGGGCAAAGGACTGATGATCGGTATCGAATTCCATCCGGAAGTGGGCGGTGCCCGCCAATACAGTGAAAAATTGATGGCCGAGGGCCTGCTCTGCAAAGAAACCCATGATCACATCATCCGCATCGCCCCGCCCCTGGTCATCACCCGCAATGACGTCGATTGGGCGCTGGAAAGGATTGCAAAAGTATTGCGGGACGATTAAAAACGGGGGCATACCCGCTGCCGAATGGCCGAAACCGTATGGACGGCCTACAGAAAGGACATCCGGCAGTTTTTGACGACCCGTTCAGCAAGAGAGGCAAAACCGTGAAACGCGATTTTCTGCATGTGGATGATCTGACCACCGAAGAAATCTGGCAAGTGCTTGAGATGGCCCGCGACATCAAGGCCAAATTCAAACGAAGAGAAGATTTCAAGCCGTTCAAGGACCATTCCCTGGCCATGATTTTTAACAAGCCATCGGCGCGCACCCGCATCTCGTTCGAGACCGGTTTCTATCGTATGGGCGGCCACGCCGTCTATCTTACACCGCAGGATATCGAAATCGGCAAGCGTGAAGCCGTCAAAGATATCGCGCGCGTGATCAGCCGCTACAACGACATGATTATGGCGCGCCTGTTCGACCACGCCCATATCATGGAACTGGCTGAATACGCATCGGTGCCCGTGATCAACGCTTTGACGGATTACAACCACCCCTGCCAGGTCATGGCGGACATTTTCACCATCTGGGAAAAACGGGGGCACCTGGATGACCTTAAAATCGTCTACGTCGGAGACGGCAATAACATGGTTCACTCCTGGCTGCGCCTGGCGACCCGCCTTCCTCTCCACTTCGTGTGCGCCTGTCCGGAAATCTATCCCCCGGACAGCACCACCGTCGCCTTGGCCCGGAACGCCGGCGTATCAACCATCACCATTGACCACGATCCTTTGAATGCGGTCAGGGATGCCAACGTCGTGTATACCGATGTGTGGGCCTCCATGGGCAAAAAACACGAACTGGAAGAACGCAAGCGCCATTTCAAAGGGTTTCAGGTCAACGAAGCCCTGATGGCCGCTGCCGGACCGTCGGCCTATTTCATGCACTGCCTGCCGGCCCAGCGGGATATCGAGGTGACGGATGCCGTCATGGAATCACCGGCTTCGATTGTTTTCGACGAAGCTGAGAACCGTATGCATGTCCAAAACGCCATCATGCTTTTTCTGACAGGCAATTATTTGAAGTGACGGAGAGAGGTTTGGGGATGGTCGAAAACGTCATCATCATGGGTGCCGCGGGTCGCGATTTTCACAACTTCAACATCTACTTTAAAAACAATCCGCGCTACCGGGTGGCGGCGTTCACGGCCACTCAGATCCCCGATATCGACGACCGCCTCTACCCGCCTGCCTTGGCCGGCGAACTCTACCCGCAAGGGGTCCCGATTTATCACGAAAAAGAACTGGGGCCGCTGATCCGTGAGCACAAAGTGGACCTGGTGGCCTTTTCCTACAGCGATGTCCCCCACACCGAAGTCATGCACAAAGCCTCCCGGGTCATGGCCGAAGGCGCCGATTTCATATTGATCGGGGCGACCTATACCATGCTCCGCTCAAGCAAACCGGTTGTAGCGGTATGCGCCGTGCGCACCGGCTGCGGCAAATCACAAACCACCCGCAAGGTCTGCCGTATCGTGCAAGACCGGGGCCGGCGCGTGGTGGCCGTCCGGCACCCCATGCCATACGGTGATCTGACCCAGCAGGTCGTCCAGCGCTTTGCCCACCATGCTGATTTCAACCGGCATCATTGTACCATCGAGGAAAGAGAAGAGTACGAACCCCTGGTCGACCAGGGGATTGTCGTCTACGCCGGTATCGATTATCAGGCCATTCTGACCGAAGCGGAAAAGGAAGCCGACATCATCGTCTGGGATGGTGGCAACAACGATACGCCCTTTTATCATCCGGACGTTCACATCGTCGTTTTCGACCCCCACCGCGCCGGCCATGAGTGCCGCTACTACCCCGGTGAAACCAACATGATCATGGCCGATATCGCTGTGATCAATAAGGTCGACAGCGCCAAGGCCGATCAAATCGAGATCGTGCGCAAGAATATTGCCGCCCACGCGCCCGAAGCCGATATCGTGCTTGCGGAATCGGCGATTCTGGTCGCATCGCCCGAGCAGATAAAGGGCCAACGCGTGCTGGTAGTGGAAGATGGCCCCACCTTGACGCATGGTGAAATGACCTTCGGCGCCGGAACCATCGCCGCCCGTCGCTACGGTGCGGCGGAAATTGTTGAGGCGGCCCAATTTGCCGTGGGAAGTATTCGCGATACCTATGCCACGTATCCCCAGATCCGCCAGGTGTTGCCGGCCATGGGATACGGCCCGCAACAGGTAAAAGACCTCGAAGAAACCATCCGCCGCGCCGAATGCGATCTGGTTCTGTGTGCGACACCGATCGATCTGCCCAAGTTGCTCCAAATCGACAAACCAACGCTCCGCGTGCGCTACGACTATCAGGATTCTCCCCGGGGGCCGCAACTGGAGGAAGTCCTTATGCGGCGGCTGAATATTTAAGGCCACGCTGAAGGTCGCCATCAAATGCCCACTTCCAAACCACCCGAAACACTTTTGATCGCTTTAGGCGGAAACGCGCTCATCCGGAAGGGACAGACCGGTACCATTCGCGAACAGTTTGCGAACCTCAAGATACCGACCCGGCAAATCGCACGGCTGTCACGTCACTACCGTATCATCATCACTCACGGAAACGGCCCCCAGGTCGGCAATTTACTCCTGCAGCAGGAGTGCTGCGATGCGGTTCCCCGCCTGCCGCTGGAGATTCTGGTGGCGCAAACGCAGGGTCAAATCGGCTATATGATCGAATCGACCCTCGATACCGCGCTCATGGAACTCGGCGTCCATTCCAAGCAACCTTTCATTACGGTGATCAGCTATGTGGTTGTCGATGAAAACGATCCCGCCTTTGAAACCCCTACCAAACCCATCGGCCCGGTCCTGACCGAAGCCCAGGCGGCCGACAGCCCGTTCCCTACCCGCCTGACAGCCAAAGGCTACCGCCGTGTGGTCGCATCGCCGCGCCCGGTCACCATCGTGGAAAAACGGGAGATCCGCAAACTGATCGATATGGGTTTTATTGTGATTTGCTGCGGCGGCGGAGGTATTCCGGTCACCCGTGAGGGGCGTTCTTTCAATGGCGTGGATGCCGTTATCGACAAGGATCTGGCCAGCGCCATCCTCGCCAAAGAAATCCGCGCCGATCGTTTCATCATCGCCACCGATGTCGCCGGTGCCGCCATCCACTTCCAAACGCCGCAACAGCAGTATCTGCATACCGTTACCGTCGCGGAAACGGAGGCTTATCTGCGTGACGGCCATTTCCCCCCCGGCACGATGCAGCCCAAAATCGAAGCGGCCCTGCAATTCGTCCGTCAGAGCGGACATGTCGCCGTCATCACGTCCCTGGATACCATCGAAGATGCGGTTCGCGGTCGCGCCGGCACTCGCATTACGGCCGAATAGACCCCGGCCGCCGGTCCGACGACCGTATTGCCTCCCGGCGGCCGGAGGCCGCACGACGCAGATATAGGTTTTTTCAGAAGTCGTCTACTGGTAGGTATCCGGATAGGGGGCGGTCAGGGGGTCGCCGTCGCGAACAGCCATCGTCAGAATCGGCTGGCCGGGGTAGAAGTAGACGCCATGGGTGCGGCCCAAGACAATGCCTTCGTGCGAAGAGCGAATGACACCATTGCCCACCGGTCGGCCCCAGACGTCCAGCATTTCCGCCACGACATCCCCCTTGCCGACACGCATCCCCGCATCCACCCGGTGGTGAACGATACAGGCCTCCTGAACCCGCGGGGTTCGCATGCGGCGAACCGCGTAACCCGGGCGTATCACGCGGATGTCTTCGATCGCTTCAGCGTCATCCGTGAGCATACCGGCCCACCGCATGACATTGCGGATGCCGGCACATGCGGCCTGGATAATCGCAGGATCCGGCACCAGCCCGGTCCCCAGTTCAGCGGTAAACGCCGGAATACGGCTTTTTTGAAGCACCGACCCGGATGCCGTCCGGTGAAAGTTTTCACGGATATAGGTCTCAGCCGGGTACTCATTCACAACGGTATGGCCGTAGGCCTTGACCATCTTGTCCAGACGATCGGCCAGTTCAAGCGCACGATCTTGATCCGCCGTATCATCGGACTGGTAAAGGATACGATCCCGCAGGGCAAACGAAAGCGATCCTATCCAGGCATTGTGAAAATCAATAAAGTAATCGGCCGAGGCGACAATTTCTTTGTATAGAGACGCATACGCCCGTTCCAGAGAGGACGGCGGATCACGGTCAGGATCGATGTCCGGACGCACTTTTTTCTCCGGCCAGAACCGGTTGGGGTCCTCGCCGGCGTGGTAGGGGTCCCGTTGCATCGTGCGCAGCCCGGCGGGATTGAGGGCGGGCATCGCCACAATGGTGCCGCGCAACCGCCGCACCAGTTCTTCGCTGATGAGTCGGTAGATCATCAGGGGGCCGGCCTGTTCGGTTCCATGAATCCCCGCGGTCAACCAGAGACAGGGGCCGGCCGTCTCCCCCTGGGCCAAAATGATCGGGAAGAATTCCATGTGGCCTGTCGGGTGCGCCAACGCCTCCCACTGACCGTACTGGATCTTGCCCGGCACAGCGGTCACATTGCCCACCGTCAGCATATTTGCCATTCGCTTCCTCTTTCCACTAGCGGAAACCCATCCGAGATCGGACGACCATATCCACCCTCCCACGCCATCTTTCAATTACCTATAGGGACGCGTTCGATCCGCGAAGCCGGCCACCACAGGTCGCGTTGGCACTACAAATCAACGTTGTAGCGCCCGATTTTATTGAGAAGCCCCTGTCGCGTCACGCCCAGCGTGCGTGCCGCCTGAGACCGGTTCCCTCCCGATTTGCGCAAAGCGTCGATGATCATTTTTTTCTCAAGCCGTTCCACGGTCTGCTGCAGAGTAGCGTCCGATAAGGGCTCCAGCACGTCTTTATTGGAAACCTCCGTAATTTTTTCGGAAAGGCAGTCGATGCCGATATCCTGCTCCGGCCCCGCCAGGCAGACCGACCGTTCAATTTCATTTTCCAGTTCCCGGATATTTCCCGGCCAGTCAAAACGGCACAACATTTCCATGGCCATTGGTTTCACGCGTCCTACCGGCATATCAAATTTTTGTGCGCATTTATCAAGAAAATGGGACACCAGCAATGGGATATCCTCGCGACGGTCTTTCAAAGGGGGCAGGAGGATGGGGAAAACCTGAATACGATAGAAAAGGTCGTCCCGAAACCGCCCCTTGGAGACTTCCTGATAGAGGTCGCGATTGGACGAAGCAATCAGTCGGAAATTGACACGGATAATTTGAGACCCTCCAACGGGCCGCACCTGGCCTTCCTGAAGCACCCTGAGCAGCTTGATCTGCATCGCAGGCGGCATATCGGCGATTTCGTCTAAAAACACAGTGCCGCCATCCGCCATCTCAAACAGCCCTTTTTTATCGGAAATGGCGCCTGTGAAAGCGCCCTTCACATGGCCGAATAATTCACTTTCCAGAAGATTTTCCGATAAAGCACCACAATTCTCAGCAACAAAGGGGGCGTCCCGCAACGGTCCGCTGTAATGAATCACGCGGGCGATCATCTCTTTCCCCGTGCCGGTTTCGCCCTGGATAAGTACGGAAGTCGTATTATCGATCACCTTCTCAACCAGGTTGAACACTTTTTCCATAGCAGGGCAGGATCCGATAATGCCCTGGAGATTAAATCGGTTCTGGACCTCGGCTTTCAATCGAACATTTTCGGACTCCAGGTGATCGGCATGCCGCTTCAATTCACCGTAGAGGCGGGCATTTTCGATCGATATGGCAATGGGCCCTGCCAGAACTTCCAGCAAGCGTGTCTCATGCTCTGTGAATGTTCCTTCGTTCTTGTTCAAGGCATACAAAACCCCGATCCGCTCCTTGGCGGTATTCAAAGGCGTGCAAATCATGGAGCGCGTTTTGAATTTCTGCTGCAGGTTCAGGGTATGGGCAAACCGCTCGTCATTTTCCACATCCGGGATGATCACGGAACGATTTTCGCGAAAAACCCAGCCAGCCACCCCATAATGGTCAGGGAAACGCATCGGTTTCACGTCTCCCATATCCTGGCCGTTTTCTTCTTCCACCGTGCGAATGAAGAAAAACTCGTTCTGCTCAGGGTCATGAAGCGCTATGGAGGCCCCTTCAATACCAAAAGCATTTTTGATTTTCTTTAGAATATGCCGCAGAAGGTCGTTCAGGTCTGAAAAAGCCTGAATGGAAGCGGATACATCATGCAGGAGTTCAAGCTCATGACCGGAAAACGATTCATCAGGCAAGATGGATGGCATAACGGTCCTCGATGGATTCGGTCTGCGATGATCAATAGGATGGGTTCCTGAGTGCTGTAAATGATGTTTACAGCATTATTCATTGCATATCAACATCCTTTACATAGATCCACACGCGGCCATCTCTGCAAAATGCGATAAATTTTATAACTTTCTGGAATAACACTAATTATCGCAATTTAAATGGCGCATAACACGCTTGCCAAATATGATCAAACTGGCATCGATTATGCAATTAAAGAATGTAGGACCAAAATTGACGCCCCAATACGGTCGAAACGGTCCCCAAATGAATCCGAGGGAAACACCCATTAACAGCCCTCCTGAAGGATACGCCCAAACCTCTCCGCGTGTTCTTCTACCCCGCCTGTCATCAGCCGGCTTTGACAGGCGGGGTAATTTTTTGTGGAAAACCGTACCGCCGTGCAATCGCCTGGAAGAATTCTCTAAACTATGAAAAAATATTCTCAATTTTGTGGTGGATGAACCCTATTTCATGAACTGCGTCAAATAATAAAATCATTTTTTTCTTATGATTTCTTGTTGTTAAAATTTTTTTCCGAATGAGGCATAAGAATTGCTCTTTAACTTATCTAAATCTTATTGTAACCGCAGACAGAACAAGGAGATAGTTTCCCAATGCGCCGTACCATTGACACTTTTGATCTTATCGGATTGACGATCGTCGCTTTTTCCCTCGTCCGGATTGCGGTAGGGTAAGGACATCCTCCGGGAGCCAAGCCGCCCCCAAAGAGCTCTATAATTCTTCCCCTTATCGATTTACGCTTGACCCACCCCCCGATGGTCTTAAATTGCCATAGGTAAAACAACGACGACCACGCGCCCATCGACGAGGTCGTCAAGTCCCCCCTGAAGACATTTTCGCGAAACACCACCAAAGGCGGATCAATTGCCGGAATTGCCTGAAGTCCAAACCGTTGTCAACGATCTAGTGGCCGCCGGCCTCGTCGGCCAGACCATCACGGATGTTCATATCCGCTGGCCGGGCAGCATCGCGGGGCTCAAACCGCAAAGTTTCCGACAAACACTGGTGGGGCGGCGCATCGCAAACATCGAGCGACGGGCCAAGTTCATTGTCTGGCAGTTGGACAATCACCTGAAAATGCTGACCCACCTGCGTATGACCGGTCGTTTTCACCTGACCGCTCTGGATGCGGCCTACGGCAAACACGACCATGTTGTCTTTACGATCAACCGGCAGCGTCAGCTTCGTTATCAGGATACACGCAAGTTCGGCCGTTTCTATCTCCCGGACGGTGAGGCCATGCTCGATCGCTTGGGACCGGAACCGCTGTCCCGGCAATTTACCGCCCGAAGGCTCGGGCAACGCCTTGCCACACACCGCCGCCAGCTCAAACCGCTCCTGCTGGATCAGCATTTTCTGGCCGGATTGGGCAATATCTATGTGGATGAGGCCTTATGGGATGCAGGCCTGCACCCCACCCGGTCATCGGAAAAAGTGACCGAATCCGAAGCCCGCCGGCTTCACCGCTCCATCCGCAAAGTTCTCCGTCGAGGATTGCGCAATCTGGGCACCACCCTGGGAACCGGTGCAACGACCTTTTATTCCGTTGCCGGTAATCGGGGTCGCAACCGGGACGAACTGAAAGTTTTTCGCCGTAACGGTGAACGCTGCCCACGATGCCGGACGATGATCACCCGCCTGGTCGTTGGACAACGCAGCACCCATATCTGCGAGGCCTGTCAGAAAAAGCCAGCTTCTCCCTGAACCGATAATCTGGTTATCGGTTTTTTTTGCAGAACATTGACAAGGGAGACACCGCTACGACACGAGGAAGACAATTGTTCTGCATCATTTCGGTGAGGCTCCTCCCGCAGAGCGGGAGGCCTCAGGTAGCCCCCTCGAAGGGGGCTTCATAACGCCTTTGGGGTTCATCCCCTTTGTCCCGCGCCGAGCATCGCTGATGCGGACGGAAAAAGCGCGCGGACTGTTTGAGTCCGCCGCCGGCGGGCGAGTTTCCGCGTGCTCCGGCCGCTTCGGCGACGCGCAGGATAAAGCGGGACACGGGCGGTTTCTTTTGGTTCGTTTTCTTTTCCCGTGAAAGAAAATGAACAAACAGAAAAAAAGCCCCCCGGATCGGTAGAAGCTCTCCGGGTCCTCCACCAGAAGTGGAGGGTTTTGATCGTAACTAATTTTTCAGACAATAAATCAAATCCGCTATAAGCAATGGAGGAAATGATGTCCGAAATGATCGCACAGCCCGAAGCCTATTTCCGGGGAATGATCCCCGCCCGCAGCGAACTGCTGAAATCGATGGAAGAGGAAGCCCGTCGGGAAGATATTCCCATCGTTGGTCCCGTGGTGGGTGAATTGCTCTATTTGCTGGCCCGCGTTGCGGGTGCCCGTCGTATTCTGGAACTGGGGACGGCCACCGGATACTCCGCTATTTTCCTGGCGGAAGCCTGCGCCGCAACAGGCGGCCAACTGACGGCCATGGAATTGGACCAGGCCCTGGCCCGGCGCGCCACCGCGAATCTGGCCAGCGCCGGCCTGGCGCAATGGGCCGAGGTGAAGTGTGTCAACGTGCTGGAAGCAATCCCTCGGATGGTGGATACGTTTGACTTCATTTTTATGGATATCGAGAAGAAAGACTATCTGTCGATCCTGCCGCACTGCACCCGGATGGTGCGGACGGGCGGTCTTCTGCTGGCAGACAATGTGGGGTTTGCGGATGCCGATCCCTTCAACCGCGCCATCGTTGATGATCCGTCATGGCGCAACGTCAGTTTGTACGCTTTCCTGCCGGAACACGCGCCTGAAAATGATGGGCTGTGTCTGGCCGTGCGCGTCTGAGACACCAATCAAAAGGCGGACATGACGGATCATCCATTCTCCTCTTGATCCGTTTCTTTAAAGGTATCCCGGCGCTCCCTGTTCCGACGGGAACTGAAAAAGGGAAGACTGCGGCGGTCACCACCAGTCCGTCGATGCCGCTGCCAGCGTTGCTCCGGGAACGTACCGGCCGTCGTTCGGCCACGCCGATCGGCTTTTCTTCGCCGCCCACCCAGGTCCTGGGCTTTCTTGGAATCATCTTTCAGATCGTCTTCGGGCGCATCGTCCAGATCGTCTTCGGGCGCATCGTGCAGATCGTGCTCCATGGTATCCCCCTTCCGGTTCCTGCCGGGCGCAGGCCCGCAGCGCGGGCCGCCCGGCACGGTAGCATTTCTTCGTATTTCACCTGCGGATGACATCCCGATGAAAACGACGACACCTACACCTATATAATAGGCAAACATAACATAAAATCAACAAGTTACTTTTATTTCAAAAATATTTGCTATGTTTTCAGATGGTTATCGATCACCAAGCCGCCGGTCGCCACAGTTCCACTCTTGACAGCCATAGGACTGCCCGTTGTATAGAATAGTGCTTCAGGTTTCTTGTGCCACCCTACCGCGTTGGCTGCCGCAGCATGTCCGGTGGCCGTATTATTAAATCCAAACAAATAGGAGGTTTGCCATGAGAAGATGGTTTCCGTTCGTTCTGGCCCTTGTGATGGTTTTCTCCATCACCTCGGCTAACGCCGCTACGCCCGCCGACACCCTTGTCATGGCGTGGCAATTCGATGACATTATCACCCTGGATCCTGCCGAAATTTTCGAGTTTTCCGGCGCCGAGTATGCCGGTAATACCTATGACCGCCTGATCGGCTACGACGTGGAGGATGTCAGCAAAATCTATGGCGTTGCGGCCGAAAGCTGGTCGGTGTCGCCCGACGGTAAAACCTATACCTTTAAGATCCGCAAGGGCATCACGTTTGCATCGGGCAACCCGCTGACCGCCGAAGACGTGGCCTTTTCGCTTCAGCGCACCGTCATTCTGGACAAATCCCCGGCCTTTATCCTGGGGCAGTTCGGCTTCAGCGCCGACAACGTGCGCGACCGGATCCGGGCTGTCGATGCCAATACCGTCACCATCGAAACCGACCAGGCCTACGCCCCGACCTTTGTACTTTACTGCCTGACGGCCACGGTCGGCTCGGTGGTGGACAAAAAAGAAGTCATGGCCCACGAAAAAGACGGTGATCTGGGTCATGCCTGGCTGCGTACGAATTATGCCGGATCAGGACCCTTCAAACTGAACCAATGGAAAGCCAGTGAAATCCTGACCCTGGATGCCAACACTTCCTACTGGGACGGCGCCCCGGCCCTGAAACGCGTCATCATCCGCCACATTGCGGAGCAGGCCACCCAGCGCCTGCTGGTGGAAAAGGGCGATGTCGATATTGCCCGCAATCTCGGCCCCGACCAGATCAAAGGCCTGGAAGGCAACCCTGACGTTCGTATTCATTCCTCCCCCAAGGGGGGTATTTTCTACCTCGGTCTCAATCAGAAACACGAGGCCCTCAAAAAGCCCCAGGTGCGCCAGGCCCTGAAATACCTCGTGGATTACGACGGCATTGCCAATACGATCCTGAAAGGCAGCATGGAGCCTCACCAGGCCTTTCTGCCGAAGGGGTTCCTGGGGGCTCTGGAAGACAAACCCTTCAAGCTGGACCCGGCCAAGGCCAAACAGCTGCTGGCCGAAGCCGGCTATCCCGATGGACTGACCCTGACCATGGATACCCGCAACAACTTCCCGACCCTGGATATGGCCCAGGCCATCCAGTCCACCTTCGCTATGGGGGGCGTCAAGCTGGAAATCATTCCCATGGACGGCAAACAGGCCCTCACCAAGTACCGGGCCCGCAACCACGAGGTCTATATCGGACGTTGGGGACCGGACTACCAGGACCCCCACACCAATGCCGACACCTTTGCCAAAAACATCGACAATGCTGACGACGCCAAAGCCAAACCCCTGGCCTGGCGCAATGCCTGGGACATCCCGGAAATGAGCAAGCAGACGGACGCGGCCGTCAAGGAAAGCGACCCGCAAAAACGCGCCCAGATGTACCTGGATATCCAGCGCGAGCACCAGGAGACCTCGCCCTTCGTGATCATGTTCCAGGACATCGAGGTGGCCGCGGAGCGATCCAATGTGAAAGGCTTCGTACTCGGCCCCAGTTTCGACAGCAATTTTTACCGGTGCGTCACCAAATAACCCATGGGAGATCGTTCCCAAACATCCGCACAGGGCAACCGCGCCTGGCGATACGGCCGAAAGCTGTCGGCCCTGGTCGCATCGGTTGCCCTGACCTTTCTCGGGCTGCTGTTCGTCACCTTTCTGATCGGCCGGGTGGTGCCCATCGATCCCGTTCTGGCGGCGGTCGGCGATCGCGCCCCGGCCGAGGTCTATGAACGGGTTCGGATCGAACTGGGGCTGCACCTGCCCCTTTACCAGCAGTTTTTCGTATACATCGCCAAAGTGTTCCAGGGTGATTTGGGGCGCTCCGTCCTGACCGCCAATCCCGTCATCACCGACATCCTGCGGGTTTTCCCGGCCACGCTGGAGTTGGCTACGGCCGCAACATTCTTCGGCATTCTCCTGGGAATTCCCATGGGCGTCATGGGCGCCGTACATCAGGGCCGCTGGCCGGATCAACTGCTCCGGGTGGTGGGGCTCTTCGGCTATTCCGTGCCCGTCTTCTGGCTGGGCCTGATGGGGCTGCTGTTGTTTTATGGCCGTCTGGACTGGGTCCCGGGCCCCGGCCGGCTGGATGTCTTCTATGAGGGTATACTGACTCCGACAACCGGCGTCATCCTGATCGACAGCGCCCTGGCCGGCGAGTGGGACATCTTCCGCAATGCCCTGGCCCACATCGCCCTGCCGGCGATCATCCTCGGCTACTACAGCCTGGCCTACATCAGCCGCATGACGCGCAGCTTCATGCTGGAACAGCTCAACCAGGAGTACATTACCACGGCACGGGTCAAAGGGGTCAGCGAGCGGGCCGTCATCTGGCGCCACGCCCTCGGCAATGTCCGTATCCCGCTGGTCACCGTGATTGCACTGAGTTACGGCAACCTGCTGGAAGGCTCGGTCCTCACGGAAACGGTTTTCGCCTGGCCCGGCCTGGGGTTCTATCTGACCAAATCCCTGCTCAGTGCGGACATGAACGCCGTGCTGGGCGGCACCATCGTCGTCGGCGCCGTGTTCATCGGCATCAACCTGCTATCCGACGCCTTATACCGGCTCATGGACCCCCGCGCACGATGAAAGATCTATCCTTGCATAATCGTGCCGCCGGTCAGGGCCATGGGCTCCGCCAATGGCTGCTGTCCAACGCACCCCGGTCGCGTCGTCAGGCACGACTGGGACGGGCCTATCAGGCCTGGTTGACGTTCAGCCAGAATCGCCTGGCCATGATCGGGTTGGGCATCATCATCTTGTTGGTGGCCACCGCCGCGCTGGCACCGCTCATGGCGCCCTACCCGCCCAACGCACCGGATCTGTCGGTACGGCTGGCGCCCATGTCGGCCGCACATTGGCTGGGCACGGATGAACTGGGGCGCGATATCCTCTCCCGCATTATGCACGGGTCGCGGTTGACCCTGTACGTGATCGTGCTGGTGGCGATCATCGCCGCACCGGTAGGACTTCTGATCGGCACCGTCGCCGGTTACGCCGGTGGCTGGCTGGATATGGTTCTGATGCGGGGCACGGACATTTTTTTAGCCTTTCCCAAACTCATCCTGGCGCTGGCTTTCGTGGCCGCGCTCGGACCGGGCATCGAAAACGCCATCATCGCCATCGCCATCACCGCCTGGCCCCCCTACGCCCGCATCGCCCGGGCCGAAACCATTACGATCCGCAAGGCGGACTTCATCAAAGCCGCCCGACTGCAAGGTGCCGGGCCGACCCGGTTAATCTGGGGGCATGTCGTTCCGCTATGTCTTTCATCGCTTATCGTCCGCGTCACCCTGGATATGGCCGGTATTATTCTGACGGCCGCGGGCTTGGGATTCCTGGGGTTAGGCGCCCAGCCGCCCCTGCCGGAATGGGGGGCCATGATTTCCAGCGGGCGTAAATTCATGCTGGATCAGTGGTGGGTGGCCGCCATGCCGGGCATCGCTATTTTTGTGGTCAGCCTCGGTTTCAATCTATTGGGTGACGGACTGCGGGATGTGCTGGATCCCAAGGCGGAGGGCCACTAGATGACAGCATTGCTGGATGTCAAGAATCTGCGGGTGACCTTTGAAACCAGGAAAGAAACCATTGAAGCGGTCCGTGGGGTAAGCTTCGCCATGGGACGCGAAAAACTCGGTATCGTCGGCGAATCAGGCTCCGGCAAATCCGTCACCGGCCGCGCCCTTCTCGGCCTGGTCCGGCCGCCGGGCACCGTGACCGCCGAGCAACTGTTGTTCGACGGGGTCGAATTGCGGCAGACCGATCCCCGCCACATGCAGGCCATCCGAGGCCGCCGGATATCCATGGTGATGCAGGATCCGAAATACTCCCTGAACCCGGTCATGACCGTCGGTGAACAGATTGCCGAAGCCTATCGGATTCATGCCCGTGCCTCCCGCGCGGAAGCGCGGCGCAAAACCATGGAAATGCTCGAAGCCGTGCGGATCCGCCGGCCGGATCAGGTCTATGGCACCTATCCCCACGAAGTTTCCGGCGGAATGGGGCAACGCATTATGATCGCCATGATGTTGATCCCGGGGCCGGATCTGTTGATTGCCGACGAACCGACCTCCGCCCTGGACGTCACGGTCCAGCTCCAGTTGCTGGCCATCATGGATGATCTGGTGCAGCAACGCGGCATGGGACTCATTTTTATCAGCCACGACCTCAACCTGGTGGCCTCTTTCTGTGACCGCATCATCATCATGTATGCCGGCCGCATTATGGAAACCTGTGCTGCGGCCGAGCTGCACCGCGCCAAACATCCCTATACCCGGGGGCTCCTGCACTGCCTGCCGCAAATCGACACGCCCCCCGGCGCGCTTCCGGTTCTCAAGCGCGACCCGGCCTGGCAGGACGGCACGCCATGATCACGGTCAGCGGTCTCGACGTTACCTTCGGCCGGGGAAGCCGCGCTCTGCGGGCCGTGCAGAACGTTTCCTTTGAGGTCGAAGCCGGAAGCGTGTACGGTATTGTGGGCGAGTCGGGGTCCGGCAAGTCCACGATCTTGAATGTTCTCAGCGGACTCAACCGCCACTGGTCCGGCACGGTCACCATCGATGGCGACCGCCTGGCCCTGCAGAGGGACCGCGCATTTCACAAGAAGGTCCAGATGGTCTTCCAGGACCCTTACGGTTCCCTCCATCCCCGCCACACCGTGGACCGCATCCTTTCCGAACCCGTGACGATTCACCAGCTCGGGCAGGTGGAGACACGCATATTGAAAGCCCTGGCCGATGTCGGGCTGGGGCCCGAATTCCGTTTCCGTTACCCGCACCAGCTGTCCGGCGGCCAGCGCCAGCGGGTGGCCGTGGCCCGGGCTCTGATCCTGGAACCACGCATTCTTCTGCTGGATGAACCCACCTCCGCCCTTGATGTTTCGGTACAGGCCGAGGTTCTCAATCTTCTGACGCATCTTCATCAGCAGCGCAACCTGACCTACATCATGGTCAGCCACAATCTGGCCGTGGTCGCCCATATGTGCCGCCGTATTGCGGTCATGAACCGCGGTGCTATCATAGAAGAACTAAGTGTTGAAACCCTGCGGAACAAATGCCCGGAGCATCCTTATACCCGTCAATTGCTCAAGGCCAGCATCGGATACGACCGCGAATCCGCAGAAACCTTGGAAGAATTCGACCTGAATGAATAAACAGGCCATGTGCAGGTTTACCATTCATCCGTTTGATCGACAAAAACAGGAGAACTTACCATGAACCGCCAACTGACCCGTAAAGTCGCCGATCTCCACCGGCAGGCCTTCACCATCGATGCCCATTTCGATCTCCCCTGGGATGTCGCCAACCAGCGGGATCGCGGGCAAGAGAAGGTCATTGCCTCCCAGTATCTCGATCGCTTCCGGGAAGGCGGTTTCAATGTGATCGTATCCTCCATTTTCATCGAAAATTACTTCCTGCCGGAAATGGGTTTGCGCAGGGCCCTGGGGCAAATCAGCCACCTGGCCGAAGAATTGGACGGCCTGCCCGACACCATGTGCCTGTGCCGCAGTATGGAAGATATCCTTAAAACGCGGTCCAACGGTCGTATCGGGTTGCTGCTCTCACTGGAAGGCGCCGACCCACTGCAGAACGACCTGAAACTGCTGCGGGTTTTCTACGATCTGGGTGTCCGGGGACTCGGCCTGACCTGGAGTCGACGCAATTACGCGGCCGACGGCTGCGCCTTTTCCACGGAAGCCGCGGCGCACCCCTGCGGTCTGACGGACTTCGGGCGGGCCCTCGTGCAAAAAGCCGAACAGTTGGGCATGCTGGTCGACGTGAGCCACATTAACGAAGCCGGTTTCTGGGATGTCATGGAAGTGACCACCAAGCCCGTGATCGCCTCCCACTCCAACTGTCGCGCCCTGGCGGACACCCCCCGCAACCTGACCGACGACCAGATCACGGCCCTGGCAACCAAGGGCGGCGTGCTAGGGATGAACGCCATCAGCGCCTTTGTGGGCGACACCTCCCGCAAACGCAAGGTCGACGACCTGCTGGATCATTTGGATCACGTGGTGAAACTTGCCGGCATCGCGCACGTGGGCATCGGTTTCGACTTCTGCAGCGGTTTCAAGGATTACCTGTCCCTGCCCCACGCCCTGGAAACCTACGATGTGCTCCCCGGCCACCACCACCTGAAAGACTTCACCGCCGGACTCGTCCAGCGGGGATACAATGACGAAGATATTCTGAAAGTGTTGGGGGGGAATTTTTTGCGGGTCTATGAACAAATCCTAAAATAAGGATTCTAGGGTTCAAGGATTCGAGGATTCAAGTGAAACAGATAGCGAGAGGTCGAAGAGAAGGAACGCGCTCCTGGGAATTTTAAGATTTATCGCTTTTGGTTTTCACTTGGCCCCTTGCCTCCTTGATTCCTTGAATCCTCTCGATCCCAATTCCCTCACCCATGACAATTGTTTTGAAAAGGTCCACAAACGAAAGGAATCCCCCATGGCAACCCGCTACTGGCTCATGAAATCCGAACCCGGGGAGTATTCCCTGGATGACTTGAAAAATGAACCGAACCAGACCGAACACTGGGACGGGGTGCGCAACTACCAGGCCCGCAACTTCATGCGTGATGACATGCAGGTCGGCGACGGGGTGCTTTTCTACCACAGCGGGAAGAAACCGGAAGTCGTCGGCACGGCCCGCGTGGTGCGGACGAGTTATCCGGACCACACGGCCTGGGATCCGGACAATTCCCATTTCGACCCCAAGAGCACGCCGCATAACCCCATCTGGTTCATGGTGGATGTGAAATTCGCGTCGGAGTTCGACACCCCCATCCCGCTCAAATCGCTTCGGGATGTCCCGGCTTTAAAAGACATGACCCTGCTGCGCCGCGGCAACCGCCTGTCGGTCATGCCGGTCACAAAAAAGGAATTCGACACCATTGTGAAATTAGGTGGCAAGAAATAGCTGATAAATAAGTGAAGCTTGAACGCTTAACTCAAGTCAACGTTTCAAACTGCACAAAGGCCTTTGGGTATCTATAAGAAGTATTTCATTTTTGTCTTTTCCCCTTTGTCACGAGGCCGAGCATTGGGGCTGCGGACGATAAAGATGCGGCGACTGTTTGAACCCGCCGATAGGCGGGTGAGTTTCGGCGCATCCGGCCGCAGACACGACGCGCAGGCGCCCCCGAAGGGCTCGTGACAGGGGCGCCTTCTTTTGGTTCGTTTTCTTCCGCGCGGAAGAAAATGAACATCTCTCCAATCAGGGATTCATCTCATAGGTATCCGTCAGGGACAGCACCTCTTTCTGCCACACCCGCTGAAACCGTTCCTCATCCACCACCGGCTTGCGGATCATCTTAAGACAGCCTTCCATCTGGGCCTCCGTACTGCTGGTCTTGGAATAGAGTTGCAGGGCGAATTTTGAGAAATCACGTATCATAAAATCGAAGATCTGTTCCAGCAGGTCATCTCCCGGATCGTCCATCTTCCCTTTCTCGATGATCAACTGGCCGTAGGCCACCAGGGTAAACAGCTCCCCCAGGCACAGCAGAAAATCGATGTCACGGGTCTGTTCCTTGCTGGGCGGCGCCGTCATAAGCAACGCCTTCAAGGCCTCGAACTGTTCCTTGAAAATATTGACGTTCGGCAGATCAACGCTGCCGTAGGCCGCCATATAATCATGGAACTGGATTTTCCCCAACCCCCGCGTGGGGCCCTGTTCGAAGAGAAAGGCATCATGGGACGCATCCGTCCGGAAGGGAATCTCCGGGAATTCGCCCGGATTGAAAAGATAATTGGCCATGAACTTCACGATCAGGGCCATGTTGACATGCACGGTGCCTTCGAGTTTGGGCAGCGCCCTGATATCCCGCGCCGCCATTTCGAAATAGGTATCCTGCTCAAACCCGCGCGCGGCGATCACGTCCCACAGGAGGTTGATGACTTCCTCACCCTGGGTGGTGACTTTCATCTTCACCATGGGGTTAAAAAGCAGGTAGCGTCGGTCTTCCGGAGACGCCGAGCGCATGTAGTCGATGGCGCGGGCCGAGAAGATCCGCATGGCCGCCAGACGCGCGTAGGCATCCGTGAACATTTGCTGAATGTGGGGAAACTCGGTAACGAAACGTCCGTACAGGTTGCGGTGGGCGGCATGGTTGATGGCTTCGTAGAAAGCGTGGGTACAGATACCGATGGAGGCCCATCCCAGGTTGAACTTGCCCACGTTGACCGTGTTCAGGGCTGCGTCCCAGGCCTCCTGACCGGTGGAGAGCACTTCCTTCTCGGAAATGGGGTAACTGTTCAGGGCATACTCGGCCACATACTCCTGGGAATTGACGACATTTTTGATCAACTCGAAATGGTCGTGTTTGGTCTCTACCGCAAACCACACATATTCATCGGTTTCGGAGTTTTTTCCGAAAGTGGACAGCAGGGCGGCCTCATTGGCGTTCCCGATGTAGTATTTCCCGCCGTCAGCCACATAGCGGCCCTCGCCCAGGGGCGTCAACATCATTTCCGATGAATAGAGATCCGCCCCGTGGGTCTTTTCGGACAGGCCGAAGCCGAAGATGCCACCCTCTTGCAGCAGGCGGCCGGTCCTCTCCCGTATCGCGCGGTTGGGACTCATCCAGATCGGCCCCAGACCCAGGATGGTGACCTGCCAGGTGTACCAGTAGGCCAGACCGTAAAAGCCCAGAATTTCGTTAAAGACACAATTGCGGTAGGAGTCCCAACGGGCATCGGTATTCCCTCCCGCGAATTCCGGCGGTGTCAGCAAGGTTGCAAAGACTTGGTTTTCCTTAACGAATTCGATAAAATCAGCATACCAGCGACGCTCGTGATCATCGTCCTTGAGCTGGGCCTTGCCTTTGGTTTCAAAAAAGTCGATGGTCTTGGTCATGATTTCCCTGGAACGGGCATCCAGGTGGTCAAACGTTTCGTTACGGGGGTTGAAAAGCATTGTCGCTTCCTCCTTGGGGCTCGACTGTAAAATAATCTGGTTCTTCTCCAATCAATAGGGCTGCAGATGTTTCAGGGGGCAAGGGGTCCCGTGCAAAACTAAAAATGGGACAAAGCGATGAATTGTCTTCGGTAGAAACCTGTGCCTGCTCTCTCTCGTTATTTGTTTTGCTTGCATCCTTAAACCCTCCTTAGCCTGTTACATTTGGATCCGCGATTCCTTGAATCCTCTTGTCATTCGCATACGAACCTTTACTCGGTTTTTTTTTCGGCGCACTGTACCATCAGATCCTTCAAAAACGTTTTGAGCAGAACCTGCTCCTCCACACTGAAAGGTTCCAGCAGTTCCTCGTTGGCCCGCTGCCGCAGTTCGATCAATTCCGCTTTCTGTTCATCCGCCCGACGGGTCGGAAAAAGCCGCACCACGCGCCGATCGACGGCGTCGGGCTGCTTTTCAATCCATCCGGCATCACTCATACGATCCAGCACGCCGGAAAGCGTGGCCTTGTCCATCACGAGCATTTTACCCAGTTCGGCCGCCGTCTGGCCGGATTCATGCCAGAGGCCTTCCAGCACGAGATGCTGGAGGTTGGTCAGCCCGTAAGGCTTTAACATTTCCTTGAAGCGGCCATGGGCTTTCTGGTACGCTTTGGCCAACAGAAAAATCGTACAGTCCGGTAATGGTTTGTGCGCTTGGGTCATGGCCATTTCCCTTCGTATACGAACAATTAGCGAGGTCAACGCCTCTTGTCAAGCACAGGTTTGGAAAATATGGACTTCCAGGGCCGGGTGTGTTATTCGCATAAAAAACCCTCCTAAAAGGTAAGGATCTATAATGATTGCTTATTTCAACGGAAAATACCTACCCAAAGATGAAATTGCCATTTCGCCCGACGATCGCGGTTTCCTGTTTGCCGACGGTCTCTATGAAGTCATCCGCAGCTACCGCGGGCGCCTGTTCCAGATGGAGGCGCACCTCGCCCGACTCGCACGAGGTGCCGACCATTTGCGCCTTAATGCCAAGGGGTATGGTGACCTCGCCACGGTTTGCGAACGACTGCTGACGGAAAACGGGCTGACCGACGGCGACGCCTTGATCTACATCCAGGTCACCCGGGGAGCCCCGCCGCAGCGCCTTCATTATTTCCCGGCCGAGGATACCCCGCTCACGGTCTATGCCGCGGCGCAGGCCTATGAACCCGATCTGCAAATCCGCGAGCATGGCCTTGCGGTCCTCCTGGTGCCCGACCAGCGCTGGGCGCGCTGCGACCTGAAAACCGTGGGACTCACCGCCAATGCCCTGGCCGCCCAGCAGGCCCATGAAAAGGGCGCCGCCGAGGCCCTTTTGGTCCGCGACGGTTGCATCATGGAAGGGTCCAAAAGCAGCTTTCTGATCGTCTCGCAAGGTGTGGTCATCGCACCGCCGCTGACCAACTATATCCTGGGCAGCATTTCACGCCAGGTGGTGGAATTCCGTTTGCCGGCAAGAAGGCATCCCCTTCGCGGCCGAGCCCATTTTCCAGCACCGACTGGTCGAAGCCGACGAACTTATGCTGGCCGTCACGACGTTCGAAGTGGCGCCTGTGGTCTCCGTTCTGGGCAGCGGACGGGAGTGGTCCATCGGACCGGTAACACGACAGCTGCAACATGCTTTCCGTAAATTTACCGAAACCGTTTAAACCCGATCGGCAGCCACTCTTCCGAAGAAAACCTCCGGTGACAACCGCGCCCATTGCCTGGGTCGCGACGGACAATTTCACGTGAGATAGTCTTTTTCCCCAACCGCCGCCCGTTTCAACTTGCTGCCTTTCACGCCCGGCCGGGATCCAAGACGCCACCCCGACCCTGTTGCCAAATAAAATTAAAAAGTATGAATGCTTATTGACAGTTTGAACTTCATTCGAATACAACAACGGCGAAATTTCGGGAACCACTATAACCATCAGGATAACCGACCGCCGTGGAGGTGTCAGCCCGGCCAAAAACCAGGAAGGATTCGCGCGGCAGGGTCGGCCTCATATTTGAAACCAAGGGAGGAGAACTCATGCAATTTGTAGACTTTCAAAACACACACGCCATGCTATCGGCCACGGTCGACCGTCATCGGGACCGGCCCGCCTACCGCTGGTTCACAGCTCCGGGCCAGACGGAATCGGTCACCTGGGGGGAATTCTACAATCAGGTGCGCCAGGTGGCCAAAAGCCTGATGGCCCTGGGCGTGACACCGGGCGACAAGGTCAACATCATCAGCTATTCCTGCTATCGCTGGGTTCTTACCGACATGGGCATCACGTGCGCCGGGGCCGCCACGGTCGGGATTTACCAGTCGAACCTTGCCAAGGATTGTCAATACATCATCGACCACTCGGATGCGGTGGTGGTATTTGCCGAGGACCATCAGCAGTTGGACAAACTGCTGGCCATAAGGCCGCAAATCCCTGACGTCCGCAAAGTCATTCTTTTTCGCGGTGATGCGCCGGATAATGACTGGGTTGTCAACTACGAAGAATTTCTGGCGCTCGGCCGGGATGTTTCCGACAAGGATTTCGACCAGCGGGCCCAGGCCACAAAGCCCCAGGATACCGCCGGGATCGTCTACACGTCGGGCACCACGGGTGTGCCCAAGGGGGCCGTGCTGACGCACGACAACATCACCTTCACGGCCCAGTCGGTCGAGGGCAGCACCAGTATCGAGGACGGTGACGAGGTGTTTCTCTTTCTCCCCCTGGCCCACGTCTTTGCCCGCACGTGCGTATATGCCACCCTGCTCGTGGGTTGCGCGACGACCTTCACCCGCAGCATGGAAACCGTGGTCGAGGACATGCAGTTCACCCGTCCGCACTGGTTCGCCAGCGTGCCGCGAATTTACGAAAAGGTCTACTCCAAAGTCATCAGCGGGGCGGAGGCCAAGGGTGGTGCGGCGCTTAAAATTTTCAGCTGGGCCCGTGCGGTGGGCGAACAGGTCAGCAGTTTGAAGGTTGCTAAAAAGCCCGTGCCGGTTGTCCTGGGGATCAAATATGCCCTGGCCAGCAAGCTGGTGTTCTCCAAAATCCAGGCCGCCCTGGGCGGAAGGGTGCGCTGGTGCATCAGCGGGGCGGCACCGCTCAATCCTGATATCAGCCGTTTCTTTCATGCGGCGGGGGTTCTCGTCCTCGAAGGCATCGGCATGACGGAAAACACCTCTTTCAGCAACCTCAACCGCTGTGACAGCTACCGTTTCGGCTGGGTCGGTCAGCCCGGGCCGGGCATCGAACAGAAACTCGGTAAAGACGGCGAAGTCATGTTCCGGGGGCGCAACGTGATGAAAGAATATTACAAAATGCCCGAAGAAACCGCGGCCACCATCACGGAAGACGGATGGCTGCTGACAGGCGACATCGGCGAAATCGACGACGAAAATTTCCTGCGCATCACCGGCCGCAAAAAGGAGCTGATCATCACGGCCGGCGGAAAGAATATCGCCCCGGCCGCTATCGAGGGCGCCATCGCCACCTCCAAGTACATCAACCAGGTGTTTGTCATCGGCGACCGGCGCAAGTTCCTGTCCGCCCTGGTCACGCTGGATGACGAAAACGTCAGGGCCTGGGCCGATGCCGAAGGAATCGCCTACCGCAGCATCGACGATTTGACGGCCAATGAAAAAGTCCAGAATCTGATCGAAGTCGAGGTGGCCGCTAAAAATGCCCAGTTCGCCAGTTTCGAATCGATCAAAAAAGTGACCATCGTGCCGGAGTTCACCATTGATAATGGCCTGATCACACCCACCCTCAAGGTGAAAAAAAATGTGGTGGCAGCGCGCTACGAAGACGAAATCAACCAGATGTATCCCATCGAATAGCCCATAGACGCAGGCTATTGCCACCCGTATCAATGGGATCGACCCACGGATGACCTTTCCACGGGGACATCCTGAAAAAACATCCTACGAGGCCGGAAGCGCCCCTCGCGCTTCCGGCCTCTATTTTTTGGGTACCTGTCCTTCCGCCACAACATACAAAGGCAGAACAATGCCCATCCCCCTATCACCACTGTCGTTTGAAATAGACGATGGATCGCATAAACCCTAAACTTTACGCTAACGTTAACGTTATCTATTGACATCCCCCCTTTCTCAATGTACCCTCGCCGCGATCTCGTTGATAATATGTTATTATCCCGGATAACGTAATGCACTACGGACGCCGAAATCAAGGAGGACCGTCAACGCATGCCACAACGCATCGGATTGATCTGTGACAGTACCGCCGACTTTCCCAAGGGTCTGGAAAAAGAGCTCGGCCTGCATATTCTTCCCGTCCATATCGTGGTCGACGGTCAGGATCATCTTCACGGCCAAACCATCAGCAACCGCGAAGTCGTCGAGGCCCTCAAACAAAAACGGGACGTTTTTACAAAGCCTTTTTATCCCCACGAGTGTGCCGACTATTTTGAAGATCTCCTGGAAAAATACGACCGGGTGGTCTCGTTCCATCTATCCACCGAACTATCGGGCAATTACAACAGCGCCGTCGCCGCGCTGAACCTGATGTTCGAAGACGAAGCCCGGCGCATCAAGGTCATGGATCTGCGCGGGGTCAGTGTCAGCCTGGGACTGGTGGTCAAAAAGGCCGTGGAACTGCTCCGCGAGGACGACGACCTGGACACTCTGGACGCCCGGCTGCAGCCCTATCTCAGGGGACTTTTCATGGGATTTACGGTGGAAGATTTGGCCTGGTTGAAAAAAGGCGGCCGCGTCAGCGCATTCGCCGCCTTCGTTGGGGGCATGCTGGACATCAAACCCATCATCCGGCTCGAAAACGCCGAACTGATTCCCAAAGACCGTATGCGGGGTAAGAAGCCGGCTTTGAAGCGCCTGGTGGACATGGCCGAGATCCAGTACCGCAAACTGGACGGCAACTGCGACATATGGGTGGCCTACGCCGACAACCTGGAAGAGGCCATGGTGACACGCGACCATCTCGCGGAACGGCTATCCCACAAGGCCAACGACATCTATCTGGCTGAAGTGGGCGCCACCATATCGGTCCACACCGGCCCCGGGGCCGTCTGTATCGCCATGTCGCCCAAGGTCATGCATTACCCGAATATCGCCTGATTCCCTCTGTACCCGCGTTTACGGGTATGCATCGACAGGCGCCGGTTTCAACCGGCAACAATCGACCTCCTTCGGGCCCCACCTCAATAAGAAACGGCCGGACAAAAATGTCCGGCCGTTTAAATTTCACGACAGTTTTTATGAAGAACTGCAGCCGCAGTGACATTGAGCGTATTTCAAGCGACAGACCGATTCATGTTCCCGGCTGCGCATACAGTCGTTGTAGCTCGTCTCACATTTTATGCTGCAGGTGCTTTGGCTTGATTTATCCGCCATAAGAACCCCGCTTTCCTGCGCACCCAAATAGCGCGCATTGGTGTGACATGGTTGATGCGGCCCGACACAAACAAAGGGCCTCTAACGGAATTAGCATAATCATCAATCCGGCCCGCACAAGCAGCAGCAAACCCTCGATCTCATGGCCGGCTCCTCCTGAAAACAGCGCTACGCCGCATTCCCGACGGCAACCATCCGTGATTACCGTGGATCCGCCAAAATCGCCTTCGGGCAATAGGAATGCATCATTCCTGCTTGCGGCTGAAATAAAGGTTGGCGATCGCTGCCAGCGAGGTTCCGATAATCAAGAGAAAGGAGATGGCATTGATCACCGGCGTACTTCCGTCCCGCACCTGGAGGTAAAGATTGATCGGCAGGGTGGTATCGGAACTCACAAGAAATAGGGTGGTGTTGAAATTTTCGAAGGACATCAGGAAGGCCACCGCCGCGGCGCCGACAATGGCCGGGCGCAGAAATTTCAGGGTGATGTGCCAGATGACCTCGAAGCGGTTGGCGCCCAGGTTCAGGGCGGCTTCTTCCAGGGTGCGGTCGAACTTGCGCAGCCGGGCCGACACCACCAGGGTCACCAGGGTGGCAATGAATGAAAACTGGCCCAGCACCACCAGCCAGAACCCGGGCCGGAAAAGGGGAACATCGATGCCCCAGTGCGTCTCGAAAAACATCCCCAGGGTGTTGGAAAACAGCAGAATGGAAATCCCCAGGATGACCCCCGGGATGACCAGGGGTGACAGCATCAGGAAATAAAGGGCCGCTTTGAAGGGAAATTCTTCCTGCTCGAAGAGAAAAGCGGCGCAAGTCCCCACTGTGACGGAAAGCAGCGTGACATAAAAGGCCACCTGAGCGCTGACCCAGATGCTCTCAAGATTCATGCGGTCATGGAAGATGCCTACCCGCTGAGGCAGGTCACCCGTAAACCACTCCAGGGTGAAGCCCTTCCAGGGCAGGGCCGGGAACTGGGAATCGTTGAAGGCCAGAACGCAGGTCACCACCAGGGGCGCGAAGAGAAAGGCGAAATACAGCCCCATGTAGAACTTGTAGCTGTATAGATAGCGTCGGCTGTTGGGCAGCGATCGAATCATTGGACCACCCGGCTCAGTTTCTGTCGGGTGAGCTTCAGACCCACCCAGATCACCAGCGAGGAAAGGGCCAGGAGCAGAAAACCGAAGGCCGATCCCTGGTTCCAGTTAAAGCTGGCGATAAACTGGTTGTAGATCTGTTCGGTAAACCACAGGGAATTCTTGCCGCCCATGAGATTGGGGGTCAGATAGTTGCCCAGGGTCAGCATGAAGACCACGATGGAACCGGAGACGATCCCCGGCATGGCATGCGGGATCACGATGCGGAAAAAGATGGTGACCATGTTGGCCCCCAGGTCGTAGGCCGCTTCGATCAGGCTGTCGTCCAGGCTCTCCAGTACGGACACCAGCGGCACGACCATGAAGAGCATGGAGGTGTAGACCAGGCCCATCACCATGGACACATCGTTGTAGAGCATTTCGACGGGCTGGTTCAGGATGCCCAGACGGGTCAGGAAATGATTGATCACCCCGCTTTCCCGCAGCAGGATCATCCAGCCGTAAACGCGCACCAGTTCGCTGACCCAGAACGGCATCAGCAGCAGCATCATGAGGAACCCCTGAAAGCGGGGCGCCACCACCTTGGTGATGTAAAACGCCACCGGCATGGCCACGATGAAGGTCATCAGGGTCACCAGAATGGAATAGACGGCCGTGCGCACAAAGGTCAGCCAGTAGATCGGCTCTTTAAAAAAATTCATGAAGTTGGCAACGCCCCAGGCAGGATTGCCGCTGATGTCTTCGGTCCGCAGGGACATGCGCAACAGCTCGACGTGGGGCAGCACGATCAGCAGCACCAGCCAGAGCAGCACCGGCGTCAGAAAGCAAATCAGCGGCAAGGTGATGTGAAAGCGCTTTTTCATTCTCATCCCGGCGATGCGAAGCAGATCCCGGACTGTTCGTCCCAGGCCACCTCGATCCGGTCGTCCCGGCGGATGTGGTCGAACTGCCGGTTCTGGGGCAGGGCGATGAGCAGTTCGATGTCATCGTCTACAGGATGGGCCAGAAGGCGGCTGTTGGCCCCGTCAAACAGCAGGGACTTAACAATGACTTCGAAGCGGTTCAAATGGGGAATTTCCGCCGCCGGTTGAATGATCATGGCTTCCGGCCGCAGGAAAAGCTCCACCGCCGTGCCGGGTGCCAGGGAAGCCGTGGCCCGTGTACGGAAATGCCGACCGGAAGCCGTTTCGATCTCCACGGTTTCCGTCTCGCAGCGTCGCACCACCCCGGACCAGGTGTTGTTTTCGCCCACGAACCGGGCCACGAAAGACGTTTGGGGTTGGTGGTAGAGGTTCTGGGGTGTGTCCACCTGTTCGAAGCGCCCCTGGTTCATGACCGCCACGTGGTCGGACATCACCAGGGCCTCGGACTGGTCATGGGTGATGTACACAAAGGTGGTGCCCACCTGGGCCTGGAGTTTTTTCAGCTCGACCTTCATCTGCTCCCGCAGCTTGAGGTCCAGCGCGCCCAGGGGTTCGTCCAGCAGCAGCACGGCCGGATCCAGCACGAGACAGCGCGCAATGGCCACGCGCTGCTTCTGCCCGCCGGACAGCTGGTCGATGTCCTTGTCCTCGAACCCCGGCAGGTCCACCCGCTCCAGGATGCGCCCGATTTTGCGTTGGATGTCGCTGCGTTTTTCCCTGCGGCGCTGGAGCCCGAAGGCGATGTTCTGGGCCACCGTCATCATGGGAAACAGGGCCAGGTGCTGGAAAATCAGGTTCACCGGACGGCGGTTGGGCGGCACCCCGGCCATGTCGGCGCCCCGAATGACGATCGCGCCGCGGGTGGGTTCGGTGAATCCGGCGATCATTCGCAGAAGCGTGGTCTTGCCGCAGCCGGACGGTCCCAGGATGGAAAAAAACTGCCCCTGGGGCACCTCGAAGACCACATCGTCGACAGCGTGAAATCGCCGAAACTTTTTGATACGTTCTGAACGGACAGGTCGATCGGCATAAGATCTTTCGAAAATCAGCCGGATACCGACCGGCAGAAGGAATTCGTACGATCGGTATCCGGACAGGGTTGGTCTTACTGGGCGGCTTTGACCTTGTCCAGGATCTTGCCTTCCATTTCTTCCAGCTTGGCCGGCACCGGCGGATACCATTTGATGTTGTCGATATCGGCATCCGAGAAGCTGCGGGTGAAATTGGCTTTCACCTCCGGATCGCAGAGTTGGATGGCACCTTTGGAAGCCGTGCCGTATTTTTCCATGTTGGTAAACACGGCCGCGTTTTCCGGCCGCATCATGAAATTGATCCACTTGTAGGCGCCGTCCACGTTTTTGGCCTTGGCCGGGATGGCAAAGGTGTCGATCCATCCCAGGGCACCGCTTTTGGGGGCGATGAAGTCAATGTCCGGGTTTTCCGCATGGAGCTTCCAGCCGCCGTTGTCCCAGGCCATGGCCACATGCACTTCCCCGCGCGCATGCTCTGGAGCAGGGCGTCTCCGTTGGACCAGTAGGTCTGCACGATGGGTTTGCCCTCGATCAGCTCTTGCCCCACCGCTTCCATCAGCGCCTCGTAGGCCGCTGGATCACTGTAAAGGGCAAAGGGGTCTTTCCCCATGGCGAAAGCCATCCCGATCAGCGTGGGACGTTTCAGACGGTAGCTGACCCGGCCTTTGTATTTCGGATCGAGCAGATCAGTGTAATCCTTGGCATCGGCCGCAAATTTGCGATTCACGATCAGCCCCGATGTCCCGTAGACATGCGGAACCGCATAGCTCTTGCCGTCCACCATGGTGTTTTTCTTGACCGCCTCCAGCATCGAGGCCACGATCTGGTCCGCCTTCAGCTGGCTGTAGTCGATGGGCTGGTAGATCTTGAACTCGGCCTGCACCGATGAAATGCGGTCCTGGCTGGGCTGGGCCAGATCGAAGCCGGCGCCACGGGTGGCCCGCAGCTTGGCAATCATTTCTTCGTTGTTGGAATAGGTCGGTTTGACCGTTATGCCGGTTTCCGCCTGGAATTTGTCGATCAGTTCCTGGGGAGCATAGCCTTTCCAGGTCAGCAGTTCCAGGGTTTCGGCATTGACCGGCGCCGCAACAAGGGCCAGGAAGGCGCCCAGTACCATGAGACACACCAATGTACGTTTCATCATCTTTCCTCCTTGGGTAACGGTTGGTCTTGGACTACATTTCATATGTGGTAAACGAGAAAACCAGATTAAGAATGCCGCTATAAAACGACAGTATTAGCGTGGTATGAGCCGTCAACGCTTTCCGTATTCCGGCAACACCAGGTGATCGACCCAGTTGCGCAGTTCCTGCTCGCGAATAACAGGGTCCAGAATATCGTCTCCGATCTTCAGGGTCTCCCGCAGCGCGGTCGAGCGGGGATCATTGTGCAGCGCCTCCAGTTGGGCGGCGAATCCGGCCACATCTTCTTCTTTGGCGAAAAACCCTTCCAGTGTCAGGGGTTTGGCCCGGGCGGCAATCAACCGGGCCATCTCCCGAAGATTGAATTCCGGATGGTACTGGGTGGCCCAGAAGGTGCCCTTCCCGTGTTTGACTTCCAGGGCCTGGACGCGGGTGTGGTCACCGGTGGCCAGAAGGGTTGCCCCGGGGGGCAATCGGGTCACCTCGTCCAGGTGCATGATGAATCCGTCAAAGCGTTCCGGCTTCCCTTCCATCAAGGGCGAGCGCCGCCCGGCGTCGGTCAGCCGGATGTCACGGGCGATGCACCATTCCCGGCCCTGGGGATGTTTGGCTACGGCCCCGCCGGCCGCCACGGCCGCCATCTGAATGCCCCAGCAGCTGCCGCAGCTGGGAACCCCGACTTCGAAAATCCGCTGGGCCAGAGCAATCTGCCGCGTCACCCGCGGGTCGTCGTCCTGGTAGATCGTGAGATCCGAGCCGGTCCAGATGAACCCGGCGTAGTCCGCCAGCCCCGCGCCCTCGGGCAGGTCCTGATCCGGATCGGCCACAAACCATGTTTCCACCGCGGCGGACGGCAGATAGCGCTTTAAAAAGTCCCGGAAAAAATCATGGGGGTGCCCGACGCCGGAGCGGTCGAAATTCTCCCGGCTCTTGCGCGGGTATCCGTTTAAGAATGGCAATGGCCAGACGCGGTTCGGCGTTCATCTTCCCACTTTCAATGCGTTACCGCCTGAGAGGTTGGAGACATCATACAAATTCCCACTGGGGAACTGCATTGTCTTTGGTTCGGTTTTGCCATTTACCCTTTGTCACGCGGCCGAGCATTGGGGCTGTGGGTGAAGGTGATGATTAACCGCCTCCGCTCAGGCGTATGCGCTCCAAACGCTGAGGAAAATCGGTAATGATGCCGTCCACCCCGAGCGCCATGAAGCGGCGCATATCCGCTTCATCGTTGACGGTGAAAAGATTGATGGCAAGGCCCTGTTCCTTGCGCTGACGGATATCGTCATCCCGGATCAGGGTCGACCGAACGTTGTAGGTCTCGAAGGCCAGGTCGCCCCAGTCCAGGGGCTGGTCGCGGAAATAGCCGATCAGGGCCTGGACCTCTATTGCCGGCCGGCGCGCTTTGACTTCCTCCAGCCAGGCATGCTTGAAAGAGGAAATCAGAATCTGCTCCATCGCTATGCCCACGCGATCGATCATGGCCAACACCCGCGGCACCACGCGGGAAGTCGGCCATGGAGGCCGGCAGGTTTTTCAGCTCGAGGTTCAATTTCCAGTCCGCATCGCGGGTGAACACCAGGGCTTCTTCCAGGGTCGGCACTTTCAGACCCCTGCAAGTCGCCTGTTCCATTTCGGATACCGCCCCGGCGGCAATCTGCCCGTGGGGATCGGTCTCGACAAACCAGGTCCCCGCATCCAGGGTGCGAATTTCCGCCAGGCTGAAGGTCGTAAAAGGGTCTTGGGCGCGATCGGGGAATCGTTGCCGCACGTCCGTGGTGCGAACGAGACGATCGTCATGGAACAGGATGAGCTGCTCATCCCGGGTAACGGCCAGATCCGTCTCCCACAAGTCGGCGCCGGCTTCCAGCCCCCGACGGGCCGCCAGAAGGGTATTCTCCGGTGCAAGGCTGCGGGCCCCGCGATGTGCGATGTTGGTGACCATCATGGAATCCAGATAAAAACGAACGTCAGTGAATGGCAAAGCAGTCGCAAGAACTCTTCAATAGCGGAATTGCCCCCCGTTTGGCAAGACATAGATTTTGGTATTCACTCTATATCCGGATGACATGCTTGTCGCAGGGTCAAATGCGCCGGCCTGTAAACCGCAGCGACTCGATCAGTCTGGCACGGTACGGAAATGAATGCTTTTGGGTCGGGTCAGCATGTAATAACCAAAGCGGGATAGACTCGATCCCCGCCCGCTGTCTTTGACGCCGGTCCAGGGCAAGCCCGGATCGAGATAATCGCAGCGGTTCTGGTAGATGGTGCCGGCTTCCAGGCGGGCCGCAAACCACTCGGCCCGGTCGCGGCTGCGGGTCCAGACCGATGCCGTCAATCCGTAGCGCGAGTCGTTCATTTCAGCCAGGGCCTGGGCGTCGTTATTCACAGCCCGAACAGGCAGCAATGGACCGAAGCTCTCTTCCCGCATAACATCCGCATCACTGGCAACATCGGCAAGGAGCGTCGGCCGGTAAAAATTTCCGGCGGATCCTTCCAGAGGCCCCCCTCCGGTAACCAGACGGGCACCTTTCTGCAGCGCATCCTTAACCTGATAATCAAGAACGCCCATTGCCGACCGATTGGCCAGCGGCCCCAGGGTCGTTCCCGGATCCATGGGATCCCCCGGCTGGTAACGGGTCAAGGCATCGGCCGCCTTATCGATAAAATCGTCGTAGATGCTGCGATGGACGTATACCCGCTCGATACCACAGCAGGATTGCCCGGCGTTGTATAGCGCCCCCTCCACCACGTTGGGCACGGTAAAGGCCAGGTCGGCATCCTCGGCCACATAGGCCGGATCCTTTCCGCCCAGTTCCAGACCCACATCGATGAAACGGCCGGCGGCGGCCTGGTGGACACGGCGACCACCCTCCACGGACCCGGTAAACACCACATGATCGATCCGGGGGTCCCGGATCAGTCTATGGGTCTGGTCGTGGGATATCACAAGATGGGTGACAAGCCCCGGTATATGGTCGAATGCTTTTTGAAAGTGTTCGCCACAAAGCGGCGTTCGGGCGCTGTGTTTGAGCAGAACGCTGTTGCCGGCCACCAGGGCCGGCACCACCACGTTGACGGCGATGAGCAGAGGGTAGTTCCAGGCGGCAATATTCAATACAACCCCCAGCGGCACGCGTTCGATGCGCCGGTGCAGGTTCTCCTGGTGCGGCAATTGTTCCGGCGATAGCGTGTCCGGGGCGATGGCCAGCATGTGTTCGGCCCGCGCGAAGAAACCGCCCAACTCGTTGTGGGACTGGATGATGGGTTTGCCCATCTGGGCCGTGATTTCAGCAGCAATCGTGTCTTTATGCGTTCTAAAATAGTCCAGACCGGTCCGGACCGCTGCAACGCGTTCTGCCAGGGGCACCTTACGCCATTGCTCAGCGACCGCCTTCGCCGTCTGAATCTTGTTCTCCAGCGACGCCGAGGTATCAAAAGACAGTTGGCGATAAACACTCTGATCAAAGGGATTGATCACTCTCAACGTCATATGGATTTATCCTCCATGAAAGGTCCGCGCCAATCGAATTCGGGATGCGTCTGTCGATCCGGAGAAGGTTTTGCGTAATATGGCTCATTTTCAAGCGCGTGCAAGAACGCCGGCCCAAAATAAGAATTTAATCCCGATGAATGCCCGCGCTCAAGGGTGGGAAATGGCACGCCCCAATCGGAATCTTGCACGACTTCCTTCAGAAGGGTAACCAGAAATTTCAGCGCGTTGCGAAATGTTGCCGCGATAACCAGGCCGGGCAACGCTGCCGGTTACCGTCTTGATTATTCCGGCTGCGGCGTTTATGAAGAAGGATTTAGCGACGATGGTCGTTTGTGATCGCGCCCCTTTCCTCCGGATGTCTATGATGGGGGCGCCATCGACGCAATCGATATGGCTAACCGGGCAAGCCTATGACCGACCGTTTTCTGGTATTTGTCTACGGAACCTTGAAAGAGGGTTTTCCGAATCACGACCGTTATATGCGGCAGGCACGCCGGGTAGGGACATTTCGCACCCGGGAGCGCTACCGGCTTGTTCTGAACGGCGACCGCCATTCGCCCTGCATGATCGCCGGTCCCGGCAGGGGGCGGCGTGTGGTGGGAGAGTTGTATGAGGTCGATCGGGCGGGTCTGGCCCGGATGGATCGCCTGGAGCGTATCGATTTCCCCGACGGGTATCGACGCCATCGCATCCGGGTCGACCGTGTTGACGGCCCTCCTTCGGACGCATACGATGTCTTTGTTTATTTAAAGGCGCCGGAAAGGGTCGATGACCCGCGATCCGAGGCACTGGAGAGTTATACACCGGAAGAAGCACGCATGTACCGGAACCGAACCGTAAACTGTTCGATCGGAGAAAATAAGGATGAAATCGGAAGCACCTGAACGACCCCATCCGGCCGCCCGGGAACTGGAAACCCTGCGGAAAGCCATCGACGCCATCGACCATGACATGGTGGCCCTCCTCAAAGCGCGACAGGAGCAGGTGGACAAGGTGGTGGCCCTCAAGCAGGCCCATGGCCTGCCGGTGTACCATCCCGCACGGGAAGAAAACATGATTTCGGAAAAACGGCGCACGGCCCGGGCGGTCGGTCTGGACCCCGATCTTTTGGAAGATCTTTTCCGACGGATTCTGCGCCAGTCCCGTGTGGAACAAACCGCGCAGCTGGCCCGGAGGGGGATAAAACCGGGGGCCCGTATCCTCCTTGTGGGTGGCGCAGGCGCCATGGGGCGCTATCTGGGCCGCTGGTTCACGGACGCCGGGTATGTGGTTCGGACGCTGGATCGCGGGGACTGGAACGCGGTTGCGACACTGTGCGACGGCATTGAACTGGCGCTGTTGAGCGTGCCCATCGAGGATACATCCGCGGTCATCAAAGCACTGGCGCCGCACCTGCCGCCGGGTTGCCTTCTGGGTGACATCACCAGTGTGAAAGCGGCCCCCATGGCCGCCATGCTCGAGGCCCATTCCGGACCGGTGATCGGCCTGCACCCCCTTTTCGGCCCGGCCACCACCACCATGGACAAACAGGTGGTCATCACCAGTCCCGGACGCCAGGCCCCGCAATGCCAATGGCTGCTGGATCAGTTCATCGCCTGGGGCGCCATCGTTGTCCAGGCCGATCCGGCCGAGCACGACAAGGCCATGGCGGTCATTCAGGCCCTGCGCCACTTTGCGACCTTCTCCTTCGGCAAGTTTCTTTTTGAGCGCCGGATCGCCCTGGACCAGACCCTGGAATACTCGAGCCCCATCTACCGGCTCGAGCTGGGTATGGTGGGGCGTCTGTTCGCCCAGGATCCCGCCCTTTATTCGGAAATCATCCTGGCCTCGCCGGAACGACGGCAACTGCTGCGGGACTACCTGGCCTCAGTTCAGGACAGCCTCGCGCTGATCGAAACGGGCGACAAGGCGGTCTTCGAGACGCATTTCCAAAAAATCGCCGACTGGTTCGACCCGTTCAGCGATCAGGCGCTGCGTGAGACGACCTTCCTCATCGACAAACTCATCGAGCGCTTCTGACGCCGACGTAAAATGCCCAATATCGGCGTTGTGCGGCGCCTTGATCTTGGGCGTTTTACGCCGGCGTCCGGAAAATGTCTTCTCAAGAGCCTTATCAGGGGATGTTCCGCCCCGCAATCACGCACAGGCGGCTGCAACACTGAGTCGCCTTCCGTAAAATTGGAGCTCTCAGGGAGCCCCCAAAGGCGGATTTGAAAGTGCTGTCGGGGGTGATAGTTTAAATTCCCTTTGTCCCGCGCCGAGCATTGACGGGGCAGACGGAAAAAAGCGCGCGGACTGTCTGAGTCCGCCGATAGGCGGGCGAGTTTCCGCGGGTTCCGGCTGCCTGGCGACGCGCAGGGCAGCCCCGTAGGGGCCGCGGGACACGGGCGTCTTCTTTTGGTTCCGTTTTCTTCCACGCGGAAGAAAATGAACAATTGGCACAAAAAGCAAAACATCACCTTGCCCAAACCAGCAGCTTTAGCGGCACAGCGCTCCGTGCCAATGTCAGAAGGCCATTCCCACGCTGAAGTGGAATACGAATTCGTCTTCGTCCCGGTCATCGTCGACGTCGGGATTGTAGGCCAGATCGCAGCGCACCGGCCCAATCGGCAGTTTGTACTGCAGACCGACCCCGATGCCGGGGCGAAAATCATTGAAGAAATCGTCGAGGGTGTCGGAAACGGCATCCGAGCGGTCCGCCGGCGGACGCCGGCCGCCTTCGCTGTATGAGCGGTTGGGCGCCACATTGCCGAGATCGAAGAAAAGACTGCCCGACAAATCGCCGATCAGGCGACGTCGCAGTTCGACGTTGATGGTGTTGAAGGCCAGCCCCCCGACCGGATCCCCCGAAAGGTCCTTGGGCCCGAGTTCCGACTGCCGAAAACTGCGGACACTGTTTTCGCCGCCGTTGAAAAACCGCTCGCTGATGGGCACGGAGGTCTCATTCGGCCCCGGATAGATGAAACCGGTGGCATAGCGCAGGCCCAATACCGTGTCCCGATTGAAAGAATAGAAATACCGCATGCCGGCCGTCAGGCGGGTGAAGGTGATATCGCCGCCCAGGGCATCATCCGCATGTTCGATGCCGAAGCTCAAACGCTTGCCCCTGGAGGGGTAGAACGGGTCGTCGCGGTCATCAAAGGTGCCCTGGAGTTTGATACTGGAAAAATTGTAGCTGTCCGTTTCGCTCTCTTCCAAGGCCACTGCGGGATCCACGTCGCTGATGTCCGTGTTGCGGAGGTTGTAGGCCGCCGTTGCGGAAACATGGTCGCTCAACTGGCGGGAAAACGAGGGCGATATGCCGATGTCTTCCCGGGTAAAGGAGGGCTCTTCCCGGTAGCTGTAATACAGCGGTACATCCGCGGTGATTTCCGTATTCAAAAACCAGGGATCCACCACATTGGCCACCACCTGCCGTGACTTGACCGAAACAATGGATTCAATCCCCACGTTGCGTCCGCCCCCCCAGGGATTCTTCTCACGCCAGCCCAGCTTGAGCCGCAGCAGTTCATAAGACCCCCAACCCGGTTCGATGTAAACTTCGCGGGAGGGCCCCTCGACAACCGAGACGACCAGGGTCCGTTCGGCCGGTCGTCCCTGATCTTCGAGAATCAGGTCCACTTTGGAAAAAAGACCCGTACGATAGAGGGCTCTGAAACTTTCCCGTTCCCCTGCCAGGCTGTATCGATCCCCGGATTCGAATTTTATTCGCCGGCGGATGAAATCGGGTTTGGTTTTGATGTTGCCCTGTACCTGGATGTCGCTAATCGTAAAACTTGCACCGCTGGTGATGGCGGCCTCGAGAAGAATGCCGTCCGGTGCCGGGAGCCGTTTTTCTTCCAGGTCTACCCGCATTTCAGCGTATCCGAGATCGCCGTAGATTTCCTCCAGGCGGCTTTGGACCACCAGACGCTGACTGCGGTTGTAGGCTTGCCCGACCATTTCCTGGCGCAGCGTATGGAGGCTCTCCGCCGCCGCCTCCGGCAGGTCGCCCTGGAAGCGGAGATCGGTGAGCCGGTACAGGCGTCCCTCCGAAAGCGGTATCGCGATGCTGACGCGGGTGCGGTTTTCTGAAAAGGATAACCGGGGAGCACCGACATCCACGTCCAGATAGCCGCGGGCCAGGTAGAAATCGCGCACCCGGCTGACACCCGCGGTGATTTCCGATTGGACGAAGGGATGGTTGTTCGATCGATCGAAGATCATCCTCGATGGGACGAAGAGGGCCGCCAGATCATCGGCCGGTACGACGATGCGCCCCGGGAATTCGATATGCTCGATCAGCACGCGCGGCCCCTCGGCGATCGTAAAAACAGCCTGCACCAGATCCTCGCGGACGGTCCGGTTGTAGCTCACCTCGGCGAAAGCATACCCTTCGCCGCGGTAGGTGATTTCCATCTGGAAGGCCGCATCCTCGAGATCGGCCTCGCGCCCCCCGTTTTGGACGAAGGCCTCCAGTTCGGTACTCGCCGATCGACGCAGGGCGGCGCCACTCATTACGCGGTTGCCCTCGAACTGGAAGGCATAGCGCCGCCCATCGCCGGTCTTTTCGGCCGACACCGGGGCGGCCGTCCCCAGGCAGATTGCCAGGGCCAGGCCCACGACCCACAACCCGATCAGGCCGGGACGCGTTTCAGGTCCGCGCCCGCAATGGTCTTTATTTGAACCGGAAGACAAATTTCAATCCTGCATTGTAAAAGTCAAAGATATCTTTTTCACCTGTAATGTAAATGCTGTCGCCGTCCCTGAAAACATCCTCCCCGATGCGGAACTGGGTCTCCAGGGTTTCTTCTCCCGAGCGGGTCACGCGCCGGCCCTGGATGACTTCGAAGCGATCGAGGACGGATGACCAGGATTCCGTCGAATCAACGTCAAACCACTGGGACAAAAGATCCTGCCCGATGTAGACGGCCAGATTCAAGGGAATTCCGCCGGTCGCCGTACGGTTTTCGGCAAGCCGGCGGCTGGCCTGTAAGCAACATGAGCATCAGCTCATTGCCGGGCAGGGGCGGCGAAGAGGACAGGGTAACCCGCGGTTCCTCCACGGGGCCCTCGATCAGGGCCGTAATGTCATAGTCGAACACCTTGCCTTCGCCCAGCAGATCCATCTCGGGCCGATTGGCCCGGGAAGGCAGAAAGCGCACGACACCGGACTGGATCGTCATGACACCGGCCGGCAGACGCAGGCGGGTCGGATCGACGTAGACGTCGCCCGTCAAGAGGGGCAGTTCGCCCGTGCCGCCCAGGTGGAGATCCGGACGCAAACTGCCCTTGACCACATTGTTGCGCAGTACAAAAGGCGCCCGACTGGTGATGCGCACGTCGAAAACCATGTCCTTCAAGGGCGGTTCCGGCAGCGAGAACAATATTTCCGAAGGCGTCCCGGTGGACGGGCCCTTTTCTTTCAGGATGCTGTAAGAAATCGACATTGCGCGACATGCGTCCGTTGGTCAATCCGATCTCACCTTTTAGGCTCATTTTCTCTATCGGCCCCGTCAAGTGCAGGTCCGTATCGGCCCGCACCCGGATATCCGCGGTGCGGTACAATAGCAAATTGGTGCCGCTGAGATGAAAATCGGTCACCCAGCCCTTCTCATCCGACCGCCGGAGATCGCCCGACACCTCGAAGGGGGCGCCACCGATCTCCCCCCGACAGGAACGAACCGTCAACCGGGCGGCATCGGCCTGGAGGTCGGCCTGGAGGGACTTCAGCGGAGGGGCATCGCCCTCCAGCCGCAGGCTGCCTTCCCGGAGCACGAGGTTGGCCACCACCGCGGGATTCTTCAGCGGGCCGTCCACGTTCAGCGAGCCGTTCAATCGGCCGGCGATCTTTTGAACACCGGGCAACATCCCCGCCAGCCATCCCAGACCGGGAATGTCGAAATCGGCGGATGCCGCCAGCGTCCCCGCCGGCGGTTGCCCCTTGAATGCCGTCCAATGCAGCGGGGGGTCGTCGACCCGCCAGCGGCCTTGGCCCTGCAAAGACATCAGCGCGGAATCGATGCGCAGTTCTTCCAGATCCACCCCTTCCCGATGAATGCGCAGGGTCGCCTGGGCTTCAAACGGCCCCTGGGGCGGCGCGTCGACGGGAGGGGCCAGAAGCAGATCGTGGATCGCGCACTGGAGCGTACCGGTAGGGGACGCCATCGTTCCCATCAAGTCGAGCCGTGCCTGGACGGCCCCGCCGGCCGCGGGGAGATTGGGCAGGACGCCCTGTAGGACATCCCATTCCTCGATGTCGAGGGCGGCCTGCAGATGAAGCGGACCCGGCAGCGCTTGCCACCCGTTGTCATAGACCAGCGGCAGACGGCCGGTAGCGGTCAATTGTGCTTTGGCGCCGTCGCTCCAGACCCACTGACGGATCTCAATCCCGGTGCCGGTGACCGCGAGGTCGAAGCGACCCTGCAGCGGCCGCGGCACATCCCGGACGATCAGGTTCGGCAGCTGACCCTCGATCTCCATCCGGGGCGCAGCGGCCGTGCCGACCAGGTGAATACGGGCCGCCAGCCCGGAAAAGGACCGGATCGGACCATCGACGGCGGCCAACCAGTCGCCGCTCTTGATCCCGTCCAGCGTCGATCGTCATATCCGTCTGACCCGGCCATCCCAGATCACCCGCAACCGTCGCCCGCCCGGCGGTTCCCTCCAGCACCAGGGGCGCAAAGCGCCAGCGATCGTCCGGCATCTGTGAAATCCGGACCGGTGCCGACAGGCGCATGGTCGTGTCGTCACGCTGGAAAGAAAATTCCTCTCAGATCGACCGTAAAGACGGCGCATCCCCGTAATCCATCCGTCCCGCCAGCATCAGGTCTCCCAGCGATGACTGCAATTCGAGACGCTCGACATCCAGACGGTTTCGCGAAGCCCGCAGCCTCCCTTGGACCATTTCGGCGGTCAACGATCCCAGGCCGGACTTTGCCAGGCTGAAAGTGGCCTGGAAATCAGGTTGCCATAGGGTGCCCTCGATCGTGGACTGGAGGTTGAATTCCCCCTCGGTGGGCCACGCGGCGGGCAGAAACGGATTGGCGTAGGCCCCGACATTATGGATCCGGGCCTCCCCGCGGGCTTTTTCCAGCCGGCCGGAATCCAGGCTGATGCGGCCGGTGAGGTTCAGACGATCGGTGCGGTTGCGAAGCGCAAAGGTCTCGGCCGTCAGCCAGGCCCCATCGGACCGGCCGAACACGTCCAGATCGCCGAGGCGCACGCCGGCGATGTGCAGATTCTTCCCTTCCAGTGCAATCGTGCCTTGCGGGGTCTGCATTGATCCTGTGAAAACCAGCGCGCCCTGCAGTTGGCCGCTCAGCGGTGGAAGGGGCAGCAGTGCCGCAAGATCTTCCAGGTTCGGCACATCGAGGGTCGCTTCGGCGTCCAGGTCGGCCGCGACCGCCCTCTCCCGCAGCGCTCCCAGGTCAGCCTGCAGCCGGTTCAGGCGAACCGTGCTGCCCCCGGAGACCAACCGCCCTTCGTCGACCGTGAGGACCCCCTGCTGGACACGCCCCTGCAAAACCAGATGGTGGGGCGGAACAGTCTCGGCGGCCGGATGGATATCCTCGCCAAAAAGCGTCAATAGCGGCGGAATATTCTGCAGGGAAAGATCGAAGACAGCCGTCAGGTCCCCCAGCAGTTGATCGACCGGTCCCCCGAATAGGGCCGCCGTCGGCAGGGACATATCCCGGATCCGGCCGGTGTTGCCCTCGCCCTGCCATTCGGTCTGCGACACGGTCAGGACGCCCTCTCCCGCACGGGCCTGCAACACGCCGTGGTCCCAGGAAAGTCGCTGCCATTGCCCGGCAGCCGCGCGAAGATCCATCCTCCCGCGCAGTAATTCCGGCTGGTCGTAGGGCAGCAGAATATCGGTCTCTAGGGCAACATGCCCCGTCAAGTCCAGCTTCGGGATGTCCAGGATATGTTCGATAAGGGCCAGATCCAGGTCGTCGCCGTCCACGTTCAACCAGAGGGTTTCATCATCATGCCGGCCATTCACCGTCAGGCTGCCTTTTTCCTGCGGGCTTTGAGCGCTGAAGGACACGCTCGCGGGCAAGCGAGACAGGTCGACCCATCCTTCTCTGACAAGGACGGCGTTGTTCAACGCGAGCTGATGCACAACGAGCACACCGGTCGATTCCACGGTAACCCTGGCACGGGCTTCGACCTGCCCGTCGCGCAGCGGCGGCAGGTGCCAGTTCCAGTCCTGCACCTCGAGCGTTAACTGATTGGCGATGTTACCGCTCCCGGTCAGCGACGAAATTGAAATACCATCGAAGCGGCTCCCGTAGCCGTCGCCCTGCAGGTCCAGTTGCCCGTCATGGACAAAAACGCGGGGAAGAATTTCAGGCAAACCGCCGAATGCTTCCTGGGCATCACCCGGCAGAGCCTCAGACGACGGTCGTGACAGATCGATACTGACCAAGGGGCGATCGAGCTCAATGGTCAGGCCAGCGATGAAGGCTTCGATCCCCTGGAGGAGATCGATCAGGCGATAGCTTAAGCGAACGTTGGCAATGGCGGCCTTCAGGGGGGTGTCGGTAGGCTCAAGCGTGCTGATCTGGAAGTCATCCAGTTCGAGATCGGTGAACAGCGATCCGCGGATGCCACCCAAGTCAAGGTGCAGTTCCAGTTCAGACTGAAAAACGTCAACAAGCGCCGTTTTCAGATAGGGATAGAGAAAGATGCCGCGCAACAGATAAACGCCCAGCACCAGACCGGTCGCCACCAGGATAGGAACGACCCCCCATCGGACACCGTAGCGCCAGGTTCACGTCAATACCCTCTCAACCGGAAAACTCACTAAAATCGGGCGATGACACTGGTGGGCAACCACCTCAACATCGGCGCCAGGATACGCCACGGCCAGACCGGTACTGTAGAAGATTTTAGTGAGTTTTCCGGTTGAGAGGGTCCTGACATGAACCTGCGCTACATCCGATGGGGGTCGTTCCTATCCTGGAGTGGCGATTCAGGTAGGTGCTGGGCGTTTATCTGTTGCGCGGCATCTTTCTCTATCCCTATCTGAAAACAGGCGCTTGTTGACGTTTTTCAGTCTGAACTGGAGCTGCACCTTGACCTGGGGTGCATCCGCGAGTCGCTGTTCACCGATCTCGAACTGGCTGAGCTTCCAGATCAGCACGCTTGAGCTTCAACACCCCCTGAGCCACCCATTGCCAACGTTCGCTTAAGCTATCGCCTGATCGATATCCTCCAGGGGATCGAAGTCTTCATCGCTGGCCTGACCATCGACTCGGATCCGCCCCTTGGTCAGTATCGATCTGTCACGACCGTCGTCTGAGGCTCTGCCGGGTGATGCCAGGAAGCATTCGGCGGTTTGCCTGAAATACTTCCCGTTTTTGTCCATGACGGGCAACTGGACCTGCAGGGCGACGGCTACGGGAGCCGCTTCGATGGTATTTCGATTTCGCCGCTGACCGGGAGCGGTAACATCGCCAATCAGTTAACGCTCGAGGTGCAGAACTGGAACTGGCACCTGCCGCCGCTGCGCGGCGCGAAGCCCGTGCCAAGGTTACCGTGGAATCGACCCCGGTGCTCGTTGTGCATCAGCTGGCGAGTTGAACAACGCCGTCCTTGCTGAGAGAGAAGGATGGGTCGACCTGCTCGCGCTTGCCCGCGAGCGTGTAGCTTCAGCGCTCAAAGCCCGCAGGAAAAAGGCGGCCTGACGGTGAATGGCCGGCATGATGATGAAAGCCTCTGGTTGAACGTGGACGGCGACGACCTGGATCTGGCCCTTATCGAACATATCCTGGACGTCCGAAGCTGGACTTGACGTTGCCTGGAGACCGACCTGTCTGCTGCCCTACGACCAGCCGGAATTGCTGCGCGGGAGGATGGATCTTCGCGCGGCTGCCGGGCAATGGCAGCGACTTTCCTGGGACCACGGCGTGTTGCAGGCCCGTGCCGGAGAATGTGGCGGGACCGAATGGCAGGGCGAGGGCGACACCGGCCGGATACGGGACATGTCTCCTGCCGACGGCGGCGCTCTCGAGGTACGGTCGATCAACTGCTGGGAGACTGCTGCGGTTGTCTTCGATCTTTGCTGCAGGAAGTATTCCGCCGCTATTGGTTGCCGGCGAGGATATCATCCGGCCGCCGAGGCTGTTCCGCCCCACCATCTGGTTTTGCAGGGGCGTGTCCAGCAGGGGGTAGCCGCATGCGACGCAGGCCGCGTGGCGGCACGGTTCGCCTGAACCGCCTGCAGATCGACCTGGGCGCGTTGCGGGAAAGGGCGGTTCGGCCAACCTGGACGCCGAAGCAACTGGAGATTCCGCGCACTGCTGCCCCTTCGCCGCTGACCGGTGAGCTGCAGGGCGCGCTGCGTTGCGCAGGATCGATGCAGACCCCGCAAGGCACGATTGCACTGGAAGGGAAGAATCTGCACCATCGCCGGCGTGCGCCTCGGCGATCTGGACGTGTTCGGCCGCTCCGATGGGACCTGGCTGATGGCCGAGACCCTTGCGCTGCGCAAGCGGCTCCGATCGTCTGAACCTCGCCGGCCGCATCAGCCTGGATTCCAGCCGCCCACGGGGGAGGCCCGTCATAGATATCGGGGCCTACGCCAATCCGTTTCTGCCCGCCGCGTGGCCCGCCGAGGGGGTACACGAGACCTCCAGTCCACGATCGAGGGCACCCTATGGCAACCTGATTTTCCAGGCCACTTTCAGCCTGCGTCCGCCCTGGGATCGACCGCCGAAATGGCCCAAGGGAAGCTGCGGCTTGCGCGAAACCGTCTGGATGTCGAGCGTATCGCGTTGCAACCATCACTCGGAGATTGTGAGGCGGCGGATGCGTACACCGGGGATGCTCGGCAATTTTTTCTGAGGGAATTTTCTTTCCAGCGTGACAATACGCATGTCGGCACCGGTCCGATTTCACAGATGCCGGGCGATCGCTGGCGCTTTGCGCCCCTGGTTATTGAGGGAACCGCCGGTCGGGCCACGGTTGCGGGTGATCTGGGATGGCCGGGTCAGACGGATATGGGGCCCCGATCGCGCTGGACGTTTCAAGAAGCGGCGACTGGTTGGCCGCCGATCCGGTCCTTTTCCGGGCTGGCGGCCCGTATTCACCTGGTCGGCACGGCCGCTGCGCCCCGGGATGGAGATGGAGGGCCAGTTGCCGAACCTGATCGTCCGGGATGTGCCGAGGCCGCTGCAGGTCGCTTCGACCTGGCTGTAGTTATGGACGACAGCGCCGAGGCGCAACTGACCGCTACCGGCCGTCTGCCGCTGGTCTATGACAACGGTTCCGGCAAGCGCTGCCAGGGCCGGCTCCTTTTGCAGGCCGCCCTCGACATCGAGGCGTTGGATGTCCTACAGCGTGTGCCAATCTGCACAGGCTGTAGGCACGGCTCGATCACGATGACG
>CAWKLN010000055.1:0-40736 GCA_963850465.1 uncultured delta proteobacterium
GCGAGCAATACGTGGCGCTTCTTCGCCGCTGGCGTACCTCGTTCAGTTGCGTATTGCTCACCGTGTAGCGTGCCGGCACGAGGCCGTACAGGTAGACGAACCGATCCATGTCCGGTCCCTGGGCCATCTGCACCAGAAAGACCACAACGTTGATGCCGATAAGGACGTGGTTGACAACCGGGGTATGGCGTGGCTGGATGGTGTCTCGGATCGGTATCATCGTCTATCCGGAAAAGTAAACGTCAGTTACCGGCGGCGGCGATGCGCATGCTCAGATCGACACAGCGGGCCGAGTGGGTGAGGGCGCCTACCGAGATGATGTCGACGCCTGTTTGGGCCAGTTCACCAAGGGTCGCGTCGGTGACGCCGCCGGAGACCTCCACCGTGGCCCGTTTGTCGATCAATTCGACTGCCTCCCGGATCTGTGGGAGCGTCATGTTGTCGAGCATGATAATGTCTGCGTCGACGGCAAGGGCTTCCCGGACTTCATCCAGGCTGGTAACCTCTATTTCGATTTTTATGAGGTGGGAGATCCGCTGCCGGATGATTGATGCGGCCGATTCGATGCCGCCGCTGGCGGCAATGTGGTTATCTTTGATCAAGACACCATCATCAAGGAGCAATACGTCTTTTTTTTTTGTAGTGTTCGACTCATCGTATTGCTATTTCGGGGTTCGATATTCGAATTTCAGGGTTGTGCCATTCTCGTCGGTTTAACGATGAGGTCGTGGTGAAATCTTACTCTTAGAGACGGGCGGACGGCATCCCTGGCGGCGAGCTTTGAAAACGCTGGGGCAAAGGCAATATGGTTGCGGCAGTTTTTGGGCCTGTTGATTCTGGCGCTGCCCCCGGGTCTGATCACTTGGCTACCGGTGCTTCTTTCCGGAAACTGATACTTAAGCGCAATTCATGTGATGCCATTTACCGAAGGTGAAAAATATGGGACCCCGAAATTATCCACAACGATCCGACACGGTCTATTTTTTCGGTACCTGCCTGATGGATGCCGTCTATCCCGATGCCGGGATGGCGGCCATCCGGCTGCTGCAAGCCCAGGGGGTGAGGGTCCTCTTTCCCCAGGGCCAGTCCTGCTGCGGCCAGCCGGCCTACAATTCCGGTTTTACCCGAGGAGGCCCGGGCCGTGGCCCGCAAGCAGATCCAGGTGTTTGCCAAACCCTACCCCATCGTCGTGCCGTCCGGATCCTGTGCCGGCATGATGAAGCATCACTACCCGAACCTGTTTGCCGGAACGCCCGATGAAGCCGCCGCACGCCGTTTTTCCGAACGGGTTGTTGAATGGTCCGAGTACCTGGCCACGGTGCTGGCGGTCAAACTCGAAGATCGGGGCGAGCCGCTGACGATCACCTGGCATAGCTCCTGTCACGCCCTGCGCGAGATGGATGTGATTCGGTATTCCAAGGCCTTGATCCGACAGTTGAAAAACGTGACCCTGGTGGAGCTGGAACGCGAGACCGAATGCTGCGGATTCGGCGGCACCTTTGCCGTCAAGCAGCCGGCGATATCGGCCGCCATGGTCAAGGACAAGGTGGACGATATCCGTCGAACCGGCGCCACGACCCTCGTGGCCGGCGACTGCGGGTGCCTGATGAACATCACCGGGGCCATGGAACATGCCGGTGTGGCGGTTGCCGGCAAACATCTGGCCGAATTCCTGTGGGAGAGAACCAATGGGCAATGAGACGACGTTCGACTTCGCAGCGCAATGTCGACGGTGCGCTGAAAGACGATCAGCTTCGCAAAAACCTGCGCAAGGCGATGGATATCCTGGTCGACAAACGCCGCGCGGTTTTCCCGGACAGCGCCTATCTCGAACAGCTGCGCTCGGCCGGCAATGCCATCAAACGCCGCGCACTGCAACAGCTGCCCCGGCTGCTCGAGCAGCTCGAAGCCAACTGCACCCAAAACGGCATTCAGGTGCACTGGGCCGAAGACACGGCCCAGGCCAATGGCATCGTGCTGGAGATCCTGCGTCGCCACGATGCCCGCGACATCGTCAAGGGCAAGTCGATGGTTTCCGAGGAGATGCACCTGAACCATTTTCTCGAAGAAAACGGCATCGAAGCCGTGGAGACCGATCTGGGCGAGTTCATCATCCAGCTCAACCACGAGACACCCTCGCACATCATCGTACCGGCCATTCACAAGAACAAGGACGAAGTGGCCACCATTTTCCACGACAAGATTCCGGATACGCCATACACCGAAAACGTGGAAGAGCTGACCGCCATCGCCCGGCGGGTGCTGCGCAAGCGCTTCGCTGCGGCCAAGGTAGGGCTGTCCGGCGTCAATTTCGCCATCGCCGAAACCGGGACCCTCTTGTTGGTGGAGAACGAGGGCAACGGCCGCATGTGTACCACCGCACCCGATGTTCACGTGGCCGTGATGGGCCTGGAAAAGGTGATCGAAAAACTTTCCGACGTACCGCCCCTGCTGCGGCTGCTGACCGGATCGGCCACCGGGCAGATCATCACCACCTATGTCAACATGATCACCTCGCCCCGCCGGGCCGGCGAAAAGGACGGCCCCAAGGAAGTGCATCTGGTCATTCTGGACAACGGTCGTTCGCGCATGCTGGCCGACCCGGAATTTCGCCAGACCCTGCTGTGCATCCGCTGCGGCACCTGCCTGAATCACTGCCCGGTCTACGTTCGCATCGGCGGCCATGCCTACGGCCATGTCTATCCGGGTCCCATCGGCAAGATCCTGACCCCGCAGATGGAAGGGCTCGAACGGGCCGGTGTGCTGGCCACCGCATCCAGTCTTTGCGGGGCCTGCGGCGAAGTGTGTCCCGTTCGAATCCCGATTCCGGATTTGATCCGCCGCCTGCGCAACGAAAGCTACGATCAGGACGGCAGCGCCGTGGTCGAGGGCGGCGGCTACAAGAAAAACCTGGCCGAAACATTGGTCTGGAAAGGCTGGGAACTGGCCAACCGCTCGCCGCTGCTCAATGAAATGGGCACCCGCATGGCCGGAAAGATTGGCAAACGCATGCCCAAGGTTGGCCCGCTTAAAAAATGGACGCGTGTTCGGACGTCGCCTCGAGTGGCTCGCTGCAGCCTGCACGAACGTGCGCGCAACGAAGGGGTAAAAGATGAGTAGCCTTACTGCCCGTGAACGTATACTGAACCGCTTGCATGCTTCCGGAACTGAGCAGACGCCGGTTCCAGAGGCGCCACTGCCACCTCAATTGTCGCTCGATCGGGAGGCGAAGATTGAACGCCTGGCAACGATGATGACGGCCATGCGCACCGAGGTCCACATCGTCGACGCCCACAACTGGAGCGACAGGCTCAAGGAACTGGCCCGGGAAAAGGGCTGGCAGCGGCTCCTGTATGGTCCGGGGGGACCGATCGGCTCGAAAATTGAGACTGCATGGGCATCCGATATCGCGGGACTGCCGGAGCTGGTGGCCTATACCGGGCCGGTGGAGACCTTCAAGGAAGACCTTTTCCAGATCGATGCCGGAATTACCAGCGTCCGCGCAGGGGTGGCCGAAACCGGCGCCGTGGTCCTCTGGCCCACATCATACGAACCGCGGCTGATGTCCCTGGTGCCGCCGGTGCACGTGGCGGTGCTCGATGCCGACACGATTTACAACTCGCTGACCGAGATGATGGCCGCTGAACGATGGGCCGACGACATGCCCACCAACGCCCTGTTGATATCCGGTCCGTCCAAGACGGCTGATATCGAGTTTACCCTGGTGTTCGGGGTCCACGGCCCTAAAGAATTGGTCCTGTTGATACAGAAGTAAAAGGTGTCCATCCACAAACGACACCTTTCGGATCAGGCCGGCGTTCTCGTTCGGCTGGATTCGGATTTCATTCTATTAACCTCAAGGTAATTTGCCATGATCGCTGATTCTCTTGTCCGTCAATTCAAAACCATCGTAGGCGACGATAACGCGTGGACCGATGCCACCGATCTGCTCACCTACTCTTACGACGCTGCTGTCGTCGATCCGGTCCAGCCCGGGCTGATCGCGCGGCCCACCACGGTCGAGGCTCTGGGAAGAACTGTGCGGCTTTGCAACGAAAACAGCCTGCCGCTGACGGTGCGGGGCGCCGGCACCAACCTGAGCGGCGGTACGGTGCCCCTGCCCGGTGGGGTGGTCATCGTCACCAACGGGATGAAAGCCATCCTGGAGATCAACGAGGCGGATATGTATGCCGTGGTCCAGCCCGGCGTGGTCACGGCCAAGCTGGCGGCTGCCGTGGAAGCCAAAGGCCTTTTCTACCCCCCCGATCCCGGCAGCCAGGCCGTTTCCACCATCGGCGGCAACGTGGCTGAAAACGCCGGTGGCCTGCGCGGGCTGAAATACGGTGTTACCCGCGACTATGTCATGGGGGTGAGCTTCTTCGACGTGGAGGGCAACCTGGTCAAATCAGGATCTAGGACCGTCAAGTGCGCCACCGGTTACAACCTCACCGGACTGATGGTCGGATCCGAAGGCACCTTGGGGGTGTTTGCCGAAATCATCCTCAAACTGATCCCGCTGCCGGCCCATCGCAAGGCCATGATGGCCGTTTTCGAATCCCTGGAAAAGGCCTCTGAAACCGTGGCCGCCATCATCGCCAAGCGGATCGTTCCGGCCACGCTGGAATTTTTGGACAACTTCACCATCCGGGCGGTGGAAGATTTCAGCAAGGCCGGCCTGCCCAAGGATGCCGCCGCCATGCTGTTGGTGGAACTGGACGGCTATCCGGCGCAGGTCGAAGAAGATGCGGTCCAGGTCGAAGCCCTTTGCCGGTCCATGGGAGCAACCTCGGTGCGCGTGGCCCGGGATGCGGCCGAAAGGGACCGGGTGTGGGCCGCCCGCCGCGCCGCCCTCTCTGCCTTGGCCCAGCTCAAACCGACCCTCGTGCTGGAAGATGCCACGGTGCCCCGTAGCCGCCTTCCGGAAATGGTCGTCGCTATCCAGCAAATCGCCAAACGCTATGATCTGACCATCGGCACCTTCGGCCACGCTGGCGACGGCAACCTGCACCCCACGATCCTGACCGACAAGCGCAACCATGCCGAGTGGGAGCGGGTGGAGAAGGCCATCGACGACATCTTCGATGCAGCCCTTAAAATGGGCGGCACCCTTTCTGGCGAACACGGCACCGGTCTCGCCAAATGCCGCTACCTGGAAAAAGAGACCAGCGCCGGAACGATCCTGTTCTCCTCCCGGCTCAAAAAGGCCCTGGACCCAAAAAATATCCTCAACCCCGGCAAGATCATCGCCGCGAAAGCATAGTATTATGGCATCGATGGACGCACTCGCCCGCCTCATGCGGGAGCTGGAAGACCAACTCGTCGTGTGCATGAAATGCGGCATGTGCCAGTCGGTTTGTCCGGTCTTCGATCAGACCGGGCGCGAGGCCGACGTGGCCCGGGGCAAGCTGGCCCTCCTGAATGGCTTGATGGAGAAGATGTTTGACGATCCCGAAGGGGTTTACCAGCGGCTGAACAAATGTCTGCTGTGCGGGTCCTGTGCCGCCAACTGCCCCAGCGGGGTCAGTGTGCAGGAGATCTTTCTGAAGGCGCGTGCCATTCTTACCGGGTATATGGGCCTGCCCCCGGCCAAACGACTGATCCTCAAAGGCATGCTGGCCAACCCGAGGCTTTTCGATCGGCTGACCGAATGGGGTGCCCGATTCCAGAAAGTGTTGACCCGTCCGGTCAATGACATCGTCGGAACGTCCTGCGCCCGGGTGATGTCACCGCTGATTCAGGGCCGCCATTTCCGCACCCTGGCGCCGGTGCCGTTTCATCGACAGGTGCCCTCCATCGATCGGCCGGCCGGCGAATCGGGCCTCAAGGTCGCCATCTTTACCGGGTGTCTCATCGACAAGATGTTTCCCAATATCGCCCACAGCACGCTGAAAGTCCTGGACCATTGCGGAGTGGGCGTCTATCTGCCCGAGAATCAGGGTTGCTGCGGCATCCCAGCGTTGTCCAGCGGCGATCTGGCGACATTCCACGAACTGCTGGATCACAACCTGAAACGCTTTGATGCCGGTGATTTCGACGTCCTGGTCACGGCCTGCGCCACCTGTACCTCGACCATTCACGAGATCTGGCCCAAGATGGCCGAAGAACGCAACCGCAAGGCCGCCATTCGCCTGGCCCGCAAAACCATGGACATCAATCAGTTTCTGATCCAAAATGCAGAGCTCCACCCCCGGCCCATGCCGCAGGTGATGCCCGTACCGTTACCTACCATGACCCGTGCCACTTGAAAAAAAGCCTGAAGGTGGTCGACGAACCGCGGGCAATCATCAAGGCGACCCCCGGATGCACGCTGAAGAGATGGCCGAGTCCGACTGGTGCTGCGGTATGGGGGGCAGTTTCAACTTGCAGTATTACGCCATTTCCAAGAGTATCGGCATGCGGAAGGCGGCACAGATCAAAGCCACCGGTGCCGATGTACTGGCCACGGGATGTCCGGCCTGCATGATCCAGATCTCTGACATGCTCTCACAGTCCGGAGCGAATATCGTCGTTCGCCATCCCATCGAATTATTTGCAGGAGCCCTGGACGAATGAAAATACAACTCAAACCCATCAGCCCCAAACGCGTTTCGGATCAGGTCTTCGATCAGCTGCGGGAGCTTATCTTTCGGGGCGACTATCAGCCCGGTCAGAAAATCATGACCGAGCGCGAACTGGCCGAAGCCCTGAATGTCAGCCGCAACTCCGTCCGGGAGGCCATCAACAAACTGGTCACCCTCCGTTTCCTGGAGCAGCGCCAGGGGCAGGGAACGTTTGTGCGCTCAATGGACGAGGCCGTCAGAATCCCTCTGGCCACCGTCATGGAAACCCAGGACGCAACGCTCATCGACCTGCTGGAAATGCGCATGGGCATCGAGTGCACCGCCGCTTCGCTGGCCGCCCAGCGCATCAATGCCGCCGAGCTCGAGGCCATCGAGAACGCGTTTACGGAGATGGAACGGGATACCCGTGCCGGTGGACTTGGCACCGAAGGCGACCTCGCCTTCCACATGGCCATCGCGGCGGCCACCAAAAACCCCATGCAGATCTATATCATGAAGAATGTTTCCGATTTTCTGCATGTGGGCATCCGCGAAAACCTGCTGCATCTTTATGAAGAACCGGACAACATTGCCGAAATTTTAAAACAGCACCGGGCGATCTATGAAGCCATCCGCAGCCGCGACCCTGAAGCCGCTTATAGCGCCATGAAAAATCACATCACTTTCGTAATCCACTTTTTTAGCAACCGCGAATGAAGCGCTACGGGATTCTGGTTGCGGCGCTCTCATGCAGATGTGCCTGGGAGCTACCGACAGGTCTACGGCTATCTTTTCTCCACCTACATACCGGGCCGCCCTGGCCGGAGCGGACATCCTTATGATCATGATTCCGGCCATGGGTGCACGCTCCGGCACCTTGGCCGCGCCTCTCCACGCTGAGCGATGATCGCCCGATGCTTGGCGGTCTTCATCCCGTCCCCCCAAAAAAACTTGACAGGATCATGAACGCCCCTATCATTTACAAAACATATTCATGTTGAGAGGCGATAGGGAACTGGCCTGACGACCGCCCGGCAACCTGATCCACAAGGTGCCAAATCCAGCCCGCAAGGGAAACATGAGGTGAAGCGACCAATGGATAGCGACCTCCTCATGGGAGGTTTTTTATTTTATAGGCTGTGTTTTTTTGCACGGCCGTTTGGAGCAACGTGGCGGCAATCCGACCACCCAGGCCCAGATCAGCCCGTTGCGTCCTGTTGGCTTGCAAAAACCGGCCGCCGTGAAAATAATAGGAAAGCAACCAAAGGAGAATCCACTGATGAGTGAAGATAAATATGGTTTAGGAACACGCGCCATTCATGCCGGCCATTCACCGGACAAGGACACGCATTCGCGCGCCGTGCCCATCTACCAGACATCCTCCTACGTCTTCGAAAACACGCAGCACGCCGCGGATCTCTTCGGTCTGCGCCAGTTCGGCAATATCTACACCCGTATCATGAATCCCACCACCGATGCCCTGGAGCAGCGCATTGCCGCCCTGGAAGGCGGTGTCGGTGCCCTGGCCGTGGCCTCCGGACAGGCCGCCGAAACCCTGGCGATCCTGACCCTGGCCCAATCCGGGGACCACATCGTGGCTTCCACCGACCTTTACGGCGGCACGATCAGCCTGTTCACCCATACTTTCAGCCGACTGGGCATCGGTGTCACCTACGTTCCCCCGAACGATAGTGATGCCTGGGAAAAGGCGATCACCGACCACACACGCGCCTTTTTCGTTGAAACCATCGGCAACCCGAAACTCGATATTATCGACATCGAAAAAATTGCCGCCGTGGGGCGGCGGCATGGCATCCCGCTGGTGGTGGACAATACCGTGACCACACCGTTTCTCAACCGGCCGATATCGCACGGTGCCGCCATTGTCGTTCATTCCGCCACCAAGTTCATCGGCGGACACGGCACGTCCATCGGCGGCTTGATTGTCGATTCCGGCCAGTTCGACTGGAAAGGTTCCGGCCGCTTTCCGGCATTCAACGATCCGGAACCCGCCTACCACGGCCTGCGCTTTGTCGATACTTTTGGCGCGATGGCCTTCATCCTGCGTGCGCGGGTATTGGGTCTGCGCGATATGGGGGCGGCCCTCAGCCCCTTCAATGCCTGGATGTTCCTGCAGGGCATGGAAACGTTGCATTTGCGCATGGCCCGGCATTCGGAAAACGCATTGCAGGTGGCCCAATTTCTGGAGAAGCACCCCTGCGTCACATGGGTCCGCTATCCGGGCCTGGAATCATCACCGACCTATGGCCTTAAAGACAAATATCTGCCGGACGGACAGGGCGCCCTGGTGGGATTTGGTATCAAGGGCGGCCAGAAGGCCGCTGTCAAGTTTATCGAAAGTCTCAAGCTCGCGAGCCATCTGGCCAATATCGGCGATGCCAAAACCCTGGTGATTCACCCGGCCTCCACAACGCACGAACAACTCAGCGAGGAAGAACAGCGGGCCGCCGGGGTCACCCCGGATTTTATCCGGCTCAGCATCGGCATTGAAGACGTGGACGATATCATCGCCGACCTGCACCAGGCCCTGGAAACCGGTGTCGCTTGTACATTATAGTCTGTATCGGCCTGCAGCCGGAGGATTCGCCGGCTGCGGGCTCGTTTTGATAAAGGATTAATGTGATGTTTATCGAACGCCATTCGGTCGGTCTGGTCCAACCCCAACATTATGTTTTCGGCAGCCGGGAAGCGCCCCTGGTCCTTGATTCCGGCCGCGCGCTGGGTCCGGTCGAACTGGTTTATGAAACCTACGGCACACCGGACGCGGACCGCACCAACGCCATTCTGATCTGCCACGCCCTCTCCGGCGATGCCCATGCGGCGGGTATCCACGATCCGCATGACAAACGTGTCGGATGGTGGGACAACATGATCGGCCCGGGCAAGGCCTTTGATACCGAACGCTTCTGGGTCATCAGTGCCAATGTCATCGGAGGCTGCAAGGGGTCCAGCGGCCCGAATTCGACCAACCCGGCAACGGGCAAACCCTATGGCAGCGATTTCCCGCTGATTACGATCGGCGACATGGTGGCGGCCCAAAAGCAGGTTGGTGGATCACCTGGGCATTGAGCGCCTGTTCTGCGTCGTGGGTGGCTCCATGGGCGGGTTTCAGGCCCTGGAGTGGACCCTGCGCTATCCCGAAAACGTTCATTCCGTCATTTGCATTGCCGCCGGCGCACAGCTTTCCACCCAGGGCATTGCCTTCAATGCGGTTGGAAGGCACGCGATTACCACCGATCCCGACTGGCGGAATGGGCATTATTACGATACCGCCGGGCCGGTCCGTGGGCTGGCCAGCGCGCGCATGGTGGCCCACATCACCTACCTTTCCGAAATCTCGCTGAACGATAAATTCGGGCGACGGCTGCAATCCGCAGACCGCCTGAGCTACGACATTCACCATGAGTTTGCGGTGGAATCTTACTTGAATCACCAGGGAACCCGCTTCACCGAACGCTTCGACGCCAACAGCTATATCTATATCACCAAGGCCATGGACTATTTCGATATCGCGCGGACCTACGGCCCCCTAAAGGAGGCCTTTGCCGACGCGGCTGCCCGTTTTCTAATAATCTCCTACAGTTCGGACTGGCTGTTTCCCACCACGCAGTCCAAAGAACTTGTGCGGGCCTTGATCGCCAGCGACCGGGACGTATCTTTCGTTGACATCGATTCCCCCCACGGGCACGATGCCTTTTTAATCGACATCGACCAACTCACGCGGATTACTTCCGCCTTTCTCAAGGGCAGTCAAAGGAGCCAGCCCCTTGCAAGACGAGCGTCGGCGCGTTAACTACGTCAACACCCTGAGCCAGACCGACTGGGACATCATCGCTTCCATCATTCCCGAAGAGGCCCACGTGCTGGACTTGGGTTGCGGCGACTGCGCCCTGCTGGGCGAACTGGTGACCCGCAAAAGGGTTCGCGGACGCGGGGTGGATATCGATGGATCGCGCCTGGCGGGCGGGATGGCGCTGGGGCTGCCAGTCTACCAGGGCGATCTGGACGACGGCCTGGCGGATTTTGGGGACAACGCCTATGACTTCGTCATCCTGAACCAGACCCTGCAAGTCGTCAAAAATCCGCAGATCGTTATTCGCGAGATGATGCGTATCGGTCGGTTTGGTATCGTCGGCTTTCCCCAATTTCGGATATTGGGCCCTGCGGACCGGCATTTTCTTCGGCGGCCAGGCGCCCAAATCGCCGGCCCTGCCCTTTGAGTGGTACAACACCCCCAATATTCGGGTGCTGACCATCAAGGATTTCAGGGCTTTCTGCCGGGAAGAAAACTTGCGCATTGTGGCGGAACACTATCTGATCATGAATAAATGGCGTCGACATCTGCCCGCGCGGCTCAGTGCCAATTTACTGGCCCATATCGGACTGTTCGTCGTCACCCGCAATGAGGCCGGCAGCTAAACGGACCACTACGATATTTTTGCAACGTGGCAATAAACGCTGCGATTGGATCGTACGTCACGCTTTGCCTTCAACCTACAGGATAAACGATTCACATGACCTCACGAACCCACCACCTCCAAGTGCAGATCTACTATGAAGACACCGATCACTCCGGTGTGGTCTACCACGCCAATTACCTCAAATATTTCGAGCGCGCCCGGGAGGGTGTTATCGGACCCGAAGCCCTGGTAACCCTATGGAAGCAGAAGGGGCTCGGTTTCGCGGTCTACAAAGCCGCCATCGATTATCTGGACGGTGCCGAGTTCGGTGACACGTTGGATATCGTTTCGACCGTTCGCAAGGACAGCGATTACCGTCTCGTCTGGCATCAGGAAGCGTGGCGCCCCAATACGCAAAAACCGGCCGTCAAAGCTGAAATCCACCTGGTCTGTCTCAACCGCGACAAACAGCTGAAGCCTATACCGGACGTAGGCCTCGCATACAGTTGATCACAGAATCCCGTCTCCTACTTTGCCAAGACTGTCGGCCTGGGCCATCAACGGTTCTGGCAGAGGTCTCCTCTTTGGGGACTGATTCACCAAAATACCCGTTCCCAAATTAACGCGCCTCACCGACCGCCCCTGCTCATCTATGAAGATTTCTCTGTTAAAACAGATGATTTTGTAAAACCTGGGAATCAAACCTCTTGGACCCACGCATCCCTTGCGCTTATCCCACCCAAGTGTGTGGTTTTTCGCACACTTCTCGCATCTAGCGCCCGGATTGTTTCTCCTCAAATCGGCGCAAAGGGCCATCATTCATAGCTGAACTCTTACTGGCCTTATCCTTGCATAGTTATGTCAAATCGCCATGCAACTCACTATATTTAAAAGACTAACCCTTGGCTATTGCGCCTTTGCCATCCTGCTGATCGGCCTGGGGGTCTATGTTGTGGTCCAGCTCAACCGTCTGAATCGGCTGACCTGGACGGTGGTCAGGCAGGACGGGGAAACCGTCCGTCTGGCAGAAGCGCTCGACAGCATGGCCGTTGCGCTGGCACGTTTTGAAAAAAAACATCTGGTTACCGGAGATATGGCATTTTTCACCCGCTTCCAGGAAATCCGCACCCGCTTTCTAGAATCCCACATGGCCATGCAAAACCATGTCGATTCGGATGCGCTGCGGGTGATCCTTGAGACGATCGGCACCAATAGTTACGCCTATTTCGCCCTGATCGACCAGGAAAGGGAACTCATGGAAGGTGATAGCAGCCGTCAGGCGGATATCTATCATGACCGCAAGGCCGACCTGCTCGATCAGATCCGCCTGTCTCTCCAGACGATCATGGGGCAAGCCCGCCAGGCCCGGGACCAGAAAATCCTGCTGTCCAGCCGCATCAGCGTCGATGTCATCCGCATCAGCATCATTACGATCGTCATTGGCGGGTTGATCGGACTGTTTATCTCATTTATCAATGCCCGGCGAATAAATCGTTCCCTCCATCGCCTACAAGCAAAAACCCACGATGTGGCCAACGGCCGCTTCGGCACCCTGCCTCCCATTGAATCACCCCCGGAAATTGCCGCCCTGACCCGGGACTTCAATGGGATGTGCGACCGCCTGCAGGAGCTCAACGACATGAAGGAAGATTTCATCTATCATGTGTCCCATGAGCTTCGCACACCCCTGACGGCCATCCGGGAGGCATCCAGCATGCTGCTGGAAGGATGCTACACCGGGCGGCCGGACCACCAGAACCAGCTGTTGACCATTGTCAAAGGCGAATGTGAGCGTTTGATAAAATCCATCAACCGCATGCTGGATTTATCCCGTATGGAGGCGCAAATGATGGATTATGTTTTCAATACCATCGCCATTTTACCCCTGGTGCGGGCCTGCATTCTGAAACTGGCACCCATCGCGGTGGCTAAGAATATTCTGTTGGAGCTCGCGCCAAACGACGCGCAGCCGAAAGTCCGCGCCGACCAGGACCGTCTGTACCAGCTGATGGATAACCTGCTGGGCAATGCGCTCAAATACACCGGGGCCGGCGGCGATGTGCGCATTGAGTTGCAACCGGATGCCGACGATGCCGGATTTTTACAGGTGCGCATCACCGACACCGGCTGCGGCATTCCCCAAAACGCGCTAAAAAGCATTTTTGATAAGTTTCGCCGTATCGATAGTGGACAGGATACGGAACGGGGCACCGGCCTCGGCCTGTCGATTGCCAAGCATATCGTGATGGCGCACGGAGGAAAAATATGGGCCACAAGCCAACCCGGAAGCGGAAGCGTTTTCTGCTTTACATTGCCGGTTGTCTGATGGGCGGTTTTCTTGTATGCGGTTGCACCACAGGAATGTCATTCCCGGAAAATCACAACCCAACCGCCGCCGCGGCCGCCCAGCACCTGTCACAGGGCGAATTCATGCTGCTGACGGGCGACTATGACGCCGCCCGGCAAGAATCCTGTATTCTGCTGGAACAATTTGCCGGCCAGGTGGATGACCGGGCCCTCTATCTGTTGGGTATGGTCTGGGTCCATCCGGACAATCCCCAACAGGACACCCATCGTGCCGATATCTGTTTCCGCCGCATTGTCGATCAACATTCCGAATCTCCGTTGGTAGCCGCCTCCGAAACATGGCTGGCCTTGATCGCCCGGTTGGAAGAAAATGAACAGTTCGTGGAGCGCATGCAGGCGACATCACTGGCTTTGGAACAACAGCTCAAGGTCGAAAAGGGCAAACGCATCCAGCTGGAAGAGCGTCTGCAGCAGATGAAGGCCATTGACCTGAATCTGGAATGACCTTGTGCGGTCCGATCCCGCTCAAACACCGTATCTTGCGTGAGGACGCTTATGGCTCATATTCTAGTGGTAGATGACGATTACAACATTCTGCAGGTGCTGCGCATGCGCCTCGTGAGCGCCGGGCACCGGGTAACCACCGCATCCGACTCGGCCGAAGCGCTGGCCCGGAGTAAATCGGGCCGGATGGATCTGGCGCTGATTGACCTCAAACTGAAAAATGAAGACGGAATGGCCCTGATGGAGGCGCTCTGTCATCAGACCCCCAGCCTGCCTGTGATCATTTTGACGGCCTACGGGTCCATCGACACCGCGGTCGCCGCCATGAAGCGCGGCGCCTACAATTATATCACCAAACCCTTTGACGGCCATGCCCTCTTAGCCCAGGTGGACAAAGCGCTCGCTCAGGGGCGGCTATCCACGGAAGTGAAGCGCCTGCGCAGCCTGGTTCGAGGCAGCTACCGCTTTGACAACATCATCGGGAACAGTGCGGCCATCCAGCAGGTGCTGGAGCAGGTTTCCCAGGCGGCCAATACCGAGTCCAGCGTTTACATCGAAGGGAACAGCGGTACGGGCAAAGAGCTCATCGCTAAATCACTCCATCTGGCAAGCGCGCGCCGCGATGGCCCCTTTATCGCCATCAACTGTGCCGCCATCCCGGAAACACTTCTGGAAAGCGAACTTTTCGGCTATCAAAAGGGTGCTTTTACCGGCGCCAACCGCGATAAAAAAGGCCTGCTGGCCGAAGCCAACGGTGGAACGTTTTTTCTGGATGAAATCTCCGAAATGCCGCCGTCCATGCAAGTCAAACTGCTCCGGGCGTTGGAAGAACGGTCCTTTTTTCCCCTGGGTGGCCGCGAGACGGTTCAGGTGGACATTCGCATTATCGCCGCTTCCAACAAGTCCCTGGAAACGGAAATCAAAAAAGGCGCTTTCAGGGAAGACCTTTTCTACCGCATTCATGTTATCCTGATCAAACTTCCCTCGCTCAAGGAGCGCCAAGAGGACATCCCTTTGCTGGCCAATCATTTCCTAGAAAAAATTACCCGGGAAATGGATAAACCCATCACGGGGTTTACGACTGCGGCCCTAAAAAAAATGATGGCCTACGACTGGCCCGGCAATGTCCGCGAACTCGAAAACACGATCGAGTGCGCGGTGGCCATGTCGGATCATGCCACGATCGATGCCAGCCTCATTCTGCGTAACCCTATGCAGACCAGCACCGATGAAAACCTGAAGCCTTTCAAAGACGCCAAGGAAGCTTTTGAACGCCGCTATTTAATTCAACTGATGGAGTTGACCCGGGGGAACATCAGCCATGCCGCCAAACTGGCCGGTAAATACCGGGCCGATCTGTACGCCTTGCTGAAAAAATATGCCTTGCAACCCACCGATTTTCGATCTGCCGGATGACACGGGCACCAGCGGCCCGGCCGGCTTAGTTGGGCCGCCCGGGGCTTCTGTATCAACATGTGGATGCAAAAGAGGCCACACCGCGAAAGGAAACTTGCCGATAATAGCCGGCCAAAAATCAAATAATAGGCTTTTGCGGGCAAGCGCTTAGGTGGGGTTATGACAACGAGAAGGGGCTTAAGGGGTGAACGGGTATCTGCTCCGGCAATCCATGTCGCGACGGCGCCTGCCAGATAAATGGGCAACTTCTCGTTCAATCCGGAACGCGCTGTCATCCGTCAGGCGTAGAAGGGCGGTTCGCCCCTCTACGCCTGAAGCAACGTCAAAGTGTCTCCCATTCCCCAATGGTCGACATCATGACATTATTCCTTTATGACCTTGTAGTCATTGATTTTAATCACTTTCTGTCCGTCACTGTTTTCCATGACGGTGCCCTTGACTTCGATTTTCTGACCGACTTGGCCCTCCAGTTCAAGGCCGCCTTCATCTTTAGCCATCTGGTATTCGTTTCCCTGATCATCGACCAGACGCCCGCCTTTGAGGACGGTTCCCGTAACCTGAATTTCTTCCGTGGCCGCCGTGCTTGACGCCCATCCGGTGCCGGCAAAAAGAAAGGCCAGAGTCAATCCAACTACCATAAGAATTACGCTTCGTTTCATTGTCGAACCTCCTTCATAGATTTTTACCGTCAGTTGCCCGCAGGCCCTGGATGGCCAGTCCACAAAATCGCGCAGAACGTCGATTAAGCCTATCGGGAAAAACCACCATGGCTCTTTCCGTATTGACGGGCATTCCCCATCAAAGCAAGGGCAATGCCAACGCGCAAAAATTTTTATATTACTGATTTTATTATATATTTAGTTTTATGCGCCCGTCTCCAGCAAAAACAATCTGGAGGGATTCTCCTACACAAAGACCCTCTATAAATCATCACCCAGGTCCATCACGAGGGGGCGGGGAAGATACACACAGGGAGTTTTGGCAGACACGGCGCTATCGACGAAAGGACTGATTTCGTCACGGTTAGGAGGCGGCCTTGGAAGGGTCCGCCACCTAGGGCACGATACCCCCGCGCGCAGGAAAAACGGTTGTAAAAGAAGGTCCAAACAAGTGTGCAGTTTGCCATACACAAACCGAATGAAAAACCCTACACAAGCATAAATAACTATAATAATCTAATGGTTACGCTGTTTATAGCCATTGGTGCACCAGGGCCTATTGTAGGGTATTGCAGTCAATAGGGCCCCCTGCATGTATGGCCTAAAATCAACATAGATAATAATAACAAATGGTTAAATATGTTGGTACGCCTTTTGCTATACTTAGGGCAGGCGGACAGTCATTACGGTTTGGTTATTAGAAGGAGCCCTGGTATGAAAATTCTTGTTGTCGATGATACCCGTATCATTCTGTCCGTTATCGAAGCCATCCTTGCCCAAGATCATCATGCGGTTTTTACCGCGGACAACGGCAGGGCCGGCTATGTCGCCTTTTACGAGATCCTGCCGGATATCGTCATTACCGATATAGAAATGCCCTGGCAGGATGGACTGTCCATGATGCAATCGATCCGGCAGACCCATCCCGACATATCCACGATTTACATGACCGGAAATCCCGGACCCTATCAACAACGCCTGGACGATGAACGAAAAGCCTATTCCGCGGGTGTCGTGAACAAGCCATTCACGCGCACCGATCTTCTCAGGGCCGTGATCGACATCCGGGCATTGCCCGCCCGAGCATCTCGCCAGCCTCTAAACCCTCCCCGGGCGATTGGCTCGACATCCTGCCATCCGGAAAAGCACCGTATGGCATCCTTGAGTGCTGCCAGTTTCCAACGGGAGCGTCCATATGAAAAAAACGATTATCTTTTTACTGCTGGCGATTATTTTGCTGGCAGCCACGCCGACAGCCGCGGCTGAAAAGCCGCCGACGGCCACCGACAACAACAGAGCCGTCACCGGTACCATTTTATCGGTGAGTTACGCCACGGGGGACATTCTGCTTTATCAGGACAGTGGCTCCCTGTTGGCCCTTTATGGTCTTAACCGATCACGCCTTCGCGACATCGGCGCCGGAGACCGGGTGACCGTCACATTTAAGGAAAACCTCGAAGTCGCCGCCATTGAAAGAATTGATTTATAAATTCGTGCGAATGTGAATCGGTTCCGATTGGATCCCGCCAATCCCGGATGGCGCCGACCGGCATATGTTTCGCCCATTCCAGGCGAACACCATCCGGGAATGATACAATGCCACAACACCCCTGCGACCCGATCCCTGGAACAGTCGGAATCGGTCAATAGGCCCATTTCAGATAAATCGCACCCCACGTAAATCCCGCACCGAACGCGGCCAGTATGAGGTTGTCCCCGCGACGCAGGCGGTCTTCATACTCAAAAAGACAGAGGGGGATGGTCCCGCTGGTGGTGTTGCCATATTTATGGATATTGAGCATAATCCTGTTTGGCCCAATTCCCATTTTTTCCGCCGTGGCGTCAATAATACGCTTGTTGGCTTGATGGGGCACCAGATACGCAATCTCTTCTGATTTAAGGTGATTGCGCTCCATGATCTTCACCGCCACATCTGCCATGTTTTTAACTGCAAATTTATAAACCGTGGACCCTTCCTGATACACATAGTGTTCACGTGCGCTGACCGTCTCAAAACTTGCCGGTCGACGACTCCCGCCGGCTTTCATGTGCAGATAAGGCGCCCCGGCACCATCTGATTTTAGGATCGCGTCCCGGATGCCGACCCCCTCGCGCGATGGCTCCAGCAGCACCGCACCGCCTCCGTCGCCAAAAATGATGCAGGTGGTCCGATCTTTATAATCGATAATGGATGACATTTTATCGGCGCCTACCACCACAACCTTCCGGCAGCGGCCTGTTTCAATGAATTGAGCCCCCGTGCTGAGTCCATAGAGGAATCCCGAACACCCCGCCTGCAGATCGAAACTGAAGGCCTCGGTAGCCCCCACAGCGTTCGCGATAATGTTCCCCGTGGCGGGGAAAAGCATGTCCGGTGTGGTCGTTGCACAAATCAATAGATCGATATCCTTGGGATCGGTACGGGTCTTTTCCAGCAAACCTTTGACGGCGGCGATACCGATCACCGAGGTTCCCTGATCATCCCCCTTTAAAATCCGCCGCTCCTTGATCCCCGTGCGGGTCATGATCCATTCGTCAGTGGTATCCACCATGGAGGACAATTCCTCGTTGGTCAGAATATATTCCGGTACCCAGGCATGAATGCCGGTGATCGCGGCTTGGGGTTTATTCTGCGTATTCATATGATATTCCTTCAAAATCGGCAGGCCGTCCGTCCAACACGCCCATCGTGTGTTATGTCCCATCGCCGCGATCGCCTTTTGCGGGTCGACCCAGCGGCACAAACGGAACCATTCATAAAGAAAAAGCCCGCCAGAGACGGCAAGCTTAGACTATGGCGGTCTTTTTTTAGTGCGCCTCTAATATCGGAATTCACCCGCAAATGCAAATGCGCCCCCATTCCCATGGCGGTCCGGTTTTAAAAACCGCAAGTTGCATCGATAGTCCTTCCCCATCCCGCCCGAAAGTGCCCGGTTCGCCACCGGTCATTCTTTGGACGCCGGCCGGCAAATCTCCCCGACAAGCTTCCGCAGGTGCTCCGGGCCGGTGCCACAGCATCCGCCTAAAATCTTCAGGCCCCAGTGGCGGTGAAGGGCTGCCATGCGGGTCGCCCAATCGTGGATGTCGTCCATATGCCGCACCTCGCTGGCATCGAGGTCAGCATGGGTTTTCGAGGACGCATTGGCCTGGTACCCCAGCAACCGCTCCCGGGCATCTTCCGGTAAAACGGCCATGTCCAGAAAAGAAGGATACGCACAGTTGACCATATAACCCAGTGGCGGCCGATCACGGGTGACGCGATCGATCATCCGAATTGCATCTGCGAGTTCCGTGCCATCCAGAACACAACCTTTACGATTGATCACAAAACTGATCAGATACGGCTGGCCGGTGGCCTTCAGGGATCGCGCCAGACCTTTCGCCTCAGGCACAGATGGCAGGGTTGCCGCTATCTGAAAATCCACACCCGCCTCCGACAACTTGTTGACCTGCCAGGCATGATAACGTTCCGCGGAATTTTCATCCGGCGCCAGGTCCGGCCGATAGCAGTCCTTTTGCGATCCTATCAGACCGCCTATAAAAATAGGATGGCGATCCGGTGCCAGTTCGCGTCTTAGACCCCGCATAAAAGCAACGGCATCACGGTTCAAGGGCCTTTCCACGCCGGAGGCCCTGATCCGATCGTGTCCGGCCCGCCATGTAGGGGTATGGATCATGATCGGTAGGCCCGCCTGCAACGCAACCTCGATGTAAGAATGGTAAATCGCATGCAACGCTTGCCGTCCCGCCGGCGTGTAGACAAGCATGGCATTGGCCAATTGTTCATGGAGGGTTACGGCCTTATCCTGCTCCAACCGCTCGATGACAGCCGCTTCCGTCAATATTAAACGGCAGGTTTCTACCGACGAGACAAAATCCATCGTAAGATTCACCTTTTTCAACTCTTCTGGCGCACAGCGTTTGCACAACGCTTTTGTTTCTATTATATTCCCTCTGAAAACTGGGGTGCCAATTCCCATTTTGTCACCCACGCCCTGCTGCTCTTAAACAATCCTTCGACAAAACAAAGCCTCTGCCATGACAGGATCATCTGACAACGTATTCGACACATATAACGACTTGCCCCGCGATGCCGCCGCATTTTTCCAGGAATTGACGGAGCACTACCAAAACGTCGTCTGGGTGTTTAACTGGGTGACGCAACGCCTCACCTATGCCAGTCCGGCTTACGAGCGTGTCTGGGGCCGCACTCTGGAGCGTCTTTATCAGCACAATGAAGAATGGCGTGAAAGTATCCACCCCGAAGACCGCGCCGACGCCGAAGCGGCTTTCAGGGCCATGTCAGAGTCCCATCACAGCGCATCGCACGAATACCGGATCATTCGCCCGGATGGCACGATTCGCTGGATTGCCGACAGGGGATTTGCCATTCGTGATGTCTCCGGCGACGTCCTGCGCATTTTCGGTATGGCCGAAGATATTACCGAACGCCGACAGACCGAATTGGAGACCCGGCGGCGGCAGAAATTCCTCGAGTCGGTTCTCTATCATGCCCCGGACGCCATTGTCACGCTGGACGCCCTTCATCATGTCCTGGATTGGAATCCTGGCGCCGAAAAAATGTTCGGATATACCCGTAACGAAACGGTCGGAGGCCATCTCGACGACTTTGTGACACGACCGGACGTGGCCGCCGAAGCCCGTTCATTCACCCGTGCTGTTCTCGCCGGAAAGACGCTCCAACCCATCGAAACCGTTCGTTATCGCAAAGACGGTCAACCGATTCACGTCATTGCGGCAGGGGCACCCATTTACGTCGAAGATGAGCTTCGGGGGGTGGTGGCTCTATACACGGACATTACCGTGCTGAAAGAAGCCGAAATCGCTCTGAAGGAAAGCGAGCAGCGCTTTCGCACGGTCTATCAAACGATTCCTGATCCGGTTGCCGTCATCCGCGTGTCGGACAGTCGCTGTGTGGATATCAACGACGCGTTTGCGACCCTCAGCGGTTATTCGCGCCAGGCGATCATCGGCACCACGGCCGGTGAACTCGGCCTGTGGTGTAACCCGTCACAACGAGACCAGATGCTGGCCGATCTCACGGAACATGGCGCCGTAAGCAACCTTGAAGCGGAATTTGAGACCCGTGACGGCCACATCATCACCGGACTGGTATCGGCCAAAGTCTTCACCCTTCAGCAGGCGCCCCACGCCATCGTCATTACCCGTGATATCAGTCAACTCAAAACCGCCGACCAGGAGCGTAAAAAACTGGAAGTCCAACTTCGCCATGCCCATAAGATGGAAGCCATCGGCACGCTTGCCGGGGGTATTGCTCACGATTTCAATAATTTATTGATGGGTATTCAGGGCCGCAACTCCCTGATGCTGACCGACACCCCGGCCCACCACCCTCACCACGAACATCTGCAGGGTATAGAAGCTTACGTCCGCAGCGCTGTGGATCTGACCCGACAGCTGTTGGGGTTTGCCCGGGGCGGCAAATACGAAGTCCGGCCCATTAACTTAAACGACCTGGTTGCCGATTCGGCCCGGATGTTCGGGCGAACCCACAAGGAACTCCGCATTCAGACCGCCTTAGACCCCGACCTCAAAGCGGTGGAGGTCGACCCGGGACAGATCGAACAGGTCCTGCTGAATCTCTATGTCAACGCCTGGCAGGCCATGCCGACCGGCGGCGATTTGTATCTCAAGACAGCCAATATTTCATTTTCCCTTGACGACATACCCCCCGCGGATCTGGCCCCGAACGCTTACGTGAAAGTTTCGGTGACGGACACGGGGCGCGGGATGGATGCCGCCACCCGCGACAGGATCTTTGAACCGTTTTTCACGACCCGCGAAATGGGACGCGGCACCGGGCTGGGTTTGGCCTCTGTTTTTGGCATTCTTCGCAACCACGGGGGCCAGATCACCGTTCACAGTGAAAAGGGACGCGGGACGACATTCCATATCTATCTGCCCGTTTCCGAAAAGAGCATTCCGCAGACGAAAACGGTTGGAAACGATATCCTCCCCGGGAGCGAAACCATCCTGCTGGTGGATGACGAAAGCATGATTCTGGAGGTCGGGCAAAAACTGCTGGAAAAGCTCGGTTACAAGGTCAAAACGGCTAGCAGCGGAAGCATGGCCATTGAGATCTACCACCAGGAGCGTGCGGCGATCGATCTGGTTGTTCTGGACATGGTCATGCCCACCATGGGGGGCGGTCAGACTTACGATACATTGAAGTCCATGAATCCGGATATTCGCGTTCTGCTGTCCAGTGGCTACAGTCTCAACGGCCAGGCCGCCGATATTCTGCGGCGGGGATGCCGGGGTTTCATCCAGAAGCCCTTCGATCTGGGAGCCCTGTCACGGAAATTGCGGGAGGTCCTCGACGAATAGGCCTTACCCGGAACCACGTTGCGTCTGGATCCCGGCGACGTTACTGAGAGGACATCGGTACGGAAGGAAAATAGTGCCGGACGGTATCCGTCACCGCCTGCAGCCATGACGTACGCTGGGCCGGCGTACTGAGCACCATGATGCCAAAGGTTTGCCGGTAAAAGCGGGACACACCGCAGAGGCCAAAAATACAGTCTTTCCAGATTCGCTCAAGTGGATCGCCAAAAGCGGCCAGCTCCCTCTCGGGCGCCGTATTGGATGTATTGAACACAAGGGCCGTGTGTGCGCGCAAAAGACCTTGGGGAACCCCCTCGCCACCGTCCCCCTCCAGGAATTCATAGGCCGTTCCCGGCCGTAGCACCCGATCCACCCAGCCTTTCAGAATCGCCGGCGGCTGCCCCCACCAGTTGGGATGCACGACAACGATACCTTCGGCGTGTGCGATTTCTTCGCAATGCCGGCGTAACACCGGGTCGAGCTGGGCCTCTTTGGGGATCTCGTCACGTTGCAACAGGGGGTCGAACTGTTCCGCGTAAAGGTCATGGTAAGCGACAACGTGACCATCCTTCATCAGTGTCTCTCGAACGACCTTACCAATGGCGGCGTTAAAACTCGCCGGGTCCGGATGCGCCAGAATAATCGATATTTGCATAAAGGGTACCGTTTCCATAGCCGCTGTGACGGACCCGGCGGGGAAGGCGTGCGATCCACGCTATCAAAAAACTTTAAAGCGTTAGGGATTCACCCGGTTGCAACACGCTCACCTTGGCCCCCGTTGCCTGCTCCACACGGGTCTTCCAGGCGACGGCGTCCTGGTGAATGACATCGAAGGTATCGTAGTGAATCGGTATAACCCTTTTAGGTTCAATCAGTTTGACGGCCCGCAGGCCGTCTTCCGGCCCCATCGTAAAGTTGTCGCCGATGGGCAATATCGCCAGATCGACACCTTCCTCACCGATGAGCTTCATGTCGTAGAACAGACCGGTATCGCAGGCATGGTAAATTTTCTTGCCCTGGATATAAAAAAGAAAACCGCAGGGATTGCCGCCGTAGGATCCATCCGGCAGGGCCGAACCATGGTGGGCGATGGTCAGTTTGACACGCCCCCAGGGATAATCGAACCCGCCGCCGATATGCTGGGGGTGGCCATTTTGCACCCCCTGTCCCAACAGCCAGTTATGGATTTCAAAGTTGGCGATAACGGTCGCGCCCGTGCGCTGCGCGATGGCAACCGTATCGCCCACATGATCGCCGTGGCCGTGCGATACCAGAATATAATCCGCCTGAATCTTGTCGACCGCGATCGGTGCCAGCGGGTTACCGGTGATAAACGGATCCACCAGGAGCTTGGCATCACCGGTATCGATAAACAGACAGGCATGACTTAACCAGGTAACATTGATGCTCATGGCAAACCTCCTTCAAGGGAAATAAAGCCATAACGTGTATGGTCCTGTGGCATGAATGGAATGGGCGTTATTCGTCTACGGGGTTCGGGCCTGTAGAATCTTGTCGAGCTTTCGGATCAAATCCGCCGCCACGCGGGCTTCATCCTCCATGTGGGAAGCCGCCGTAATCGCATCGACACCTTGATAGGTGAAATCCCACTCCGTGTCGTCTACGGTCATAAAAAGAACGACGCGATCAGGATCTTGCGCACCGTCTAAAAAAACTTTCATGGATGGGTTAAACCGGGACCACCCCAGACAGGTGTCCATGATCAGTACGGCATCGAAGTCATCCGCCTGGCGTGTTTTCAGCCGGCTGATGTTCACCACCTCGATATTACTGTAGGTTTTATAGTGATCGAACACCCGGCCCCGCACGGCATCTTTGAATTCACTGGCATCACTGGCAATCAACAGTGCAAAACGGGCGTTCACCGCGACGTAGCTCACTTCCGGTACACTTCGGGCACACCCCTGCAATCCCGCTAGCATCAACAAACCGCTGATCGCCATCAAGCAAACGGTCACTCTGCCCATCCAGAACCTCCTTTCAGATCTCGATATCCTCTCTCAAAAATATGGCGTCTCGGAGGCCTGACAAGTTGCGCAGCGGTGAAAGCGCGGCCCATACATGCCGCATGGGAAAAATTTGAGCTCATTCGCAACACAACCAAGGGCACATGGACTCTTTGTGGATAATTATGGGTTACATCTGATGCGCGTATAACCCAGCAGGTGCAGCAACCCCAACGACACCCCGAAGATGGCCGCAAAAACCGTCATCGTCAAGCCGATACTCCATCCCCACCACAAGGGCGCGTTGACCAGGAGCGTGCACCCCCCCACGATCGGCAGCACCATAACATTCATCAAGGCCAATTCAAACGCCACCGGTGTGCGAAAATCTGGGTCGCTGATCCTTAACAGAAGCAGACCGCAGGACACCGTGCCGGTTACCGTACCGTATATGGCCGCCGTACGCTCCAGGGAAAACACGGCCAGCCGCCGCCCGAACCAGACCACCAGAAGGGTGGTCACGATCCCATTCACCACGGCGATCAGGCCTATGGGCAACAGATACTGCCCGACAATCTCTAGTTGAATCGCGACGACCGTTGCAACAAGCAAATAATCCACCGACCAGCCCGTGATGCGGCGTTGAATGCCGCTGTCGACCAGATGGGCTACGTGCAAGGCCTGCATTGTCTTCCGGAGAATCAGGGCAACCACCAGACCGAAGAAAAAGAAAAACCCCCACAGAATAGCGGCGGCATCGGCCGGCATCAGCATCCCCAGCAGACGCACCAAACCGTAGGTCACGCCATAGGCGATGCCCACCAGCGCCATTTGAAACGCGAGGGTGTCGGCATTGCCGCTGTGCAGGGTCAAGCGGCCGGCCGATACGTTTGGGGACTCCCGGGGCAGGATGCCGGTAATGAAATCCGGTGGCAGTTGGCGAGGACCATAGGTGGTCTGCCCTCTTCGAATCCCCCGGTTGACCAGGGGCACACCAATAAAAAAGCTGCAAAAATAGCCTGCCGCCGCAAAGGTCAGTCCAATGGTGGCGGCATGCGCAAAGCCGAAAGATTCCCAAACTTTTCCTATGGAAAGGGCCTGGCCCGGGCCTTCATTGAAGCCCAACGGCACCAAAAACCCAAACATGGGAAACAGCTCCATTCCGGCCATTCCGAGCAACAGTACGATCAGGCTGCTCAGCACGGCCTGGATAGGAAAAGTCATGCCCTGCATCAGGGCCATCCACCCGGCACCCCGCAGTTTTCGCCACCCTCGATCGGAACCATTGGTGGTATCTTCCGGTGTCAAGCCGACGGATATGAAAGAAATGTTAAAAAAATGATAGGCCAGTGTCTCCACAGTGGACATCTTTATATCCCATGGCCCGGTATGCAATAACACCAGGCCCAGAACGCCGCCGATCAGGCAACTGGGGAACAAAAACTTCTGCAAAAGGCGAACCCTGGCGCGCAGGGCCACGCCGCTCAGGAGCATGGCGGATAAAAATGCGAAAACCAGCATGGTGTCAAATGGGTATGGCGGCAAAATGTCCGTATCCCTTCCATGGCGTTCGGTCGGACCGGATGATCGGAAGACCGCACTTTAATGCATCATGGGGTGAATCCTGACTCAGGAAAAGAGATTATTGACGAATGTGATCAAAATCTGTTCTCTGGCGTCCGCGGGAAGCGCATCAAGAACGCCGTTGATCTCCGCCATACGATCCGGCAGGCCCTCCGACCTGATACCCGCCAAGGCCAGCATGTCCACCATATCCTTCTCCGACAGACATGTCAGATCCATGCCGTTCAGGCCTCCCTTGACCAGATTGACCAGATCACCCGGCGGCTTGGCTCCAGCTATCGCCACGCATTCACGCAGATCGAAAAGAAAGGCCTCTTCCCGGCCGACGTTCGACGCATTGATGGACAGGTGAATATGGGCCGGCGAATTGTCGAAAGACAGTGCCGGCTGGATATACCAACCCCGGGCATTCATTTCATCGATGAGGTGAAACACGGAACCGTGGTTGACCGTAAAAGAAATCAAACACATATCCGGGTGCGCCAGCAAGCGCAACCCGGCAATCGCCCCGATGCCCGCCACAATTTTTCGGGTCGCGTCCAGTTTCTTTCGCGCGATTTCGAGATAACCATCATCGCCGATCGTGTTCAACACGGCCCAGGCCGCGGCCATCGGTCCGCCCGATTTGCTGCTCTGTACCGCATTGTTGACAATCGTGTAGCCGATCCAGTGGGAGCAGGCAAACAGCTGATGCTTGCGCAGATCCTTATGACGATACAGCACCAGTGAGGCGCCTTTGGGGGTATAAGCGTATTTATGGAGATCCATGGAAATGGATGAAACGCCCGGCACCTGGAAATCAAAATCCGGCACCGCGACCCCCAGACGGCGAAAATAGGGCAACACAAAGCCCCCCATACAGGCATCGGTATGCAGCCACAACCCGTGGTCTAAAGCGAGGCGCCCCAGTGCCGCAATGGGATCCACGACACCATGCGAATAAGATGGTGCCGATCCCACCAGCATAATGGTATTCGGCGTAATGGCCGCCTCGATGGCTGCCGGATCGGCCCGGAACGTCTTCGCATTCACGGAAACACGGACCACGTTGACGTCTAAATAGTGGCCGGCTTTGTGAAACGCGGCATGGGCCGTAGTGGGTAAAATAATTTCCGGTGCTCGGATCTCCGGCCGCACGGACCGGTAATAGTCGCGGGCCGCTTTGACCGCCAGGAGGATGCTTTCCGTACCGCCGGAAGTAAAGTTGCCCACCACGTCGGCATCGCCCTGTAAATGGGAGCGCCCGATAGCCGCCAGTTCTTTTTCAAGTTTCAACAGGCTCCGGAACACCGAAAAATCCAGGCCGTTTTCCGATAAAAACATGGCATAGGCCTGTTTGGCGACATCCTGCACGGACTGGCCCGGGTCAAAGATGTAACCGAAAACCCGGCCATCCTGCCAGGCCACGTCATTTTGGCGAAAGCCTTCCAGCCTGGAAAACACGTCTGTCCGGGACATCCCTGATTTCGAAAACTGCGTCATTGTTCCATCCTTGTGGGGCGGGTCTCCTGCAAGTCTGCACGCCGCGTGAAAGGATCATTAATAAATTCAGAGCAATAAAATTATACCAACAGCTGTGAGTTATCATTGCCGATACAACCGCGTCAATCCCGCGCCCCGGAAAGGGCAGCATCGGATCACCTGACAATGACCGCCAACCAACGCAAATCCTGGAAGTCGTACCCACGTCAAAAGAGCATTATTGCAAAGCGGACACCCCACCAGCCCATGCTGATTCTTGGAGGACATATTTTCCGCATCCTGCATTTGCTCTGTTTGCGGGAGGCTTATTTTAAAAAAACGCTTTGGGTGCCGATCGCCACCATTTTTTAGACGACTTCACGGCCATGCTTGAAGCCGGGTTGTTTGGACCGCCGTCAGCCGCTGACAAATACCGCTGGGAATGATATAAGTCTCCGCTGTTGACGGGACGCGACCGAAACCGCGTCAACACAAGGGAGGCCCTCATTCATGTTTTCCATCGAAACATTTCATCAGCAATATCAAACCGAGCTGAGGGAATCGGTTATCGCCAAGCGCTGCTTTCGCTTCCTTGTGCCGCAAAGCTTGGAGCGGTTTCTCAATCCCGCAAACCTTTTCAATCAATTTCCCTTCTGGACAAAAATATGGGAAGCCTCCCTGGTTCTGGCGCATCGCCTGGCCGCAACGCCACCGGTCGCCGGCCAGCGCTGGCTTGAACTCGGTGCCGGAATCGGCGTGGTGGGGATTGTCGCGGCCGCGTTTCAACATGATATCACCATCACGGAATATGACACGCATGCCCTCAATTTCATCAGGGCCAACGCCCACCTCAACCAATGCCCGCAAGGCCGTATTCTGCGATTGGATTGGCTGCAGCCTACATTGACATGCCGCTTTGACCGCATTGTCGGGTCGGAATTGATCTACAACGAAAAAGACTTTCCGGCACTTTACACCATCTTCAAGTCGCTCCTTAAACCGAATGGCGAAATCCTATTGGCAGTGGAAATGCGCCAGACCAACCGCGCTTTTCTGGATCTGGTGCAGACCGATTTCCACATTGAAATCGCCCGGACCAAGCTTCGTTTCGACGAGGGCAGCCTTGCCGTCCTCCTGATCCGCATGCGCCCCAAAAACCACGTGTCGAAAAGATAATTCAACAGGCATGTATTGTTTGAGGTTACGACAACCCCCGGATGTCTCGGTCGGCACCTTGACGAGGAGAGAACATTCTTATTTTTCAATCCTGGATGCCGTGAAGAATGAACGCTCGGCCCTGCATCCGGTCCTTTCTGAACAGGTCCCTTCGTGCCCGACGGAAAAGATTAGATCTGACAATGACTTGCCTCGCTTGATTTCATTTGATATGTTTCTAAATTAATTGCCAATCGCAATGTTTTAATCCAAAGCAGAAGGCGATTTCGAGTCAAGCGTCCATGGCTGCGCAACTGTAAGACCGATGCGCCGGCACTCAAGTCTTTGGCTTAAGACACCGATAAGTGGATTGCAAACCCTGGCGGAGGTAAATGCATATCGGACGCCTAAACATACATTCTGCGCACCAAGGATGAAGTAATCATGCAGTATGACGTTGTTTTTCACGGAGAATTCTCACCCGAATACGACATCGACGAAGCCAAAGAAAAACTGGCAAAGATTTTCAAACTGAAGCCGGAAACCGTCGACACCCTTTTCGCAGGCCAATCCGTGACCATACGAAAAAACGTGGACGCGGTCACGGCCCAAAAATACCAGAAAGCCGCGGCTGGCTGCGGTGTCATTTTTGAACTCGAACCGCGCGAGAATGCTACCGAAACCGCAACAACCCCGGCTGCCATGGCAGCGCGTGATGCGACCATGGTCATTTGTCCCAATTGCAGCTTTTCCCAAAGCCGGTCCACCACGTGCCTTCAGTGTGGTGACTTCCTGATCAAACCTGCCGAAACACCCCGACCAGCGCGGATTACGGCGGTAAGCGTACCGGTATCAACCACCACCGTCTCTGGCTCATCGAAAAACCTCTGGAAGACAGCGCGCATCAGCCTGCTCCTGCTGGTCCTGTTTATCGTCGGCATGAATACCTTCATGACCGGGCGCTGGACCACCGACTGGGATGAACCCCTATGGGTGGGCATCTACCCCATCAACGGCGGCCAGAAAGAACATATTTCCAATTTTATCGACAGCCTGGATGAAACGTCTTTCCAGACCATCGCTGATTTTTTTGCTGTAGAGGCCGAAGCCCACGGGCTGCCATTGGCGGAGCCTTTCACGATCCGGTTGGCACCGCCGGTTGCGGAAATGCCGCCCGCCCCCCCCCAAAGCCGCAACCCGCTGACCGTGATCTGGTGGAGCCTCAAAATGCGCTTCTGGGTTTACCAGAACGATACCTTTACGGCAGGACCCTCACCGGATATCAAAATTTTTACCGTCTATCATGATACCAGTGCCAGCCTGTTAGAAGATTCTCTGGGGATGCGCAAGGGACTGTTCGGCGTAGTGCACGCCTATGCCGATTACCGCCATGCACCGCGAACCCAGGTGGTTATCGCGCATGAAATCCTTCACACCGTCGGCGCCCGAGACAAATATGACATGGCTACCCAACAGCCTGTTTTCCCCGAAGGGTACGCCAATCCCGATCGTCTGCCGCCCTATCCCCAGCAGGTGGCGGAGATCATGGGCAGAGGGATACCCATATCAAAAACGCAATCCGCCATGCCGCCCAATCTGAACTACACGGTTATAGGAAAGCAAACCGCGCGCGAAATCAAATGGATCAAATAAGTGCGCAAGATGAAGCAGACCAAGACCACCCATGACGTTGTTGGTGCCGGTGCCGTCATTGTATGGAAACACCCGACCCCAAGCGTTTAACGGCACCATAGCGGCCGAAGGAATCACATGGCTATATGGGTCACAGCGGCGACGGTTGAAGGACTGAACGCCAGGTCTACCGACACCATCGTCGATCATATCGGGATCGAATATACGGATATCGGCGACGACTATATTTCGGCCCGCATGCCGGTGGATTCCCGCACCGTCCAGCCCGCGCGCATCCTGCATGGGGGCGCCTCTGTGGTCCTGGCCGAAACCCTGGGCAGTGTGGCGGCGTATCTTTGCATCGACCCGACGCGAAAGATGGCGGTCGGTATTGAGATTAACGCCAACCACGTGAGGTCGGTCCGTGACGGCTATGTGACCGGCACCGTTAAACCGCTGCACATCGGCCATTCCACCCAGATCTGGCAAATTCACATCCGGGACGATCAGGAACGCCTGGTCTGCATATCACGCATCACCATGGCGGTTCTGGACGCAAAATAACGCCCGCACACCATTCAGGGAACAAATCCCATCATGCAACACGCCATCCAGCGCACCATCGTTTTCCTGTTGCTGTTGACCACCACGGCCTGGGCGGGTTCGATCTACAAGTGGGTCGACGATCAAGGCATCGTACACTATTCCGACCACGCCCCGCAAGAAGACCAGGTCGAAGGCGTTGTCGAGACCCGTCAAGCGGTCTCCGGAAACCCGTCGTCACCCCCATCGGCAGCGGACACCGTCCAATCCCCGGAAACCATGCGCCCGCCAACCGCCCAGGAACGTAAGGAAGTCACCGTCGTAATCTATACCACGAGCTGGTGCCGCTATTGCCGGGATGCGAAAAACTACTTCCACTCCCGGGGAATCGTTTTTCAAGAATATGACATCGAGAAAGACCGCCAGGCCGCCCAACGCCACAAGCAATACAACCCGCGCGGCGGTGTCCCCGTGACGGTAATCAACGGTCGGCCAATTGTCGGTTTTGCGCCGGCCGCCTTTGCCCAGGCGTTAAAGGATTCTTAATCGCCGGCCCCGCAATTTCTCTAAGAGTAAGGATGACCATGCGCCTAAAACCCCGGAGATCCGGCCCCACCTTTTGAAGCCGTCACGATGGACGGCCGGCCGATCGACCTGGCCGGCTTTCGAGGCCAAAAACTGCTGCTGGCTTTTTTTCGCTATGCCTCCTGCCCGCTCTGCAACCTCCGCATCAGTGAATTGATCCGGCACCAACCTGAGCTGCAGATGCATGGTCTTCACATTTTGGCCATCTTTCAATCGCCTTCGGAACGCCTGCAGCAATATGCCGGCCGTCAGCGCCCACCCTTTCCCATGATTGCCGACCCCGATTACCATCTCTATCGCCTCTATGGCGTGGAATCGTCCTGGGGCGGCTTCCTCAAGGGGTCGTTGCGCTTGGGATCGCTGGTGACAGCCACTGCCCGTGGGTTTCTTCCCGGGCCCATGGACGGGGACAAGGCCCGCATTCCCGCGGATTTCCTGATCGGCCCCGACCAGGTCATACAGATCGCCTATTATGGAGCCGATATCGGCGATCACCTGCCTCTGCCCGATGTCCTCCATTGGCTGGCCCAGGCCTCGTTCGGGAAGGATATCGATTGACATGACGGCAAACCGGCACGACCTAAGGCGCCTCTTCAATCCCAAATCCATCGCCGTGATCGGGGCCAGCAACCGAGAGGGCAACATCGGCCGGATCATTTTTGAGCGCCTGATCCCATCCTTGCGCAAGCTGTATCCCGTTCATCCTCGCGAGCCGAACATCATGGGGTACGCGGCCTTTACGGAAGTTGCCGCGTTGCCGGACGGCATCGACGTCGCCGTTGTGGCCACTGGCGCGGAAGCCGCGGTCTCGGCCGCGGAGGCGTGTGCGGCCAAAGGGATTCCCTACTTGATCATCGTGGCCGGTGGTTTCGGTGAAACCGGTAGCGAGGGCGCCCGGCGCGAGGTGCGCTTGCAGGAAATTGCCGACCGGTTTGGAACCCGGATTCTGGGCCCCAACTCGCTGGGCATTTTTGTCCCCGGAGAACGCCTGGACACCATTTTTGTGGAGCACGGCGACAAGGCCCTGGGGCACGGCGGCGGGGTGGCCTTCATCACCCAGAGCGGGTCCGTGGGGGTCGAGGCCTTGGGCTTGGCCAGCAACTCCGGCTACGGCATGCGCGCCTTCGTCGGCCTGGGCAACAAATGCGATCTCGATGAACTCGACTTTCTCGACTATTTCGGCCGGGATCCGGAAACCACCTGCCTGGCCTTCTACCTCGAGAATATCGCCCACGGCCGCCGATTTCTGGAAAGGGCCCGCCAGGTTACCCCCCATAAACCGGTCATCGTGCTGAAGGCCGGACGCACACCGTCCGGTGCGCGGGCGGTCAGCAGCCACACCGGACGCCTGGCCGGTATGGACGCCGTGGTCAACGGCGCCTTTCGGCAGTACGGGATTCAGCGGGTCATCGATGACGAGGAGCTGTGCGATGCCTCCAAGTGCCTGGCCATGCTGCCGCCGGCGCCAGGTCCGCGGGTCGCCGTTCTGACACCGGCCGGCGGGTTCGGGGTCATGTGCGCCGACTATGTCGAGGCCGACCAGCGCGGTATCCCGCTCAGCATGGCGAGGCTTGCGCCCCGGACGGTCCGCCGCATTCGCGAAGCCACGCTTCCTTTTGCCGCCTGCGAAAACCCGGTCGATCTTACCGCCAGCGCCGACGACGGCATGTTCGGCCGCAGCTTGGATGCCCTGCTGGAAGACGACGGCGTAGACATTATTATCTGCACCGCCTTTTTTGCCCCACCGGCGATCTCGGACGGCCTGATCCAGGAAATCGCCGACCGGGCGCGCCACAGTCTCAAACCGGTGATCACCTTTACCCAATATGGACCATTTACCGATCTCTACCTGCGTCGCTTTCACGATGCCGGCGTGGTGGGGTTTCCTTCCATCAGCCGCGCTGTCAGAGCGGCGCGCTTCCTGGTGGAACGTGCCCGCATCCTGACCGCGCTGGAGGAACACCCATGAAATCCATTCTGGATCAGTGGCGTAGCGGGCTGCCGGTAGCCGACCGGCCCGACGAATACGAAGTTAAATGCCTGCTTGCGCAATTGGGGCTGATAGTGCCCCGTGGCATCCGGCTGGCACCCGGAGTCACCAGCGTCGTCCCGAACTTCCAGGGACCGTTCGCCGCTAAGGTATGTTCAGCGGATATCATGCATAAAACGGATCTTAAAGGCGTCCACCTGAACCTGGGACCGGATAATCTGGCCGCGGCGTTGCGCACGCTCAATAACGCTTTTCCTAAAGCGTCTATGCTGGTGGAGGAGATGGTGGCCTTCGAGGGGCCGGAAATGATCGCCGGCGGATTGACCGATCCCGGTTTCGGACCGGCCGTCATGGTGGGGGCCGGAGGCATTCTGACGGAAATCGCCCAGGATGTGGCCTTTCGTCTGGCGCCCTTCAACGAAGCAGAAGCCCACCGCATGCTGAAGGAACTCAAAATTTACCCTGTATTCGAGGGGTTTCGCGGGTTGCGTCTGGACCCGGCGCCCCTGGCCCGGCTACTGGTCACCGTGAGCCGGCTGGTTGACGCCCTGGGACCGCGTTTCGACCAGCTGGATCTGAACCCCATCGTCTGGAGCCGTGCGGGCTGGGCCATCCTGGATGCCAAGCTCATGCTGCGCATGATGATTTGAGCGGGAAAAAGTATTTACCTATAGGCGATAGGCAAACCGCCTTGCGATAGCCGCCAACGTCTTTCGCGCTCAAAGTGCTGCGTATCTGCACCACAAAATGTCTGACCGTCTTGCTTATTTAGCCGGAAATCGATACGGATTCTTTGGTGGAACGCATTTTTGGGGAACAGCCGCGATGAACGATCCGGTAACCCGGACAAGATACCACGTCATCGAAGCCTACCGGCGTTCCAATGCCGACCCGATCAGTCTGCGCAGGGGCGACGCCATCTTGGTCGGCCGGGAGTATGACGGCGACCCGGAGTGGCGTGACTGGATCTGGTGTGAAAACCAAAATGGCAAAAAGGGCTGGGTTCCCCGGAGCTTTATCACGATCCGTGGGTCCACGGGTACGGCGCGAGAAAATTATAGCGCCTGCGAACTTAGTGTGCAAAAGGGAGAGACCCTGAGTGTCATCGAGATCTTAAACGGTTGGGCCCGGGCCCAGAACGCAAGCGGGGAAACCGGCTGGGTACCTTTGCGCAACCTGGAACCGCAAGCGGCCTCAAAACATGATCCGACTTGCCGGAAACGCCCAATATGCTCGAAACCATGAAAATTCTGATTCCCCTAGTTATCATCGGTGTCGCCCTCCTGTATGTCTTCCAGGACACGTTGATTTTTTTCCCCCAGCCGATCCCGCTGCAGAACCGGGAGCCGTTTGCCGCGCATGCCCTGACCCTGGAGCACGAGGGGCAACAGCTACAAGGCTGGTATGTCTCCGGAGCGGTTTCAGAGAGCCGTCCTTTGGTGGTGTACTACGGCGGCAACGCCGAGGAAGTGTCCGGCAACCTTTGGGACATGGCACGTCTGCAAGCCGGGGCCTATCTTTTCATGAATTACCGCGGTTACGGCGACAGCCAGGGCAAACCCTCCCAGAAAAATCTCTGCCGTGATGCACTCTATATTCTGGACACCCTGGTCGCCCGGGAGAACATCCCCATGAACCACATCGTCCTTATGGGACGTAGCCTCGGGTCGGGTGTGGCGGTTTATGTCGCCGCGCATCGCCCGGTGCGGGGGGTTATCCTGGTAACCCCTTTCGACAGCCTTTTAAATGTGGCCCGCCACCACTATCCGGTTCTACCCGTGAGATTTCTCCTAAAACACCCTTTTGATTCGGCGGCCCTGGCGCCGGGTGTAAAAATGCCGGCCCTGGTCATCATCGGTAATCAGGATAATATTATTCCCAACCGACGCTCCACCCAACTTGCTGAGGTTTGGGGAGGCGTGGTCGACACCGTGGTGATCGATGGGGCCGGCCACAACGACATTCAGTTGGACCATCGCTATTGGGAGGCTATCAATTCCTTTCTGTCTACGGCAAGGGCAACGGTAGAAGCGCCATCTCTCTCGGCCGTCATCAATAGCGAATAATTGGCAACCGGAAAAATCACCATGTCTGCCATTGATTTAACCTATCCGATGACCGCTGCCATGCCGGTCTATCCAGGCACCCCGCCACCGGAAATCCATCCCGTTGCACGGTTCGCGGGGAACGGTTTCCGGGAACGGCAACTGACCTTCTGTTCCCACACCGGTACCCATATGGATGCCCCCGCCCACCTTTTAAAGCGGGGGAAAACCCTGGATCAATACGCTATCGATCATTTTTTCGGCACCGGTCTTTGCATCGACATCAGAAGGACCCATACCCGATCGATCGAATGGACATCGCTGCAGCGCTACCAGGATGAATTGTCGAATAGCGATTTCGTGCTGCTGCGGACGGGATGGGGGCGTTATTGGGGTTCTTCCCGCTATTATCAGGGGTATCCGGTGCTCTCTGCTCCGGCGGCCAACCGTTTAGCCGAATTCAAGCTTAAGGGCATCGGTGTGGACACCCTGTCCGTGGATAAGGACGACACGACCGATTACACCGTTCACCGTATTCTGCTGGAAAACCGTATTCTGGTTATCGAAAACCTGGCAAACCTTGATCGCCTGCCGGAGGGTCGCTTCGCCGAACTGGTCTGTCTCCCCCTGCACATAACCGAGTCCGATGGTGCCCCTACGAGGGTGGTTGCTTTTCTTTGAACCCGCTAAAAGGATCTGGCCCATGGCGCAACGATTTCCACATCTGCTGCTGGTCTTCTATCTGGTACTGTTTACCCTGCTGGCCATCAACCCGTATGACCGCGCGGTATGGTTTGCGGAAAACCTGCCGATCGTGCTCATTGTGGCCGCCCTGGTTTTCAGCAAGCGATGGTTTTCCTTTTCCAACACCGCCTACCTGATGATGGCGTGCCTGATTTTTCTTCACACCATCGGAGGGCATTTCACCTTCGAGCGGGTGCCTTTCGACTGGGTAACCGATTTTTTCGGCTTTTCGCGCAACCATTATGACCGCATGGCCCATTTCACGGTCGGGTTTTATGCCTACCCCCTGGCCGAACTCCTGTTGCGCAAGCGGCTCGTGGCCTCCCGTTTCGTCCTTTTCATGTTCCCGATCTGTTTTATTCTGGCTGTGGCCGGGGTCTATGAAATCTTTGAATGGGGCTATGCTGTTTCCGCCGATCCAACGGCTGGCGCGGCGGTACTCGGATCACAGGGGGATGTCTGGGATGCCCAGAAAGATATCCTGGCCGATGGCTTGGGGGCCATCACCGCCATGATTGTTTTTATTTTCGCATTAAACAGTTTCCTTGTAGATTGCGGACTCAGAGATGCCCACCACTTGTCAAAGAGATTTGTTGGTGTTAAACTGCATGGGAGACAGATCCTCCGTTCCCTTGGATCACTTTGTCAAGTGGTGGGCATCTCTGAGTCCGCAATCTACCAGAACTGTCTAATGCGAAAATAAAAACAAATGGCGGGAGGCAGCGCAAGGACGTCAAGAAGGACAAGGGATGTGGCCAGCAGAATAGCAATAGTAGCTGAGGAAAAATGCAAACCTAAAAAATGTAAGCAGGAATGTAAGAACTTTTGTCCGGTGGTGAGGATGGGCAAGTTGTGCATCGAAGTCACTCCAAAGGACAAGATCGCAATGTTGTCGGAAGACCTCTGCATCGGATGTGGTATATGTGTTAAGAAATGCCCTTTTGAGGCTATTCAGATTATTAATTTACCAAAGGACCTGGAGTCACGGACCACTCACAGGTTCGGACCGCAAACCATTCAAGTTGCATGGATTACCCATCCCTCGGGCGGGGAGAGGTGTTGGGATTGGTAGGGACTAATGGTATTGGCAAGTCAACCGCATTGAAAGTGTTGGCTGGTAAGTTGAAGCCCAATTTGGGGAATTTTGAAAACCCGCCTGATTGGGCTGAGATCCTAAAGTACTTTAGAGGGAGTGAGCTTCAGAATTACTTTACAAAAGTGTTGGAGGATAACATCAAGGCGGTTATTAAGCCTCAATATGTTGATTTGATCCCGAGACAAACTTCTGGAAAGGTTGGTGATTTGCTGTTTAAGAAGGACGAGAGACAAAAGGCAGAGGAGATCTGCGAGATGTTGGACTTGAAGAAAGTATTGGACAGAAATATTGCTGATTTATCGGGAGGAGAGTTGCAGAGGTTTGCAATTGGGGTTGCATGTGTAAGGAAGGCTGATGTCTACATGTTTGATGAACCCTCCAGTTATTTAGATGTCAAGCAAAGGTTGCAGGCGGGACAGATGATCAAGGTCTCTGCTCAATTTTGAGACTTTTGTGGTTGTTGTAGAACATGACTTGAGTATCTTGGACTACTTGTCCGACTACGTGTGTTGTCTGTATGGAAAACCAATGGCGTATGGAGTGGTTACAATGCCATTTGGAGTCAGAGAGGGGATTAATATTTTCCTAGATGGGTTCGTACCCACCGAGAACCTCAGATTCAGGGAAGAATCTTTATCTTTCAAGGTCGTTGAGACCTTTGATGACGAAGAGAAATCAAAGCATAGAAACTACTCTTATCCAGGTATGAGTAAGAAGTTGGGAGGATTCGCTCTTCACGTGGAAGGTGGTGATTTTACCGATGGTGAAATCATTGTCATGCTTGGGCAGAACGGCTGTGGCAAAACCACTTTTATTAGAATGTTAGCTGCTTTTTTGGTCCCAGACGAGTCTGACGAGGCGCTTCCTAAATTAAGCATTTCTTACAAGCCTCAGAAGATTGCACCAAAGTTTGAAGGTACCGTTCGACAGCTTTTGCACAAGAAGATTCGTTCAATGTATATGCATCCTCGATTCATCGCTGATGTAATGCGTCCTTTGAACATAGATCCACTGATGAACGAAGCTGTCAGTCACCTGTCTGGTGGTGAGCTTCAACGAGTGGCTTTAGTGTTGTGTCTGGGACAACCTGCAGATATATACTTGATTGACGAACCCTCAGCTTATTTGGACTCTGAACAGCGTATCGTTGCCTCCAAGGTTATCAAGAAGTTCATTATCAACGCCCGAAAGACTGCTTTTCTTAGTAAGAGCATGATTTCATCATGGCTACTTATCTAGCTGACCGTGTGATTGTATACACTGGGGAACCAGCAATCGATTGTACTGCTACCAGACCGCAAGTCTTGCTCACTGGGATGAATGCTTTTCTCAGAGACCTAGACATCACCTTCAGAAGAGATCCTACAAACTACCGTCCAAGAATTAACAAAATGTTGTCAGTGAAGGACAAAGAGCAGAAATTGGCAGGCACTTACTTCTTCATGGACAACGATGATGAATAAACAGATTGTCTCATAAGTCGCTCCTTTTTAGCTCTGCAGTTCCAGAAAATTGTCAGAAAATTCTCAGTTTTGCGATGAGAGACAGAACTGACATTGTAGAAATGTTCAAGACAGCTAAAAAGGAAGAAAAGTTCCTTAAAATGGCTGCCCCAATGGTAAGATACTCAAAGTTAAGTTTCAGACTACTTTGCTTAAAGTGGGGCAGTGATGTAGTCTACACTCCAATGATCATAGCCGAATCATTCAACCGATCAGAACAGAGCAGAGTCGCTGATTTCTCCACTTGTGAAGAGGACACTCCCTTGGTGGCTCAATTGGGCACTAACAGTCCAATCGAATTTGGAGCTGCTGCAGTAAAACTCTCTCCTTACGTCGATGCGGTCGACTTGAACTGCGGTTGTCCTCAGAGATGGGCAGTTCAGGAAGAGATCGGGGCATTTCTCAGCGGTCAGCCTGAGATGGTCTCAGACATAATCAAACAGGCCAAAAGGATGACTGATACGCCCATTTCTGTAAAGATTAGACTGAATGAGGATATTTTGAAAACCATAGAGTTGGTAAAAGGGGCGGAGGCAGCCGGAGCCAGTTGGATTACAATACATGGTCGTACGAGACAAGAGAGATGTAAAGTACCAGTTCATCGTGATCTTATAAAGTTGGTGAGAGAACACACTTCTCTTCCGATTGTGGCTAATGGTGATATGGTTACAAAGGATGTCGTTGGAAGAATGGTGAAAGAGACTGGTGTGGAAGGAGTGATGGTAGCAAGAGGAATTCTGTCTAATCCTGCGTTTTGGTCTAGGGATGAACTTCCGTTTGAGTGCGTTGAAGATTATTTAGAATTATGTTTGAGTTATGGGAGGTAAATTTTGTATTAGATCTTCATCATATTCAATTCATGCTTTCTAGATATCTCTCGAAATCTGATCGGTTGGCCTTGGGAAGGGTTAAATCAATGGCTGGAGTAATTGATTTCATAAGAAATAGGAAGTTAGAAACAGTATGAAGTGTATTGAAGTGACCATTAATATCTTTTGTTTTTAAATATCTTTTTCTATTTTTTGTTTTGTTTTATGTCTCTGTTACTCTCAGTGTACGTTTCATTTTTAGTGCGAGTGGTCAAATGCAAAAAGAGTCTGAATTTGAATTTCTAGCAACACAAGAAGCTAGAAAGAGAGTAAAAGACTTGTTCGCAACAGTTGATTCATTGCCCAGAGTGTCTCTTTACAAGAAACAGTTTCAAGATAAGAAGACTGCAGTTGATACTAAACTGTCAGTATTGGTTACTTCGCAACTGAATGAACTCAGTTACGCTCTACATCTACTTGAAAGTGACTGCGGTAGAAACAGAGAGATTAGATTCTCTTTTAAAAATGTATTCAAGCAGTGTGAAGACTGTAGAGTCTTACTGAATGAAAAGGAGTACCCTGCAATCAGGACAATCAGAACGGCAAGAGTGAATATCAACTCAACTCTAGACCTGATCACAATATTCAGAAATATACCAACCACTGCTGCTACTTTAGAAGCAAATGTGTTAGATGGCTCTATTCAGTTGAAGGATTGTTACTTGAAGCTGAGACAACTGTTCAGAGTCAAAGAATCGGCCAAGACGCACGGAGGAAAACATTCTGCTAAGATAGCAGCGGTGTTTGAGCAGCAGTTCGTGAAGGTACAAAAGGCTTGCAATACTTGAGAGACTACCGTGCTGAGTAATATTGAGAATGCAATGGAGTTGGCGGGAGAAGATCCCGCTACTTTGATCAAGAGTTTGATTATTGTGGAGATGAACGATAGAGCAATCAAGTACAAAGTGTTTAGTCATGGAGACCCAGAGTTTATTTCAATGAGAGAACGGGCGTTAAAGTCTCTAGAGATGTCTATTGCTACTTTCTTTTCTGATGCGTTTGAAAAGGAATCCAAGGGCACGGACAATATACCGGGGATGTCGGCTGATCACGAGTTACAAGTGATAGTTAAAGTGGGGCGTCGGTTGATGAATGAGTTGAAATACGTGACTGAATATGTAGCAAAGTGTTTTCCTCCAAAGTACCAGGTTGTGCATTTCTACGAGACTAGATTTACAAAGTGGCTATACAGTAGATTGTTAAACGTCTCTTTAGACATGAAGCTAAATACTGCCAATTTGTTAGAAGCTATCCGATGGATCAATGAGTTCACTCAAGCGCTTAAGAATCCTGGATTTCCAGAAGCACTGGAGATGAAAGTTTATTCTGGTACTTTTCTAACGGCTTACTT
>CAWKLN010000056.1:0-18779 GCA_963850465.1 uncultured delta proteobacterium
TATGACCGCCGAATTCTCCCAGGGCATAGCGGACCCCCCGAAAATTTCCGGATAGCGGTCCACGAGAAACTCGGCCCCCATACTTCCGCCGGTTTCCTCATCACTCAGGATCACCAGCAGAATATCACCGGCCGGTTGAAACCCTTGAACGGCGGCATCCAGCAGAGCGTACAGCATCATGGATATGCCACCTTTCATATCCAGCGCGCCCCGCCCCCAAACATAGCCATCGACCAATTTGCCTTCAAAGGGCGGGTGGGTCCACTCCTGGTGGGCCGTTGTAACGACATCGACATGACCATAGAGCATCAGGGGCGGGGCCGTATCCCGCCCTTTGATCCTGGCCACTAGGTTGGCGCGGTTGTCCGCTTTGGCCAGAACATGGGCTTCGATACCAAACGCGTGCAGAAGATCACGGACATAAAGAACACAGGCGGTCTCATTGCCGGGTGGATTCGTCGTATTAAAACGAATCAATTGTTGCAAAATTTCTACGGGGGAGGGGACATCCGGTCGCTCGGGAAGAGGTGCTTTCGTCATACGCGTGTCCTTGCGTCCGGGATCGTCTGTCTATAGGCCAATGCGTTCTTCGGGATTGGTGATTAACAGAGCGAACCCGTTGATGAGGGAAACCCTGCTCGCTCAGCGTAGCGCTGTCGGGAATGGACGATCACGCCGTATCGGATCAATCGATTTTCGTCTATGCTGCCTGGGTAGAAAGTTGATGCCGCCTTTTGAATGACTTATCACAGGATGGCCGTCGTGGCAAAATAAAATGAGAATAGCCGCTTCCGGTATTCGGGATCGAAGAATCGGTCAGGGTCGGGTTCCATCGCACCCGCACGCGATGTTGGCGGTGTGCGCCGGCCACGGCCGCATCTATTCGCACGGCCCGTTTGATGGTCCGTACCGCACCTGTTGGGTATGCGGCGCGGCGCTGACGGACTCAGAGCGGCAGATATTTTATATACGTGCGAATCGTTTCCAGGGTCGCTTTCCAGGCAGTTCCATTCTCACTTTTGGTGATACCGCTTTTCAGGCAGAAATCCACGGCGTTGAGATAATTGATTTTGGAAAGCGCCTCTTTGCGAACGACTTCCTGGCGTTTGTAGAGTTTTACGCCTAGCTGTTGGATCTGTTTCAGTCGAGCGGCACCGTCTTCGGGCGACTTTTCGGTTTCGCTGAAATATTTCAGCACGACCAGATAGGACTCGAGAAAAGACGCCATAAATCCAGCGAAACATTTCAGTTTCCGGAATCCCTCCGAAGTCAAGTTGTAGGTGTCCGGCAGTTTGGGATGCGGCACGAGGATCGCGTCGGCAATAAAGGATTTGATGGTCTTGCGGATGCGAATATCCATGGCCTCGCCATTGCCTGACGCAAATTCGTTCTGGAAAAGATCCTGCAGGAATCGATAGTTGGTATAAAGATCATTGGATGCAAACTGAAAAGCATCCCTGGCAAGAATCGCCAACGATGTCAGCGCCGCCGGGACAAAGGGGCCGATGCCGCTGTTTTTATAGTAATCCAGGGTCGGTCGTTTGCCGATGGTCAGATGATACTGGCCATCCCGGCGGATGACATCCTCCGCCTTGGAAACCGGGCGGAGAAACTTCTGTTGCACAAAACTGTTGATAATATGGGTCACGGCATGGCGCGTATCCACTAAAAGGGTTTCCGCGCGTGCGACGTTCATGGCCTCCATATAGCGCATGAAGGCGTTTATGTTGAAATCGATCTGCTCGCGGCTGATGATCGTATGGGCACTGTTGAGAACCGCTGCCGAAACGAGGGCCTGGGGCGTCACGACCGTGTGACGATCGATGGCACGCAACACCCGGTCGCCGAGGTCACGTGTGAGGTTCCGGACATCCTTGGCACGCATATCGGGTAGCGGCGAGCCATATTCGTTTTCGAGATCTTGCAAAGCGATGGGCTCGCAAAATTTTATATATATCTTACCAAACCGTTTCTTGAGCACCTGTCGGGCCCGGATCATCTGCCAGAAACTCTCCGGTTCCTTTTTAGCCCCCTCCGCCTCCTCAAGGTAGGCGCTCACCTCGGGCACCCGGTCGTAGCCGATATAGATCGGCACGAAGGTCACATGGCGACAAGCGCCGTTCTGGACGGCCGATAGGAGAATCGAGAGCATACCCAGCTTCGGAAGCAACAATTTGCCATTACGACTGCGGGTACCCTCGATAAACACTTCGATGTTGAATCCCTGCTCCAGGAGCATGTGGATATACTCGGAAAACACCTTGGCGTAGAAAACAGCCCCGGTAAAAGAACGGCGCACAAAAAAAGCACCCACCCGTCGGAAAACGGGTCCCATGGGCCAAAAAGCGAGATTGGCGCCGGCAAAGGTGTGGGGGCAGGGCAAATTATTGTGGTGCATGAGATACGAAATCACCAGGTAGTCCACATGGCTTTTGTGGCAGGGGATCAGGATCAGCGGACCATTGCGCGACGCGCGACGCACGGCATTGAACCCTTCCTGGTTGTAATCAACCCCATCGAACATGTTATCGAGCATCCACCTTACCGCCCCCATCCCAAGCTTGACCACCAGGGAATTGGGTTTGGCGGCAATCTCCTCCACATATTGGAGCGCTTCGCGCTGCACCTGGGGAATCGACATGCTCCGGCGACGCGCCCATGACGTCATAAATGCGCGCAAGCGCTCGTTGGTCAGGAGATGCTGTTTGATCTCTTCCGCCGGCTTGAGAATCGGTCCCGTAATGCTCTGGCGATGCCGGGTGATCTGGCTGAGCAGGCGATGCCGCAACACCATGGCTTGCGCGCCGGCCGTCTTGTCCTCACGGCCGACGTTGATCAAAAACCGCTTGAGATTGATGGGCTCGGAGACCTCCACCAGAATTTTTTCGGGATTGAGAACAAGTTTCCATAATTTGCGGATCAGACTCGGCCGTGGATCCGACCCCACCAGGGGGGCTGAAAGCGACGACACCGGCCGGGTGCCGTAGAATATCAACTGCGGGACCAGCCAGATCGGCCGCTCCAATGTCTTTTCCAATTCCACCAAGAACCGCAGGGGATCGGTCTGGGATTGGACATAACGCCGATAAAATTCGTTGGACTCCACCAGCGAGAGCATGATCGGATGGCCGGCTGCCATCTGCCGCGCGATGTAGCCGCCCGCCAACGGATCCAGCCGCTTGAAGTGCCGTCGGGGAAAAGCCAGATGGGCCACCAGAATGCGCAGCAGGCGTATCATGGGCTGCCAGAGGTAACTGCGGTAGTAAAGTCCGATTTCCGGACAGGGTAATCCGTGACGGTTCGTGTAGAAATGGAAGAACAACCGTTCCAGTTGGCTTTTGTGCTTGGTAACGTATACGATCGCCGCGTTGTCGGGCAGCTTGCGGATGAGATCCAGCTGATCGGCTTCGATGGAGACATGCGAGAAGAGCAGCCTCATCATCAACCGCCCGCCAGGCCCCCAGGGGTGCCGGCAGGTGCCAGCTGTAGTAATCATATGTCCCTCGGAGAAAACGATCCAGGACGTTTCTTATCGATGACATAAACGACATAATGATACCCTCATCATGGGTCGCCGGGTTAAGTATCCTGACATGTTGCGCCGGGTCCGCTCGCCTTCATCCAGGCCCGATCAGCAGGTCGGCGATGGTTTTGTCTAAGGAAAGCACTTCAAAGGGTGACTGACCCGCGAGGATATCCGTCTGGCGGGGGACCGAATCCGTCACCCAGAAACGATCGAATCCGGCGTGCGTGAATTTCCGCCAGGCTTCTTGCGGAAAAACCGCATGGGTCACATAGGCACTGACGGCGCGGGCGCCACTCTCCTGCAACGCCCGGCGGCATTCCAGCAGAGTGCCGCCGCTCATGGCCAGGTCATCCACAATGACAACATGACGGTCGCGCGGACGCCCTTCCCGTACACTGATCCTTCGTTGTCGGCCCTCGCGAACTTTGTGACAGACGATGAGGGGATACGCCTCGAACCAGCGGCCGAAACGTTTCAGGGCCCCCTCATCCGGAAAAGCCACGGCGGGATGGTCCAGCAGGCGCAGTTTGTCGCGCAGCAGGGGGACACCGGATTCCAGACGGGGAATGACCTGGTCGGAAAAATAGAACCGTTCCTGCAGGGCATGGATATCGAATATGACGATCTGGGCCGGACCCGAGAGGGTCATGGGGACATGTGACACCATTTTAGCCAGGGTGGCCGCGGTGGCGATCTGGCCGTCGCGGTCCACCCGCTCCATTGTACCTGTGGGGTAATAGGGCAGAATGATTTTAAAAGACTTCACCGCATAGCGCGGGATTTCATAAATAGCGGACAGCTGCGGGAAAATATCGCCGGGCGTGTCAAAAGAGGCCAGGAATGCCAGATCATGGTTACGCATCGCCTCGACATTGTCGATCATGATGTTCGGGTAGCCATCCGCAAATGTGTCCCAGCGGATATGCCCGAGGTCTATTCCCGGGTGAACGGTCGGCGATGCGTTCCGCCAGCGCGGTCATCTGGGGGCAGGCCAGAAGCGTGATCATCTTCGACTCCCTGCATTCTTTGCCGTGCTGGGATTAAAATTAAATCTGCGCCGACCACACATAACGCGGTCGCGAGAAATTACCCGTCGATCAGACCCCGGGGCTATGCCTGGAGATGACAGGCGTGGCGTCGATGGCGTGTAAAATGTCCTGTTTACAGGCCGGACAATAGGAGTGGGAAAAGGAAAGATCCATGTACCGACCGACGTAATTTTCCACCGATTGCCAGTAATCCTCATCCTGCCGGATCTTCTTGCATTGCGCACAGATGGGGACAATCTTGCGCAACTCCGCATATTCACTGATATCCTCCAGAACCAGCAACGCCAGTGGGCGCGCCTGGTGCCGAAACCCGGAAACCGTGATCTGCAAAAAAACGTCCCGCCGCCGGCCGTCCAGATTCAGATTCATGCGGGTGCGCAGACGCAGACTCGCTTTGCCGGCCAGGGCATCACCAACGGCGCCCCGAATGACACAATGGCCGCAATCAGGCGAATGGCCGCAACCGTCAGGGTTGTCGCTAGCGTGCAGGCAATGCAGCGCCTCACCGGCGCGTAACGGTTCCTGAGATGCAGGCCGGGAGGACCGGACCAGCTCAATAGCCGCCCGGTTGGCATCGATGATATGCACGTCCGCATCCACGACGAAAACCGCCGAAGGCATCGCATCCAGCACTGCACGCAACATCGCATTGTCAGAATGTTCAAAAGGGATCGGCACACAGGGCTCCATGCTATCGAATCGTAAGACCGTACCAAGGTCGACGACGCTTGGATACCAGAAAGCGCATCATGGGGGAACCTTTTTTTAATGGCACTGCAATTCGGACCACCCGATCGCCATGAATGACGGGCAGCTCGGTCTTGTGACCCCCTCCCAGTTCTATTTGTATCACGGCACGTCAGGCATCCGCAAATGGCCAATGCGATCGTTGTGGAGGCGGTCGCAATGTCCAGGTCATCGGTAAAGGTTTATAGAAGATCCCCAACGATACGAAAGATGCGCCCGTGGTCGTCGACAGCCACTTCCTCCGGTCCCGGAAACCAGGGCACCCCCCCGGGACGATATCGACTTTCTGACCAAATCCTTTAACAACCTATTATGCACCTTAAAATCGCTAAGGCACGTAAAAAAGAGTTCTAAACAACGGGTTTCCTGAAGAAAACAGAAGGTGGATCCCGTTGGTCCGGGATCCACCTTCTGTTTTCACCACCCCTCAACGAAACACCCTAGTGCCAAAATTATTAATCTGACGGCGAACTAGACAAACCGCGGTCATCCCGGCGCAGGAGGCTGTGTCACAATTATCAGATGGCCCTATGATTGGTTTTGTCATTCCGGACGTGATCCGGAATCCATTGCGTTTTGGGTGCGTTATGATTCTGGATGCCGGATCGCGTCCGGCATGACGGGCACAAATGGAATGCTTTTCTGGATTATGACACAGTCTCCTGTGCCGGAATGACAACCATTGGGGATTTAGTTGCCATCGTAATAGAATGATACGCCCGCCACAGCCTGGTGTTCAGCGACAATCTAGCTTTCCGGCACCCGCTCCATCCGGTCATGCGTGTCGGTTTCCTGAAAATAGATGAAGCCATTTTTTTCGAAAAATGCTTTGGCCGAATTGCCTTTCACCACACGAAGCCAGAGGAGTTTGCCAAACTCACCCGGTTGATCAGGAGGCGTCTTTCTGTTGCTGCTCCATGTTGACCTTGAGCAAAACAAGTGCTGCTTCGCGGGCCCTCAGCACCGTTTTGAGATCGATGCCGGCCATTTCCTTGCGGGTAAGGATATGCGACTGGAGCGCCTGGCGATAGAGGCGGTATTCTTCTTGTTCGGAGACGTCCGGCCGCACCCTGGCCGTAAACAAAAAAGTGTCGATGGGACCGTTTTTGCCGTTCCGGTTGCCTTGCGTGAGATCCACCCGGACCTTGCCATCCGACAGGTAGCAATGCACCACAGGGATGTAGGGCAGGCCGTGATCGGCAGCGATGCCTCCGGCGCCGCTGACAAGGGCTTCGTTCATGGCGTAGACACCGATAGACTTGTCGACCGGCAAATGCAGCTCGGCGGCCAGCATCCTACCGCCATGTGCTTGGTGGTGCAGCTGCCCCGGTTTTCCCGGAACAGGATCAGGGGATCCTCCCGGGTGGTGTTGTACCCGTAGGGCATCTGGTGCACGTGCCGGCAGGCGGCGGTGAAGGTTGTCAGCCCCCGCGCCCGAAACGCCTGTGAGATCGGTCCGCTATCGGTTATCGGGGCATCGGGAAAAGCGTCGATCGGATCCATCAAGCCGTCCTTTTTTCAGGGTTGCCATCCATTGGTTGACCGCCTCCGGGCGCCCCGTCCGAGAATGGTGATGTCATGATAAGCTGAAATTGTTAGTTTACTATGAGCGGCACCCGTTGACAGGCCGCATACGCCCATGTCCTGCCGACGGGGTTCCCCGGCAACCGACCTGTCAGGTATCGTCTTCAGGTCGCCAGGGTCCGTGCAAGCGCTCGCCCCGTTCTTTCCGGCGCCGCTCCCTTTCAGCCTTCATTTCGTCGAACCGGCGCTGCTGCTCCGGCGTCAGTTCCTTCCTGATTTCGGCAAACCCTTTTTCCAGATGCTCATGCATGAAACGACGCCCCTCGCGCATCTTCTGGAAGGTTTCGGCCTGCACCCGGTCGATAATCGCTTCGATGCGGATCTTCTGGTCTTCGCTGAGATCCAGTTTGCGGGACAGGCGTTTCATGATAAACGCCTTGCGCCCTTCGGGCGCACGGCTGAAAAAGGGGTGTTGGCGTTTCAGAACCATACCGGTGCTCAAGGCCCCGGTCAGGGCGCCCAGAACAAAGACCAGTAACAAACCGGCAATAATTTTCCATTTCTGCATGGGACCACCTCAGTACAGGAACGCCTGCATCATGTTCATGGTTTCGTTTTCATATATTAGAAAAGACCAGAGGTCCGCATCCGGAACGAACTGGAAATTGAAGAGCAGTAATCCCATCACGGCCGTCGCCACCCCCCCGGCTGCGAACCAGCGCCAGAAAAACGGTTCCCAAAGACCGGCCGTGGATAACGGTCGTTCCGACGCGGCCAGATCGCGGATTCGGCGCAGGGTCTGCCGGGTCCATTGTGCATCGACCACCAGGTTTTCACGCGCCTGATGCGCCCCGCGCAGCAGCTCCCGGAGTCTTTCAGACCGGTCAGACGTAGTTTTCATGCGTGCCTCCCGCTTTGCAATAGGAGTTTGTTGATTTTTCGCCGGGCCCGGAAAGCGCGGACCTTGACGTTGGCAACCGTCCACCCCAGGAGCCGGGCCGCCTCCTTCACCGGTTGTCCCTCCAGGTAGACCAGTTCCAGCACCATGCGATCCGCCGCGGACAATTGATCCAGGGCCCAGTCGAGAATTTCCCTGGCTTCCCGGCGTCGCGTGATGTCCTGCCAGGTTGTTTCCGACGCATCCGCCAGCACGCGATCCAGCCACTCCCGATGCGCCTCGGAAAGCGCGCTCATGGGAACCTCCCGGGTGCGATAGTGTTTGCGCCAGTAGTCGTAGCAGGTCCGCACCGCGATGACCGACAACCATGCCCGGAAGCGCCCCGTCTGCCGCCACCCCCCCAGGGATTGAAAGGCCTTGATGAACACCTCCTGGATCAGTTCCTCGACCTGGTTCGGGGGGGCATGCCGTTTGACGATGGCCAGCACGTAATCCTGGTAGCGCTCCATCAGGAGGGCAAAGGCATTCACCTCGCCCTCCAGGACCCGTTTCACAATATCCCGGGCCTCGGTCTCCGCACCATCGTGCATGGCCATCGTGACAGGCATCCTCAAGACCGACGCTCTCCTGGTGGCATCCAGCATTTACTGCCCGGTAGTGGGCGCCTCCGCCGAACCGTCGGCGGGCATTTGCAGCCAGGTATCTATCATCGCCTCGCGATACTGGCGGTGTTTGTGCCGACGGTCCCGGGAACCTTCACGGCGTTCCTGCAACCGCTGAACCTGCTCCGGAGACAAAATATCCTTGAGGTCGTAGACGAAGCGCGCCCGCAGGACCGCCATGTCCTCCATGATGGGTGCCATGGCACGCGATGCCTCGCGAATAGCGTTTTCGTCCAGGGTCTCGGCCGTCATCAAGGTGTGCATCGTCTCCCGGGCAGCCTGCCTTTTTTCCCTCAAGGCTTCCTTTTCCTCGCGGTAAGCGGGCAGCAGACGGCCGATGGCCGCCTTCTGCTCCGTGGACAGATCTAGATCCCAGAGCATCCTAAGATGCATGCCGCCCCCCTCGCCATGCCCACCTCGGGCCAGGGCGAAATTGGCGACCGACAAGCTGCCGACGACAATAAGACCGATGAGCAGCAACTGCTGTGAACATTTATAAATAAGATTTTTCATTGTTACCTCCCGGTTGAAATTAATCAAGTTGGTTTCAAATCCCCTTTGCAGAGGCATGTTATCCGAGCGCTCAACTGTGATGTCGTATAGGCCGCCGGGAAAGTTACACCGGAACGATGGACCCGCTTCAAGGGGACACGACAGTTTGCCGATCTTGTGGTCGAAAACCGGGAACAACCGCACGCATCATAATTTGATCGACCGCCATAGCGTCAATTTTTGAAAAATATGGTAAAGACAATACAGAATGGATATGCCATAAATACAAAAGCATACCGATACGTAAACAAGATGAATTCGTAAAAAATCATGTTTCAGAAGGTTGCGTAAAATGTTCGAGATACGGCTTGCGAATCCCGAGGAAAGCGGCGTACGTTCGGTACGCCGCAATGACGAGGGATACGCGTAACGCGAATATCTATTCCTTTTCAGGGACGTTGTCCGCCTCTGGCGGATCGGACATTTTACGTAACCGTCAAACAAGAGGACGGCAAACCATGACCACCTGCGTGCAAGGCAATGTTTTAGAAGAACTGCTTAAACTTTTAAAACTGGAGAAGATCGAAGAAAACATCTTCAGGGGCCAAAGCCAGGACCTTGGGTTTGGCAATGTATTTGGCGGGCAGGTACTAGGGCAGGCTTTATCTGCGGCCAGCCAAACCGTGCCGGTTGAACGCCGCGCCCACAGCCTGCACGCCTATTTTATGCGACCCGGGGATGCCAAAAAGCCCATCGTTTACAACGTGGATTGCATACGGGATGGTCGTAGCTTTACCACCCGGCGGGTGGTGGCGGTGCAAAAAGGCCGCGCCATTTTTAACCTGGCGGCCTCGTTCCAGGTCAATGAATCCGGTTTCGAGCACCAGGATGAAATGCCCGATGTGCCCGGCCCGGAAGGGATTGAGCGAGAGATAGACCGGGCGCGGAAACTGTCGGACAAGATACCCGCCGGGTTGAGGGAAATGATACTTTGCCGTAAACCGATAGAGATCCGCCACGTCAACCCGGTGGACCCCTTTGCACCGGAGGTTAAAGACCCGGTTAAATACGTTTGGTTTAAAGCCATCGACAAGCTGCCCGACGACCCCACCACCCACCAGTATCTATTGGCCTATGCCAGCGATTTTAATTTGGTGGCGACCACCCTGTACCCCCACGGTTACACCTTTTGGCAGCCGGAAATGCAAGTGGCCAGCCTCGACCATGCCATGTGGATCCACCGTGATATCCGCATGGATGAGTGGTTGCTTTATGCGATGGAGAGCCCGAGCGCCTGCAAAGCCAGAGGACTTGCCATTGGGCGGATTTTTACACGGGATGGCAAATTGGTGGCCACGGTGGCCCAGGAGGGGCTGATCCGCTATCGGGGACCGGCGACCGCATAAAGACCATTATATCGCCGTGACCACCCCATTGAAGGCCCGAAGGGTCGTTACGCTACTATCGTTTTTGTAAAGCATCCCTCATGGCTGCCGCCGTTTCCACGTCCCCGGGGCGACCCCGCTTTTCCAGGTAGAGGGCCAGGGCTTCGCGATCTTGGGCGGATTTTTTCTGGGCCAGATCGCTCTTGGCCGAAACGGATTCCGGCCGGATTTCAACCACGGCGCAGGCCTTGTACTCCGGCATGTCCTCATGCACGGAGGCCGGCGCCCGTTCGGGTTCGTGTGCGGCCACCAGCGCATTGAGGGCCGTGGTTTTTAGATCGCCGCCCGGCACCACCCGGGCGCGGCCCCGGATGATCACGCAGTGGTAAAACTGGTGCAGGCTGCAGGCCCCGCCCTCGGGATTGAAGCCCAGGTCGAGGTAGGCCAGGGGGATATCCACCTCGAAACAGACCCGGTCCTCGCGGGCGATATTGTCCAGCTTCTCGCCCTTCAAGGCGCAGTGAAAATAGATACAATCATTGGTGTAAACGTAATTGACCGGCGTGATGTAGGGGTAGCCGTCCGCACCCAGCGTGGCCAGGCGGCCGATGGTGGCGGCCGAAAGGATACGGCCGATTTCCTGCGGATCGGTGATTTCAGATTGACGACGTCGCATCATAACAGGGCTCCCGGGGCAATAGGGTTACAGATCGGTTCACGTGCCGGGGATAATTGCCCACAGGTCGGGTCCGTCGTCAAGTCTCAAGATGCGAATTGCCTGCCGGACCGGCAGGCCGGGGGTCATCACCCCTGATAGACCTGGTCGGCCACATCCGCAATTTCACAACGCACCCCATGGCCGTTCAAAAGCCGGACCAGAGCCGGCACTTGGGCGGCCCCTTCAATCGTCACGTGGAATCCGTCATCATCCTGGATCAGGTCGTAGCGGTTTTTTGCAAGCACGCGCAGAGCCTCGTCGCAGGGGTGCACCCGCAAGCCCAACCGGGTAAAATCGTTCATGTAAAACACGGGCAGATCGGCGCGGCGTGTGTGGCGCCAGCGACCATGATGCGGCCCTTCCCTGGCAATCAGTGGCAAGCTCGTCATGTGGCGTCTCCTTTAACAAACGTCGCCCTGTCGTTTGATCGGCGGTGGTCGAAAGGCGTTGACGATCAATACGTCATAAGATGCGGCCGGCAGCGCATGCTGGCAACCCCTGTTCACTGGCCGCACCGGAATCGACCGCATCCATCGTCCACCACTCAACCGCCCAGGAGATCCTCGATCCTGTGCCGCGCCAGATCGAAGGGGTCCGGCGGCGGCACCGATGACCGTGACACCGGTTCAAAGAGAATGAAAAAGAGCGCCTGCACCAGGCTGAACAACCAGATGCCCAGACCCCAAGACAAGGGCGTCGACGGCCCCCAGAGGGCGACAACCAGCCCGCCCCCGCCACACAGGATCAGTTCGCGGAAGAGGGACAGGAGGGGTGCGCGGGGAAAACAGATGCCGCTGCGAATCCAGCTGAGAACAGCCAGTGTCAGACCAAGCGCCACACCATACCGAGGCGTCACCCCCCCTGTGATCGCCAACACCAGCAGCGGAAAAACGACCGCCAGGATGCTGCGACCGCTCCATCGAACCAGAGCCATGGCATAACTTGCGGTCATGAGCCAGATGATGCCGAAAGTCATCGGGGGCCAGGCCCAATACCCGCCGGCCGCCCAATCGGCAAGGAGCCAGACCAGCGCCCCCAGGCCGCCCAGAATAATGGTTGTTCTGACCGGTCGATGATGGGTATTCATGGCGTCCTCCCGGAGCCCGTGGCTTCTTTGCGTTGAATCAGTTCCCATTCGATTTCTTCTTCGCTGGGTTCCTGTGAACTAAGCGCACCGCCGATCTTCACGGCGTCCAAGATACCGTCCGCCCTGCGGGATCGCTCCCGGACCGCCGCCACACGATGCCGGATATCGTCATACGCCACGGTCTGCGCGGCCAGACGCTCCTGCTCTTCCGCCAGTTCGTTCGTATGATCACTGATTCGCGTCTCCATGTTGGCGACACACTGCCGCATCGGATGGCGCTTGCGAATCAGCAGGCGTGCGATATCATCCTTGCCCCTGGCGACCGCCAGGTCCAGATCTTCTTCCAAGGCCTGGACTTGCTTTTGGTAACGCAGCAAATCTCTTTGTGCCATTCCCAAGACATCTTCCAGTTGATCGATGCGGGTCTGTCGACCTGCAATGACCGCCCGCATCTCGCGCAGGTGCTGCTTGAGCAACAATTCTTTATCCTCCATCTGATCCATAACACCGTGCAGATCGGCTTTGCACAATCGAACGACCCGTGACAAAATTCCCATGATGCTCTCCTGTTCTGAGTTTCCGTTTGTATTTTTTGTTCGGCTTCAATGTATTGGCGAAGAGAACCCCATAATGTATGGGGGTCAAGGATCCGTTCTTTAAAAACATTGTCAGCCCTTTTAGCATTTCGCTTGAACCCTCGACCACTCGGATCCTGGAACCCTCAGGATCACCTCAACGCATGTGGCGATGATCCCTATTTTTTATCTCTTCGTTTCTGATAGGCCTCATATTGAAGGGCCTTGGCGTTTTTCTTCTGCTTGGACATTACCGCTTCCGGCTCGCCGGCAAACGTTTCCTGCACATAGGCGCCCAAAGCGTCCACATCCTTCTCCAGATTCTCAGTCACCCGGGGGGAGGCCAGCACCTGATTGGCGGCGGCTTTTTCCTGCCGATAGGATTGAATGCGTTGCATGGCGCGCTGTTCATCACCGCTGCGGATTGCGTCGGCCACGGCCTCTTTCAAGCGGCCGTAATCCTCCTGCAGAACCTTTTCCTCCCAGGCGTCTCTGCGTATGGATGCCATGACGTCTTCGGGGCTTTCGACACAGGCCACGCTAAACGTTTCCGGCAGGATGGTCGTCACCTGGCCTTCGTCGCTGCGGAAGTCGACGCGGAGTCCCTTGATCGTTGTTTCATGGACCGTTTCAGTCGGGACTTTAAAGCTGAGGTACAGCGTGCGGGTCTGGCCGAACCGCAAATTACCCGGGTTGAACGTCACCCGTCCGTCTTTGGTTTCGATCGGATAGCCACCGGCGTCGATCAGGCGAACCCCGTTGTGCACAGGTATGCTGATGGCCACCCCCGAAGCTGCGGCCGCCGCCGCGTGGCGGTATTCCCGCTCGAAAACCTCCGCAAACGCCGCCGGATTTTCCAGATAATAGTAGTTGCCGGCCCCATGATCGGCCAGAGTGGTCATGAGATGTTCATTGAAATCGCTGCCTACGCCCACTGTGCTCACCACCCAGTCCTGCGCCAGGCCCTTGGCCGCCATGCGGCCCAGGGCCTGCGGATCGGTAATGCCTTGGTTGGCCAGACCATCGGAAATCAGAATCAACTTGCGGTGATGATCGCCCGGCGCGGTGTTGGAAAGCAGGTCAAGACCGGCGGCCAGCCCGCCCCCGAGGTTGGTGCCCCCGCCCGGTTGGATACCGCTGATCGCGGCCGCCAGTTCGCGCCGGCTGCTCGCGGTCATCGGCAGAAGTCCGGAGAGCGATTCGGCTGTGTTGCTATACGCGACCAGGGCCAAGCGGTCCTGCGGCGACAGGGTGTCCATCAGCCGCTGCACGGCCCGACGCGCATCGGTGATCTTCCGACCCTTCATGGATCCGCTGCGATCGATAACCACCACCAGGTCCACCGCGTGTCGTGCATCGGTTTCTCTGAAATTAGCCTCCGGTGCCGTCAATGTCACCGCCAGGGTGACGATGCCGTCGGAACCGCGAAGTACTTTGTCCTGAACCAGGTGCGCGTCCGACGGTAAGTGCGCCTTGCGCTCCACTGGTCGGGCCACCGGTACGCGTTGTCAAACGGGCAACGCTGGCCTCCCGATGGCCGGCGATCACCATGGCAACCCCCGTCAGAAGAATCAGACTCACAACGACCACCAGGGTACGACGATTATTGTTTTTCATGATAGCTCTCCTTTGCGCTTGTTAATCATATTTCATCACTTCTGCCGTGATCTTAACAACCCCTCGGGAGAAGACAATTCAAAGAACTGCAAAAGAATCGACCTGTTTTTTTACATAACTTTTGCTTTGTATTTTTTATGCGATGATATAGATTGACGGTAGACGTCATCGTGGAAAACATGAATGCCTTGAAAGGGTGAACCGCCATGCCATCGCCAAAAGCACGCCTCCTGGTAGTGGAAGACGATCCGGCTATCCTGAGTGGCCTCATGGATGTCCTGGTGTTCAATGGTTACGACGTGGAAGGTGCCGACGATGGTGCCGACGGCCTGCGCAAAGCGCTCGACAGCCGTTTTGACCTGATCATTCTGGACGTCATGCTGCCGTCCCTGGATGGCTTTTCCATCTGCCGCCGGATCCGGGAAAACAACCCTTCCCAGGGCATCCTGATGCTCACGGCCAAGGGCGCCGAAGACGACGTGGTCACCGGCTTCAAAGCCGGGGCGGACGATTATGTCTGCAAACCGTTTTCACTGCGGGAATTGATGGTCCGCGTCGAAGCGATTCTGCGACGCGCCGGAAAACTGTCCGGTGATACGGAAATCCAACACCAGGGCATTCTTTTCCAGGGCAAAACCCTGGAAGCCCGCTTCGGGGGCGCAATGCTGACCCTGACCCGCCGGGAAATGGATATTGTCGTCTATCTCTATCGCCACCTGGACCGCATCGTATCGAAAAAAGAGCTGCTCACGGAAGTCTGGCACTACGCCGATGCCGACATCGAGACCCGCACGGTCGATATCCATATGCTTAAATTGCGTAAGAAACTCACGGAACTGATCGGTGAAAAACCATTCATTCAAACCGTACGTGGCCAGGGCTATCGTCTTGCGAAAGAAGCCTGAGCCATGAAACGGCTGAAATTGCTCATCATCGTGTTTGCCCTGGCAACGGCCCTGCCCATGGCCTATGTCGTGGTGCGGACCTACCAGGGGATTGCGCAGGAAGAAACCGCGCGCCTGCGCTTTTTTGCGGAAACGCTTTTCGATGCCATGCAGACCGCCCTGGTCGACCGGGTGGAAGTCGAAGAAAGCCGCCCCGTGGACGCCTACCACCACACCGAAGCACTGCCCACTGGCCAAGAAGGCTCGCAGAGGGTCTCAACCCTGGCCTCGCCGCCGACGGAACCCTATATCTTTGGCTACCTTCAGAACAATCCGGATGGTTCCTTTCAAACCCCTCTCGTCGCAGATGGACAAAAAGTGCCCCCAGCGCTGCAGAAGATCGTACAACAACTCGACGCCATCAACCGCCAGTTCAACCGCAGGAAATCTGCTATTCCCTCCGACAGCCTGCCCCCGCCGGCCGTCAAGGTGGCCAAGAAGAAGATGGAATTGCCTAAAGAGGAGGAGAAAAGTTCATTTGCCGGAAAATTTCTTGATTTGAGCCGCAAACGCTCACCGGATGATTACCTGGGACGAAAAGCCCAACGTACCGAGGAAATATCTGCCCAGCAGGCCTTGAATGTCGAGCGCCGGGATGAGCCCATGGCGCCTCAAAACGGACAGATGGCCGCCTCCGGCAGCAGCGCCAAACCCGTTGGAGAACTATCTTCCCAAGAGCGGCCGGCGGTGCCGGCACCCGCCCGCGCAGCGCTCGGCGAACGCATGGTATCGGCGGAGGCCGATGTCTCGACCCCAGATGCCGATCAGCCCACCCGTTTTCAGGTCGAAGTGGCCCCCCTGCAATCCGTGTTCATCAATGCCGAGCGCATCTTCATCTTCCGACGCATCGTCATCGACGAACGCATTTATCGGCAGGGATTCATTCTGGAGGTCAATGCTTTTCTCAATTATCTGGCCGACACTTACTTTGCCACCCAACCCATGTCCGGTTTCGCCCAACTGCGTCTGGAAGTGACCGATATGAACCATCCCGCCACCATCGTCCAGACCGGTGCCACGGTTCACCAGGAAAAGTTTGCGATAGAGCGCAGTTTCCCCGCACCGTTCAATTTCCTCTATGCCCGCCTGACGAGCGATAAGATTCCCGAAGCTGCATCGCGCCGGACCCTCAACATCATGCTGGCGATTCTGGCCACCGTTTTTCTGCTGGGCCTGGGAGCCATCTATCGCAGTGCCCACGCCATGGTGGATCTCTCCGAGCGCAGGTCCCGGTTTGTCTCTTCGGTGACCCACGAGCTGAAAACGCCCTTGACCAATATCCGCATGTATATCGAGATGCTGGAGCAGGGCATCGCGCGAGATACCGCTCGCGAACAGGATTATCTGCGGGTGGTGGGATCGGAAAGCGCCCGCCTGTCGCGTCTGATCAACAACGTGCTGGAATTATCGCGCCTGGAGAAAAAACAGCGGCACTTCGATATGCGCATGGGATCTTTCCAGGAGGTGTTGGATGAGGTGCGGGAAGTCATGGCGGAAAAAGTGCGTCAGGAAGGGTTTACCCTGACAATGGAAACTTCGGAGGAATTTGAATTTCCATACGACCGCGAAGTGATGGTGCAGGTTCTGATCAACCTGATCGAAAACAGTATCAAATTCGGTCGGCAGTCCGCCACCCGGGAAATCACCGTGGGTGTCGAAGGGCTGGAAGACCACGTGGCCGTCAAGGTTTCGGACACCGGTCCCGGCATTCCCCGCCACGCCCTCAAAAAAGTGTTCGACGATTTCTATCGGGTGGAAGATGCCCTCACCCGCACCACCGGCGGTACCGGCATCGGGCTGTCGCTGGTCAAAAAATTCGTGACGGCCATGGGCGGCACGGTAACGGCCGCCAACAACACCGGCCCGGGTTGCACGATAACGTTGCGGATGCCTCGCGCTTGACCCGCAACCCCCTGTGTCTGACATTCTGGCCATTCACCCCGATGATTTCCTGCATGACGCGACCACCGAGTTTATACGGATGATAATTCGTTCAGCACCACGCACTTCGACAAGCCTGTCCGGATGCGTCTGAACCCCAAATGAAAACAATCGCTCATAGCGCCACTTCCCGGGCCGGACGCAAGGATTGAAACACCTTGTCATCGTTGGTCTTGAAAACCCACATGCTGACCGTGGTCCATTCGCCTTCGGGCGCGATGATGGCGCAGCGACCATGGCCAAAGCGATCTTTTTGTACGACCACACAATGGGAGATCTGGACAAGCGCATCAATTGATAATCGCCCGGCAGATGCCTTCAATTATCCGGTTTTGTGCAAACATTTTGATTTAAAATTGATTTTAAAATGTTTTAAGTAACAGATACGGGGATATTTTTACACGGATTGTAACTCCAATTGACAAATAATGTATTATGTGGCAGATGTCCCATCATGATAACGCGGACCCTGGAAAAGAAACTGAGAGAGCTTGCAGGCTATTACCCCGCCGTCGTGGTTACCGGCCCAAGGCAGTCGGGTAAGACCACGTTTGCCGGATGGCGTATCCGTACACCCTATGTTTCACTTGAAGCAATAGACATCCGCGATTTCGCTGTAACGATCCGCGTGGGTTTTTGGCGCAGTATGCCGGTGGAGCCATTATTGATGAAATTCAGCATGCCCCGAATTGCTCACCTACTTACAGAGCGAAATTGACGTCCGCCCGGATCCGGGCCGGTTTATCCTGACCGGTCCCAGCACTTTGGCTTGTCCCAATCCATCTCCCAGTCACTGGCAGGTCGCTGTGGCATTCTGGTGCTTTTGCCACCGAGCTCGACGAACTAGGGGGCTTTCCCATCAGCACCGTCGGATTGTTCGCTTTGCTCTGGCAAGGCGCCTATCCCAGAATTTACGATCGTGCGATACCGGCCAGCCAATGGTTGGCGGATTACACCACTACCTACGTACAACGAGATGTGCGCCAGGTTATTAATGTCGGTGATCTTCAGGCATTCTCTGGATTTTGAAACTCTGTGCCGGACGTACGGCTCAGGAGATCAATCTTTCGAAACTCGGTAGCGACGCCGGTGTTTCACATAATACGGCGCGTTCCTGGCTTTCTGTTATGGAAACCAGTTACATCATTCATCGTCTCCCGGCATGGCATACGAACATCCGCAAGCAGGTCGTTAAGGCACCGAAACTGCATTTTTTTGACAGTGGGCTGGTATGCTACTTACTGGGGATTCGCGAACCGGAGCAATTTCGTCTTCACCCGCTGCGGGGTGCGATTTTCGAAAGCTGGGTTGTCTCCGAAATCTACAAGGCGACCGTTCACGGCGGGTTGCAGCCCCGTCTGTTTCACTACCGGGAAGCCCGCGGCGCTGAAATTGATCTGCTCATCGAAGAGGGGCAGGACCTTGCAGCCATCGAGATCAAATCAAGTGCTACTATTAACAAGGATTTTTTTCAGATTTTCAATCGATTTTCGGATCGAATGAAAGATGTCGGCAGACCGGGGATCGTTCGAAGTCATGTTTGTATTCGGTGGAGAAGAGTCCCAGCAGCGCACGCAGGCGCAGGTGCTCTCCTGGCGCCATGTCAAAAGGTTG
>CAWKLN010000057.1:0-30004 GCA_963850465.1 uncultured delta proteobacterium
GCAGTGTCTGCAGGGGGACCTGACCCGTCTGCCTGATGGAATCGCCATAGGTGATCAGCACGACATCTTTTTCGGAGAAAAAGCCGCCTTGTCGGGGGGCTTGTTGCGGCGCTTTTGCGATCAGGGGGGCGACGCGGCGCCAGGCATCTTTTCCGCGGGTCTCACCGTAGATGTCAATCAACAGTTGCTGGATGTGTTCTAAGGCATCCATATGGTTTTTCTCCTTGGGCACCCCGCTGACGGTCAGGACCGATAGGTGCGCCCTACGATCCTGTTTCTGCCCAACCTTCCGGGGATGTCTCACATGTGCTGCATGGCCCCCTGATCCGGTTCACCGAAATTACATTTTAAAACAACGGTATTGTCCTCGAAAGTGGTTTCGATTGGGTAAGGCAGTTTTTTGAACAACTTGATCATGCCGCGATTGTTTGGCAAGGTGTAGGCGGTCAGCGTGGTGATGCCGTTTTGGCGTGCCGCTTCGGCCAGCTTCAGCAAAATGGTGCTCCCGATGCGTTTGCCCTGCCAGTTCTTGCTGACGGAAAAGGCCACTTCGGCCGTGGTGCCTTGCTCCAGAAAATAGCCGCCCAGCCCGACAATGCGCTCGAAGCCGATTTCTCCGGTAACGGCCACGATGGACAGGTTTTTGACGTAATCCACCTGCGACATGTTTTCCATTTCGTCTTTGTAAAAATGCCGGCGCAGATTAAAAAAGCGCATTTCCACGTCTTCGTTATCCATCTGGTAGAAGTGTTCCTGGATCATGCGGTTGTCCGTCGGTTTGGTGGGGCGGTAGACGACCTTGCGGCCGTCGTAGTGCCGGGTCTCCTCCATGCGTTGCGGATAGATGCCGAAAAGGGATTCTTTCAATGACCGTCGCCGGTCGACCAGCCCCTTCTCCTTGGCCTGATTGAAAAGTACTTCGCGGTGGTCCGGGTGGGCCAGGCTGATCATGGCCATGGCCCGTTCTTCCATGTTCTTGCCAAACAGGTTGACCACGCCGAATTCGCTCACGACGTAAGAGACGTAGCCCCGGGGAATCAGCACCGAACCGGTTTCCAACTCCGTGATGATGCGGCTGGTGCGGCCCTCACGGCTCAGGGCCGGGATCAGGATGATCGAACGCCCGCCACTGGGCCATGTGGGCGCCCATGACGAAATCCAGCATGCCGGTGACCCCTGAAAAGTGATTCTGAGGTAGCGCGTCGGCTTGAACCTGGCCGGTCAGATCGATGGTATGGGCGATACAGATGGAGGTCATCTGGCGGTGGCGACCGATGACAGCCGGATGGTTGACATAATCGGAGGGCCGGAATTCAACGGCCGGATTGTCGTTCAGGGTCTCGTAAAAGGATGTGGTGCCGATAGCGCTGCCGGCCACCATTTTGCCGTTGTTGTGCCCCTTGAATTTATTGGTGACAACGCCCTTGAAGGCCAGTTCCATGATGTCTTCGGTTAAAATTTCCGTGTGGATGCCGAGGTCGTTTTTGGCGTTCAGCGCGCGGGCCACGGTGTGGGAAGCCGTTCCCATCCCCAGATGGAGGGTGGCGCCGTCCTCCACCAGTCCGGCGGCCAGATGGGCAAGTGGTTCGGCGGCCTGATAGTCGGTGAGGGCATAGGCGGTTAGCAACTCTTCGCTTTGCTCAACAATGGCATCGACCTGGTCGATGTGGATGAACCCATGACCGGGAATTTTTGGCATACGGGGGTTGACCTGGGCGATGACGTGCGCGGCCGACTGGGCGGCGGCCAGGGTGACATCGACGGAAATCCCCAGATTCATCCAGCCGTAGGCATCCGGCGGCGTTACCTGAATGAGTGCGAAATCTATCGGCAGGTGTCCGTCGCGAAAAATACGCGGCACGGCCGACAGGGGCATGGGCGTGATAAAGCGCTGGTTGGCCTGGAGGCTGAGGGTTTGGCCGGATCCTAAATAGATGGAGCGTACATTGAAGGTGCGGTCATGGCTTTCTTCGGCCATCATGGCCAACAGGGAGCTTTCCAGGCTGAGCAAGCGCACGATTTCAAGGTCGGCAAATCCGCTGGCCCGATCCAGGAGGGTGTTGACCAGATGCTGGGGCTCCCCGCAGCCGGAGCCGATAAACACGCGCTGTCCCGGCCGGATGGCGGCGATGGCTTCCGAGCTGGATTTTTTCAGTTGTGCGAACCGTGTACTGAAGTCGGTGACGTTCATCGGCACCCTCATTGGCAGGTTGGGTGTTATCATCGGAAGGCCGGCCTTCCGGTGATCGCCGGCTAGGCCGTTTCCGGCGGGGTTAGAAGCAATCGGGTTTCATCGGCGATTTTGAGCTCCTCGTTGGTCGGGATCACCAGGATCTTGACACGACTTTGATCGCTGTGGATGGCGCGGGTCTTGCGCGAAGGGTCGGCATTGCGATCGGGATCCAGATCGATCCCCATGGGCTGCAGACCACGGCAGGCGCCTTCCCGGATGTCGACGGCGTTCTCGCCGACGCCACCGGTAAAAACAAGCGCATCCAGCCGGCCCAGAGCCGCGTAATAAGCGCCGATGTATTTGCGAATACGATAGCAGACCATGTCGATGGCCAGGCGCGCATCCGCGTCACTTTCACGCGCCAGGCGGGTGATTTCGCGCATGTCGTTGACGCCGCAAAGCCCTTTGAGACCGCTCTCCTTGTTGAGGAGTTGGTCGATGGCTTCGATGGATCGGCCGGTTTCGCGTCCCAGGTAAAAGATGATGGCCGGATCGATATCGCCGCAGCGGGTACCCATGATCAGACCCTCCAGCGGGGTCAGCCCCATGGAGGTATCGATGCTGCGGCCGCTTTCGACGGCGGTGACGCTGGCCCCATTGCCCAGGTGCAGGGTGATCAGGTTGAGCGATGCGAGCGGCTGCGCCAGAAAGCGGGCGGCTTGTTCGGCGACATAGGCATGGGAAGTGCCGTGAAAACCGTAACGCCGCACGCGGTGCTCGGTGTAGAGCGCCCGGGGCAGGGCATAGTGGAAGGCGTGCGGCGGGATGGACTGGTGGAAGGCCGTGTCGAAGACCGCCACCTGGGGCACCTCCGGGGCCGCACCGCGGGCCACCTCGATGCCCACAAGGTTGGCCGGGTTGTGCAGGGGCGCCAGGGGGATCAGCTCTCGGATCGTGGCGATGACGGTGTCATCGATCAGGGTCGGTTGTTTGAATGCTTCGCCGCCGTGCACCACGCGGTGCCCGATGCCGGCAAGGTCGGCCATGTTGCCGAGTGCTCCGGTATCTTTGAGGACCGTGTTGATCAAATCGAATCCGACGGCATGATCGGCCACCGCCGTCGTTTTTTCGATCGATTCGAACCGCTCGCGCGCCGCACGGGTCTGGTGGGTCAGGCGGCTGTCGGTTTCCCCGATTTTTTCCAGCAGGCCGGAAGCCAGGGTGGATCGATCGCGCATATCGAATATCTGATACTTGATCGAAGAGCTGCCGGAGTTGATGACCATGATTTTCATGGGTTCGCTTTCCTGTCGGGCTGTGATGGAAGCCCATGATTTTGTTTCAAAACAAAGGCAGGGAGGCGTTTTCCCGAACCGTCGGATTTTGCCTTGTCGTGCCTGCGCGCATGACGCTTTTCAGCAGCCTGCTAAGGTCGGGATCGGGCCACCAGGCGTCTTTTAAGAATCCTACATGTCCTGGGCCTGTATGGCGGTAATCGCCACCGTGTTGACGATGTCTTCCACCAGGCATCCGCGGCTCAGGTCATTGACCGGTTTTTTGAGACCCTGAAGGACGGGGCCGACGGCGATGGCATGTGCCGAGCGCTGGACCGCTTTATAGGTGTTGTTGCCGGTGTTGAGGTCCGGGAAGATAAAGACGGTGGCTTTGCCGGCGACTTCGCTGTCGGGCATCTTGGTGCGGGCCACACCGTCGTCGATGGCGGCATCATACTGGATGGGCCCTTCAATTTTCAGATCCGGACGGCGGTCTCGCACCAGCTGTGTGGCGGCGCGCACTTTTTCCACATCGTCACCTTTGCCGGAGACACCGGTGGAATAGGAAAGCATGGCGATGCGCGGTGTCACCCCGAACTTGGCCGCCGTTTCGGCCGAGCTGACGGCGATATCGGCGAGTTGCTCCGCACTGGGGTTGGGATTGATGGCGCAGTCACCATAAACCAGGACACGGTCCTGAAGGCACATAAAAAAGACGCTGGAGACGATGGAGCAATCCGGCCGGGTGCGGATAAATTCAAACGCGGGTCGGATGGTGTGGGCCGTGGTATGGATGGATCCCGAAACCATGCCGTCGGCCTGGCCCTGGTGGACCATCATGGTCCCAAAATAACTCACATCGGTCATGGCATCCCGGGCCATATCCTCGTTGATGCCCTTGTGTTTGCGCAAATCATAGTAAATGGCGGCATATTTATCGCGCCAGGTGGAGGTCAGGGGGTCGACGATGTCCACATCTTTGAGCTGCAAGCCGAGGCTGGTGATTTTCTGCTGGATTTTGCGCGTATCGCCCAGCAGGGTCAGATCGGCCACCCCGCGTCGAGACAGAATTTCAGCAGCGCGCAGGATCCGTTCTTCCACGCCTTCCGGCAGAACGATGCGCTGGCGACGGGCCTTGGCGCGCTCGATGAGCTGGTACTGGAACATGATGGGGGTCAGGCGGGTGGAGTGGGTCACGGCAATGCGGGCTTCCAGAGCCTCCATATCCACGTGGGATTCGAAGAGCCCCAGGGCGGTCGCAATTTTGCGGTTGTTCTCCGGGGTCAGGGACGAACGCACGGCGTGCGCATTGGTGGCGGTTTGATACGTGTCGGTGGCGACACGGATAATGGGGGGCGACAGGCGGGATACCTGAGTGCTGCGCAGACCGTCGATCAATCGCTGCACCGGTGGTTCAGGCGCCAAATCGCCCGTCAGGACGATACCGGCGATATTGGGATAAGTCTCTGAAAAAAACGTCGCCAGCGTACCCAGGATGATGTCGGCCCGGTCGCCCGGGGTAATGATCAGCGACCCCTCTTCGATATGATCCAGAAAATTACGGAGCTGCATGGCGGCCACCACGACGTGCTGGACTTCGCGGTTCATACCGTCCGGTTCGCATTGGATGCAGTTGCCGGTCAACGCACGGGCGATTTCTCCCACCGTGGGTTTCCCCAGGATCTCTTCATTAGGGAGGACATAAACCGGTGGATGCTGGTCGGAAGCCGATTGGAAGCGTTTTAGCAGAAGGGACCGATCATCACCGGTATAACGGTTTACAATGGTGGCCAGAATCACGCAACCTTGATTGTTGGAATGCTTCTTCGGCAATGCGGACGGCGTCCTGGACCTCGTCGATCGTCTTGTCACGTCCGTTGACGATGGGCAGAATGGGCGCACCCAGATTGTTGGCCAGCGGCGGCGTTGAATTCGAATTCAAAGGCCGACGAGACACCGGTGTAATCGGTTCCTTCGCACAAAACGAAGTTGCAGCGCTGCTCCAAGGCCTTGTATTTGGCCATGATGCCCTTGATCAGGTCGTCCGATTCACCGCGGGCCATGATATCCATGGCATCATCGTGGGTGTAGGCGTACATGGCCTCATAGGGGATGTCCAGATCGTAGCGTTTCCGGATGAGCTGGATGTTGTTGTCCGGAGCACCCTCCGGGATGATGGGGCGGAAAAAACCGATTTTTCGAATACGGCGAGACAGCATTTCCATGATGCCGAGACTGATGACAGCTTTCCCGCTGCGGGGGGCCATGGAGGTGATATAGAGATTGTCGGCCATGTTGGTTCACTCCGAAGTTTCGGAAGACTTTGGCCGGATGCTGATCCTAAACTGATTCCAAGAGATACCGACCGAAAGAAAGAGCGGCGATTGTCTGCGAACAACAGTCCTAAAAAACATAAAATAGCACGCACCGGCGGTTTTGCAACCGGAATGTTTTATGGTATGAATAACACTGTTAGGCAAGCGGCGATGGATTTCCCATCCGAAATACTATCGGGAGGGCGATCCGATGCGAAACGACAAATCATAGTGGAGGTCATTCAAAGACATGCGCAGATTCTCCCATTCGATTTCGAGGATGATGCTTGTGATTCTGGCTTTCGTTGGTGCTTGTCTTTGCACGGATAATGTACGGGCCGGCAGGAGTTCCTGGGAAGCAGGGCTTCGGGCGGGCCAAAGCTTCAACGGCGGAGATGAAGACTTCAATCAGTATGATGTTGTTGTCAACTATGGCCTTCCCTGGAGCTGGCAATGGGGGCCGGCCGTCCAGGTGGACACCAATTTAACGACCACCGCGGGGATTTTGGACGGCGGTGGGGATACGGGTGTGGCCGGTTCGCTGGGTTTTGAATTCGTCTTCGGCAGTGCCCGCGGGAAATGTCCTTTTGAGCTTCGGGCCGGATCGGCCTTCACCCTGATCAGTGACCATAAATACGGCGACGAAGATCTTGGCGGGCCGGTGCAGTTTACCCACCATATCAGTCTGCACTACTGGTTCATGGAAAACCTGAGCGCCCTGGCTCGGGTTCAGCACATGTCCAATGCCGGGCTATATAGTAAAAATCCGGGTCTCGATATGATTATGCTGGGACTTCTTTACCGGTATTAAAAAAAACCAATGACGGACATGACCTTGTCGCCAGCAGGGCTACCTCTCGATGGATGAGGTTTTTACTCTCGCCAAAATAAAAAAACAGAATCAGACAGGGCGATTGCCCAACTGATATCGTTGTGAGACACAGCGTACGCGGTCGGCAGGATGCCTTCTCCGGTGTTCAAAGACATGCTGCACGCTATTGCGCCCCCCCCGGTGACCAACACAAGAGGGGGATTCGTGATATCCTCCGCACGGATTGCAGCGCTGAGCGTATCGATTTGACGGGTGTAACTTTGCGCGAATGATCTTTCAATATGATGAGATGCTTCTAAAGTCGACACACAGATGAATTAGCAATATGTGGTGAATGGATTGATTTGCGTAACAACGGAAACGCAAAGAAAGAGAGGGGCTTCATGTTATCTATGATGCGATGGATACGATCATGTGTCGTTGTAATCCTCGTCACCAGTTGTATGGTGCTTGGCATGGCGGGATCGGCCGCCGCGGTGGATGAGAAGATGCTGGAACGCATGGAACAGCTCATCAAGCAGCAGCAGGCCCAGATCGAGGCCCAGGCCAAAGCCCTTGAAAAACTGCAGCAGCAGGTCGAGGCACTCTCCGAGACCGCCGTTCAGGAAGCCACCGCGGCGGCCAAGGCCGAGGTTGCCAAAACGGCCCCGGCGCCCCAAGGGGTGACATCCAGCAGCGACAAGGTCAAGGTGCAGGTATACGGCCAGATCAACCAGGCGTTCATGACCGCGGATGATGGGGACAGCTCGGATTACTACGTTGTCGACAACGACAATTCCTCATCGCGCATGGGCATCATTGCCACGGCCAAGGCCACGGAGGATGTGACCGTCGGTGGCAAGATCGAATATGAAATCCAGTCCAACGCCAGTAATGTGGTCAATCAGGACAATAAGTCCGGACAGGGTTACGATGGCAGCGGTGACGCTTTCAACGATCGCCACGTCGACGCCTGGATCGAGCATAAGACGTTTGGTAAATTTTCGATCGGGAAGGGCAGCACGGCCTCGGACAGCACCTCCGAGGTGGATCTTTCCGGCACCGATGTGGTGGGTTATGCCAGTGTGGCCGATATGGCCGGTGGGATTTTGTTTTACGACGATGGCACCAATAGTCTATCGGGCACTAATGTTGGAAGCGTATTCAGTGATTTCGATGGGTTGGGGCGCGACAATCGCATACGGTATGACACGCCGCAGCTTTTCGGTTTCACGCTTTCGGGGTCGGTCCTGTCGGGGGATGGGGGTGACGTGGCCTTGCGCTATGCAGCCCAGTGGGGGGATTTCAAATTTGCGGCTGCGGGGGCCTACGCCGATAATCGCAACAACAACAGCTGGGACGATCAGGTTAACGGATCGGCGTCCGTTCTGCACAGCAGTGGCTTGAACTTTACCATCGCCGGAGGGCAGCGCAATCTGGAGAGCGGCTTGCTGAATCCTGACGGTTCGAATCGCGATGACGATCCCACCTTCTACTACGCAAAACTGGGCTATCGCCACCAGTTTTTTGAAGTCGGTGAAACCCGTTTTTCGTTGGATTACGCCCGCAACGATGACGTTGCTCAGGACGGGGACGAAGCTAAATCGGTGGGCTTTCAGGTGGTGCAGGATTTCCCGGAGTGGGGATCGGAATATTATATTGGGTATCGCTGGCACGAGCTTGATCGAGATCTGGCCGATTTTGACGACATCAACGCGTTGATGACCGGTGTGCGGGTAAAATTTTAGGGAACTGCGCTTATGAATACCATGAAGCGATGCATCCTTATGGGGAGCTTGGCCGTATTGCTGTTGCTTACGGCCTGTGCCAGTTCACCGGAGCCGTTTGAATACCAGCAGAACAATGAACTCAAACCCGGTCCGGGGTTGCTTACCGGCGAAGAAGGGGTTTATACGATCTACGGCCCTCCACCCGCAAAAGAAAAAGAACCGGAAACCGCGGAAGAGGCCCCCGCCAAACCGGCTTCCCAATAGCTCAAAGGACAGATCCGGAAAATATTAGGGGCCGTTTTGGGCATCCGTATGAATAAAAATAAACAGGACGGAGGGGGACAAGGGCAGTCCCCCTCTGCGCATCGGCAGACAGGAAATACATTATGATGAACGCGTCTACCCAAACTGAAAAAATTCTTCTGGTGGACGACAACCCCATCAACCTCCAGGTATTGATGGAAACCCTTCAGGAGCGCGGCAGCCGCCTGCTGATTGCCAAGGACGGCAGGGCTGCGCTGGACATTTCACGAAAAACAATGCCGGATCTGATCCTGCTGGACATCATGATGCCGGAAATGGATGGATACGAGGTCTGCCAGCATCTCAAGGCCGATAGCGCCACCGCCGGAATCCCGGTTATTTTTCTCTCCGCCATGGATCGCACCGAAGATAAAGTCAGCGGCTTGAAACTGGGCGCGGTGGATTACATCACCAAACCGTTTCAGCCGGAAGAGGTCCTGGCACGTGTCGACACGCACCTGACCATCCATCGCCTACAGCGGGAAGTGCAGGAACAACGGGATCAGTTGGAGCACGAACTGCAAACCGTTTCCAAGCTCCAGCGCAAGTTGCTGCCCAAAGCGCTGCCCGCGGTGGCCGGTCTGGATCTGGCGGCGTATTATGAGACCAGCCGGTATGCAGGCGGTGATTATTACGACTTCTGGGAATTCCCGGACGGACGGATCGGTATCTTGATTGCGGATGCCGAGGGTCACAGCTCACCGGCCGCGGTCCTGATGGCCATGATCTGCGCCCTGTTTCATTCGTTTGACCGCGATCCCGGCGATCCTGAAGCGCTGCTCGTATATCTCAACAGGTATCTGTGCCAGTTGGCCGAGCCCAGTTTTGCCACGGCCCTCTACGTCATCTATGACCCTCGTACCCGGAGTTTGAAAGCCGGTCGTGCCGGGCATGGACACCCGGTGCTGTACGAGCCGGCCGAAGGCCGCGCCCGGGAATGGGAAATCCCCGGCGTCACGCCGCTGGGTATCGATGATTTCGACACCGTACCCGTGAGTGAGATCCGGTTGCAGCCGGGGGATCGTTTCCTGCTCTATACAGACGGAATATGCGAAAGATTCAATGCATCAGGTGAATTATACGGCGAGACCCGGGTGGTTGAAAGCTTCCAAAAGGTGTCCGGCACGAAGGCGCGGCATATCGTCGAGGGCATCATGCGGGACGTGGATGGGTTTGCAGGCGATCGCCCGGCGGATGACGACCAGGCGCTGGTTTTGGGGGTTGTGGAATAGTATTTCGATGCAACCGGTGGAGACCGATCATGGAACCAAGAAAATATATGTCCTGCCAGCCCAAGGAAGAAAAAGACAAAGTTCTGATGGTGGATGACAACCCCACCAATCTTCAGGTGCTGCAAGCCACCTTGGAGGGCAGGGGGTATCGCCTTCTGGCAGCCCGGGATGGCGCCAGCGCCCTGGCCGTGACGACCAAAGCGGAGCCGGATTTGATCCTGCTCGACATCATGATGCCGGAAATGGACGGATATGAAGTCTGTCGGCGCCTGAAGGCCGATCCGGCCACCTTTGAGATTCCGATCATCTTCCTCTCCGCCCTGACGCAGACCGAAGACAAGGTCAAAGGTCTGGAACTCGGGGCTGTGGATTACATCACCAAACCTTTTCAACCCGAAGAAGTCATTGCGCGGGTCAATACCCACCTCACGCTGCGCTGTCTCCAGCAGCAGTTGAGTGTCGCCAATGCCGAGTTGACGGAATTGAACGAGAATCTGGAGAAAAAAGTCGAAGAGCGCAGCCAGGAGCTGCTTCGCAGCCGGGACAGCATTATCTTTGCGATGGCCAAATTGACGGAAGCCCGTGATGACGATACCGGCAAGCACCTCGAGCGAATCTGTAAATATACCGAGGTTCTGGCACGGGAACTGGCCAAGACCGATCCGTCGATCACCGAGCGCTGGATTAAAGTCGTGGTCAAAACCGCGGCGCTGCACGATATCGGTAAAGTCGGTATCCCGGACGGTATCTTGCTCAAAAAAGGGCGGCTTACCGCCCAGGAGCGGGAAATCATGGAAACCCACCCGGCCATCGGAGGGGATACGCTCCTGGAACTGCGCGAAGAAATGGGGGGCGGGGGGCCTTTTCTGTCACGGGCCATCGAAATCACCTTGGGACACCATGAAAAATGGGATGGCAGCGGCTATCCGTTTGGTATCAAAGGGGAAGCGATTGCCTTGTCGGCCCGGCTGGTTGCGGTGGCGGATGTCTATGACGCCCTGGTCAGCGCGCGGGTCTACAAACCGGGCATGACCCATGAAGATGCCGGCCGTATCATCCGGGAGGGGGCGGGGAAGCATTTCGACCCCCGCGTCGTGGAGGCGTTTTGGGCGCAGCAGGATGATTTTCGCCAGATTGCCGTTACGATGCGCGACGATGCCCCGCATTAATATTGCTATGGCTCACGCCGAACACTTCTTAAAGCTGACGGTTTGAAGAACCCGCAAGAGGATTAAAGTTCTTCCTCGGCTGCGCCGGTCACTTTGCGCTGCATCCGATCCAGGTAGTCATCCATCTCCTTGAGATCTTTGAAGACCCGCATGCTCGGCAGGGCATTGATAATTTCAAACACCTTTTTAATCTGGGGCTGAAGATTCATGAACACCAGTTTGCCGGCGTGGGCCGTCAGTACTTTTTTGGTTTTAAGGATCACCCGGATGCCGGCACTGCTCAAGTAGCTGACTTCCGCCATATCCAGAACTATCACGGTCGGGCTTTCCGCCAGCAGTTGATCCAGCTTGTTTTCCAGTACAGGGTAAGTCTGCCCGTTAATTTCTCCGGTCAACGTGACAACATAGGCACCCAAAGCCTTCTGCCGCGAACTGACTAACAGTGACATGCACGCCTCCTTGAAAGATGGTTGATAGCCGAGAATAGTGTCTGGTCAGAGATTGCACAAGCAAAAAATGACTTTCCACCAGCGCTAACGGTCTTTTTTGGAGGAATAAGAAGAAATACTTGAGGGATTCCAAAACCCTTACGCCTGGTTTTCAAACACCGGTAGCGGTTTCCGGGGGCGGCTTTCGCAAGACCACACAAACCACGTCATTTTACCGCCAGAGTTCCACCAGCCGATGGGAATGCCAAGCATGTTGCTGATTTCCAGGAAACTGTATTCCTCCATGAAATGAAGCATCAATACCGTTTGATAGGGCTCCGAAAATGTTGTGAGGGCCTGTCGTACGGATCGTGAAACGGTTTTTCGTTCGTGCAGGACCGCCGGATCGCTTTCGGCACTCTGCGTCAGCGCTTTGATGGTGTTCGCAATGCCGTCGAAAAGATCCTGATAGACTGCATTTCCATTGACTGCGCTGGTGAAAGCGTCATAATCAAGAGCATGACCAGAACGGAGCCTATCATGTTAATCGTATCATTCAAGGATCACGTCCTTAAAGTTTGTGCGGTTCACGGACATTTGCCGGATGCGTTAGCGCGTTCAAACAGGTCAGATCCCGCTGTGAACGAAATTATTCCCATTTTTTTGTGGTAGTTCTTAAATAAAAGAATTTGTTATAAATTATGAAAGATGAAAAGTTGTTGATTCGAGGAATTCTGCGATGGGTCGGTGGACTCGCATGGATCATTGTGGTGAGCATAAACGGTTGTTCGACCCTCCCGTCGCCGCTCATCGTCGGGAACACGTATACCAATTTCGAGTATGAATTTTCCCTGGATCTCCCCCGAGGATGGGCGCCTGTTGAAGATCAGGCGAAAGCGCTGGAGCGATACGCCCGGTGGGTTGATGAGGATATGGCGAGCCTGGTGTTGACCAACAATGCAACCCAGGGGCTCATTGCAGTGATGAACCAGAAAATGAAGCTGGCCTACCCCCGCTACCTCAAATTGGACGAGCACCACTGGGAAAACCGGATCAATGAGATGCGAACGCGATTGGAAGCCGAAGTGAATGTTCTCAGCTACGATTATCGGATTTATAAGGATAATCTTGTTGCGACGCAGCAGAACTACTTCGTCAGCCAGCGCACCTTCAAGCCCGAAAAAGTGTTCGGGGTCGATACCCGGATCATCGAAAATTCGGCCAAGAAGCAAATGACCTTCGAGTGGTTTCTGTTCCCATGTCAAAAGGACCGCTCCTGCCAGACCATTGTCATGCTTTCATGCCCCGAAGATAATTATGAAGAAAATCGGCCGGCGTTTGAGTACGTCGTTGCGACCTTGCGCGGACATGACTATTACAATTGACGGTTCCGTGTCAGCGATTTCATAACATTTACAATATTTAATCGGGTCATTACAGGAAAGTCACGGGCTGATGAGCGTTACCCACACCATACGAGGAGACATCCTTACCCTGGTCACCGAAGGCGACTTCTCAATACGCGAATTTTTCGATGCCTTGCAGCGGGGCATGCAGGATCGGGATTTCAAAGCGCCCATGCGGGCCCTCATCGATGGCCGCAAGTCCGAGGTCAATCCGTCCCAAGAGGGCCTTGAAGACCCGCTCCGGTTCTACGCCGAAATCAAACATTGTTTTACCCCCGGATGGGCCATTGTCGCCGGGTCAGATATATCGCTGTTCGGGATGGCCCGGTTGATATGCACTTACACGGATTTTCGTGGTGTGGACATGCGGGCTTACAGCGATATCGACGAAGCCCGATCCCGGCTCACCTGGAACAATTCTTATCAGCAGGACCCATTCTGCATGATCCAAACAGCCTCCTGTCGTCCAAATTTCATTAGGACAACGAATAAGGCAAAGGAAAAGTGACAGATGAAAGCACCGGTTAGATATGGCAAAAAGGACGGTCATCTCACCAAGACCCTTATCGCTATTCGAGACAATATATCAATATGGTGAATGGGAAATATCGATGGCCAGATCTATCTACTCGATAAAGATAGCCATCTACCGGTTAATTCATGAAAGATTTCCACCGCATCGCTTTGCTGACCGGGCCCAAGGCCCGATGCTCCAGGCTCCAAGGGCGTTGGCGTATCATTGGGGATGTTGTTGACAAATTGTGCCGAGGCATTTATCGAATGATGTACTAGGACGTTGTGATCAGAAGGACATGAACCTGCCTCGCGGAGCGAGACTTGCGCTCTGTATATTTAGAAGGGCTCCTTCCCATGCGCAAAAATTCATCAGAGAGAATTACTGAAGAAAAAAGGGTTGAACCCCGAGCAACACGGTTCAAAAGTTATCGTATTGAAATCAAACTCGTCGGGACCCCTATTTATCAGTTCAAGGTGAATGATGTATCCATAAAAGGTGCCGGTCTTCTGGTCAGCGAAAATTCAGATTTTCTGAAAATGATTGAAGTCGGACAGACTGTCGATGCAAATTTCATTTCCCCGCAAGACTCCAATCCTTCCGGTATGTACAAGGTTGAAATCAGACACATTTCGCGGATTGACAAAGGCCGGTATAAGAGATTTCGGTTGGTCGGAATCTCTATACTGGAAAGGCTGAATCAATCATAAGGCTGTGAAAGGCTGCTGGTATTAAGCGCCTATCTGGCTATTCGATGGCCCACCCGAAGGGCATAGAATCGATGGTTTGAATCCGTTTGGCTGGTGCCCCCGGCAAGAATCGAACTTGCGGCACATGGATTAGGAATCCAATGCTCTATCCACTGAGCTACGGGGGCTCTGAACGATGAGAGGGATGCTTTAGAGGTCCTGCCGATAACAGATTGCGGGCTTTTATGCAAGTCCTGAAAAGGGTCCCTGAGGGTCCATTTTAGACCTCAAATACAGGTTTATCGGGTGCAGCAAATGTGCATCCTTATGACGGGAGACACAGACCGCAACATGTCCACACCATTTGAAATTCCACATCCCCTGAGTTTTCCCATATTCAACTGATACGCCCCCTCCATGATAGCCCCTAAGCGTCTGCACGACAATACACGCGCGTCGCTGCTTGCAGTTGCCTTTCAAAGCCCCCTTGTGGTATAGCACCTGTCACTGGTAAAAGCCTCTGGGGACTGCCCTATTACAACCTCATCACCCCGAAAACATTACCTTTCCCGGCTGGACCATGCGGCCATCAACTCACAGCAACGGAGGACCATTATGCATTCAAAGCGATGGCGGAACAATCTGGCTTGCTATCTATTCCTGGCAGTAGTGGCGATCACCCTGGCGGCCTGTTCAAGCATGAACAGCACATCCAGCAGTTCCGGGTCGGATAGCGCGGATAAAGCAGGTTCTCCCACGCTTTATCGCGACTTTGACGATATCCTGCTGCCCAGCGAGATGAAGATCGACCCCAAGCGGACCTATATCATTGAGGGGTCGGGCTTGACGACCGGGATCTTAACCGTCAAGGGCTGGGTGGATCGCGATTCGTTGATTACTTTTTTCAAAAGCGCCATGCAACGTGAAAAATGGCAGGAAATTGCCTCCTTTAAATCACCCTCAGCCGACACCAGTTCAATTCTTGTTTTCCAGAAAATCAACCGTACGGCGGTGATCAGTATTCATGAAGAGATGATCTATACCTATGTTGAAATTGCGGTCGCCCCTTCCGCAAAAGGGATCGATGGCGCCTTATTTAAGGATGCCGGCGCTCAGTAACGGCGATGACGAAAGATGGACTTCCCCCGTTACAGCGGTGATGTTTACAGCTCAATTTAAGGGATAGGCATGGGGCCATTTTTGGAAGGCAAGAATGTGACGCTGGGGGTTACCGGCGGGATCGCGGCTTATAAAAGCATCGAACTTTTGCGTCTGTTGACGAAAGCCGGGGCCAGCGTTCGGGTAATAATGACCGAAAATGCCCGCTGGTTTGTCGGTGCGGGGACGTTTCAAGCCCTTTCCGGACAGCCGGTCTGCACCAGTGTGTTTGATGAAGGCGATGCGGCCATCCGGCATATCGACTGGGCACAATCCACCGATCTGGCCGTTATTGCCCCGGCCACGGCCAATTGCATTGGCAAACTGGCCGGGGGGATTGCCGACGATGCGCTGTCCACCTACATGCTGGCGGTGACGGCCCCGGTGGTCATCTGCCCGGCCATGAACACCAATATGTACCAGCATCCGTCGGTCCAGCGAAATCTCGAAATCCTGCGGAGCTATGGCCATGTTCTGATCGAACCGGATGACGGGCAACTGGCCTGCGGCACGGTAGGGCCCGGACGCCTGCCGGAACCGGCATTTATTATGGAGAAATTGGCCGCCGTCATGGCGCCGGACGATTTTGCCGGCCAGACCGTTCTCGTTACGGCCGGACCGACCCGGGAGGCCATCGATCCGGTGCGCTATATCAGCAACCCGTCAACCGGTAAAATGGGTTTTGCGATTGCCAATGCCGCCCGCCAGCGCGGCGCTAAGGTGAAGCTGGTGTGCGGTCCGGTCGGGCTACCGGACCCGATCGACGTTGACGTTCACCGGGTAACTTCGGCTCAGGAGATGCACGATTGCGTCATGGGGCTGATCGACGATGTCGACATTGTGATCAAGACCGCTGCGGTTTCCGACTATCGCCCCGTATCGCCGGCCGCGCATAAAATTAAAAAAACGGCCGGTCATCTGACGCTGACGTTGGAAAAGACGCAAGATATTTTACGCGAGATCGGTCAGCGGAAGGGAACGCGGCTGGTGATTGGGTTTGCCGCGGAAACGCAGGATCTGAAGGAAAACGCCTCACAGAAACTGAAAGAGAAAAATCTGGACCTGATTGTCGGCAACGTTATTGGTGAGCCGGGTTCCGGCTTTGCCGGCGATACCAATAAAGTGACCTTCTTTTATCCCGACGGGACGGCCGAACCCTTGGATGTGATGGAAAAAGAAAAGGCGGCCCACTGTCTGCTGGATCGTATTGCGGCGTTGACGGCGACGGAACCCTGAAAGCGTCGGTTGGTTGCCTGTTTATCTTGCAATCACGCCGGCAGCGATTATTTTCAGAAGGACACCCTTACTTGGTTTGGTGTGTTTGGAGAAATTCTAAATGCAACCCGATCGAAAGCCTGGTAACGTGCCATGGAATCCAAGCCCAACACTATCCTGTCGGTTCTGGATGACCTCATATACACTTTTCGCCAATACCGTCAAAACGGGGTGATCGGTTACGATTGCTCGGCCGAAGCCAAGGAACGCATCGCACGATGGCATCAGCCTCTAACCCGATCGCCCGAAACGCTTGCCGCCATTCGGGAGAACCTGGGGGATTGTCAGCGGTGCGGGTTATGCCTGAAGCGGAAACACATCGTTTTCGGCACCGGAAACCCTCACGCCCGGCTGGTATTTGTCGGCGAAGGCCCCGGGCGTGATGAAGATCTCCAGGGCGAACCTTTCGTGGGGGCGGCCGGTGAACTGCTCACACGCATTATCCACGCCATCAAGCTGACCCGCGATGAGGTCTACATCGGCAATATTGTCAAATGCCGGCCACCCCAAAACCGCAATCCGCTGCCGGATGAAATCCAAACCTGCCTGCCTTTTCTGAAACGCCAGTTGGACGCCATCCAGCCGGAGTTCGTCGTTGCGCTTGGGAAAGTTGCCGCTCAGACCTTGCTGGGCACGGATCAGGCCATTTCCCGTTTGCGGGGGCGATTTCACGATTATAACGGCATTCGGTTGCTGCCCACCTACCATCCGGCCTACCTGCTGAGATCGCCCGAAAAGAAACGCGATGTCTGGGAAGACATGAAACTGCTCATGCGGGAGTATGGCCATGCGATTTGAACGACGCCTGCTGGTCGTGATTTTGTTGCTGTTGATGGGTGTGCCCGGCATCATCGCATCGGAAACGATACCGGCTGTTCATATCGTGGAAATTGCCGCACCGATCGGGCCGGGGGTTGCCGATTTCGTGAAAGATGCGCTTGCAACCGCTGACCGGGAGAACGCGGCCTGTGTGGTGATCCAACTCGACACGCCCGGTGGATTGGCCGAATCCATGCGGCACATCATTGTCGCAATCCTGGCGGCCCGCACGCCGGTCGTGGTATATGTGGCGCCATCGGGCGCCCGGGCGGCATCGGCTGGAGTCATGATAACAATGGCCGCTGATATCGCTGCCATGGCGCCTGGGACCAATATCGGGGCAGCCCACCCGGTGGGCGCGGGCGGCAAAGAAATCGATGATGCCATGTCGGAGAAGGTTGTCAACGATATGGTGGCGCAGGCCCGCAGCGTTGCCGAACAGCGGGGGCGCAATGCCGATTGGGTGGAGGATGCGATCCGCGAGAGCGTATCGATTACCGAAACCCAAGCCTTGCGGGAAAACGTGATCGATCTGGTCGCTGACGATATGAACGCCTTGTTGAACTTGATCGACGGCCGCAAGGTCAAAGGCAAGAACGCACTCGCCCTCAAGGATGCCCCGCGTAAAATAGTGGCCGAAGGCCTGCGAACCAAGATCCTGAAAGCCATCAGTGATCCGAATATCGCTTTTATCCTATTTCTCATCGGTGCCGCCGGTCTCTATTTCGAGCTGTCGCACCCTGGTGCCATTTTCCCGGGCGTGATCGGCGGCCTGTGTCTCATTTTATCCGTCTATGCGTTTCAGATGCTACCGGTCAATTATGTCGGGATCCTGTTGATGGCCCTGGCCGTCATCTTCTTTATCCTCGAAATTAAAGTCACCAGCTATGGCATGCTGAGTGTGGCCGGCGCCATCGCCCTTTTTTTGGGCGGCTTGATGCTCTATAAGGAATCGGATTATGGCGTCCGACTGTCCCTGGGCGTTTTGATTCCGGCGGTGGGTATCGTATCCGCCTTTTTCGCCGTGGTTGCCGGGCTGGCTTTCAAGGCCCAGGTCGCCGGTGCCCGCACCGGCCGGAGTGGCCTGATCGGAGAAATCGGTACCGTCAAACAGACCATCGATCCTGAGGGCAAAGTGTTCGTTCATGGTGAACTTTGGAAGGCGCGTTCCGCGTCGGCCCTGGAGACCGGACAGACGGTTCGTGTGGTGGAAATCGAAGGCTTGACGATGATCGTGGAGGCCGTGCCTTCCGAAGGCTGACGACGTCGCGGCCGCAGGGCGCAAACCGGTTTCCGGATGATGCCCGTTTGGAGGCCTGCAACCCTTAATTCTTATGCGGAGGGCCGATGTATACAACCATTTTAATCATTGTTCTGGCGGTTTTTTTTCTTACCGCGGCCATCAAAATCTTAAACGAGTACGAGCGCGGTGTGGTGTTCCGGCTCGGCCGGGTGATCAAAGCCAAAGGTCCGGGACTTATCATCCTGATCCCGGTGGTCGATAAAATGGTCAAAGTCAGTCTGCGTCTGGTGGCCCTCGATGTGGATCCGCAGGACGTCATTACGCGCGACAATGTGTCGGTAAAGGTCAATGCCGTCATCTACTTTCGGGTGATCGATCCGATCAAGGCGATTATCGAAGTGGAAAATTATAGTTATGCCATGTCGCAGCTGGCTCAGACCACGATCCGGAGCGTCTGTGGCCAGGTGGAACTGGATGACTTACTCTCCGAGCGGGACAAAATCAATTCCGAACTCCAGGAAATCCTCGACACCCATACCGATCCCTGGGGCATCAAGGTTGCCACGGTGGAACTTAAGCACATCGATCTGCCACAGGAAATGCAGCGCGCGATGGCCCGGCAGGCCGAGGCGGAGCGCGAACGGCGTGCAAAAATCATCAACGCCGAAGGCGAGCGGCAGGCCGCCGATAAACTGTCGGAAGCCGCCGTTATTATCGAACAACACCCGGTGGCTCTGCAGCTGCGTTATCTGCAGACGGTCAACGAGATGGCCAGCGAAAACAATACCACCACGATCTTTCCGATACCGATCGATCTTTTCCGGCCGCTTCTCAAGAATTATGATCGGGAGTTGAAGACCCGCGATGAAAAGGCGGGCGACGGATAGAGCAGCAGCCCCCGGGTCAACCTACCCGGGGCGCAACAGTTGACAGCGACGGATAAAGTGGTTTATTGAAACCCGTTTATGAAATCCGGTTTGCCACAAGCAGAAGCGCATTGGCGAAACGCTGAAAGGTTTTACAAAGCGGGGGCTTGCCAGCCTCCGCTTATGCTTTCATGAAAGGAGAATATGGCGCATGGCTGGAAAAAAGAAGGAAGCCAAGGAAAAACCTCTCGAAAAAATGACAGCGAAGGAATTGCGTGATTTAGCAAGGGAGATTCCGGGCATCACGGGGGCGCACGGTATGAACAAGCCCGAACTGCTGACCGAAATCAAAAAAGCACGCGGCATCGAAGAGGCCGGACCCAAAAAGGCGAGTTCTTCGATCCGCGAGGTAAAGGCTCAGATCAAAGAGCTGAAGGTGCAGCGCGCCGCAGCCTTGGAAGCCAAAGACCGCCGCATGGCCACCATCTACAAACGCAAAATTTCCCGTTTGAAAAGCGTGACCAGGCGGCCCCACTGAAGGAATAACTGAATTTGGACGCGGCCTTTGAAAAGTCTTATGTGCCCGAGCACCAAGTGGTGACGGATACGGTGCCGCTCTATACGGGACTTACCCCCGCGACGACCGGTTTCGACGTTGATGGCGTCATTGCCGACACCATGCGGTTGTTTGTCGATATTGCCCGGGAATCATTTCGGATCGATCACCTCCTGTATGCGGACATTACCAGCTACAATCTCGAGGAGTGCCTTGATCTGGAGCCGGCCATCATCGATGCCATTATTCAACAGATCATCGAAGGGACGCACGCCCCGCGGCTGCACGCCATTACCGGTTGCTGCCAAACCATGGCGAGATTCGGCGCAAACGGACACCCCGTGCGATTTGTGACTGCCCGCCCGGAGGCCGGCGTAATACGTGCCTGGCTGGAGAGCACCATGCCGCTTGACGCCAGCCAAATCGACGTGGTGGCCACCGGTTCCTTTGAAGCCAAGACGGCGGTCCTTCATTCGAAGGGCATTCAAGTTTTTGTGGAGGATCGGCTGGAAACCTGTTTTCTGTTGAGCCAGGCGGGTATTGCGCCTATTGTGTTCGCGCAGCCTTGGAATCGCTGCCCCCATCCGTTTCGGGAAGTGTCTTCCTGGGAAGAGATTGCAGCGCTGATGGCGGTATAACCCGGGCACGTCTTGTAAGGTGAAACACTTTCGGGCCGTGCGTCCCATTCCGACACCGGTTCAAACCTGCGGAACGTTTTAACGGCAGAGTCCGGGACGATCTCTACAACACGGCCTTTGAGCGTAAGCATGGAGGTTGAAATTACGTTGGGACGGGCCGACACGACGAATAGGCGAGAAGTTGGCAACACATTCATCACGGATACCCACACTTCAGTCTTTTCTGGAATCGTTATCCGCGGAAAAAGGATACGCGGCCAATACCCTGCGGGCCTATCGCAATGATCTGCAGGAATTTGCCGCCATTATTGCGGGTGTCGGCAATGATGCGGATGAACGGCGCGAGGCCGCAGCGCGACTTGACCCCCGGCAAGTGGATGCCCTCGCCATCCGGGGTTATCTGGCGGTCCTATACCAGAAGAACCGTAAATCGACGATTGCCCGTAAGTTGTCGGCTGTACGAACTTTTTTCCGGTTTCTCATCCGGCAGGGCGTGATTGAAAGTAACCCGGCCGAGACGGTGCTGACACCCAAGCAGGAGAAAAGAATACCGTCTTATCTGACGGTTGACGATATGTTCCGCCTGCTGGATGCCGTTCCCGGCGACACGCTCTATGACTTGCGCAACCGGGCGATTTTTGAAACGCTTTATTCCACCGGGGTCAGGGTTTCCGAGCTGGCCGGATTGAACACGATTGATGTCGACTTTGACGGCATGGCGATTAAAGTGTCCGGCAAAGGAAATAAGGAGCGCATCGTACCGATTGGACAAAAAGCGACACGGACGATTCTAAGATACCGGGAGCGCCTGTACAGCGAGACCGGTATAGCACTCGAACACCCGGGCGCGCTGTTTTTGAATAAGTACAAGGGGCGCTTGACGGCACGTTCCATGGCCCGCTGCCTCGATCAGTTGGTGCGGGCCTGCGGGCTGCTGGTGCCGGTTTCACCCCATACCCTGCGACACACGTTCGCAACGCATATGTTGAATGCCGGGGCGGATCTCCGGGCGGTTCAGGAATTGCTCGGCCATGAAAGCCTCTCCACAACCCAGAAATACACCCATGTCAGCATCGATCGGCTGATGGAGGTCTACGACAAGGCCCATCCGCGGAAATAAGTGCGGCCGGCCAACAGGAAAGCAATAGCCATGATGAAGATCCGGGGAACAACCATTCTGGCCGTTCGCCACAAGGGCCAACTGGCTGTGGCGGGTGACGGTCAGGTGAGTATGAACAACACGGTTGTCAAACACCATGCCCGCAAAGTCCGCCGTATCTATAACGCACGGATTATTGTCGGTTTTGCCGGTGCTACGGCGGATGCCCTGACGCTATCGGAAAAACTGGAGGCCAAACTCGAACGGTACAACGGCAATCTGGTTCGCAGCGCGGTGGAGCTTGCACGGGAATGGCGGACGGACAAATATTTGCGGCGTCTTGAGGCCCTCATGATTGCGGCGGATGAAGAGAGCACCTTGCTGATATCGGGCAACGGCGATGTCATCGAACCCGATGAGGGAATCCTCGCCATCGGCTCCGGCGGTGTTGCCGCCCAGGCCGCGGCCAAGGCGCTGACGACACATACCGTCATGACCGCCCGTGAAATCGTCGAAGCCGCCATGCTAGATCGCTGCGGACATTTGCGTATTCACCAACCGCGAATTGACCATTGAAGAAGCATAAAAAGGCCGTTCTTGCGTAAACCGGCGGGGACCGTAAGGGGCCCCCGTCAAAATTGGGGATATCATGGATCAACTCAAACCGGCCGAAATGGTCCGGAAACTCGATAAATACATCATCGGCCAGAACCAGGCCAAGCGTTCGGTGGCCATCGCGTTGCGCAACCGATGGCGGCGACAGAACGTCAAGGAAGAACTGCGCGATGAAATCGCTCCGAAGAATATCATTCTCATCGGGCCGACCGGCGTCGGAAAGACGGAGATCGCCCGCCGCATTTCACTGCTGGCGGATTCGCCTTTTTACAAAGTTGAAGCCTCCAAATTTACCGAAGTGGGCTACGTCGGGCGCGATGTGGAGTCCATGGTGCGGGATCTGCTGGAACTGACCATCAATCACCTCAAAACCCTTGCCCAGGAAGAAGCGCAGCCCAAGGCGCGCGAACTGGCGGAAGATCGCCTGCTCGATATTTTGCTGCCCAAGACAGTGCCACCGCGCGGATTTCAGCTCAAATCGGCGGATGCCACCGAGAGCGCCAATCTTGCCGAGGCACTCCCAGGAGGCCTCATCGAACACGCGGGAAAAACTGCGCCGTATGCTCAGAGAGGGCAAGCTCGACGAGCGTGATGTGGAAGTCAATGTCACCGGCCGGTCGACACCCATGGTGGAAATATTTTCGAACACCGGCATGGAGGAGATGGGATTTAACTTCAAGGACATGCTGGGAGGGCTTCTGCCGAAAAACACCAAGAAACGTAAAATGAAGGTCCATCAGGCCCGCGAGATTCTCATTCAGGAAGAAGCGCAGAGTCTGGTGGATATGGACAAAGTCGTCAAAAGTGCGATCGAGAAAGTGGAACAATCGGGCATCATCTTTCTCGACGAAATCGACAAGATTGTCGGATCGGATGGCCGGCAGGGGCCCGATGTTTCCCGTGAAGGGGTTCAACGGGATCTGTTGCCCATCGTCGAGGGCAGTTCGGTCAATACCAAATACGGCCCGGTCAAGACCGATCACGTTCTTTTTATCGGCGCCGGGGCGTTCCATACGATCAAACCCTCCGACATGATTCCGGAACTCCAGGGACGATTTCCCATTCGGGTGGAACTCAGCTCGCTGGGCAAGGACGAGTTTTATTTGATTTTAAAGGAACCCCGCAATGCCCTGTTGCTTCAATACCAGGCGATGCTGGAAACGGAAGGCGTCACCCTCACCTTTACGGACAACGCCGTACATACGATTGCTACGATTGCCGAGGAGGTGAACACGCGCACCGAAAATATCGGAGCCCGCAGACTGCATACCCTGATGGAGCGTTTGCTGGAAGACATTCTTTTTGAGGCACCGGATATCGAAAACAAAACGATCGAAATCGACCGGGAATACGTTTTGTCGCGCCTGCAGAGCATTAAAGACGATGAAGATCTTAGCCGTTACATTTTATGACCAAAATGATGATGCAAGGAGCAGAGGCGATGGCGCCACCCAATACCGCGCAGACACCGAGTGTGGCGGACATTCTGGTAGAGGCCCTGCCGTATATCCGCCGGTTTTCGAAGATGACGATTGTCATCAAGTATGGGGGGCATGCCATGGTCGACCCCCAATTGCGGGATGACTTCGCGCAGGATGTTACCCTGCTGAAATTTATTGGCCTGAACCCGGTGGTGGTGCATGGCGGCGGCCCTCAGATCAATTCGGTGCTGGACCAAATGGGGATACGCCCCAAGTTTGTGCGTGGCATGCGGATGACCGATGAACGCACCATGGATGTGGTTGAAATGGTGCTGGGCGGCAAGGTCAATAAAAGCATCGTGGCCCTGATCAACCGGCATGGCGGGAAAGCTGTCGGCTTGAGCGGCAAGGATGGCGGCTTGATCGAGGCTGAAAAATTACAGATCGTCAAGCAGGACGGCATCGACACACCTCCGGAAATTATCGACCCCGGACTGGTGGGGGATGTAACGCGCATCTGCCCCGACATCATCAATACGCTCGTCGAAAAGGGTTTTATTCCCATCGTGGCGCCGGTCGGCACCGGTCCGAACGGAGAGACTTTTAATATCAACGCCGATCTGGTGGCCAGCCACATTGCCCGTGCGCTCCACGCCGGGCGTCTCGTGTATCTGACGGATGTGGACGGGGTGCTGAATCAGCAGGGGCAGTTAATTTCTTCCATCAGCCGACGCGATATCCAGTCCCTGATCGCTGACGGCACGATATCCGGCGGCATGATCCCTAAAATTGAATATGCCCTGGCGGCGCTGCAGGAGGGGGTCACCAAAGTCCCCATCATCAATGGCACCAAGCGCCATGCATTGCTGCTGGAACTTTTTACCGACAGCGGCATAGGAACGGAAGTGACGGAATGACACACGCGACGATCGATACCGCGGAACGGGTACTGGCGACGACTTACAGCCGCATGCCGGTCGTCTTTGAAAAGGGTGCAGGCGCCACCCTGTGGGACACGGAAGGGCGAGCCTACACTGATTTTCTTGCCGGCATTGCGGTATGCGGGCTGGGACACGCGCATCCGGCCGTACAGGCGGCCCTTGCCGAACAGGCAGGCAAATTGCTGCACGTATCCAATTTGTTCTACACCAAACCGCAGGCTGAGTTGGGGGAATGGCTGACCCGGAACAGCTTTGCCGATCGGGTATTTTTCTGCAACAGCGGGGCCGAGGCCAATGAAGCCGCGATTAAACTGGCGCGGAAATACTTCTTCGACCAAGGCGATACCGGACGCTATCGTATCATTGCCATGGAGCAGTCCTTTCATGGACGCACCATGGGCAGCCTTTCCGCCACCGGGCAGGCAAAAATCCGCAAGGGATTCGAACCTGTCCTGGGTGGGTTCGCGTTCGTGCCCTTCAATGATCTGGAAGCCCTGCGCGCCAAACTGGATGAAACGGTTTGTGCCGTCTTGTTGGAGCCCATTCAGGGCGAGGGGGGCATCATCTGTCCGGACCCTGCTTATCTCCCGGCCGTGAGACGTTTGTGTGATGAAACCGGCACCTTGATGATTCTGGATGAGATCCAGACCGGCATGGGAAGAACCGGGAAACTTTTCGCCTATGAACATGAGGGGGCGGCACCGGATATCATGACCCTGGCCAAAGCGCTCGGCAACGGATTGCCGATCGGTGCCATGCTGGCTCGCGAAGCGGTGGCGCAAGCTTTTGGACCGGGCGCGCATGCCACGACGTTCGGCGGAACGCCCATTATGACGGCCGGCGCGCTGGCGGTCGTGAAAACCATGGAAGCGGAGAATATTGTCGAGCGGGCGGCGCGAATCGGCGATTACTTCATGGAACGACTGCAGGGGCTGCAACGGCGCCGCGAACGCATTGAAGCCATTCGCGGTCGTGGTCTCCTGCTTGGCATAAAACTGAAAGAAGACGGTGCGCCACTGGTGAAAGCCTGCCTGGCGCGCGGTTTTGTGATTAATTGTGTGCAGGGGGATATTCTGCGCTTGGCGCCCCCGCTTATCATTTCGACCGGTGAGATCGATGCCCTGATCGACTGTCTGGATACTATTCTATCAACGGAGGCTTGAATAAATTGGCTGACAATGTGAACAAAGTGGTTCTGGCATATTCTGGAGGGTTGGATACTTCCGTCATTCTAAAATGGTTGATAGAAACCTACGATTGTGAGGTGGTTTGTTTTTCGGCCGATCTCGGCCAGGTTGACGACATGGCGCACGTGGAGGCCAATGCCCTTAAAACAGGGGCCACCAAAGCCTACGTAGAAGACATGAAAGAAGAATTTGTCCGGGATTACGTATTCCCCGCTTTTCGGGCCAACGCCATTTACGAGGGAACCTATCTTTTAGGCACATCCATCGCCCGCCCGCTGATTGCCAAACGGCAAATCGAAATTGCGGCCCGGGAAAACGCCGATGCAGTCAGTCATGGCGCCACCGGCAAGGGCAACGACCAGGTTCGTTTCGAACTCGGATACCTGGCCTTAAACCCGCATATCAAAATTGTGGCCCCCTGGCGCGAGTGGGATTTGAATTCGCGGACCGTCCTCATGGATTTTGCCAAACGCCATGGCATCGAAGTGCCCACAACCCATCGCAAGCCATACAGCACCGACGGCAACATGCTGCATATCAGCTACGAGGGGGGGATATTGGAAGACCCCTGGGCGGCGCCACCGGAGGATATCTTCACGCTGACAAAGTCCCCGCTCGACGCACCGGATCAACCAGAGACGGTTGAAATCAGTTTTCTGCAAGGAAATCCCACGGCGATCAACGGCGAAGTTCTGTCCCCGGCCGCGATGCTGATGCGCTTGAACAAACTGGGGGGCAAACATGGCATCGGGCGGGCGGACATCGTGGAAAATCGGTTTGTGGGCATGAAGTCCCGAGGGGTGTATGAAACACCCGGAGGGACCATTCTGCGAGCGGCCCATATGGCCATGGAATCCATTACACTCGATCGGGAAGTTTTGCATTTAAGGGATTCCCTGATACCCAAATATGCCAGGCTGATCTACAACGGATTCTGGTTTTCGCCCGAGATGGCGATCATGCAGAATATGATCGATATGACCCAGAAGAACGTGACGGGGGTTGTCCGCCTGGACTTGTTCAAAGGCAACTGCCAGGTCACCGGCCGCAAATCGGATCGCTCTCTGTATCGGGAAGACTTTGCAACCTTTGAAGACGACGAAGTATACAGTCACAAAGACGCCGAAGGCTTTATCCGGCTCAACGCCCTTCGCTTGCGCATCCATAAAATGCTGGATCAGAAGGACTGAAACGCCAGGATTCATCGGCCAGGGAAAAGACAGGAAGACAACCTTCAGTGGCGGATGAAATACGCCATACGGCCCGGATCGTTATGGCAGGAGACATACGATGACCCAAAAAGCCTGGGATGGACGCTTTTCAGAGCAGACGGACCAAATGGTTGAGGCTTTTACTTCTTCCATTGCGATTGACCGACGACTTTACCGACACGATATCGAAGGTAGTATCGCCCATTGCCGCATGCTGGCGCGATCGGGCATCATTTCGAAAGAAGATGCGGCGCAGCTTGTCACAGGGCTGGATCAGATCCGGGATGAAATTGCCAACGACCAATTCGTTTTCGATGACAGCCTGGAAGATATTCACATGCATGTCGAAAGCCGACTGTATGATATTGTGGGCAGCGTGGCCCGCAAACTGCACACGGCCCGCAGCCGTAACGACCAGGTCGCTCTGGACGCCCGCCTTTATCTGCGGGAGGAAACCCGTCATATCATCCATCAGCTGCATACGCTACGAAAGGCTTTCGTAGATGTGGCCCAGGCCAACATCGGCACCGTCATGCCCGGATACACGCATATGCAGCGCGCCCAACCGGTGTTAGTATCCCATCACTTGATGGCCTATTATGAAATGTTTACGCGTGACGGCGAACGGTTCCGTGACGCACTGCCCCGCATCGATGTCATGCCGTTGGGGTGTGCGGCCCTGGCAGGGACAACCTATCCCATTGACCGCGACGACACCGCCGCCCAACTCGGTTTCGCGGAAGTATCCGCCAACAGCATGGATGCCGTAGCGGACCGCGACTTTATGCTGGAGTTCCTATCCGCGGCCAGTATCTGTATGGTGCACTTCAGCCGTTTGTCGGAAGAACTTGATCTTATGGGCCAGTACGGAGTTCGGGTTTATTGAATTGCCGGATGCTTTTTCCACCGGGAGCAGTATCATGCCCCAGAAGAAAAATCCCGATGTCCCGGAATTGATTCGAGGCAAAACCGGTCGTGTTTTTGGAGACCTGGTCGCATTGTTGACCACCATGAAAGCCCTGCCGATGGCTTACAATCGCGATATGCAGGAAGATAAGCGTGCCCTTTTCAGTACGGTGGACACGCTGCGCGCCTGCATTGCGGTGATGACCAAAATGCTTCCCCGGGTGACGTTTAATCAGGATGTCATGCGACACGCCACGACCACGGGATTTCTCAATGCGACGGATATGGCGGACTATCTGGTCGGGAAAGCGAATACCTTTCCGTGAAGCGCATGCCGTGGTCGGTCGCGCTGTGGCCTATGCCCTGGATCATGGCAAGGAACTGGATCAATTGACACTCGAAGAAATGCGGACATTCTCGGACGAAATCGATGCCACGCTGTTCGAGGCGCTGACGGTGGAGCAGGTCATCAACCGACGGACCTCAAAAGGCGGCACGGCGACGGATAATGTAAAGGCCGCCGTCAGTCTGGCAGGTGCCCGGCTGGCAGCCGAATCTCTGCCCTAACACCAGGAGTGATATACGCCAATGGTTACGTGGTGCGTGAGACGTGTATTCCCCAAAATGCTTCTCTATTTTGTCGTCGTTGCGATATGTGCGGCCACACCCATCGGCTGTGGTAAAAAGGGGCCCCCTACGCTACCGAATGTCAAAGCGCCTGTCGGTGTAAACAACCTGGCGGTAAAGCTGGATGGCAGTGATATCGTTTTGAGCTGGACAGCGACTGCGACCATAAATGATGAAACCGGCGTGGCGGGATACCTGGTTTATCATTCCGCCGAACCCATGTCCGAGGATACTTGCGAAGGATGCCCGGTATTGTTTAAACGGGGTGCCAAAGTGCCCTTGATCGATAAGGATTCGAAACGATCGTTGCTGGAATACCGTGAAGCCCTTCTTCCCGGTACGCTTTATCGCTTTAAAGTTGTGCCTTACGATGCGCAGGGGAATCTGGGTCCGGATTCCAACATTGTTAAAATCGTTACGGAATAGCATGCAAACGTTCGGCGTATCGGCCATTGTCGGAAAAATAGGCTTATGACGCCCACGGGAGGATACCATGCATCATTTTCATTACCTCAACGGTGAACTGTGTTGCGAAGGTGTCCGTATCATTGATGTCGCAGACCGTGTCGGAACCCCATTTTATCTATACAGCCACGCCACTTTGACCCGCCATTTCAGCGCCTTTGATCAGGCCTTCGACGGTATCGACCGTCTGGTCTGTTATTCTGCCAAAGCCAATTCCAGTCAAGCCATCTTGCGGTTATTCGCGCGTCTTGGCAGCGGTCTCGACATCGTATCCGGCGGCGAGCTTTTCCGTGGCCTTAAGGCCGGCTTCGATCCCGCTAGAATCGTCTATTCCGGTGTCGGGAAAACAGCGCCTGAGATTGACAGTGCCTTGAAGCACGGTATTTTTATGCTGAATGTCGAGTCGCGGCCGGAACTGGAACTGATCAACCAAAGGGCGGCCTTGCTGGAGTGCCGGGCGCCGATTGCGGTGCGCGTCAATCCGGATGTGGATCCGAAAACCCATCCTTACATCTCCACCGGGCTTAAAAAGAATAAATTTGGATTGTCTCCCCAGGCCGCGCTCGAGGTCTATCGCGATGCACACCGCATGGCACACATCGAGGTCAAAGGTATCGACTGCCATATCGGATCCCAGATTACCGAGGCGGATCCATTCCGGGACGCTCTGGTGCGTTTGCGAGGACTGATCGATCAACTGGCGCGGGAGAATATCGACATCCGGGTCGTTGACGTGGGCGGGGGACTTGGCATTACCTATAAGGATGAACGCCCCCCTCATCCGACCGATTATGGCGTTGCCATTCGGGCAGGGCTGGCGGGGCTGGACGTTCGTCTGGTGCTTGAACCGGGACGGGTCATCGTGGGCAATGCCGGCCTGCTTGTTACCCGGGTGCTTTACCGCAAGGAGGGGGATCACAAATTGTTCCTGGT
>CAWKLN010000058.1:0-38599 GCA_963850465.1 uncultured delta proteobacterium
GCATGGCGACCGGTCAAGACCAGTTCCACGGCCGCGGGCCGCATGTCGATCCACGTAAGAATCTGCTCCTGTGAGAGCAATCCCTGATGGAGGGCCACCATACTCTCATCCAGGATGACCATCTGGAAATCGCCGCAGGCCAGTGCGGCCTTGGCCGCCTCGAATCCCTGCAGAGCGGCCTGACGATCTTCTTCCGAAGGCTTGCCCCGCACAAAGCGTCCGGTGCCGAATTGTTCGACGGTCACCTGCGGGCCCAAGCGCTTCAAGGCCTTGAGTTCACTGTAGTCACCGGATTTCATGAACTGCGCCAGATAAACGCGGAAACCCGCGCCGACGGCCCGCAGACAGAGCCCCAGGGCAGCCGTGGTTTTACCCTTGCCATTCCCGGTATAGATATGAACGCAGCCGCGGGAAAGCGTGGAATGGGTATCGTCTTCCGGTATTTTGGTTTGCATTAAAAGTGCTCGTCCGGGTCTCAATCCCCACCGATGTCATACTTGCGGGCATATCCGCGGGGGGTAATCATAAATCCGTCGTAAGCCTGGGTCGTGGAATTCCCTACAAACACTATGGTTTGCATGTCCACCTCCGCGCGGGGAAGATCATCCAGTGTGGCCACCCGCACGGTCTGATTGGCACGCGTGGCGCCCGTTACGATACCCGCCGGTGTTTGGGGGTGGCGGTGGCGGCCGATGATGTCACAGGCCCGCTGGAGGTTGTCCCGGCGACGCTTGCTTTTAGGATTATAAAGAACGATGACGAAATCGGATTGGGCGGCCGCCTCCAACCGCTGGGCGATCGTTTCCCAGGGGGTCAACAGGTCGCTCAGACTGACCACGGCGAAATCGTGGGTCAATGGGGCCCCTAAAAGCGCCGCCCCGGCGGCCAAGGCCGGTATACCGGATATGACTTCAATTTGCAGTGCTTCGGAATCACCCACCCCCCCGGGCTTCTTCAGCGGCAGTTGCCGTTTTTGACAAACTTCCAGAATCAACCCGGCCATGGCATATATTCCGGCATCACCGCTGGAGACGATCGCCGTGACCCGCCCCTCAAGGGCCGCGGCAAGGCCGGCTTCGACGCGGTCCACCTCCCTGGTCATGCCTGTGCTGATAATCTGCTTGCCATCGATGAGCGGTCGGATGAGGTCAATATAGGTGGTATAGCCGACAATGGTGTCGGCGGCGGCCAGCACCTCCCGCGCGCGCGGTGAAAGATGATCGAGCGCCCCCGGTCCTATGCCGACGATGTAAAGGCTTTTCGGGCGATCGCGATCGTCACGTTGGGCGTGGTCTGTTTGGGCGCGATCAGTTGCCCGTTTCCCGAGGCCAGAATGGCCGCTGCTTCGCATACGCTTTTAACTCCTACATGCTTTTCGACCACCGTCGACGGCGATGGGACGTCCGGGACCAGCGCCAGTTGGTCCCGCGAGAAAAAAATCAGGGGTCGTGAAAGGCTTCGGCTCAGTTCCAGCAAGCCTTCCTCGTCGGCTTTCAGATCGATACTGGCCAGCCCGGCAACACTGGCCGGGGCCAAGCCGTGTTGGTCCATTACTTGGTTCATCAGATCCCGGATTTCGGAGGTGGGCGTATTCCTGTTACAGCCCACGCCGACGAAAAGGGATGCGGGTCGCAATAGCAGAATTTCGGCCGGCAGGTCAACGCGAATGTCATCGACCCATATGCCCGGGCCGCAAGATTTGCGCCCCTCTCCGTCGTCAGGGCCGGTCGTGGAGGCGTCCGACCGGAGGCATGCATCCGGCAGTGCGCCCGCGAGGCAACCCTGTGGATCATGCAGGGAAATGGATTGGCCCGCGAGCAGTGCCATGCTGACATGGCGAATCGCCGCAGGGTTTTCGATGGCCAGGCCCCGTTCCTGGGCAATCAGATCGATTGCCGGAACATTCTGTAGATCAGTGGCCGTGGTGATCACCGGCCGTGCGCCGATGCAATCCGCGACGCGGCGGGCCAGGGCGTTGGCACCTCCCAGATGGCCGGAAAGAAGGCTGATGGCATGCTGTCCACACTCATCCATGACCACAACCGCCGGATCCTCGGTTTTGTCCCGCAGCAAATGCGCCACGGAGCGGACCACAATACCGGTGGCCATGATAAACACATGACCACGGTAGCGATTGAAATACTGCGGTAGGGTGTCCCCCAGGCGCTCGAATCGGCCGCCGTCTTCGGCGCCACCGGCCCGGCGACCGAGGAAAAGCCGGCAGCCCGGGAAATGGGCCTGAATTTTTCGGGCAAGCGTCGCCCCGGCCGCCGTCAGCGCCCAAATGGCGATATGGTCGGGTGGAATGGTCATGCCTCCGTCATTCATTTATGGACGCTCCGCCTGACAGCCATGTCTATCCATGCGTCTCAGCATCGCTTGCCCGAAAACCATGCGCAAAACCGGCATCGTACAGTTTCGATTTATGACGCAGGCTTTCCAGGCTGACATCCAGCACCCGCCCCACGATGATGACCGCCTGTCTTTGAATACCGGCCCGGTCCACCTCTTCGACCAGCCGGCTCAGCGACGTATACACAATCTTTTCTTCCGGCTGGCTGGCCCGATATACGACCGCACACGGCGACGACGGGCCGTAGGCGTCTTGCAGCACCGCGGCGACTTTGTCGATCATGCCGACGCTCAGATAAATGGCCATCGTGGTTTGGTGGGCTGCCAGGGAAGCTAGCGCCTCTTTTTCAGGCACCGGCGTTCGCCCTTCCATGCGCGTAATGATCAGCGTCTGTGATACTTCCGGGAGGGTGTATTCGATTCCCATGGCGGCCGCCGCCGCAAAGGCGGCCGTGACACCCGGGATGACCCGGTAGGGGATCGACTGGCGGTTCAATTCCGCCATCTGCTCGAAAATGGCACCGTAAAGACTGGGATCGCCCGTATGCAGACGGACCACGTGCTGACCTTTCCGCCAGGCGTTTTCCATTTCAGTGACGATTTCCTTCAGCGCCATGCCGGCGCTGTTCAGAATGCGGGCACTGGAACAAGTCCATTTCAAAACGGCTTCCGGAACCAGCGAACCCGCATAGATGACGAGTTCGGCTTGGGCGAGCGCTTTCTGCCCCTTGACCGTGATCAGTTCCGGGTCACCCGGACCGGCGCCGACAAACAGTACCGGCGGTTGTTCGTGCGTCATCTCGACCTCGTGTTTCGTTTTATTGGAGCGCGGCGCATCGTTCTTCCATCGGCATCAGCGTCGACCTTCATACGAGGCCTGCACGATGCCCCCGTATGATCCAGACTGGGTTCATCGCCTGCAGGCGATCACTGTCGGCTAAGGGCTGGCTGCGACTGACCTGGATCTGGACCACATCGGTTGCCAGACCGTTGGACCGCAGGTGCCGGACCGTGTCATGCAGGCTGTCCATGAGCACCGTGTTGACCACCAGGACACCGGCCGCCGGCAGCCTTCGACAGGCGATCGCGATCGTCTCGGCCAAAGCGCCACCGCCGCCCCCGATGAAGACCCGGTCGGGATCGGGCAGCGCGGACAATCCTCGGGGCAGAACCGATTCAACGACCTCGAGGTTGGTAATACCGAAACGGTCCCGATTGGTACGAATCTGTTCAACCCGCGCCGGGTCTTTTTCCACGGCCCAGATTTGTCCCCCCGGCATCAACAGGGAGGCCTCGATGGAAACAGCACCGCTGCCCGCCCCCAGGTCCCACAATATCTGCCGCGGCATCAGGCTCAGGCGGGCCAATGACACGGCGCGAACCTCCGCCTTGGTTATCAGTCCCCGCGCATGATCGTAGGCGGACTCCGACATGCCCAGATGCAGGACGGGGGCCTTGCCTTGGGTTTCTCGCAACCGTTTGAGCACGACCATGTTGGGCGTGTTAAAGTCCTTGCCGGCAATGGATTCCGTGGTGTGCCAGCTAACCTGTTCGCCGGCACTGCCCATGTGTTCGAAAACGCCAATCTCGAAATCCCGGGCGTGGCCCAGTCGCAAAAAATCGCTCACCCATTGGGGGGTGCAGGTCGGATCCGTAAAGACCGCAATGCGATCAGCCGTCTTTAGGGCCTGCCGCAGGTGTTCTTCCTGACGACGGCCATGCAGGCTGACCACCCGCACATCCTGCCAGGGTTCTCCCATGCGGGCAAACGCCGCCGCAACCGAAGTGATGTTCGGATAAATCCTCACGTTTTCCCGGCCCAACGATCGCGCCAAATAAGCTCCGATACCATAGTACAAGGGGTCTCCTGAGGCCAGAACGACGATACGTTTTCCCGGGTGACACCCCTGGATCATGGCTACCAAGCCCTTTAAATCGGCGGTCACTTCATGCGATTCAGGGACGCGATCTTTAAATAGGGAAAGGTGACGCCGCCCGCCCACCAGAAGATCCGCTTCCCCGATCAGGCGCAGATGGATGGCGGTAAGATCGTCGGGCGACATTCCCATGCCGATGATGACAACCGGACACCGTTGGGTCGTTTGGTGGGTCGCGTTTTCCATTTTGTAATACACCTAACGATATCGTTGTGAAAACGCTTTGTGCGGCGTTTCAATTTCCCGAATCGAAGACGATGTCGCCCTGATAATTGAAGATCACACTGCGCACGGCCAGCTTGTCCCGGGCAAAGACCGTCGCGTGGGTGACGATGCCCTGCCCCACCCGGGCAGCGACCACCGGCTGCCACTCGCCCAGCAAGTCGAAGGCATGCCGTGCTGTATTTGCGCTCCTGACAGCATCTGACAGTTCAGCCTGGCTGGTCAATTCGGCGGTCCAGTCCGCCAGACGATCCAGCAGAAGCGTTGCGCGGGCGGCATGGGTGTGGGGCACACCCATGGACATCTTCACCGCCTTGCCGAAAAAAACGGCCAGCACAACACGCTCAAAGGCCATTTCGGCCGCGGTTTGCATGGCAAATTGGAAATAATCGCCAATCTGTATAAACTGCTCGTCGGCCCAATCCCCAAAATGCTGCTGAATATGCCTTTCGCTGCGACGGCCGGTGGTCAAGGCCACCTGCCTGCGCCCCGAAGCCCGGGCAACCGAAAGGGCCGATCGGATGGTGGCCGTATAAGCGTCATGGGACAGGGGTTTGACAATACCGGTGGTGCCGAGGATGGAAAGCCCCCCAATGATCCCGAGCCGCGCATTGAGGGTTTTGCGAGCTATCGACGCACCTTCCGGGACGAAAATCTCGACGTCGATCGTCAATGGTCTTGCATCCTTGCCAAGGATCTGCCGGACGGCGTTTTTAATCATGCGCCGCGGCCCCGTATTAATCGCCGGTTCGCCCGGTGGTATTCCAAGTCCTTGTTTGGTGACACGGCCGACACCTTGGCCGCCGCGGATGACGACCACCGGGGTGTTTTCCGAAGGCGATGCTGTTGGCGCAATGGTCACCCGCGCCCCTATTTCCGCGCGGTGCGTCACATCCGGATCATCCCCGGCGTCTTTTATGACGGTGGCCAGGGCGGCATTCTCCGACAAACGTTCCAGGCGATGGACCGGTATGACAACGCTGCCTTCACTCAGGAAATCGATCCGGACGGCCTGGGGCGCCTCTGATTGCACGAGAACTTGCAACGCGGCTTTAGTCGCCGCCGCGGCGGCGGTTCCCGTGGTAAAGCCGCTTCGCAAACGTTTCTTGGGCATAAGCATAAACCGTTGAACCACAGCCGCTCATCAGTGGATTCACGGCTTATATTTGACGACCTGTCAACGTCCTAGCAAAGCGCTGGTGGTGCCGCGACCCTAAGTGTAAAGATCGAACTTCCGGTTCATGCATAAAGAGCAGGGTCAGATTCAGAGCATGGCCGCCGCGCTAAAACTACTGCGGGCGTCGTCACGATACGCCGGAATATGACCGAATGCGCTTGCAGCACCCGGAACCAACCGGCCTTCTTTTGGAATCGCACCCTGTCAGGACTTTGCCAGTGCCAGCAGAATCAGGGCATTGACGACGCTGGCGGCGATATTGGAACCACCCTTGCGTCCCACATTGCTGATATAGGGGATATCCATGTCCACCAGAAGCGCTTTGGATTCCGCCGCGTTGACAAATCCCACCGGCAGTCCCACCACCAGGGAGGGTGCGGCCTTCCCGGATCGAATGAGCTCTATCAGGCGCATGAGCGCGGTGGGGGCATTGCCGATGACGTAAATGCCTTCCCGCATCATGGGAATGGCCGCATCGACGGCGGCCATGGCACGCGTACAGCCGGAATCCCGGGCCGCGTGCGCCACGGTGGGGTCATCGATCAGGCATTCCAGGGAACCGCCAAAACGAAGAATGGCGCTTTTGCGGATACCGGCCCGGGCCATATTGGTGTCGGTGACAACGTTGCGGCCTTTCAGAATGGCTTGCACCCCGGTGTGCACCGCGTCGGTATGAATACGAACACTTGCCAGGTAATCAAAATCAGCACTGGTATGAATCATCCGGCGCACGATGGTCCATTGGTCTTCCGGAAACCCGTGGTCTCCGGCTTCCTGGTCGATCATTTTAAAACTGAGGGCCTCGATTTCAGCCGGCTTCATCGTCAATGCGTCCTTTCTTTCTTAAACATGCGACAACTTTCCACAAAGTGTTTGGCCATATCGGGATTGCTGCCAAAATGCAAGTGGATATAACTGCCCAGCGTGTTGCGAATCAGGTATCCTTCGGCCGAACGGTTTTCGCCTGATTTTGGGGCGGCATCATAGACCGTAGGAACCGCCGCATCGGTTGCGCACAATTCCGAATAGTGAAATTCATGCCCGCGCCCGACAAGTCCCGCCGGCCCCAATGGGGACGGCTCGGCCAGTCGGATTTCCCGATATCCCAGTGCCTTGCGGCGGGTCAGCATCCGTGTCCCGAACGGAAAGCAACCGGCCATGGGATAGGTCTTGCCCTTCACATCGGTCAACCGATCGCACAGATACATGAAACCGCCGCATTCCGCATAGATCGGCATGCCCGCGTGGCAGTGGTGCCGCACGGCTTCCCGCAGATTGACGTTTTCGGAAAGTTGCCCCGCCTGCAGCTCCGGGTAGCCACCGCCGAAGTACAACCCGTCGAGATCTTCCGGCAGCTTGTGGTCGCGTAACGGGGAAAAGACGACAATTTCGGCCCCGTGATTTACCAGGAGTTCCAGGTTGTCCGGGTAGTAAAAACAGAACGCTGAATCCCGGGCGACACCAATGCGGACCGGACGGGATGCATCCATACCGGCATTGGCCGGAGGGGATGCAACAATATTCAATTGGTCCAGCATGCCCAGCAGGCGATCGGTGGCCACATGCTTTTCGACCAGAGCGGCCAGACGGGCTATCGCTTCACTGTCAAGGGGATGATCGTCAGCCGTGTGCAATCCCAAATGGCGTTCGGGAATACCGATGGCCGCATCGCGGGGAATACCCCCAAGACAGGGCATCCCCACATGACCTTCCAGCGCTTCCTGCAGATAGGTCAGGTGCCTCGGACTTCCGATACGATTGAAGACGACGCCCGCAAAGCGCACCTCCGGATCAAAGCGTTCAAAGCCCTGCACGAGTGCAGCGGCGCTGCGGGCCATACTGCGGGCATCGACAATCAGCAAAACCGGCAGGTCGAGCCACTTTGCCATCTGGGCGGTGGAGCCGGCTTCACTGCGTCCGTCGTAGCCATCAAAAAGGCCCATAACCCCTTCGACGACCGCCATCTCCGCTTTCCGGCAGCCGCGCATGAAAAGCGCCTGGTTGTAGTCCTTGGTCAGCATCCATCCATCCAGGTTACGACTGGTCACCCCCGTAACCCGGGTGTGATGCCCGGGGTCGATAAAGTCCGGTCCCACTTTAAACGGCGCCAGCCGGTAACCGCGTGCCCCGAATGCGGCCAGAAAGGCCAGGGTCAGCGTCGTTTTACCACTGCCGCTGGATGTGCCGGCGATAATGAACCCTTTTGCCATCAAACCCCAGTTTTCTCGACGCTATCAACCGCAATGATCCCAAACGTGTCCAGCGGCACCGTGCGAATCGCACACCAATTGCCGCACCGATGCAAAACAGGTAATAGAAAGAGGCTCATCCGGTGGTGCGTTTAAAACCGATTGCTTTAGGCCCCCCCTGGCAGAGGAAATGGCGCCATGATCGTTTGCCTTGCTAACCGCGCCACTATAACCCCCAAACTAAACCATTGGCAAGGGGCGACAACACCTTCTAAATAAATCGAATTTCTGATTCAGGATTGGAATTTGGCACCGATGGGTTCAATCGATCTATAATCACACATGATACGACATTGTTGAATAACCGGTGTTTCGTTCACCATCTGCCGGCCAACAACCCACCCATAATTCGAATGTGTGAGCAGCCATGAATCGTATGGCGTAATGGTTTTCAAGAACGGCAATGAATGCGATATTTCGACCACGCCGTTATATAATTATTTTAGAATAAATCAATTCTGTGCGCACGAGTATCATGGGATTGACCCGCCGTAAAAGCAATGGCGGTAAAACATTGTGATCGTCAGAAAGGGTGGTGTCAGCTCGAAGCTCTCCTCTGTAGGTAGTTCCGAGTTAGACAGAAAGTTCGCTGGGGTTAGCGTTTTTTTGTTGCACATAGATTATTTCTCTATTAAATACAGCAAGTTGTGTTTTTATAAATTTGCATCCCAGCAGATGGATCTATCTTGTTGTTTGATTGGCCAACCATTTAATAGCAATCATATAGTTCAGGGTTGAAAGGATGATAATGGAGTTGCTTCATGTGGCAATTGGAGCGGCCATCCAGGCCGGTGGGGCCATTCTAAAGATATATGATACGGATTTTTCCGTTGAGCACAAACCAGACCATTCTCCGCTGACCCTTGCTGACCGTGAATCACACCGCATTCTGGTCGATCGACTGGAATCCACCGGCCTTCCTATCCTGAGCGAAGAAGGCCGCCACCTTCCTTACGAAGAACGCAAGGCCTGGCACACATTCTGGTTACTGGACCCGTTGGACGGGACCAAAGAGTTCATCAAGCGCAACGGGGAATTTACGGTCAATATTGCGCTGGTTACCGATGGGAAGCCGGTGATGGGGGTCATTTATATACCGGTGGTCGATGATTTGTATTTCGGCACGATGGAAAGTGGCGCTTTTAAGCTGACAACGGCCGCTGCCAAGTTGGCACCTTCAATCCTTGATGCTGTCAACACGCCCCTGCAAATGACTGAAGTGCTCTCTTCAGCCGAGCGCCTCCCCTCCTCTTTGTCCTCGCCGAAGCGATTCACGGTCGTTGGCAGCCGGTCTCACAGCACGCCGGAAGTCACGAAGATTGTGGAAGAATTGAAACAGAAACACGGTGACGTCGAGTTGATTTCGGCGGGCAGTTCTCTCAAGATCTGTATGGTGGCTGAGGGACGTGCCCAAATTTACCCGCGTACCGGCCCCACCATGGAGTGGGATACCGCCGCTGGCCAGGCGATTGCCGAGGCCGCCGGCGCCGAAATGGTGGTATTTGATACGGGGGAACCCATGCGTTACAATAAAGAAAACCTGCTCAATCCCTGGTTTGTTGTGAAATCAGAACGAAGGAATAGTTGTAATTAACGGCGGATACCCTCGGCACTTCTTTATTTATTGGTATAACTATTAATATCGATCATAACCGATCCCGGAGTTTCCTATGCCCTCTGCCCCTTCTCTGGTGAATCTCGTCGTTGACGAAGAACGCGGCCGCCTGCTCAAAGATCTATCGCTTAACCTGCCCGATATTTCACTGAACGAGCGGCAACTGTGCGATCTTGAACTCCTTGCCACCGGGGTTTTTTCTCCGCTAGACCGTTTCATGACCCGTTCAGACTATGAGTCTGTGCTGGATCGCATGCGACTGCAAGACGGAACACTGTGGCCCTTGCCCATCACCCTCGACCTCTCCGAAACCACCGCCAAAAACCTGGAAAGCGGTCAATCTGTAACCCTGCGCGACCCTGAGGGATTTCTCCTGGCGATCATGCACATCGAGGAAATATGGTCGGTAGATCGCGAAAAGGAGGCCCTGAGCGTATACGGCACCACCGATACCCACCATCCGGGGGTGAATTACCTTTTTCACCGCTGCGGCGACTCCTATGTCGGCGGCAAGATCGAGGTGCTGAGCCCGCCCTTGCGCTTTGATTTCAAGCAGAGTCGTTTGACCCCCTGCGAAGTGCGGAGGATCTACAAAAAACTGGGTTGGAAGCGAATTGTCGGCTTCCAGACCCGTCACCCCATCCATCGGCCCCAGTTCGAGATGACCCTGCACGCCATGCGTCAGGCCAAAGCCAACTTGCTGCTCATGCCCGTGGTGGGAATGACCAAACCGGGGGATTTCGACCACTATACCCGGGTGCGGTGCCACAAACTGATTGGTCATCACTATCCGCCAGACAGCCATATCCTCAACCTGCTGCCCCTTGCCATGCGCATGGCCGGTCCGCGGGAAGCGCTGTTGCACACCATCATCGCCCGCAATTTCGGATGCACGCATTTTATCGTTGGTCACGACCACGCCGGCCCCGGCAAAGACGAAAACGGGCAAGCCTACTACCACGCCGAAGCGGCACGCCGCGCTGCCGAGGAACAGGCTGACGAAATCGGTATAGACATCGTTTCCTTGAAAGAAATGGTTTATCTGCCGTTTGAAGACGATTTTCGTTTTGTCGACCAGGTCCAGGATGGGGCCCAGACCATTTCCATGAGCGGGAGCGATATCCGATACCGCATTGAAACCGGCAAAAGAATTCCCTCGTGGATTACCTTCCCGGAAGTGATTGCCGAAATGCGGCGATCTTTCCCGCCTCCGCGCCGCCGGGGCTTCACCGTCTTCATGACCGGACTGTCGGGAGCCGGCAAGTCCACCATCGCCCAAGTGCTGTTTTCCAAATTCCTTGAAAAAGGCGACCGCCCGGTAACCCTGTTGGACGGGGATATTGTTCGCCAAAACCTGTCCAGCAAACTTACCTTCTCGAAAGAAGACCGGGATATCAATGTCCGGCGAATTGGGTTTGTGGCCAGCGAGATCACCAAAAACCGGGGCATTGCCATCTGCGCTCCCATCGCCCCGTACGAAGTGACGCGACGTGAAATCCGTCAGGTAATCGAACAATATGGTGGCTTCTTCGAGGTCCACGTGGCAACGCCCATCGCCACCTGTGAAAAACGCGACCGCAAAGGGATGTATGCCAAAGCCCGTGCCGGACTTATCAAAGGATTCACGGGGGTGGACGATCCCTATGAAGCACCGCAAACGCCCGAAGCATTAGTAGACACCACGGACCTCTCTCCGGAAGAGGCTGCCCAGCAAATCCTTGTCGTTCTCGGGCAACGAGGGTATATTTGATTCATAATCCCAACGCTTAAAAACGTGAGTCAAAATGTTTAGCCTAATACGGCTGATCCGTGAGGACATTACCGAAAACAAAATTTTCTTTTTCTGTATTGCATGCCGGGCTTCAATCTTTTATCTTTCTTCCATGAACTATCCTGACCAACGGAGTTAACCCATGAATCTTTCCGTCGTCGGAACCGGATATGTAGGCCTCGTTACCGCGGCCTGTTTTGCTGAAATGGGTAACGATGTCTGCTGTGTCGACATCAATCCCCGAATCATTGACAATCTTCGTAAAGGCCGAATCCACATTCACGAGCCGGGGCTTGAGTCCTTGGTTAAGCGCAATACTGAAGAGGGGCGCCTGTCCTTTACCACGGATTTGACGGAAGGCATTGCCCAGGCCTTGTTCATTTTCAATTGCGTGGGCACCCCCCCTCGCCCGAATGGTTCCTGCGATCTGTCTTTCGTACGAAAGGTGGGGGAAAATATCGGGGCCATCCTCGACGAGTATAAAATTATCATCAACAAGTCCACGGTGCCGGTGGGGACCGGGGATGAGCTCAACGCCATTATCCAGGACAAACTGGATGAACGCGGGGTCAACATTGAATTCGACGTTGTTTCGAACCCGGAGTTTCTCAAGGAAGGCGATGCCGTCAACGACTTCATGAAGCCCGACCGTGTCATCGTGGGAACCGACAACATCCGTACCGCCAAACTTCTGGAAGCCCTCTACGCCCCGTTTGCCCGGAGTCGCGACAAACTGATGATCATGGGCGTCAAGAGTGCCGAATTGACCAAGTACGCCGCCAACTGCATGTTGGCCAGCAAGATCTCTTTCATCAACGAAATCGCCAACATTTGTGAACGGGTCGGTGCAGACGTCAAGGATGTCCGGCGCGGCATCGGCTCTGATCATCGTATCGGCTACAAATTCATATACCCCGGAGTGGGCTATGGTGGCTCATGTTTTCCCAAGGACGTCAAAGCCCTCATTGCCACGGCTCTGGAAAATGGCTATCAGCCCGAATTGCTCCGCGCCATCGATAGCGTCAATCAGCGACAGAAAAAAATGATTTCAAATAAAATAACGGCATACTTCAAAGATCAGGGGGGGGTGAACGGGAAAACCCTGGCCCTGTGGGGCTTGGCCTTTAAGGCCAACACGGATGATATCCGTGAAGCGCCGGCCTTGGATATAATCGCCGATCTGACCGCCAAGGGCATGAAGATACAGGCCTACGACCCGGTTGCCGGCCCCAACGCCAGCCAGGCCTTGTCCGCAAACAGCCGTGTGCATGTCGTGGACCAACAGTACGACGCATTGGAAGGCGCCGATGCGCTGGCTGTCGTAACGGATTGGAACCAATTTAGGAACCCGGACTTTGAACGCATCAAAACAATACTGAAAGCTCCCATCATCTTTGACGGCCGCAACCTGTATTCTTCTTCTCTCGTGGCAGCACAGGGGTTTGCTTACTTCAGTATCGGGCGACCCCAAATTCGGAACGTCCGTTCATGAAGTAAACCAATACTCATTACCCGAATATCCAACAGCCATCAGCGCGGTACCCCGGGTCCCAGCTTTATTCGGCACTATTCGTGGAAAGCTTTCCCTTGCAACTGGGGGCCGGGGAAGTGCATTTGTTTTTACCCTCTTGAGCATTATTGTAGCGGTTCCGGCTGGAAGAAATCATCGATACCAGATGCTGCTCGATGCCGAAAGTGCGTCTCCGCCGCTTTCGCTTTCTCTAATATTCCGCCACGACCCAGCAAGGTATAGCCAAAAGCCGCCATACTGCTTATAATGGAGTTATCTTTAACCGCGGTGTTCAGAAAACTACAGGGAAGTATCAATGAAAGGTTTACTCATCCGCTGGCTCACGGTCACTTGTTCCATCGCCCTGGCCTCCTATCTGCTTGACGGTATTCATGTCAGCGGCTTCACGGCCGCCTTTTTCGCGGCAGCCATGTTAGGCATCCTGAACGCATTTTTCCGACCCATCGCCCTGATTCTGACGCTGCCGATCAACATCCTTTCTCTGGGATTTTTCACCTTTGTGATCAACGCGGCCATGCTCAAAATGGCCTCGGCCTTGATCGCGGGATTTGAAGTCTATGGCTTCTGGACAGCCGTCTTCGGGTCACTAATCGTGAGTACGGTAAGCTTCGGGATGAATGTCCTGATAAGTGAAAAGGGTGAGGTTGACACCATCGAATTACACCATCGCGGAGACAACCGCTGGGAATAAGTCAGAATAATTAGATATATACGAATCTGCCAACGTTGAATAGCTGAGAAACGCAAGCGGCGTTTAACCGCTTTGCACGACAACGAATCCTTCATGCAGGGCAAATGATGGATGTTTCTAAAGCATTGGGAATACTGGGGCTGGCTTCGAACCCCACCCAATCGGAAATCAAGCAAGCCTATCGCGAGCAGGTCAAACTGTGGCATCCCGATCGCTATTCCAATGGGTCCGCCATGAAAAAAATGGCGGAGAAAAACATACAGGATGCCAATCTGGCTTATGCTTTCCTGAAAAGCCACATGCCGCCGACATCAAACAACGTTGCCCCCCGCTCCACCAGGGCCATTTGTAAGGCGCCAACACCCCTTCGTTCGCTTCCGGTCACTAGACTGATCGATAGGGGCATTCAGCTGTTGGCGATACTTAGTCAACGTTTCCCAAGGATCCATTTCCGCTCTGTACTGGAATGGCTGCAAAACGACGCCCGGAACCATTATCGTCCATGGTATCGCTACCCCACCCCTTCTGACTTCGAACAAAAGGGCAAAAAAAATGTCAGCTTTGACCAGGCCCTGCAGAGGGCTATGGAGAATCGTACCCAGATAAAACGCATTCACCGTATGCGCCGTTCATCACGACATAAAATTAAAGAAGATACGGTCACCCCGGTCAGCCGCGTGTCAAAATCTGTCAAATCCGATCGGACGTAAACAATAGCCCACGGTACTGGCTTGTGGGTATGCGATAAAGCCCACGATTTCGATTGCCATAATGGTAAAAGGATTTGTTCAACCACACCGCCGGTTGTTAATATACGGATCACCGTTCAAGATTAGCTTCTGTTACCGATGGAGTTTTTCATGTTGTCAAACCAACACACCCCTTTCAAAGTTGATTGCACCACCATTGCATTGCTTTTCGTGGCACTTTCTTCGGGTTTCTTTGGTTGTACCGCCAAACGCCCGGTCCTCTACCCCAACTACCATCTCACCACGGCCGGACAGGCGGCAGCCGAAGCCGACATCGAATACTGCCTGGAACTCGCCCGGGATTACGGAGCGGGAGCGGGCAAAGGTGAACAGATTGCCAAAGACACGGCCACAGGAAGCGCCGTTGGAGGAGCGACCGGTGCGGCGGTGGGTGCGGTCGCAGGCGATTTTGGAAAAGGCGCGGCCGCCGGCGCAGCAGGCGGTGCGGCCGGGGCCTTGACACGCAGCGTCATACGTTCGGGAGACCCAGACCCTATCTACCGTCGGTTTGTTGAAAAATGTCTTCGGGAGAAGGGATACGAGCCAATCGGCTGGAAATGAGCGCGTTTTCATACTCCAAAGGCCCGCGCTATCTTGAATACAACATCATTGCCGCTGCTGAAGACGATGGTTGACCACTATTCAACGACGGCCAGTCGCACGATTAGACAACGCTTCGTAATACAAGTCGGCCGGCAAGTTGGACTGGGCCATGGCCTGCCCGGCCAATTGGTCGCAGCGCTCGTTCAAGTCGTGCCCGGCATGGCCCTTCACCCAGCGAAATATTACCTGAAGCGTCTCCAATCGTTTCAGTAAGCGCTCCCACAAATCAGGGTTCTTGGCCAAATTGCCATCCGCTTTCTTCCAGTCTTTTTTTCTCCAGGATAACGCCCATTTTTTATTGATGGCATCCACCATGTAGCGGGAATCGCTGTGCAGTAGTATGGGCAAGTTATCATCAAGGTATTCCAGGGCAACGATACCAGCCATGAGTTCCATACGGTTGTTGGTCGTCAGCCGATACCCTCCCGACAGTTCCGTCCGCTCACCCTGCGGTGGAACAATTACAACCCCATAGCCGCCCGGACCAGGGTTACCAACCGCCCCACCGTCAGTGTAGACGACCACATGCGGCTCCTTTTCGAAGAGCGAGGCCTGCGATAGTGATGGGGCCTCTTGTAAAAAAGATTTGGCTTCTAAGTGGGTCGCGAATCCCCGGTATACGGCGCCAGGAAATCCCTTTATCTGGATCTGGGCACCTCCCGGGCCAAACCATTCCGTATAAATACCGGTTTTGTGTCCTTTACGGACGGCATAAAATTTCTTTTTGGCCACAATCGAATTCCTTTTTGGCACTATGGGTCGAATAAAAATCGAGGGCTACCATGCCATATCGTCTGCCATTCGTCCAGCCGTAACAGACAACAGAGGCGCCGCGTCCTATAAAAGCTTGTCTTGTTGTCCGAATAAAGGGTCTATTGCTGTGATAGATGATTTGATAAAATAACGTGGCGGGTAACCTTGACCAGTTCGTCTAGATCGTGAAGAGATTTGCCAGCGGTTTCGATGGGGTCGCCAATCACCAGCTCGATGATTCCTCTGCGAAACACCAGACCGCCTTTGGGCAGAACATGACGGCTGCCATTGATGGTAATTGGTAACAGGGGCATTTCGTGCTGCAGGGCCGCTGCGAATCCCCCTGCTTTAAAAGGCCCGACATGGCCCGTTTCCGACCGTGTGCCTTCGGCAAAACACATCACTCCGGCGCCGTCGGGAAGCATGCGCATTCCTTCCTGGATACTGGCATGGGCCGACGCCCGATTGGTCCGGTCAATAAAAATATTGCGGGAAGAATTCAAGCAGTGACCGAAAAAGGGAATTTTCAGCAGTTCCTTCTTGGCAATCCATCGGAATTGAAGTCCGCCTAAACCCCACGCCAGAGCGGGACCATCAAAGTGGGACTGGTGATTGGAAATAATCATATAGGAACGTGAACGATTAATTTTATCGGCACCACGCACCACGATATGAACGGCGGTGACTTTCAAAATTATCCAGGCCCAAAACCGGGCCAACCTGAACATAGCGTTGCCCGTCTTACTGAACAAAGAAACCAATGTGATGGGAGGAAAAACAAGCAACGTGGCGATGGCCAACCAGAAGAACAACCAGCTGATTTTAATCCAACGCATCAAGATTCCGGTGTGTACGGTTTCAGAATCCGTCACCGGGGATTCGATTGATCTAACTGATGGTGCCGGTTTAGACATGCGACTTTCTTTTTACCCTGTAATAATTAATGTCAAGACTGATGGATAATCGCTGACATTTCAAGTGTTTCGCTGTAATTTGACAAAAATTTTACAATGATGACAACCAACGTGCAAACGGGTCGTTGTCTGTCTTCTTTTCGGGACCCTCGGCGTGGTAAGATATTATGGGAATAGAATTTCACAACATGAAGAGATTTCTATATTTATAAGAAAATAAATGAGCATATTTTCACCGAATAGACTGTCGAATTCATTTTATCCATCTGTTATTTTTACTTATTTCTCTTTTCCAATCCTTGGCTTAGCTTTTGCTATGCCTTGAGTCTTTACTCCTTTTCTCCCAACTTTTCAAAAACAGGAATGCTATCTGAATGACATCAGTCAGCGGTTGTACGGCATGCGCGGCCGGAGCTTGGATCAACGCCACAAATATTGTCAGTCTCCTGTCTCCCCGGGAACCCGGACTACTCGAAACCATTCGCGACGGCCAGGCCGCTGAAAATCATTATAGCGTTCCCCAATTCACGACCATCGAGGGGATGTTCGCCATCATCAATGCGTTTCGGTTTGAACAGACCGCGGCGGATATTCGGCCCGATGAGAAGTTGATTCAGGATGATCTTTTTACCCAAACTTACCTGCAGTACCCCAATTCAACCCTCAACAAGTTTGTCTTTACCATCGTCGACCGCGGTGATTCGAATGATGAAAAAGCCTCCAAAATTATTCGTTGGGTCGTCGAAAACATCGCGTATAAAACCGATGAGGCGGTATGGGGGCGCAAGGAGATGTGGCAGCCCCCTGCGGTCACATTTCAGCGCCGGACCGGCGATTGTGAAGACGGCGCCTTTCTGGTCCACAGCCTGATGCTCAACGCCGGCATTCCCTGGGAGCGCATCCGGACCTATGGCGGGCTGGTGCGGTCCGGCCAGGGCGCCGAAACCGGAGGGCATGCCTGGACCGCCTACCGCCGGGAATGGGATGATGAATGGGTCGTTTTGGACACATCTTACTACCCCAATACCTATGACGTCGACGCCCGCCCGCCCATGCGTCTTTTAGGGGATTACTATCTTGACACCCTTTTTTACATGACCGCCCGGTACTCCGTCCAGACCGAAGGCAACCAGCGCATCATCAATCCTGGTGTGTACACGGCCGCGGGAACATGGGCGGACCGCGTATTCTTTCCCACCGGCGTTTTTATCAGCCACGATGCGTAAGCAATCGATGAGGTTTTCCGTCCCTGGGAAATTAATCTACAGACCCGCGCATCTCTGATGAAGCTTTCTCATGGATCGGCACAAAACCTTTTCTCTTATTGATTTTACTTGATAATGTCGATTTTCTATGATTAGAAACGAAATGACATTACGGGTTCGGCTGTAACGTTGCTTGGAGGCGGGTTATGGCCATCGATTTTGTGCATTACCACTATACTGATCTTGCCATTCACACCTGGACGGACAATTTCAACCTGAAAGAGCTGTTGTGCGCGACCCGGGCCTACTTGTTGACTCCTGCCCAGTTTGAGATTCTCGACATCCGCCGGTTAAACTTGGACTCCATCAATTCTATGGATCTCTTTAAACTGGCTGAGCACCTGCGTTCCGCCTATCAATCCGACCGCCACGTTCCGGGAAAAACCGGCATTGTTTATCGTGAAGACGGCCTGCCGATTTACAGCAGCTCGCAACGGTTGTTTCACAGCTTCTCAATCTGGTCCAAGGAGCACCAACTCCCCCGCGATTTTGCCCTCTTCTCTTCCATGGCAGATGCCATTGCCTGGTTGGGAAGCAGAAAAATCACAGATGAGCACGTTGCAGCCCTGACCGCGGAACACCGTGACACAGATTCCGACCAGGCGTTGAGCGCCTGACAGAAACGTTGGATCGAAATCAACTTCTGCGCACCATTCATGTTTGCTGATAAATACCTTAAAGCTTTCCTTTAAAAGGGACGATATGCGAAATAAGGTCGCCAAGGGCCCCACCTTTGGGCGACTTTCAGGAGGAGTGACGGGGGGGGCATCGGAAGCTGCTCCCCCTGTCTACCTGGAGATAACCAAAATGGTGTCTGCCCTGCCGGTTGCTTGTGTTGAATCCAACACCTTTCATCTCCCAAAATTATTCCCGTCTTTGGCGGGATTGCGTTTCCGCTGAATCAACGAAAAAAGGACTCAAGGAAAAAATCCCTGAATCCTTAAACGTTCAATGGTGCGCCCGGCAGGATTCGAACCTGCGACCTACGGATTCGTAGTCCGGCGCTCTATCCGGGCTGAGCTACGGGCGCAATGGGTTGTTTTTTTTAACGAAGTGCTTCATAAGATAATCCCTGCATGATGTCAACGAATAATTGGGTTCCATCCGGGAATGGTCCCTTATCCCCATCTTAAACGTCACCGTAGTTTCAACTTGTGTGACATTTTGGGAATGCCACAGTGCAATAATTGCGATTGTCCTAATCTTAAAAGATCCCGGTTTTCAGCCTGCGTTATCTGCAGGCCGTATCGTACCCTTGCCTAAGGCAATAGAATCCTCTATGAAACTTTGATGGTTTCGTAAAAAAACCGCTATCCGCGTTGCGCGTATCCCTCGTCATTACGGCGTACCGCAAGTAAGCCTCATTCCTCGGGATTCGCAAGCCGTATCTCTAACATTTTGCGAAACCATCTGAAACATGACTTTTAAGAATCTATCAAACTTTGAGCGCAATCAAAAAACGAATGACGTGTTGGACCTATGAATAGCGAAGATCAACACATTGCCTATATGCAGATTGCACTTGAGGAAGCACGCCAGGCCGCCGATATCCAGGAAGTTCCCGTCGGCGCCGTGCTGGTTTCAGCCGAGGGCAACATCCTGGCGAGGACCCACAACCGCACCATCAGCGACAGCGATCCAAGCGCCCATGCCGAGATGCTGGCCATGCGCCAAGCGGCCGCCCAGTTGAAAAACTACCGGTTGTTAAACACCACCCTCTATGTTACGGTTGAGCCTTGTCTGATGTGCATGGGCGCAATTATTCACGCTCGGATTCAACGGATTTATTTTGGAACCCGGGACACAAAATGGGGCGCCGCAAGATCTCTATACAACCTTGGCGAAGACCGCCGTCTGAACCATCACCCTGAAATCATGGAAGGCCTTCTCCTGGATGAATGTCGCGGATTGATCCAGGGTTTCTTTCGTGCGCGCCGCCGCTAATTTACTGATTTCGATCGAATCCGACAGGCGGCTTTATTAACTATTATTTTTGCAAGGAGCATCTCGTGTCAAATCTTGTGATCATCGGCACCCAATGGGGCGATGAAGGGAAAGGTAAAATTGTCGATCTGCTGGCAGAATATGCCGATATTGTAGCCCGTTTCCAGGGCGGCAACAATGCCGGCCATACCATGGTGGTGAACGGCCAACAATTTATCAGCCACCTGGTACCCTCCGGTATCCTTCAGGGCAAAACCTGCGTGATCGGCAACGGTCTGGTGGTCGATCCGGGTGTTCTGCTGGGCGAGATCGATTACCTGACGGAAAAAGGCATTGATACCGGTCCGACCAAACTCAAGATCAGCGAAAAAGCCCATGTCATCATGCCCTACCACAAAGCCGTGGACCATGCCCGCGAACGCATGAAAGGCGACAAGAAAATCGGCACCACCGGACGCGGTATCGGCCCTTGTTATGAAGACAAGGCCACCCGACGGGGCGTACGCTTTGTTGAGTTGTTGGATGCCGAACTTTTTGAAGAGCGCGTCCGTACGATTCTGGATGAAAAAAACTTTTATCTGAAAAACTATCTTAACGCCGCAATCGTCGAACCGGACGCTATGATTGCCGAATATCTCGCGTATGCCGAACGGTTGCGTCCGCATATCGACAATGTCTCCGTCATCATTGATCAGGCGATCAAATCCGGCCGCCAGGTTCTTTTTGAGGGTGCTCAGGGGACGCACCTGGACATCGACCACGGCACCTATCCCTTTGTCACCTCTTCCAACACCGTGGCGGCCAATGCCTGTTCCGGGGCCGGTATCGGCCCGCGCCATATCAACGGGGTGACCGGTATCGTCAAAGCCTATACCACCCGCGTTGGTGCAGGTCCCTTCCCCACCGAGCTATTCGACGACATCGGTGATGCGATCCAGGCCAAAGGCGCTGAATTTGGTGCCACCACCGGTCGGCGGCGACGTTGCGGCTGGCTGGACACGGTCATCGTTCGCAATGCCGTGCGCTTGAACGGTTTGACCGGACTGGCCATCACCAAGCTGGACGTGTTAGGTGAACTGGATGAAATCAAAATCTGCAATGCCTACACATACCAAGGAGAAACCATTACCGAATTTCCCACAAACCTTAAAGTCTTAGTGGAATGCCAGCCTGTTTATGAAACACTGCCCGGCTGGAACGCCGACATCAGTGGTATCCGATCCTTGGACGCACTCCCGGAGCAGGCCCGCAGCTATCTGAAACGGATCGAGACTCTGACGGAAACGCCTGTGGATATTGTCTCCGTCGGCCCCGGTCGCGAAGAGACCATTGTCATCAATAATATCTTGGCGCGATAGTGTTCGAAACTGCGCCTGATCGGCACGCCCAACACCAAATAATTGATTGACTTTTAAATACGTCTGAAATATTGAAATCAATCTTGTCGGGAAGTGGCTCAGCCTGGTAGAGCACAGCGTTCGGGACGCTGGGGTCGCTGGTTCAAATCCAGTCTTCCCGACCAAATAAATTCACGTACTTAGGGCGCCAACTGAAAAGAAGGCGCCCTTTGTTTTTGGTAACTTGGTTACCGATCAAGAAAATTTTCGAACGATAGTTTGATTTGATTCCGCCGCGAGGCGTATGCAAAACTTCCGGAAAGAAGAAAATGGCCTTAATCCCAGAATCTTATTTAGTCGTTCCGGAAAAAGTCAATTTAGGACTATGGCATTTTCGATCCCTGATATTTCGCAAAGTAGGCGCCGGAAGTAAAAATGGCTCAAAAAATCTGCTGCTCACCGCAGCAGCTTCTTGAACTTCATTCCGGTAGCGCTAAGGATGGCATTGATGCAGTCGCCAAGGGTTCCTTTGAGGCGACAGCCATCCATTCGATGTTCTTGTTTCAGATGCCCAGCTCCACGGCTACCCGACGCTTCACCCAACGCCACAAGCTTTTGGCCGGCAGCCCTGTTGATTATTAAAAAGAACAATTAGAAAATGCTGCATAATCGCGTGTCATCTTTTAATTGACCACTACAACAACCTGCTTTCGTCTCTTCCCTACCTTAAAAAACCATTAAAATTACAACCAAAACCCTCTCTTGTTTTCCTACCACTCCCCTTCAAATTATTAGGATTAACCGCTTGAAGGCCATGCAATTCGTTATTCCTACCAGCGATCGAATCCAACAGCCATCCACACTATAAAATTCATAATCCCCTATCAGCCTGACATATTTAAAGATTTCTTTAATTTAATTATGTAAGAATTCTTACTTTATATTTATATTATATTTATTGTATTATATATTATGTTTAATTATTTTTTACTTGATTTATATTTTTCTTTATTATAAGAATTCTTACATGATTCAAAAAAAGACATTTTCAACCAGGGTGGATGAATCCCGAATCAAGGCCTTGAAGCATCTTGCCGTGGATACGGATAAATCCCTGGGCGTTCTTCTCGAGGAGGCCATCGCCGATCTTGTGCGTAAATATGAAAAGAAAGGGATCAGATCATGACGAGGAGCACGGGAACATCATGTGCCGGACGATTACAGGAAGCGGATTTCTGTTCCTTCTATGAACATGATGGTCAAAATGCGGCGCGGCGTAAGGAAAAACGCCGCGCTATTCGATTCATCCACGAAGAACCGGTGGTCCTGGAAACACAAGAAGGTCAATTGGTAGGGGCGGTGGTGATGAACTACGGCAAAAACGGGCTCTATTTCGAATCTGATTTAAATACGCCACAAGGCACGCGACTACGTATCCGCAACGAATCCACTTTGGCATGTCCATCAGGAGGCGGCTGTTTTGCAGAGGTGCGGTGGTCAAAGCGACTAGGAGATCACACGACCGAGTATCAATACGGAACCGGGGTTCGTTACTGCTGATCGCATCTTTCAAACGAAAAAATACGTTAAAAAAATGGCAGCCACAGAGACATATCGGTCACACAAACAATGGTCAGTTTTTTCGGCCACGGCTACAGCGGGGCGCTTCGGTCACCCCCCCTACCCCAACTTTTTACTGGAGAAATGACATTGAAAACAGAAAAAGAAAGCATCGATGCCGAAAAAGGAGTTGAATGCATTCAATCCATCTGTCTCAGTGAAAAATCAACAGAATGCGTTTGTCCAAAATGTGGTGCACGCCATCGTGTTAAACTGCTTTGGACCGGCCGGGGCCTTCCCCGAAAATTTTGTCCAATTTGCAAGCATTACTCCAATTCCATTAATGATTCGGATCCCTGCCGGGTCAGCTCCTTGACAGTTTGATAGGTCCTGCGAAGAGGTGATCAGACCGCAAGGCCGCCAAGGTTTTTCTCAGAGGCATTTGCGCCAGGTCTGACAATATGGGGTGGGGTCTCCCGATCCAATATGGAAAACTGACACTCGGACTATCGGGCGATGGGGGGGGTATTCTCATTCAGCGATACGAGGCCAAATAGTTTGCGGCTCCGGGTAACCGGAGCCGCTATGGAGGAAGGAGGTAAGCTGAAAGCAATATGGCAGTTGCTTTCAATGGTCCTTAAGAGACCATATTGATACAATGGTTACATTTTGGATAATTTCCAGCCCACCCGCCACTATTTTTACCTGATATTTTCCCGAACATTCCTTCCATAATCTTTTATCTACTTGTTTATATTATATTATTTTCATTTATTACATACAGCTAAAAAAGTTCATATTGCCAAAATATTTATTGCAAAATATTCGTTTATGTCTCATATTCGCGACTTTGATACCATCTGAATATGCCGACTAACCTCACAACTAAAGAAAAGTTGGAATGGGTCTACACATGGTAGGAGCTACACCATTGAGCAAGGTGGCCGAGGGCCAGCGAGCACGCATTATCGCCGTCGGGGGTGGCGGCGCGCTGCGCCGCCGAATCATGGAAATGGGTATGACGCGTGGAACCGAACTGTTTGTTGAAAAATACGCACCTCTGAAAGATCCTTTAGAGGTTATCGTCAAAGGATTCCACGTTTCGCTCCGCGTCCAGGAAGCTTCTGAAATCACAGTTGAAATTGTGGAGTAGCGCACTTCTATGGCGCAAGCTGCGATCACCATAGCGTTAGCTGGAAACCCGAATTCGGGAAAAACCACGATCTTTAACAACATCACCGGCACCCGGCAGAAAGTAGGGAACTGGCCGGGTGTTACCGTTGAAAAAAAAGAAGGCCGTGTTAAAAAGTTTGGCTACGACCTCAAGATTATCGACCTCCCCGGCACGTATAGCCTGACCCCCTTCTCGATCGAAGAAATCGTGGCCCGGGATTATATTCTTGAAGAATGCCCGGATGTCGTTATCGACATCATTGACGCATCCAATCTCGAACGGAGTCTTTACCTCGCCACCCAGATGCGTGAGCTAGGGCGCTCCAAAGTCCTCTTCGCCCTGAACATGTCTGATGTTGCGCGAGCCCGCGGCTTCAAAATCGACGGCGACAAGCTTTCCGAACTCCTGGATGTCCCGGTACACGCCACCGTGGGCAATAAGAACGAGGGAGTGGACGCGCTTCTGCAAAAAGCCATTGAATTGGCGGAATCAGGTAAGAAGCCATCCACCGGTCGCAAAGTCAATTACTCCAAAGATATTGAATCGGCCATTGCCGAGTTGGAACCGCTTCTCACGCCTCACCTTAAGCCCGACAGTTCTTACGATCCTCGCTGGGCGTCCATCAAGCTGCTCGAAAACGACCGTATTGTATTGGAGCGGCTTGAATCGGCATTGCCGGAAGACGCCATATTGCCGCTGGTGTCAAAGACGGGAATGCTCCGACAGACACTTCAGGAACGCTATGCTGAAGACCCTGAAATCGTGTTAACCGACGAGCGCTACGGTTTTATCGCCGGCATTATGAAAGAGGTATTCACGGCGTCTTCCCGCAAGCGCATCGACAGCTCGCGCAATATCGATCGGGTCTTGACGAATCGCTTTGTCGGGTTCCCTATTTTTCTCTTTTTCATCTGGGCCATGTTCCAGCTGACATTTGCGCTGGGAGCCTATCCCATGGACTGGATCGATAGCGGAGTCAGCGGTTTGACCTCGATTATGGACAGTGTCTTACCGGACAGCCTGTTTAAAGATTTGTTCGTTAACGGCATCCTGGCCGGCGTGGGAAGCGTGATTGTCTTTCTGCCCAATATTCTCATCCTTTTTTTCTGCATCGCGTTGTTCGAAGATACCGGCTACATGTCCCGCTGCGCCTTTCTCATGGATAAAATCATGCACCTGATCGGTCTGCATGGCAAATCCTTCATCCCGATGCTCATGGGGTTCGGATGTAATGTGCCGGCCATTATGGCCGCGCGCACCCTGGAGAGCGAAAAAGACCGCCTGCTCACGATCCTGATCACGCCCTTCATGTCCTGTTCGGCCAAACTGCCCGTGTATATTGTATTGGCGGGCACCTTTTTCGGTCCACGCGCCGGTAGCGTCATCTTCATTGTCTACCTTTTCGGCATCGTGACCGCCATTTTAACCGGACGGCTTTTCCGCACGACCCTGTTGCGCGGCGCCGATGCCCCCTTCGTCATGGAACTGCCCCCTTACAGGGTCCCCATGCTGAAATCACTCCTGATCCACATGTGGGACCGCAGCAAAATGTTTCTTAAGAAAATGGGGGGCATTATCCTGGTGGGCTCCATCATCATCTGGGCATTGTCGGCTTTTCCGCGCACCACGCAATATTCCCATAATTACCCGGCGGCCATCGCCCACATCGAAGCTGTTTTTTCCCAAAAGGCTGAAATCGCCGACCCCGCGGAACAACAAATACTGGAAAAGGATAAAAAGGACCGTTTGCTGGATATCCAGCGCGCCATGCGGGCCGAGCAAACCGCGAATTCCTTTATGGGTATCATCGGGAAAGCGATCGCCCCGATTTTTGCACCTCTCGGCATCGATTGGCGGGGCGGGGTATCGCTGCTGGCCGGTTTCGTGGCCAAAGAGATTGTCGTGAGCACATTGGGCGTGCTGCATGCTGTCGACGAAGAAGGCTCCGAAGCCCTGCGCGACGCCCTGCGGACGTCTGGAATGACCCCCCTGGCCGCCTTTGCCATGATGATTTTCGTGCTGCTCTACATCCCCTGCATTGCCACGGTGGCCACCATTCGCAAAGAAACCAACTCCATCAAATGGACGCTCTTCAGCATCGGATACACGACAATGGTCGCCTGGCTCATGGCCTTTATCGTATATAATGGCGGTCGATTGATCGGTCTGACATAACCCTCGCCCAACCCTTTTAGTCGTCCCCTCTCCCGAATTATCCTTGAACAAGATATGGCAGTATAGCGCTGGAATTCCTATCCCGGCAGCAAGGTTCAGGGTATTCCGGAATTCCGGCTCCGACCTTCGGCCTCCGCCACGCTCTTTGTTTCAAACTATCTGAGATTTGATCCATCCCCGCTGCAAGCAACGGGGAATTCAAATTTGAATCAGCCCGCCCAAGAACCCGCTCTTCCGTGGATTTCGACGCGCATTGCGATCGTCACCCACGAATTCGTGTCGATCCATGGACGGGCAAGAGAGCCAATTGTATCCGATTTGCAGAGGCACGATTTTTTTTGGTCGCACAGGGGCACACAAGGAATTTAGGGAAGAACGCGAAATTAAACGAGAGGTAAAGAGGCGGAAACTCAGTTGACAAAAATCTTGTGGGCCATGCCGCGGCCCAGCACCAGCCGGCTGCCCCGAACATCGAGGATAAATGGATCACCCGGTGCATTGCTGATGATTTCAACCTCAACACCCGGCAATAATCCCATTGCTGCCAGGCGTGAGGTTATCTGTTTTCCTCCGTTGACCGACACCAGGCGAACCTTACTTCCCCTGGAAGCCATGATCAGCGGCATTTGAGACAATGTCATCGTCATTCAACCGTTCAAGGTAACTAATAGCGGTTGCATAGACCAACCGGCACGGTCTGTCAATAAATATTTGGGATGCCTAACATTTTTACCGGCGCCAAGCCTTCGCCAGATAATGCATGCGATACGCAAGCGGCCCTATTTTTTCTCCAGCCGCGTCACACTTTCGATATGCCAGGTGTGGGGAAACATGTCGACTGGTTGGACTTCCGCGACGTGGTAATCGTCCTTTAGCAGACTAATGTCGCGGGCCAGGGTAGCCGGATTGCAGGAAACATACACAATGCGAGGCGGCGCGTTCTTTATCACCTGTTTTAGAACATCTTTGTGCATGCCGTCCCGGGGTGGATCAATGACCATGACATCCGGCGCAACTTGCAAGTCTGCCAGTCGTTCCCGAATATCCCCCAGAACAAAACGGCAGTTGCCAATATGATTGGTGCGGCAGTTGCGTTCCGCGTCCTGAACAGCACTGGCCACAATTTCCATCCCCACCACTTCCCGAGCGGCATCGGCTAAAAAGATAGCGATGGTGCCGGTGCCGCTATACAGATCCAGCACAGATTCCGTGCCGGAAAGACGGGCAAAGTCTTTGGCTTTGCCATACAGCATGGCTGCCGAGCGCGTGTTGGTCTGGAAAAAGGAATTGGCGGAGATTTCAAATTCGAAATCGCCGATCCGGTCTATCAACTTGGTTTGGCCGGCAACCGGCACCTCATACTCCCCCACCGCTATGGCGGCTTTTCGGCCTGTGACGTTGTTGACCACGGAAACGATTTCAGGATGGGCAGCCATGAGTCTTTCGGCCATGGGCTGAATCACGTCCATTTCCTGTCCTGACGTAATCAGATTGACCAGCCACTCATCTCTGGCCACGGAATGCCGCAGCATAAGAAACCGCCAGAAACCGACATGGCTCCGCAGTCCGTAGGGAGGCCGTCCCGAGGCCCGCATGCCCCGGCGAGCTTCCTCCAGTATTTGATTGCCCAGAACCGGCTGGAGCAAACAGGCGCGGGTGTCGATTACCTTATGAAACGTGCCGGGCACATGCAGCCCCAAGGCAAATGAGATATCCTGATCATCCTGATTCATTTCCGAGGGCAGGCGCCAGCGGCGGTCCGAGCATGAGAATTCCATTTTGTTGCGATAGCCGAAAATTGGATCGGCCGGCAGGGTTGGATGGACAAGGGGGTCCTGCAAACCACCGATATGCTCGAGCGCTTCCAGCACATGGCTTCGTTTATAGACCAGTTGTTTTTCATAGTTCAGGAACTGCCATTTGCAGCCTCCGCAAAAACCGCTGTATTCGCAAGGCGCCGGCACGCGATCTTTTGAGGGCCGCAGCAATTGCACGACCCGCGCTTCCGCATACTGCTTGCGTTTTTTGACAATCCGGGCCTGAACGTGATCACCAGGGACCGCCTGGTCGATGAAAACGGCCATTCCGTCGATACGGGTCAAACCCTTGCCCCCCAAGGCAAGACTCGTGACGTCGACCTCAATCATTTGACCTTTTTTAACTGTCATGTTTCAATACGCTCGATTCTTTCGAAGCCCTTTTGCCGGGCTTATTTTAAAAGTGATTTGAAAATCGCTCGTTGTTGCCTCGACGGGATGGTGTTTCCACACATCCCGAAATGCGAGATCCTTTATACGAGGCTGACCGTCAAATCAATCCTTTGGTGAACAGGACGCCCAATTCCCTTATGAAGAAGGCCTCGCCACGACCGAATATTGACCCTGGGATGGAAACCCGACTTGGGTTTGTATCGGATGGGTATCGCCTGCAGGGCACCCTGCACCTTCCCGATGTGCCACACCCTAATTTAATTGTCGGATCACACGGCCTTTATAGCAGCGGCGATTCGCCTAAACAGTCTGAACTGGCCCGCTGCTGTTGCCAATTGGGCGTGGCCTATTTTCGCTTTGATCACCGGGGCTGTGGCCGTAGCGAAGGCCGTTTCGAAAGGGTCACCACCCTGGCTGGGCGTCGCAACGATCTGGTCGATGCTGTGACCTATCTGCGGACAGAATTCAACCTGGGATCGGCACTTGGTCTTTTCGGCAGCAGCCTCGGCGGGACGACTTGCCTGGCGGCCGCCGGAACGTTAAGACCGTTCCGAATGGTCACCCTGGCAGCGCCGGTGGACAGCCGCTCTATTTTAACGACCAACGAAAAACAAGAGCCCCTCGTCGAACCCTTGTTTTTCAAGGATGCATTTCAGTTTGACCTGCGCCAAGATCTGGGTGCCCTTGCCGGCCTGTTAGTGATTCACGGGGATGCCGACGAAGTTATTCCGCCACCGCATGCGGAGGTCATTTTCGAACGTGTGCGTGATCCTAAAAAACTCCTTTTCGTATCCGGCGGCGATCATCGTCTCAGCCGCCGGGACCATCAGCAAAGGTTTATCCGTGAAACCCTGGAATGGTTTAAACCGTTGACCAAACATCCGTCAGTCGATAGATAAAAAACATGCTGAATGTTAAAGTTGCCCAACTTTGCGCCACCGAGCTTCAGGCCATCCGGGACCTTGAAAAATCCCTGGGCGAAAAGGTGTGCCTACTGGCCGTTGAAAAGGAAGGCGCGTTGTACGTGCTGGAGGCCAAGATAGCCCCGAATCGCTGGGATCGTGTTGATCATGTCTATCCGGGAATCAAGGATCTTTGTGCGTTTTTTAGACGCCACGAAGACGCCCACGATGCCAAAGCCGCCCTCAAATCGTTTTTAAACTCCGCCAAAGCTAAGCCCCTGCCCAAAAAACCGATTCGCATCCGCCTCAGCGTACCTGTTATCGATGATTGATCAGTAAAGGCGGTAGAATCTTGCTCGACCGGCAATCATGAACCAAACCGTTGCTGCCAGGTATTCCGGGGATGAGCACCGAACCGTTCCGGCCTGGGTCCCAGCCGGCCACCTTGCCCCCCAAGCTCCCGTGGCAGACGCATCTGCTCCCCCATTGGTGAGCCAGATTGCGTCGGGCTCTATATCCGCTTTGAAGCTTCCCGCTGGGGCAAATCGCTCATAGCCTTGCATCATGCATGCGGTCGGCACCTAAAAGATCTTGGATTCTGCCATGCACTGCAGGTTTGCCTGCGCCATTAAGAACCCGTAGTCGATTTGCATAGCACCACCGCGACCATCCATCACCCCGCCGGCTTTTAGGGTCCTAATTCCGTCAGTTTTCATTGACGAAAGCTTCCTCGACGGGTGGCAATGTGCCGTGGCGCTCGAGAAACTGCCGGATGGCGGGGGTATAACCAGGCGTCGACGAAGATGAACTGTGGCTGGCGCCTTCGGCAACAAAGAGTGTCACGGGAGCGGAAGAAAAACAGGCTTTCAACTGATAGGCAAAGCGTACCGGAAAACGGCGGTCTTTCGCACCATGAATCAGCATGACCGGCATCTTAATCTCTCGTGCCAGGCGGCAGGGTGTCATCCGGCGCAGCCTTCCCCCGTAAAAGAGATTCATCCAGAACAGAATCATCGGCCCAAAGCACCGCCCGAAAAACGGATTGGCCCAGATATACAGATGCATCAAGGCTTCGTAGGTTTCGGCAAAAACCGCTTCCATAAAAAGAAGTTGGATTTTTTCCGGATTTCGGACGGCTGCGATCAGCGCGCCCCCGGAACCGGCGGAATGTCCGTAGAGCAGGACCGGCTCATTCAGCCAGTTCAGTACCGCTTCAATATCTTCGGCAAACTTCATGATATTCATCATGCGACTGGGGGAGCTGTTGCCATGATCTCGGGCGCTGAGGATGACGGTCGTAAAACCCCAGCGGGCAAAAATACGTGCCCGGCTCACCATACGATCCCGGTTACGGCCCCACCCGTGCATGAAAAGAATGGTCCCGCCGGAAGGGCCGTCCGGCGCAACACGCCACACCTCGATGGAACCGCCGCCGGCCGTGTCGATTATTAAATCCTGAACATGGCCCCAGTCCGGTGGATCCTCGACGGGATTTCGGGGAAACTGCTGCACGACGTAGGTCAATACCAGTGTCACAATCCCATAGATTCCTGCCATCGCAAGCGGTATGATGAATAGACTCATTTTTCCAGTGCTTTAGTGGTGTTGGGTGCTGGTTGAAAACCCGATCGCATTGTACGGCGTTAGCTGAACAGCAATTCATTCCAAGCCGATTAACGCAACGAACGCGATTCCATTAAATATAGCCTGAGCCGATCGAACGCCATGGCGGTAAAGATACGCCGGTTCAAATCACGGTCGCCGAAGGGGAAAACGTAGCGAAACGTGGTGGTTCCTTCCGGTGTGGCCAACCCGATGCATACCGTTCCCACTGGTTTTTCGTCGGTTCCCCCGTCCGGTCCGGCAATGCCTGTCGTGGAGAGCGCATAATCAGATCCGGCCGCACGTCGTGCGCCTTCCGCCATTTCGCGAGCGGTCGCCTCGTGTACGGCCCCGAAACGTTGCAGCGTCTCGTTCGCAACGCCCAGAGTGGTCATCTTGGCCGCATTCGCATATGTCACCGCCGACAGGAGGAAAAAACCCGAGCTGCCTGGCACATCCGTCAACTGTTTAGCCATCAACCCGCCGGTACAGCTTTCTGCCATCGCCAGGGTCGCGCCGCGCTGGAGCAGCATGTTGCCAAGCACTTCCGGCAAACTGGCCCCATCGATGGAGAGTACCCGTTTCCCGAGTCGCTCCCGGATGGATTGCTTGACCTGCCTCATCTGTTCGTCCAACGCATCCCGTCGGTCGCCATGGCCGTAGATCCGGACATGAATTTCGGGAAACAAAACTCGCAGACCCATCCGTATGCGCTTATCCACCAGCAATAGGTCCTTTAGCTTCTCACCCACCACGGACTCGGGTAAACCGAAGGTGGTGACAACATCCACACGATACGTTATGCCGCCCTCCCGGTGTCGCTGGTGCAAATCATTCAGCACATGCCGCACAAGCATGGGCTTCATTTCGCGAGGAACCCCTGGCAGGAAATACATGCGACAGGTCCCGATGGACATACAAAATCCCGGGGCCGATCCATCTAAATTCTCCAAAACGGCCACGCCCGTCGGTAAAAGGGCCTGTTTGCGATTGGCGGCACTCATCTCCAGGCCTTTGGATTGAAAAAATCGCTCGACCTGCGCCAGCGCCTCCGGCATCTCAGCGAGACCAACGCCGGCCGCCCGAGCGGCGGCTTCGGCCGTCACATCATCGGCCGTAGGCCCCAAACCGCCGGTGACCACCACGAAATCCGAACGCCTGGCAATCGCCTGCAGCGCCTCGGCAATGGCACCCACATCATCCCCGACACAGGTGTGGCGATTCACTGTGATACCGTTGGATTCGAGTGCTTCGGCAATAAAAGCCGCATTGGTGTCGACGACGGCGCCGGAGCGCACCTCATCGCCCGTGGACAGTATTTCAGCCGGCATGATTCTATCTCCGTAGCGGTTCAATGCGGACCGTTATGACGCGATGGGTCGTTTCACAAACACATCGGCCCTTAACGCGAGAGAGACCATAACGAGGTTGGTATACAATAGCAAACGGATTCCCTCTCCACCGCGCACGGTTCCCAGTTGCATCGCCATTGCCCGATCTTTGGTTTGTCCGGCAAGCGAACACCTTCCCTTCCCCCTTGTGCCTTGCATTGCATCCGTCTCGGCCTCATGGTATGGCTTGCACAATATGGTTTCGCCATAGATTAGGAGGTAATATCGGCGCATGTCTCGAATGCTTATCACCAACGCCATGCTCGTCAATGATTTTCAAGTCTTCAGCGCCGATGTGCTCATTCGTGAAGGACGGATCGAAACCATCGGCGGGGACTTGCTTTCACGGACGTCCGATGTGGTGATCGATGCCGAAGGCAAGGCCTTGCTGCCCGGCCTGATCGATGATCAGGTTCATTTCCGGGAACCCGGCCTTACCCATAAAGGTGATATCGGATCGGAATCAAGGGCCGCCGTGGCCGGCGGCATCACCAGTTTCATGGAAATGCCCAACACTCAGCCCACCACTACCGACCACGACGCCCTGGAAGAGAAACGTGCCATCGCTTCCCGCACGGCCTACGCCAACTATGCCTTTTACCTGGGTGCCACCAACACCAACATCGATGCCGTAAAATCTCTTGATCCGCATAAAACCTGCGGCGTCAAAGTCTTTATGGGTGCCTCTACCGGGGATATGCTGGTGGATGATCCCAAAACCCTGGAAGAGATATTTGCCGCGTCCCCTATTCTTGTGGCCACCCACTGTGAAGACACACCAATGATTCTTGCCAACGAAACACGTTTCCGGGAACAATTCGGTAATGATATCCCTATACGGCATCATGCCGACATCCGCAGTCGGGAAGCCTGCCTGAAATCGTCTTCCCTGGCGGTAGATCTGGCGAAACGCCACGGAACCCGCCTGCACGTCCTGCACTTGACCACAGCGGACGAAATGGCCCTTTTCAGTGATGCCCCCACCGATAGCAAGTCCATCACGGCCGAGGTCTGCGCCCACCACCTCTTTTTCAATTCATCCGATTACGACACCCACGGCACACGCATCAAATGCAACCCCGCGATCAAATCGGAAGTCGACCGCCAGGCGCTGCTCCAGGCCGTTCAAGACGGCCGCATCGATGTCATCGCCACGGACCATGCCCCTCACACGCTGGAAGAAAAACAGCGCCCCTACTTTCAAGCGCCTTCCGGCCTCCCCCTGGTGCAGGATGCCCTGCCCGCACTGCTGGAACACTACCACCGCGGGGACCTGACGCTACCCCTGATCGTTGAAAAAACAAGCCATGCCGTGGCCCGTCTGTTCAATCTCAGAGATCGCGGCTATATTCGCGAGGGTTACTGGGCGGATCTTGTGCTTGTGAATCTCGATCAGCCACGCACCGTCAAAAAAGAATTCGTTTTAGCCCGCTGCGGATGGTCGCCTTTCGAGGGTTACCGCTTCCAGTCGACGGTCGATATGACCATTGTAAATGGTCAGGTCGTCTATCACAACGGTCAGGTAGCCGATCCCCCACGCGGATTGCCCCTGGAATTCAATCGATAGTCGATGGATGCGGTGGCAACGCGATGATCGCCATTTTCATTCACCATCGTGAATTCCGCCGTGTCAATGCTTCTCAGCACCCGTCCCATTAACCGGAATGTCCATCCGATCGGCCCATCGTATACCGTCAGAGACTTGGATATTCTAACTGATTATGCTATTTGTAAAATCGTTGCGCTTCGGTTTACGATTGACACCCAATGTATAATCAGACGTTGCATCGCAGAGGGGAAATTCACGGATGAAAATAAAACTGACCTTGCTCACCATGCTGCTTTGTTTAGGACTGACACAAATGGGAATGTCGGAAGACGTGATGCAAGGCTTTTCAGGCATTCTCTGGGGGACACCGATTGAAGACGTCCGTGACTTTCAGGAAATCGCCCGCGAAGGTGACATTGTTTACTATAAGCGCGCCGAAGACTTCTACAACATCGCCGGCGTTACACTACCGAATGTCATTTACGGTTTTTACCAGGGCAAGTTCTTTTCCACTTACATGGAGGTGACATCCTCCGACGGATTTCAACAAAATAGGGGACCACCTCAATAATGTCTATGGCGATGCCCGTTCCCAAATGAGAATCAAGCAAACCATTTTCATATGGGATTATCTGGATGTTAAAATTAAATTAAAACAGTATCTCGAGAAACCGCATTGCAAAACTGGGTTTTTACTATGTGCCGCTATCGACGAAAGCCAACGAGGCGAAAGCGAAAGGCGCCACGGAAAAGGTTTACAAACTGGGTGAAGAAGATCCCAAATATGATTTCTAACCAAGTTCTTGAAAACTGCCAGAGGTGCCAGCTAGGCAGGCCAGATCGATACATTGGGTGATGGCGTATTTTCGTAGCCTTATTTTTTCAACCGCTTCTGCCTGCGCAAGCATTTTTCAATCGTCTGGCGGCCATTACGACCCGCTACGATGATGCCGAAGCCTGCCAGTCCATTTGTTCTAAGCACGTTTCCTTCTTGAACCGCTTTTTCAAGCCTCACATGGCACGACCAAGTGGTGCCTCATTTTTCATAGTGCCCTATTCCCATTTAATTTATCTGTATCTTTGTGTCCTGCCATAGTATCAAAAATAGCACACCTCTATCCGCCTCACATTGAACCCGCTGGGTATTTTATTTCACAAACTCAACATGTTGTGGGTATCATAAATTGCGGCACCAAATTTGCATTTCATTTCTTATAGATCTTCCTTCCTCTTAAGATTCATGATTCAGGTGGTTCCTAATGACAACACAAGCTTTAAAAAAAGTCCTCGTCGTCGATGATTTTGAAGGTGTTGCAACACTTGTCAAAGAAGCCATTGAAGACATCAACTATACGGTGAAAACCGCCTGCAGTGCGGAGGATGGTTACCGTGCTTATCTTCATTTCAAACCTGACATTGTGATTACCGATATCGAAATGGGCGGTAAAAGCGGTTTTGATTTGGTAGATGATATTCGATGTATCGACCCGGAAATCAAAGTCATTTTTATGAGCGGCTATTCTGATAAGCTTGAAGACCGAAGCCAATCGAAAGTCGACACATGTTCGATCGCCTTTCTACCGAAACCTTTTTCGCTGGATGATCTCTATGATCATTTGGATCATTTCGGGAGTGCGTCCTGTCACTGACCACGGAGAGAAGAACCCCATGAGCAATCCCTCGCCTTATGATCACATGCCTGCCGGATATGCAGAAGATAGGCCTTTTCGTATGTCAAATCCGACCCATACCAATTTGACGGAAATTCAGGAAACGGCCGATTCTTACCGGATAATAACCCATGAAGCCGACCGTATCCATTTTCCCCGAAATAATTTTTTTAGCGGTATATGCCTGGCCCTGCCTCTTTCAGCCTTAATGTGGATACTCATTATTTATGTGCTCTAAATAGCTGCGGCCTGATGCACGCGCCCCATTCAATCCCGCTAAAGCAATTGAGAAGATAATCTCGTTTTCCCCCTTGCCTTATAATTCATCAATGCACGCCCAAACATTCTTTACCCCAATGTTGCATAAAAAAAATGCAAGTTCTGTGCGACAGAACGAAAAAAGCCTGCAAATCCATTCGGGACTTTGCAGGCTCAATTGATTAATGCTGGAAGACCTTCTGGTGCTGATTCCGGCCTACAACGAATCCGCGTGCATCGCCGCCGTGCTTGGCGAACTCTGGGAGACCCTGCCGGGCTGCGCGGCGCTGGTGGTGGACGATTGCTCGAAAGACGACACCGTCGCCGAGGCGAAGGCCGGGGCGCCGGTGTTGCGGCTGCCGCATCACCTGGGGCTCGGCGGGGCGGTGCAGGCCGGCTACAAACTGGCCTTCGAGCTTGGCTACCGCTACGTCATCCGGATCGACGGCGATGGGCAGCACGACCCTCGCGATATTAGCCTGATCTACGACACCCTTTGCGAGAGCGGCGTAGAGATGGTGATCGGCAGCCGTTTTTTGACCGATGGCGGATACCGGCCCACCATGCTGCGTGGGATGGTGATCCGCTTCGCTGATGCTGAGGCCTGGCCAGCCCGTGCTCGACCCCACTTCGGGGTTTGTCGGCGTGAACCGGCAGGCACTGGGCGTCTTCAGTCGTGTTTTTCCACTCGTACCCCGAGATTGAAGCGCTGGTGGTGCTGCAGCGGCGGGGCGTTCCGTTTCCGCGAAGTTCCCTGCGGATGCGGCCGCGCGCGACGGGAAGCAGCACGATCACCCTCTTCCGCTCAGTCTATTTTCTGGTTCACGTGTTGCTGGGGGTGTTTGTGAATATCCTGAAGTATGATGGCCGCCGCCGTGGAGGCAAGCGATGACACCCATCCAGGGCTTTCTGTTCGCCGTTAGCGTGGTGCTGATTCTGGCCGTGCTGGTGCAAGTGCGCCGGGCTCATATTCGCGTGGAATACTCGGTGAGCTGGCTGGTGGCGGGGCTTTCATTGTTGTTGGTTTCCGGCTACCCCGGCCTGCTGCGTTTGCTGGCCGAAACCCTGCACCTGGAACAGGAACCGCTTCCCTACGCTGCTACTGATTGTGGGCTGTATCTTCTTGTTTGTATTGTTCCGGCTTTCGATCGTGGTGTCGTCATTGAAGGACAACAACATCGCGCTGGCCCAGCGAGTGGCTATTCTCGAATATCGCATCGCGCATCCTCATGAAGAAGAACGCTAAACGAGAGGCCCCCGCCGAAAGCGTGTCTACCGCCCACATGGCGAGCCCGGCGTGGCTCCCCTGGCTGGGCTGGGCCGCGCTGAGCGTGCTGCTGGCATCGATCGCCTATGGGCCCGCCATGAACGGCGCGTTCCTGTTCGACGATATCGCCCTTGGCTTTCGCGCTAATCCGAACTACAGTGCGCTCGGCGTGATGGACGTCATCCGCGGCGTCCGCCCGCTCACTGAGCTGAGCTACTGGCTGAACTTCCAGCTTGCCAGCGGCGATCCGTTTCTCTATCACCTCACCTCGGTGCTTTTCCACGCCCTCAGCGCGGTGGTGCTGGGTTACATTCTCTGGCGGCTGATGACACTGCTCAATCTGGGCGCGGCGATGCGCAGGGTGGCTGGCGGCGCTGGGCGCTGGAATCTTTTTGTTGCACCCGGCGCAAACCGAAGCCGTGGCCTACATCAGCAGCCGCTCCGAGGCGCTCAGGCGTGTGTTCTTTTACTTCGCGGCCGTGGCCGTCTTCTCGGCCGTAACAACGCGGAGATCGGCTGGGGGCGGGCGCTCTCCGTGCTCACGTGCTTCGTGCTGGCGATGCTCAGCAAGGAACATGCCCTGACGTTGCCGATCACCCTGCTGCTGGATCTCTGGGTGTACCGGTTTTCTGCGGTGGAGCTGGCGCGCAAAGGCTGGCGGCTCTACGGCCTGATGGCGGCGGGAGCGGCGTTGGGAGCCGTGGTGGTGATGAACTATCCGGGGCCCTCACCGCCGGCTTCAACATGCCGAATCTGAGCTGGTGGGAGTATCTGCTCACGCAGGGTCGCGCCATTGCGCTCTACTTCCGGCTCTTTGTTCTGCCGGTGGAGCAGACGGCGATTACCTGTTTCCCATCTCGCGCAACCCCATGGAGCACGGTGCGGCGCTTTACTGGATCGCGATCGCGGCGGCGGCCGTGGCGGCGCTCGTTTACCGCAAGAGCGCACCACTGCTGACGCTCGGCATCGTGCTCTTCCTGGTGCTGCTCGGGCCAACCTCATCGATTCTTCCCATCCAGGACGCCGCGGTGGAACGCCGCGTGTATCTGGCTTCGCTAGGATTGGTGATCGGCACCGTGGCGCTGCTGGCGCGGCTTTCGCTTTCACCCGCGGTAGTTCGCTACGGAGGCGCATTGCTGTTGCTGGCGCTGGCGCTTGGCGCGTGCTCAGCGGGCCAGTCTTTGGGGCTCTCGAGAAGTCTTCTGGCAGGACGTTACGCGAAGAACCCGGAGAGCTGGCGGGCGAACGTGCAGCTTGGTTTGACGGCCTTCGAGCGCAAACAGTGCGGCGAGGCCCTGGCGCGTTTTGAGAAGGCGCTGCCCCATGTCTCTTACGAATTCGAAGGGCCCATCCATCTCAACTCCGAACGCCCTCGATTGCGCTAACCGGCCGGAGGAAGCGGAGGCCGAATTCAAGAAGTCATTGGAGATCGAAGACCGGGCAACCACCTGGACGCAACTCGGCGTCTTCTATGGCAAGCAGCAGCGCTACACGGAGGCACTGGACGCACTGAACACAGCGGTGGCGCGGGACCCGAATTTCCCGCTGGCGTACTCGAACCGGGGAAATGTCTACGCCCGCCTGGGAGATTGCGAGAAAGCGACCGGCGACTTCGAGAACGCGCTGCGCCCTTGATGCCGTCGAATACAACCGCCCAGCGCGGACTGGCCTATTGCCGCGAGCGGATGAGGCAGTAGCGGAATGCGTCTCGGCATCAACGCGCTGCCTGAT
>CAWKLN010000059.1:0-24309 GCA_963850465.1 uncultured delta proteobacterium
TGTCGATGCTCGAATTCCTGGCTCCGGATCACGTCCAGTCGCCCACCATTGGCGTGTTGACTCCCGGTATTTACAACAGCGCCTACTTTGAGCACTCTTTTCTCTCTCAGCAGATGGGGGTGGAACTGGTCGAAGGCCAGGATTTAGTGGTCTCCGACGGGTTCGTCCATATGCTGACCACCAAAGGACTCAAGCGCGTGGATGTACTCTACCGGCGCATCGACGATGATTTTATTGACCCGGAAGTGTTCCGCCCCGATTCCATGCTGGGCGTCAAAGGGCTCATCGGCGTCTACAAAGCGGGCCGGATTGCCATGGCCAACGCACCGGGCACCGGCATCGCCGATGACAAGGTGATTTACGCCTATGTGCCCGAGATCATAAAATACTACACCGGCGAGGAGGCGATTCTGCCCAACGTGCCCACCTATATCTGCCGCGACGATGAAGACCGGGCCTATGTGCTGGCGCATCTGGATGAACTGGTGGTCAAGGCGGCCAACGAGTCCGGCGGATACGGCATGCTGATCGGGCCCCATGCCACCGAAACGGAACGGGCCGCCTTTGCCGAGAAGATCACGGCCGAGCCCCGCAACTACATGGCCCAGCCCACCATTTCGCTTTCCCGGGTGCCCACCATCGTGGGCGACCGCATCGAGGGGCGCCACGTCGACCTGCGGCCCTACGTGCTTTTCGGAGAGGAGATCTACGTGCAGCCCGGCGGCCTGACCCGGGTGGCGCTGACCAAAGGGTCCCTGGTGGTCAACTCATCCCAGGGTGGCGGCAGCAAGGATACCTGGGTGCTGTAATGACCGAATGTGGCATGACATAAGGAGGGATTATAGATGCTCAGCCGTGTGGCCAACTCAATCTACTGGATGTGCCGATATATTGAACGGGCCGAAAATGTGGCCCGTTTCATCAGTGTCAACCTCAACCTGCTGCTGGACATGCCGTCGGAAAAGGGCAAACACTGGAAACCGCTGGTGATGACCACCGGTGACCAGGAGCTGTTCGAAAAAAAGGATCCGGACTATACCCAGGAAGCGGTTATCCGCTTTCTCACCTTTGACCGGGAATATCCCAATTCGATCCTGCGCTGTCTTGCGGCTGCACGAGAAAACGGCCGATCAATTCGGGAGATCATCTCTTCGGAGATGTGGGAACACCTGAATAATTTTTATCTGGAACTGGCCGACCACAGAGGCCTGACCATGGCCCTTGAGGACCCCCATCGCTTTTTCAAGATTATTCAGATGCGCAGTCACCTGTTCACCGGTCTGATGGATTGCACCATGAGCCATGGCGAGGCCTGGAACTTTGCCCGCATCGGCATGATGATGGAACGGGCTGACAAGACCTCCAGGATTCTTGATGTGAAATATTTCATGCTGCTTCCCCAGGCCAGTCTGGTGAATGCCCCCATCGACCATATCCAGTGGATGGCGGTGCTGAAGTCGGCCAGCGCCTTTGAGATGTATCGAAAAGAACATCACAACATCACCCCACAAAAGGTTGCCGATTTTCTGATTTTCGACACCCAGTTTCCCCGCTCCATCCGGCACTGCATCAACAAGGCCAAGATCTGCCTGCATCGCATCACCGGAACACCTCCGGGAGCGGCCAATCAACCTGGCCGAAAAAAGGCTGGGCCGTATTCAAGGCGGATATTGAATATACCGACATCGATGAAGTGGTCGATCATGGTCTGCATGAGTATCTGGATGACCTGCAGGCAAGGATCAACGAGGTGGGCGCGGCCATTGGCACGACGTTTTTCAACCTCAAACCCCTGATCGAAACATCCAGCCAGGAGCAGTGACAGGCGTAACGATACGCCCCATGGGGGCCATGGTGCCGCTGGCCCCCCATGATCATACCTCGTTTCACAGAAAGGACCGCCCGTGGGAATACATATCGCGCTCCACCACAAGACCACGTACCGCTATGATCGACACATAAACCTTGCCCCCCACATCGTCCGCCTGCGGCCGGCGCCCCATTGCCGGACACCGATTCTGAGCTACTCCATGACGGTGACCCCCGCAAACCATTTTATCAACTGGCAGCAGGACCCTTTCAGCAACTATCTGGGCCGCCTGGTCTTTCCGGAAAAGACCACCGAGTTTGAGGTGGAGGTGGATCTGGTGGCGGACATGATCATCATCAACCCCTTCGATTATTTCCTGGAACCGGAGGCCGAGACATTCCCCTTCGACTATGACGCCCGATCTCAAGAGGGATCTGGCACCCTATCTGATCAAAGAACCGGCAGGCGCGAAATTGAAGGCCTACCTGGCCGGAATCGACCGCAGCCCCAAACAGACCAATGATTTTCTGGTCGCCTTGAACCAGCAGCTGAGCCGGGATATCAGCTATCTCATCCGCATGGAACCCAACGTTCAGAGCTGTGAGCAGACCCTGACTTCCGGCAGCGGCTCCTGTCGGGACTCGGCCTGGCTGCTGGTCAACATCCTGCGCCATCTGGGCCTGGCCGCCCGCTTTGTTTCCGGCTACCTGATCCAGCTGAAGCAGGACGTCAAATCCCTGGACGGCCCATCCGGCCCGGAAGCCGACTTCACCGACCTGCATGCCTGGACCGAGGTCTATCTCCCCGGGGCCGGATGGGTGGGCATGGATCCCACCTCGGGACTTTTTGCCGGTGAGGGGCACATCCCGCTGGCCTGCTCGCCGGAGCCCCAGAGCGCGGCCCCCATCACCGGCGCCCTGGATGAATGCGAGGTGGATTTCAGCCACAGCATGCGCGTGCGACGTATCCGCGAAGCACCCCGTTCCACAAGGCCCTACCCGGAGGAGGTCTGGTCGGCCATCGTGGAACTGGGGGATCGGGTGGATCGCGCGTTGGAGCAAGCCGATGTCCGCCTGACCATGGGCGGTGAGCCCACCTTCGTCTCCATCGACGACATGGAAAGCGACCAGTGGAATACCGATGCCCTGGGCGAGGAGAAACGGCAGTTGGCCGAGACCCTGCTCAAACGGCTGAGGCGGCAGTGGGCCCCCGGCGGAATGCTGCATTACGGCCAGGGCAAATGGTACCCGGGCGAATCCCTGCCCCGCTGGGCCCTGGGCTGCTACTGGCGCAAAGATGGCCAACCGGTGTGGAAGGACGAGCGCTGGATTGCCGACGTGTCCAAGGATTATGGTTTCGGGACGGCCGAGGCCAAGGTCTTCATCGACGCCCTGGCCGACACCCTGGCGGTAAACCGGCGCTATGTGCGCGAAGGCTACGAGGATATCTTGTATTACCTGCATAAGGAGCAACGGTTACCGGTCAATGTGGACCCCGGCGACCCCAGGCTGGACGATCCCGAAGAGCGGAAGCGCATGGTGGACACTTTCCAGCGCGGACTGGGGACCGTGGCGAGTTACGTTTTGCCCCTGCAATACGGCTCCTGGAAGAGCGGTCCCTGGCCTTTCCGGGGAGATCGCATGTTCCTTTTACCCGGCGATTCCCCGGCCGGTCTGCGCTTGCCCCTGGCATCGCTGCCCTGGGTCTCCGAGGCGGACTTCCCCTATGACCATCCCCTGGACCCCATGGCCGACCGGGGACCGTTGCCGGATCTAAACACGGGCCAGCGCGCCCTGCCGGGGAGACCGGCAGAGCGGGCGGGGGACAGCGTACGTACCCAGCCCGCGCCTTTTGAGGACCCGGCCCCTGCGGTCGGCGAGTCCGCCGCCTGGGTGGTGCGCACGGCCCTTTGCGTGCAAGCCCGCGAAGGCCGGCTGTATGTGTTCATGCCGCCCATCACCTCGCTGGAAGGCTATCTGGAGCTGGTGGCCGCCATCGAAGCCACGGCCGCCAAGACCCGCCTGCCGGTGTTGATCGAAGGCTACACGCCCCCTTATGACCCGCGCCTGGAAAATTTCAAAATCACCCCGGACCCCGGGGTCATCGAGGTCAACATCCAGCCCATGCACAACTGGCGGGAGCTGGTGGATAGCACCGGCGCGCTCTACGAAACAGCCCGTCAGACCCGCCTGGGCACGGAAAAGTTCATGATCGACGGCCGCCAGACCGGCACCGGCGGCGGCAACCACATCGTCCTGGGCGGCACGACGCCGGCCGACAGCCCTTTTCTGCGCCGACCGGACCTGTTGCGCAGCTTTGTCTCTTTCTGGAACAACCACCCGTCTCTGTCCTTTCTTTTTTCAGGCCTTTTTATCGGCCCCACCAGCCAGCAGCCGCGCATCGACGAAGCCCGGCACGACAGCCTCTATGAACTGGAGATCGCCTTTGCCGAACTGGACCGGCAAACGGAGCCGGACCGGCCGTGCCCACCCTGGCTGGTGGACCGCCTGTTTCGCCACCTGCTGGTGGATGTCAGCGGCAACACCCATCGGGCCGAATTCTGCATCGACAAGCTCTATTCGCCGGACAGCGCGGCCGGCCGGTTGGGGTTGCTGGAATTTCGTGGCTTCGAGATGCCGCCCCACGCCCGCATGAGCCTGGCCCAGCAGTTGCTCCTGCGGACTTTTGTGGCCTGGTTCTGGCAAACCCCTTATCGCCGGGATCTGGTGCGGTGGGGCACACGGCTGCACGACCGCTTCATGCTGCCCCAGCCGCTCAACGATGATTTCGCGGACGTACTGAATACGCTGAATCGTGCCGGGTTTCCGCTGTCCATGGATTTTTTCCACCCCCATTTCGAGTTTCGCTTCCCGATCCACGGGAAAGTGGACTGCCAGGGCATGGAAATCGAGCTGCGCCAGGCCCTGGAACCCTGGCATGTACTGGGCGAGGAGCCCGGCGGCGGAGGAACCGCCCGTTATGTGGACTCGTCCGTGGAGCGGCTCCAAGTCAAGGTTTCCGGTATGACGGGACAACGCCACATCGTGGTTTGCAACGGGCGGCGCGTTCCCCTGCAGGCCACCCGTACAGACGGCGTGTACGTGGCCGGCATTCGCTACCGGGCCTGGCAGCCGCCATCCTGCCTGCATCCCACCATCGGCGTGCACACCCCCCTGACCATCGACCTTTTCGACACCTGGTCCGGCCGGTCCGTGGGCGGCTGCACCTATCATGTGGGGCATCCGGGCGGACGACACGATGAGCTGTTTCCCGTCAACGCTTACGAGGCCGAAGGCCGGCGCAATGCACGCTTTGTTCCCGGCGGCCATACCCCCGGTGACAAGGCGGTAACACCCGATACGGAAACCAATCCCTATTTTCCATACACCCTTGATTTAAGGCGCTGAACAGAGTAAATCGCCCCCGCAGGCGCCAAGGTGGCGCCCATGCAGCGCAATACGAGGCATCCATAGTATGATCAAGGCCGACCCTGACCACACGGCAGTTCCCCCGTCCCCGACCTCATCCCTGTTGGATGCGGTAGCCTTCCCCGGCGATGCCTATGGCGAGGCCTTCCTGTCTCCGGCCCATCCCCGTGAACACTGGCAGCCGCTCATCAAGGTGTTGGACGCCACGGGGCCCGGTGTGCTCAAAAAGCACCAGGACCGGGCCAAACGCATGCGCCACGAAGACGGGGCCACCTTCAATCCCTTCGACACCCCCGACGGGCAGGGGACCCCGTGGGCGCTGGAAATAATCCCGCTGCCGCTGACTGCCGGGGAATGGGCCGGCCTGGAGGCCGGCCTGATCCAGCGGGCGCTTTTGCTGGAAAAAATTCTGGCGGACACTTATGGCCCCCAGAACTTGCTGAAGGATGGACAGGTTCCCCCGGAGCTGGTTTTTGCCAATCCCAATTTTTTGCACGCCTGCCACGGCATTCAACCGGCCGGCAACCGGTTTCTGACCTTTTACGCGGCCGACCTGTACCGGGGAGCGGACGGACGCTTCCGGGTGTTTCGGGATTACGGCGCCAACCCGGCCGGTCTGGGCTATGCCCTGGAAAACCGGATCGTCATTTCGCGGGTCTTTCCCGGACTGTACCACCAGACCCAAATCCGCCGGCTGGCACCTTTCTTCCACACCTTTCACCATAGCTTGATCCAGCGGGCCTCCCTGCGGCGGGAGGATCCCGGCATTGTGCTGCTCTCCCCGGGGCCGGACTGTGGGGTCTACTTCGAGCATGCTTTGCTCTCCCGCTACCTGGGCTACCCGCTTGTGGAGAGCCAGGATCTGACCGTCCGCAACGGCAGCGTGTTTCTCAAAAAGCTGGCCGGACTGGAACCGGTGGAGGCCATCGTCCGGCTCACCGCGGACGACAGCAGCGATCCCTTCGCCCTGCGGCGGGAAACGGCAACCGGTGTGGCGGGACTCCTCCAGGCCTCCCGGGAGCAGAATATCGACATCGTCAATCCCATCGGCAGCGGGTTCGTGGATACACCGGCCCTGTCGGTTTTCCTGCCCGCGCTCTGCCGGCGACTAACGGGCGAGGACCTGCTTTTGGAAAACCACCCGGCCTGGTGGTGCGGCACCGCCGAGGGTCTGAACCACGTCCTGGCGAATCTGGGGCAATTGACCGTGGGCCCGGCCATGGACCGGTCCGCAACCCCGCCCCTTCCGGCCGAATCGATGGCGGCGCTTCAGGCTTCGCCCCACGCCTTCATGGCACACGCGCCGATTTATCCGGCCACGGTTCCCGCCTGGGACCACAGCGGTGTCCGCGCCCGCTACACCCTTTTGCGGGTGTTTGCCTGCGCTACGGAGCAGGGGTTTATCGTCATGCCCGGCGGTTTGGCCATCACCGCCGCGGATAAGGAAACCCTGACGAGCGATAGTCCCGAGCGACAACAGAGCAAAGACATCTGGGTGCTGTCCGACCAGCCGGTGGAACCCTTCAGCATGATGGACGGGCTCCAGACGGCGGCCGAATTTCGGCGCAGCAGCGATCTGCCCAGCCGGGTGGCGGACCACCTGCTGTGGCTGGGGCGCTACCTGGAGCGCGCCGAGGGACTGGTCCGGCTTCTGCGCTCCGTCTTCCGCCGACTTTCCGGTGAAGCCCGGCCGGGAGATATCCCTGAACTGCCGTTTCTGCTGAACCTGCTCAGGGCGGACAATATATTGCCCCAAATTCCCGACGAAGGTGTCGACATCCCCCGCTATCGGGAACTGTCGGCCCACCTGAATGCCGCCCTGTACGATAAGGACCGGCCCGACAGCGTGATCGCTATTCTCAAACGGGTGCAGGACGCCGCCCGCAATGTACGCGACCGGCTCTCCCTGGATTCCTGGCGGGTCATCAACCGGCTGGAAAGCTTTGCCGACAATCCGGCCAGCGATCCGTTGGAACTTTTGGATGACACATTGTTCACCTTGAGCGCTTTCAGCGGGCTGGCCATGGAGAGCATGACCCGCGGTCTGGGATGGCGCTTCATGGACATGGGGCGGCGGGTGGAGCGTGCCATGAACCAGACCGGTCTGATCCGTATCGGTCTGCCCCAGGTTTGCAGCGAATCCCGAAGTGCCCTGGAAGCGCTGCTGGAAGTCGCCGACAGCATCATGACCTACCGGGCCCGCTACCGCACGGCCTTTCAATTGGCGCCGGTGCTGGACTTGCTGATCGTGGACGAGAGCAACCCCAAATCCCTGGCCTTCCAGTTCAGCCAGTTGGTTGCCCACGTCGAGCACCTGCCCCGACAGAACGACCGGCGCTTCGCCAGCCCGGAAGAGCGCTTGTCTCTGGAGATGCTCACCGCCGTGCGGCTGCTGGATCTCACCGGCCTGCGTTGCAGCAAAGGCGGTGCGCAAACCGATTCACTGGCGGCTTTTTTGGATCTCATGGATACCCGCCTCAAGGCGTTCGACCAGCAGATCAGCGCCCACTACCTGACCCGGGTCCAGGCGACACCGCATTTCTCCACGATCCTCAGTGGCCTTAAGCCATGATATACCGCATCGTCCACAAAACGGCCTACCGCTACTCGGAGCCGGCCTCCCTTTCCCAGAACGAACTGTTTCTGCACCCGCGCCAGACCGACACCCAGCGTGTGGTGCAAAGCCGTTTGGCCATTGAACCGGCCCCCGAATACCAGCACCAGCGGACGGACTACTTCGGCAACACCGTCCACGTATTCATGGTGCAACAGCCCCACCAGGAACTGGCCATGACCGCCACCAGCATCGTGGAAACAACCGTGCCGCTCACGCCGGCTCCGGAAACCACGGCCCCCTGGGAAACCGTGGTCCAGCGGCTGGCCGCCCATGAGCATCCGGCGGAGCGCGATGCCTACCAGTTCATTTTTACCAGCCCGTTGATCACGGTCAACCCCGGCACCCTGGCCTATGTGCAGCCGTCCTTCCCGCCGGGGACACCCGTCCTGGCCGGGGCCCTGGATCTGATAAAACGCATCTTCACGGAATTTACATACGACAAGTCGGCCACGACCGTGGACACCGCCGTCGACCAGGTCCTGGCCAGCCGCAAGGGGGTCTGCCAGGATTTTGCCCACCTGGCCATCAGCTGCCTGCGGGCCCTGGGGCTGGCGGCGCGCTACGTGAGCGGTTATCTGGAAACGAAGCCGCCCCCGGGAAAACCGCGGCTGGTCGGCGCAGACGCCTCCCATGCCTGGATCGCCCTCTTCGTGCCGGATGTGGGCTGGATCGATCTGGATCCCACCAACAACCTCATTCCCGGTGAAAGCCACATCACCGTTGCCTGGGGGCGGGACTACAGCGACGTCACGCCGGTCAAAGGGGTCGTCATGGGGGGCGGCCGGCACACACTGTCCGTGATGGTCGATGTGAAGTCACAACCCTGACCTCTCCAAACGATACGCATGGGGGAATGCTTCGACGGCAGACCTAGGGGATGCGGAAAAACCTTACGATGTCGCGATGCGTCTGGCGTCCGATCCGGCCGGCAACCTCCAGATAGCGCAGATGGGCCAGGGCTTCGCCCGTGGCAAACCACTGCTGGGCCACCGGAAAATCGGCCCAGCTGGCTGCTTTGAGATCCCAGGTCATGCGGGCCGCGACGTCGTAGCCGGACATGGGACCGGCTTCGAGGATCGTCAGGACCTCATCCAGACGCTCCTGGTGATGGGCGAGCAGCTCCCGGATGCGTTCCTTGAACCCGGAAAAAAGGCGCCGGTGGCCGGGCAGCACGAGTTCCACGTCATATTTGCGGACTTTTTCGAGACTCTCCAGGTATTGCTGCAGGGGATTGCGATCCTCCGCCCAACACTGGATATTGGGAGTGATCCCGGCCAGGATGTGATCACCGGCAATGAAGAACTTGCGGGTGGGTTCATACAGGCAGGTGTGGCCCAGGGTGTGGCCGGGCGTCTCGACGCATTCGAAGGCGTAGTCCCCGACCCGGATAATATCCCCTTCGGCCAGCATCTGCATGGGCGGCACCCAGTCGGTGCCAAACTTACTGCCGGGATGCGCCTGCAAGGCCTCCTTCAGCCTTTCCAACGGAAATCCGTGTCGTCCGATATAGGCCAGCATGGGCCCGAAACCCTGCCAGTTTTCGATGATTTCAGCCTCGGGCCGGTTGAAGAAAACCCGTGTGGCTTCTCCCGCCAGACGCGTGATCAACCCGAAATGGTCCGAATGCAGGTGGGTGATGAAGTAGTCGGCACGGCCCGGTTCGATGCCGATCGCCGCAAGCCCCTCGAGAAGGGCCGTCAGGCAGATATCATGGTTCAAACCGGTGTCGATCACAAGGCTTCGCTCCGGTGATCGCACGGCATAGGCATTCAGATATTTCAAGGGTGTCTCGGGCAACGGGACCTTGATTCGAAAGAGATTTTTCGCTATTTCCTCTACCATCATTTCCTTCTGGGTTTGCAGATGTAAGTCAGCAAGGCCATCATTACAAATTGATGCCTCTCATACCTGTATCGAAGACTATTTTTAAAGTGCTTATTTAAAGGAAAGTGAAAGCGCATGTCTTTTACAAACCCGGTCACCTTGGGCCGAACCGGCCTGTCCATTGGCCGTCTGGGCCTCGGCGCCGGCTACGGCGCACCGGCGGCGGCCTTCGAAAGGGCCTTTGAAAGGGGCTGCAACTATTTCTACTGGACCTCGCGCAAATCAGGGATGCGGAATGCCATCCGCACCATCTGCGCCCGGGGCCAGCGCGACCGGCTGGTGGTCGCCCTCCAGAGTTATGCCCGCTCGGCCGCACTGATGGAGCTTTCCCTTACCCGCGCCCTCAAAAACCTCGCCTTGGATTATGCCGATGTTTTCCTGCTGGGCTGGCACAACAAAGCCCCGTCCCAGCGGTTGATCGACCGGGCCCTTAACATGAAGGCCAGGGGCATGGTGCGCTTCATCGGCATGACCGGTCACAATCGCCGTCTTTTCCCCCTGATGGCGGCACGGGATGTGTTCGACCTTTTTCACATCCGCTACAATGCCGCCCACCGCGGGGCCGAGACGGAAGCGCTCCCCCACCTGGGGGACGCCGGCATTGTCTCTTACACGGCCACGCGCTGGGGGCATCTGTTGAATCCTAAAAAGATGCCCCCCGGCGAAGCCCCGCCGTCCAGCACGGACTGCTACCGCTTTGTCCTGTCCCACCCGTCGGTCCATGTCTGTTTGTGCGGCCCCGGCAACATGGACCAGATGACCGCAGCCCTGCAAGCGCTCGATGGCGGTCCCATGACCGACGCCGAGCTGCACCGCATGCGCACCATCGGGGATCACGTCCACCGCCAGCGGTCTTTCTATTAAACACCTCGCCCAGCAAGCGCAACGACGTCAGCACCACTATAAAAAAGCGAACACAAGTTACATTCCGGATGGACCATGATCCAGGTACGGCCCTCTTTTCACGCCTCCATCCCCTCCTCTCGATCCCACCGTTTTCCGAAACCGCCCTAACGCCAGGACGGCTGGGATACTCCGCATCGGCAGCACAATTGATTGAGATCAAAATAATTATTCGATCTGAACCAAAATTTATCATTGCTAATCAACCTGATAGGCGTGGTAATATTAATTATCACATCAAAATATATTTTTTATTATAATTTTGCTTGTAATCCGCGTAACTAACCACTATTAGTATATTCTTTAAAATGAGTCAGGTAAAAATGCCCCCATTTATATTTTGTTGTCAAATTATTAATTTTCAATTTTATTGTTTTGAACACGACGTTTTTTTGGATGTTAACTATTTTTAAGGCGAATCATAATGGAACCTTCCACATCGACGACACCCGCGCATAGCCGCACCGTCAGCGACAGTGTCATGATCGCCCTGCGCAAGATCATCCAGGCCATCGACATGAATTCCAAGCAGCTTGTCAAACGGGTCGGGCTAACCGGACCGCAGTTGGTCATCCTGCAGGAAATTTCCAGCCTTGGTGAAGTCACGGCCGGGGAAATCGCGCAAGCGGTCAGTCTCAGCCAGGCCACCGTGACCGGTATTCTGGAACGCATGGAAAACCGCGGACTGCTCACCCGGCAGCGCAGCGATCAGGACAAACGGCGGATCATGGTGCGCATCACGGAAAGCGGAAAGCAGGTCCTGGACTACGCGCCGCCGCTGATGCAGGAGGCCTTCGTCGAGACGGTTTACGAATCTTCAGGAATGGGAGCAGACCATGATTTTGAGTTCCCTGCAGCGCCTGGTCTCCATCATGGACGCCAAAGCGATTCAGGCGGCACCCTTTCTGGCGACCAGTCCGATCGACAACCCGACCGATAAAACAGGAGAAGCTGCGCCGCCGCCCCGGTGACGGCTGCGCATCAATCAATTCCATCAGCAAAGGGCGATATCCGTGGATAAGATCGTTGTAGAAAATCTTTACAAAATATTCGGCGACCAGCCGAAAAAAGCCATGCAGCTTCTCAAGGAGGGGCACAACAAGGAATCCGTTCACGATAAAACCGGCATGACCGTGGGGGTCGACAATGCCGGTTTTACCATCGAATCCGGCGAAATCTTCGTTGTCATGGGTTTGTCCGGTTCCGGCAAATCCACCATCGTGCGCATGCTCAACCGGCTCATCGAGCCCACCGCCGGCAAAGTCATCGTGGACGGGAAAGATGTCATCCAGATGGGCCAGGATGAGCTGGTCAAGTTCCGGCTGCACAACATGAGCATGGTGTTTCAGTCGTTTGCCCTCATGCCGCATCTGTCCGTGCTGGACAACGCCGCTTTCGGCCTGGAACTCGCCAAGATCGACAAACCCAAACGCTACGAGCGCGCCATGCAGGCCTTGGAGCAGGTGGGACTGGCCGGCTGGGAGAATTCATCGCCGTCCGAGCTCAGTGGCGGCATGCAGCAGCGGGTGGGACTGGCCCGCGGCCTGGCCGTGGACCCCGACATCCTGCTCATGGACGAGGCCTTTTCCGCCCTCGACCCCCTGATCCGGACCGAGATGCAGGATGAATTGCTCAAGCTCCAGGAGGAGCACCAGCGCACCATCGTTTTCATCTCCCACGACCTGGACGAGGCCCTGCGCATCGGCGACCGGATTGCCATCATGGAAGGCGGCCGTGTCGTCCAGGTCGGAACCCCGGAGGATATTCTGCAAAATCCGGCCGACGACTATGTGCGCGCCTTTTTCCGGGGCGTCGATCCGACCAACGTCATCTCCGCCGGCGATATCGTGCGCGACACCTACCCCACGATCATCAAAACCAAAACGGGCAGCCTGCGCACGACCCACGAACTGTTGAGCGGCAGTGAGCGCGACCATTGCTACGTGCTGAATGCCAAGCACCAGTTTCTGGGCGTCGTCTCCTCGGACTCCCTGCGCGAAGCGCTGGAGGGCGGCGCACCGGACAAACCCATCGATCAGGCCTTTATTGAAAACGGCACAGCCGTCAATCTGAATGATTCCATGCAGGACATTCTGCCGGATGTCGCCTCCCGCAGCTGGCCGGTCCCGGTCGTGGACGATCAGAATGTCTACAAGGGCGTGGTGTCCAAAAACCGCTTTCTGAAAACCCTGCATCGGACCGAAGAAGGCATGGAAGACTATTCAGCCGGCTGATGGCCAGAAAGACGTTGTAATCAAATCGCACGGGCGATGCCCGAACACGGAGAAACACCATGTTTGAAGATAAAGTGATTCCACTCGATGTGTGGGTATCCCAGTTTGTCGACTGGCTGGTCGATAACTACCGCGATTTTTTCCAGGCCCTCAAATGGCCGGTGGAACAGACCCTGAACGGCTTCGATGCCGGTTTGAATGCGCTTTGGCCACCCATCATTATCGCGTTGCTGGCCTGTCGCCGCCTGGAAGTTTTCCGGCAAAGGGCTGGCCATTTTCACCGTCATCACCATGACGATGATCGGCCTGCTCGGTCTTTGGGAAGATACCATGACAACGCTGGCCATGGTGCTGTCCTCGGTTATTCTTCTGCGCCCTGGTGGGTATTCCGCTCGGCATCTGGGCCGGCCGCAGTGACAACTTCGAGACCGGACTCCGGCCCGTGCTGGATGCCATGCAGACCACACCGGCCTTTGTCTACCTGGTGCCCATCGTCATGCTCTTTTCGGTCGGCAATGTGGCCGGTGTTCTGGCGACCATTATCTTCGCCCTGCCGCCCCTGATCCGCTTGACCAGTCTGGGCATCCGCCAGGTGCACCCCGAGTTGGTGGAAGCGGCCCAGGCCTTCGGCGCCACCAACTGGCAGGTGCTGGTCCGGGTCCAGGTGCCCCTGGCCATGCCCACCATCCTGGCCGGGACTGAACCAGACCATCATGATGGCGCTGTCCATGGTCGTCATTGCGGCGCTGATCGGCGCCGGCGGGTTGGGATCACCGGTCATTCTGGGTTTGAACACCCTGGATATCGGCCGGGCCGTCATCGGCGGGCTGAGCATCGTGTTGATGGCCATCGTGCTGGACCGGATCACCCAGTCCATGGCGCAAAAGAAAAACGGCTCCTGAGCCTTAAACCGCGAATCGAATCAATTAAAAAACTTAACCAAGGAGGGTTTTATGCAATCACTACCACGTTTATTGATCATGATCTTCATCTGCCTGACGCTGGCGGCCATTCCGGCCACGGCGGACGACATGAAACCGGGCAAGGGCACCACGGTGCAGCCCGCCCGCGCCACCTGGAATACCGGGTTTTTTCAGGAAGCCCTGGTGCGCAAGGGCCTGGAAGAGCTGGGCTATAAGGTCAAGGCCCCCAAAGATCTCGCAGAACCCGATCTTTTACAAGTCCGTGGCCCTGGGCGACGTCGACTACTGGACCAACGGCTGGTTTCCCAACCACAACAGCCAGCTACCCAAAGACTTTTACGACGATGCCGATACTATCGGCTATGTCGTCAAAGCCGGTGGTCTGCAAGGCTACCTGGTATCCAAAAAAGAGGTGGAAGAATTCAACATCAAGTCGCTGGACGACTTCAAACGCCACGAAGTCAAGAAGGCCTTTGATAACAACGGCGACGGCAAAGCCGACCTGACCGCCTGTCCGCCCGGCTGGGGTTGCGAAAACGTCATCGCCCACCACATGGAGGTCTATGACCTCGACGACTACATCAACCCGGTCAAGGCCTCCTATGAAGCCGGCATGGCCTCCGCCCTGGGGGACTTCAAGAGCGGTGCGCCGATCTTCTTCTATACCTGGGCGCCCAACTGGACTATTTTCAAGCTGAAACCGGGCGAAGACGTCATGTGGATCAACGTCCCTAAAATCATCCCCAAGGAATCGCAGAAAGCCGCCGAAGACCGCATGACCGTCTCCGGCATCGAGGGCGCGGTCAGCGATCCGGTCAAACTGGGATTCGTGGTATCCGACATCCGCATCGTCGCCAATAAAAAGTTCGCCGAAAGCAACCCGGCCGCCAAGAAGTTCTTTGAAGTGTTTACCCTCCCCCTGTTGGACATCAACGAACAGAACACCCGCATGAACGAGGGAGAGAAATCCCAGAAGGACATCGAAAAACACGTAGCCGAATGGATCGCGAAGAATACGGACAAATGGAATGGCTGGCTGGCGGAGGCCCGCAAGGCCGGCATGTAGGCTTGTTTTAAAACCTACACTGAAAAGCCCGAAGCCATGACATTGGCTTCGGGCTTTTCGTTTTCTCCATTCCGTGCGGCGCCTCGAAGGGCGCTTGATAACGGTTTTTGAATTTATGGCTTTTTTATTTCCCTTTGTCCCGCGCCGAGCATCGACGCGCAGGATACACGGGACAAGGGCGTTTTCTTTTGCTTCGTTTTCTTCTCTCGTGAAAGAAAATGAAGGCACAACCCCAAAAACAACACCCCGGATCGGTAAAAGCTCTCCGGGTCCGCCACCAAAGGTGGAGGGTTTAGATCAAAACTGATTTTCAGCCCGGCACGGATCGGCTCACGCAAACCCCGTCCTATTCAACCGCACCGCCATTTTCACGCCACGCTTTAATCCCGCCGTCGAGAAATTTGACCCGGCAGGCCTGTCCCTTGAGTTGCGCCGTCACGGACTGGCTGACCGAGCCGCCCTTGACGCAATAGACCACGACGTCCCGATCGCGCGGCACCGTATCGATCCAGTGCGCGATGGCTTCCGGATCGTGCCAGCGGGCGCCCGCAATTTTCTGCGGTGACTGCTCAAAATCGCTTTTCCTGCGCACATCGAGCAACACCATGTTTCGATTGTTAACCAGATGATCGGACAGATCCGGTACGGATATGGAATCGGCCATCGGAATACCTCCTTTGGATGGGAGCGATGATTCAGGTGCTGTTCCGCAAAGCGGTCGGATCACGCGCATCGCGGTTGTCATTCACAATAACATGAGAATGGCCATTCACGGCGCAGCGTCAAGGATTTCTTCCGAAATCGTTTTACACCCGTACGCACACCGTGAAAACGCAAGCGGTATGATCCAAAACCAAATCCTATTCAGCCGATGTTTTTTTGCGCACACGCCACACAGAGATCGGATTCCGGCATGGCCATCAACCGGGCAAACGGGATCGGCTCTTCACACTCCCGGCACAATCCGAAATCCGGATCGTCGATGTTGCGCAATGCGCGTTCCAGTCGGGGTAACTTATCCCGGGCTTTGCGCAGGGCGGCCTCGTTGATGCTCTTGCTGTTGATGGCTTCCATCCGGGTCAGCCGTCCGATCGAATCGTCCGGCGCAATGGGCTGGGTCAACGCCTTGAATGCATCGATATCCTGTTTCAGGCCAGTGATCGTCTTCTGAATGTGATGGGTGAGGGTTTCTTTCTGACGGGTATCCATACGTTAATATATCATCCAATTTTTTATAGGTAGAATTGTCGACCGGCCGCATGCGGAAAACCGTGAGCCCCAATCGGGTCAAGGGTGTAGATCCATTTCGATCAGGCCAAGCGCCTTGGCGCGGGCCTCCCAGTTCTTCCGGGCCAGGCGCTGCATGTCGGCGGTGCGGTCGAATTCATCGACAATCTCCAGTCCCAACAACGTTTCCACGACGTCTTCCATGGTAAGAACGCCGGAAGTGCCGCCATACTGGTTGACCACCACGGCGATATGGGCCTGCTGAGCGATAAGCGTGTTAAAAATATCCGGCAATAGATCGTCTTCATCGACCATGACGATCGGGCGTTTGAGATCCTTCAGAAGCATCTCTCTTTCCCCCGCCACCAAACGGGCCAGGAGATCGGACCGAATGACAAACCCGGTAACATGATCGATCGTTTCATCGAACACCGGTATCCGCGAAACCCGCAGGGAAGGGTTTTGTTCGTTGAACATGGCGATGCTCTGTTTTTCGTCCGCCGCGACCACCACCGTCCGGGGCGTCATGACGTCCTGGGCCCGCACGGATTTGAAACGCAGCAGGTTCTCGATAATCCCGAATTCCTGCTTGTGCAAAACCCCTTGCGCGGTAATGGTCTCGGCCATGGCGGAAAACTCCGACCGGCTCAGCACACTGCGCGCCTTGTCGCCTTTTAAGCTGCGGGTGATCACCTGGCTGAGCCCCACCAGCGGGTAGAGCATATAAATGATCATGTTCACGGAACGGGTGGTAAACCCCACCAGCGATCGCCAGTAGTTGGCGCCCAGGGTTTTGGGAATGATTTCCGACAGGATCAGAATCGCCAGGGTCATCACGGTCGGCACCAGCACCGCGGCGACATTCACGCCCAGAACGCGACTGTCGTTGAACAGCTGCGCGGCCTGGGCCCCCACCCCGATGGCCCCGACCGTGTGGGCGATCGTGTTCAGCGTTAAAATCGCGGCCAGCGGACGATCGACGTCTTCCTTGAAGCGGCCCAGGCGCTTTCCCAGGCGCGTGCCTTCCTTAACGCGGGCCGCCACGTAGGAGGGTGGAATACTCAGCAAAACCGCTTCCCACACCGAACAAAGGAACGAAAAACTGATGGACAGAAGAAAAAACAGAATCAATAGTTCCATATCAGGCAATCTCTTTCATGATGAATCATCCGTAAATTTCGAATAGTCTCTCCGGTCAAACCATGCGCGGTGGTCATTGTCAACCGGTACAGGCTGGTCAAACCGTTATCTATTACGGCAAGATTGACTATTGTTTCAGATATTTGTATAATCTTTCAAATTATAGGCGCTTTCGGCACAGGCCTGTATAAGTTCGTCTGGACTTATCCATACAGAACAGATGGCGCCATTACCCTGGAAAGATTGCGCGCATGGAACCTGATTCGTCCAACGCACCCGGCCAGACTTCGCACGCGGCCTATCGTCGGCCGCCCTGGCTGCAGAGTATCAAAATTCGAATCATGGTTTTTGCCTTAGCCGCCACGATTATTCCAGCGATCACGTTAGGCAGCTTGTCCTATTTCCAGAACACCCATTTCCTCAACGAAAAAATAGCCCAGGAACTTCACGACGCGGCCTCGCAGATGTCCCGTGAAATCGAACTTCTCATCAAAGAGAAGCAGTATGATGTGAAAGTCTTTGCCAGCTCCTATATTGTTTCGGAAAATATGGTAAAAATACTCCGCACCGGCGGCACCACCTTTGAGAATCTGGTCGCCACGAGTCTCATCCATGAATATCTGCAATCGGTGCGGGAAAAATTTTCCGACTATGCCGAGCTGATGATCATCGACCTCGATGGCAACCTCATGGCCACCAGTGCCGCTGTGCGCGAAACGCCGGCGATGCCCGTCAACTGGCGGGAGAACGCCAACAGCGGGCAGGCCGTGATCGGCGACGCCTATTTTGACGAGAACCTTAAAACCCGTGTGATCTTTATTGCAGACCCTATTCTTACCCCCGATGGGAAAGCCATCGGCATGCTGGGCGCCAAACTATCGCTTTCCACCTTCGACCGGGTGCTGACTTATACCCAGACGGATACGCGCGAAACTTACATAGTCAACAAGCAGGGCAAAATTCTGGCCAGCGCGCACCTTTTCTCTGCGCCTTCCCGGGAAGTCGATCTGGACCACGCCAAGGTTACCAAGCTATACAACCATAAGGGACAGCCCACCACCTATGCGAGCTATGCCGGCCAGACGGTGATCGGAACGCTTAAAGTCGTTCCCTCCCTGGGGTGGGGTGTGGTCGCCGAAATGGACAAGGCCAAGGCCTTTTCACCCATCGAAACGCTGCAGCGAATGACCCTGATACTGGTAGGATGTCTGCTGGTCGGCATCGGTCTTTGCGCCTACATATTGGGCGCCACCATCGTGAGTCCGCTGCGACGTCTCACCCACGGCGCCGATCAGGTGGCGGCCGGGAACCTGGCGGTTGCATTACCGGTCAAAACCCATTCCGAAGTGGGCTACCTGACACAGGTATTCAACCACATGGTTGACCGCCTGCGACGCAGCCGGGAAGAGTTGGACAACGTCAATACCGAACTGCAGGAAAAAAACAACAAACTGCATCAGCTGGCAATTACCGATGAGCTGACCGGCCTTTTTAACCGCAAACACCTGATGGAGACACTGAACGCCGAGGTCACCCGATCAAAACGCAACGAACATTCCTTTGGGCTGTTGGTCATCGATATCGACCATTTCAAGTTGGTCAACGATACTTTCGGGCACCAGAAAGGGGATGAAGTCCTCCGCCTGCTGGGCGGCATATTCCAAGATACGGTCCGCAGCTGTGATTATGTGGCCCGTTATGGTGGAGAAGAGTTTATTGCCATGCTGCCGGAAGTGGGTGCAGCCGGCGCCCGGGAAGTGGCCGAGCGCATTCGCGCGCGCGTAGCCCGGGAAAGCATCAACCGCAAAGGGGACCGCATCACGGTCAGTATCGGGATGGCCGTGTTTGCCGAACATGGGGACAGCCCGGAACTCCTGTTCCAGCAAGCCGACCAGGCCCTGTACGCTGCCAAAGCGTCCGGCCGCAACCGGGTGGTCACGGCCACCGGCGAGACCAAACCCAATCAGGAAAAAGAACTGATTCGCCTCATTCCAAAGGGGAAACAAAACACCGGGCATTGAATTCCCGCCCAAAAGATGCCGCGCCCAGGTCCCGCACAGTATCCTACCGCCCCCCCACGAGTGTCTGGAAAATCCACCCCTGACTGCCGTCCTCGGTATGAACCCGGATCCACTCACCCTTGTGCGAATAACCGATGATAATGGTGCCCTCGTCCAGCGTGCGGTTTATCTTGGAACCCTGCGAGGGCCCCTGGCGCAAATTGCTGCGTGTCAGTACTTTGAGTGGCAGCGGCTGGGCAAACGGGACCTCGCCCGGAGATAACGAATTATCGGGCTGATGGGACAAATTGCTTTGAATGGCGCGGATGTGGCTCTGGGTCTGCCCGGCCAGGTAGAGGGCCCCGCCGTAATTTTCCTTCTTGAACTCGTTGGTGCTCATGCGCAGCAGGGTTTCGGCTTTCAGGTAGTCTTCCGAGAGATCTTCTTCGGTCACCGTCATATTTTCCTTGAGCCCTTTGAGGGCAATCTCCGCTTCGGTAATCGAGGAGGCCGCCTCGGCCCGGCTTTCGATGCTGCGGAGTTTGGCCTTGGTGCGCACGACTTCGATCACCGCCTCGTCCAGCATGTCCTGCTGAGAAGATATCTGGTTCATCTGGGATTGATAGCGGGCGTCACTTTCCAGCAGCTGGAGTTGCAGCCGATTGATGCGGACTTCGTTTTCCCGCAGCATACGCTCTTGACCTGCTATCGTCTCGTGTAGACGGCGATTGTCGGCTTCCAGCGCTTCATAGGCGGCCGGGTCGGGCCCGATCGGCACCGGTGCCGGCGGCTTGTTCTTCGGGCAACCGAAAACCAACAAAGAATGAAATATGATCAGTAAACAGACAACCACACGTTTGATTCGCGGTAACACCACGGAAACCCTCCGTCACGCGCCATGATAGGTGCTCGGCGAAAATCACCGACACGGATGGGGCGGAACTGACCCCGCGCCCCACGACGATCCTTTTGTTATATATACACCTGTTTCCTTTGATTTCAAGCGGTTCAACGTTCAGTTGCGGGAAAGCGGGCAATCAGGAGCAGGGTGACCAGGGGCAGCAGCGATATCCACGAAAGGACCGTGCGCACGGAATAGATGTCGGCCAGGTTCCCCACCAGCGGTGCGACGAGGCCCCCCAGGCCGAAGGCAAACCCCATCATGAGACTGCCCACCATGGACCGCCCCCGCGGCGCCAAAGACTGCGCCATGACCACCCCCAGAGGCAGGGTCGCCAGGACGATCCCGCCGGCCAGAGCGGCGCCGGCATATACCCATCTCCCGGAAAGTTGCAGGAAGAGCAGCAGCGCGGGTGTCATCAATCCATGCGTCACATAAAAAACCGGCTTGAATCCGATCCGATCGGAAATCGCCCCGGCCATCAACCCACTGACCGTGCCGGCCACCGTGAAGAGCGAAAAAATAATTCCGGCGGAAACAAGGGAAAACCCTTCCTGCACGAACAGCACCGGCATAAACGTCATGAAGGACTGCCCCACCACCGCCCGCAGCACCATTACCAGCCAGATGAGGGCGATGGGCTTCCAGGCCGCGCCAAGACTTTCTTTGATGGCCCCCAGAAAACCGTTTTTGGACAGACCTTCGTTGGGGGGCGCCGGCAGGGTCAGGTAGAGATAGACCGCCACCATGACCCCGAGAGCCGTGGTGGCCGGCAGGGCCGACAGTCCGAAACGCGCCGCATACCAGGTAATGAACAAGGGGCCGACGCCAAAGGCCAGGGTGCCGCCGGTGTTGAAAATCGACATGGACAGTCCGGCTTTGTTGCCCGCATAAAGCGGCACCATGCCGGTCACGGCGGGATGAAACATGGAGGAGCCGATGGACCCGACGGCGATGACGAGCAGCAGCGTCCAGAACCCGGGAGCGATGCCGGACAGCGGTATAAAGACCACGGTCATGAGAAGCCCCGTCATGGTGAAGGCGCGCGTCGGGTAACGGTCCGCCAGGTACCCTACCGAGGGCTGCACGATAAAGGCCAGAAATCGGCTGATGCCGGCAACCAGGCCCACCTGGGTCAGGGACAGCCCCATTTTTTCAACAAACAAGGGGAAGAGCGGCGTGGTGAACGCGCTGTAGAAATCCCCCGTGAAATGCACCAGGGTCAGGGCAAAGATGACCCGCATGTTGGTTTTCGTGGTAGCCGTCACGAGGGCCGTCCTTTTCGGATCATGCCGGAGGCAGATCATGCGCCGAGGTTCGCTCAAAAATTGCGCACTATAGGGGACCCCTCCATAAGGGTCAATAGAAATGGGGAAGGAAAGACATGCCCGAGACGTCGCCTAAATCAGCGATTTGCAGTAGATCGCCTTGCCGTCGCCCACGGTGTAGAAGTCTTTGAGAACGGTCTCCAGGCGGTAGCCGCAGCTTTCATAAAAGGCACGCGTGCTGGCGTATTGCACCCGCTGCGAAGTATCCACATAGATGCGGCTGCCGCCGGCCGCTTTGATGCGGCGTTCGGCTTCCACCATCAGGCGCCGCCCCAGTCCGCGGCCCTGGAAGTCGGGATGAACGGCAATCCAGTAGAGATCATAACTGGAGGCCGTGCCGGGAATGGGTCCGAAGCAGACATATCCGGCCAGGCGACCGTAGTGGTCGGCCATGATGAAGTGGTAGCCGCTGGCGTCGCCTTTTCCCAAATATTCCCCGACGAGTTCTTCGGCGACGTCCACTTCCGCCGGATTGAAAAAACCGGTAATGTCCACCAGGCGGCGGACCCGCTGACTGTCTTCGGGCACGATCGTGTCCCGGAAGGTCACCCCGTGCACCCGATGAATATGGGCGTGGCGGCTGTCGGCCCACTGGCCCACACCCTCGACCAGCCCCCGGAAGAAGGCCAGCGCATTTTTCCCCAGGGTCTGTGTACGGTAGCCGCCCTCCTGGATGACCGCCAGGGGCAGCCCCAGAGCGCCGATCATCCGACCGTTCTCGGCAAAATCTTTCATCGTGAGGGACCAGGAACCTGTGGGATCACCCTTGGCCGGGTCCAGCCCCAGGCCGATGATCAGGAACTGGGGCTGGAATTCTTCGATGCGGCGCAAGGCCCGTGCGAGGGCTTTGCGGTATTTTTCACCATCCGCCGCCTCGGGCAGCGGGATGTTGAGATTGAATCCTTCGCCCTCGCCATCGCCGCGCTCATCTTCGAATCCGCAAAAATAAGGGTAGGCAAACCGGGGATGGCCGTGAATGGAGACCGTGAGGACGTCGCTGCGGCGGTAGAAGATGTCCTGGCCGCCGTTGCCGTGGTGGTAGTCCACATCCAGAATGGCGACCTTGCCATGGGCGCACAGGTACTGGGCGGCGATGGCATTGTTGTTAAAATAGCAGAAACCGCCGAAAGACCGCCGCTCGGCATGATGGCCGGGCGGACGGATCAGGGCGTAGGCGATGCGGCGGCCGTCCAGGATTTCACGGGCGGCGGTCAGGGCGCAGTCCACACTGCGCCGGGCCGCCAGATAGGCGTTGGCGTTGATGGGGGTAAAGGTGTCGATGCAGTAGTAGCCGGACAGGACCGACGGCTCCTTGGGGGGTCGGGTCTTGTTGCGGATAGGGAAAATGTAGGGATACAGGGCCTTTCCCGCCGGCACCTCGGCGCAGGCCCGTTTCAGATAACCCACGAAATCCGCATCGTGAACCGCATGGATGTGCTTTTCCGGAAAGGGTCGGGGCTTGATGGTGGCGAACAGGCCGCTCGGTTCGATGACCTTCAAAATACTTTTCACCCGCACGGGTGACTCCACATACCCCCGCTCGTTGACGTGATGGATGTCGTGGCGGTCATTGACGATGAGCGCGATCTGGTCGGCGGACCGGCTTTCCACCTTTGCGATCACCGCCTCGGGCTTGATGTAGCGGAAGGCACGCAGGTGGACGGGGTCGTCCTTGAAGCTTTGCACCACCTGATCCACATAGTCGGCCGGGCAATAGGCGGCATACTTGCGCTCCAGCACCGCCCGCACCACCTGCCGGGCAAAATCCTTTTTCAATGGCTTGCCGCTGCCCAGATCGTCGTAGACCAGGTGAGGTACGCAGGTTTCCCCGGACTTGACGGGGGTTTCGTAGTCCGTATCCACGATGGGTCGGGCGCCGTAGCGCTCGTAGAAGCGCAGACGGGACCGGTTCTGCTTGAGTTCGGCCGGATCCTGACAATCCTCGGCATCATCGGGAAGACATTCGAAGAAGAGCCCCGCCACTTTCAGGGCTGTAGCCTCCCGCCGGATGCGATCGTACAGGGCACCGCCAACACCGCCACCGGCCCGGCCCGATGCCGTGGCAATCCAGTCCAGGTAGGCGAAATGCAGCTCCGGTTCGTGGAGCAGCATGGCGAACCCGCGCACCTTGGCCTTGATGCTTTCGGCCACGAAAAGAATGGTGCGAAACCGTTGCTTGAAAGGGTTTCTGAGTTTTTCGCCGATGAGCGCGATCTCCTCTTCGGCCACACCGGAAAAGCGGCTGCGGAGAATTTCCTGAACCTGGTCCAGGGTGCTTTTATTTACCGGCAACACGTTGTCATAGATGCGTCGTATGCGGAGCATGCCGTTGGTCCCTTCACATGATCATTGATCGAACATCGAATCCCGTCGTCGGGCGGGCCGCGCGGTCATCCGTCGGCGACGATACGACCGATGGCTTCGGCATAGGCGATGCCCGCCTGTTGGAGGGCGGCTGCAAATCCGGCATCGGGAGACAGGCACGGGTTGGCGTTGATCTCCAGGATCCATGGATGGCCGGACTGATCCACCCGGAAATCCACCCGGGCGTATCCTCTAAGACCGAAGTGCGTCCAGCATCGCCGGGCCAGCGTTTTAAGACGCTCCAGGAGTTCCCTGTCGGAGGCGCCAAAATCGAAGCGCCGCGGCGTGTGGTGGTATTCAAAAGCCGCCTCATCCCATTTGGCCCGGTAATCCACAATGCGGGGCATGTCATCCGAGTAGCCCTCAAAAATGATTTCCGCCGGCGGCAGCACCTCGGGACCCTTGACGCCGGCCAGCAGGGCCAGGTTGAACTCCCGGCCCGCGATGAAACGCTCGGCAAAACAAGCACCGCCCAGACGCGGGG
>CAWKLN010000060.1:0-14765 GCA_963850465.1 uncultured delta proteobacterium
CAATCGCCATCAACCCGATGGAAACCATGGTCTTGCCGGATCCACCCCGCAACGCGCCCACCACGATCCCGGGCAACACTTCATATTGTTTGGGCATAGATTTACCCTATACCGAAAAAGTAACGCACCGCCACCCGCGTCTTGTAAACGCACAAAGGCGAAAAGCAGGAGCAGAACCAAGCCCACCCACCTTTCGCCTTGAGCGTACAAACCAACGTATCCGGTCGAGCCCTTGCGGCGGCCGGATCATCAGATCAATTTTCACACCTGCAGGCAATTGAATTAGTCTTCGTGCTCGGCGCTCGCCTGCTTGCCGGTGCCCGGCATGCCGTACATGGAGGTGCTGCCGCTTGACCAGTATTCCAGAACACCCTCTTCCACGAGCTTGTTCACGATCTTCTTGGCCTCGCGGGGCTTCATTTCGAGGATCTTGGACAAATCGTTGAAGTAGAACTTGCTCTTGGTTTTGAGTTTTTTGGTCAATGCTTCGACGATTGTCGCTTTCGCCTCTTCATAGTCCATAGTGTACCTTCTTTCATGGAACTCCGGAGCACCCCCTGAACGGGGATGCTCCGGCGATTAGCGTGCATTCCTTAAGGTCGGCTTAGAACTTGAACTGGCTCGACTGACGCCAGGTGTAGTAAGCCGGGTCACGGAAGTCATCGATCAGGTGATGGGTAAACGGCAGTTCACATTTGTCGAAGAACCGCTCCCAGCCGATACGCTCGGCCCACTCACCCAGGCGCTCGTATTTGTTGGCGTCGCCCGCATAGACCTCGATGATCTTCTTGATGACATCGGTCATTTCCGGCCAGCGCGGGGTGTTGTTGGGCTGGAAGGCCACAACCACCTTGGAGAACTTCGGCATGCTGATGCGGTTGGACACCTTGCCACCCACCATCAGGACGATACCGTCGCCTTCCTTGTCGGACAAAGGCATGGAGGGGCACATGGTGTAGCAGTTGCCGCAGAACATGCAGCGTTCGTTTTTGACGGCCACACTGTTGAGCTTTACGCCGTTGACTTCGACCTTGGACGGTTTGATGGCCGCGGTCGGGCAGGCGGCAATCGCCAGCGGAATTTCGCACATCTTGTCCAGGTATTCGTGGTCCAGCATGGGCGGTTTGCGATGGTAACCCAGAATGGCGATATCCGAGCAGTGCACGGCACCACACATATTCAGGCAGCAGGCCATGGAAATGCGCAGATGGGCCGGCATGCGATGATCCTGGAAGTCGTCGAAGACCTCGTCCATGGTGGCCTTGACCGTACCGGAAGCATCCGTGGCCGGGGTGTGGCAGTGAATCCAGCCCTGGGTATGAACGATGTTGGAGATACCGGCACCGGTGCCGCCCACGGGGAACTTGAAGCTGCCGCCGGCAAACTTGCGGCTTTCCAGATCCTTGACCAGGGGCTCCACTTTATCCTGGCTGTCCACCATGAACTCGATGTTGTTGCGGGTGGTGAAGCGCAGGTGGCCGCCGCAGTGTTTTTCGGCAATCTCGCAGATCTCGCGAATGTGGGTGGTGCTCATGAGACGCGCGCCACCGCAGCGCACCGTGAATACCTTGTCGCCGGATTCAGCCACGTGAACCAGCACACCCGGTTTCAGATACTCGTGATACAGCCATTTGCCCTTGTTTTTGGCAATAACGGGCGGATAAAACTGGTCGTATTTTTTCGGACCGATATCAGTGATCCGGTTTTCCATCGGTTTGTCAGGATTGTAACCTGAAGATATAAATGCCATGATGCGTCCCCCTTATCTCTGATGATGTTTGCGGTATTCGTTGATGTCACGTTCCCAGCCGCCTTCGACTTCGTCTTCATTCCAGAAGATGTAGGGGTTGGAGCGCGGTTCCAGAACATGCTGGGCACCGGCTTTAATATTGGTGGCCTGCAAGCAGTTTCTGGAAACCCTGACGTTTGATGAGCTCACCGAGACGTTCACGGTTTTTGCCTTCTTCCATCCACCAGTCCCAGATCGATTCGATGACTTCCTTGATCTCGTCATAGGGCTCTTCGGCCTTGATGAAGGGAACCAGCAGGGAGCCCATCTGGGCGCCGTCGAGGATCGGGGCTTTGGCGCCGACCAGAATGGACAGACCACGGTCGTCGCCGATTCTCAGGGCACGCGGCATGACGTTGATGCAGTGCATGCAGCGGGTACATTCCTTGTTGTCGATCTTCAACTTGCCGCCTTCCATCCACATGCATTTGGTGGGGCAGAGATCGATGACTTCTTTCTGGATGTCAAAGGGGCCCCAGTCACGGCCGGAATGGGCACCGCCGTTGGGCGGGAATTCGCCGCCGATGTAGGCCTGAACCGCTTCCTGGTCGATCTTGATGTCGTCTTTCCAGGTGCCGATAAAGGACATGTCCGCCCGGGCGATGGAGGCCACGCAGCAGTTGGGGCAGCCGTCGAACTTGAATTTGAATTTATAGGGGAAGGCCGGACGATGGAGCTCGTCCTGGTAATCCTGGGTCATGGTGTAGCAGAGATCCTGGGTGTCGTAGCAGGCATATTCGCAGCGGGACGAGCCGATGCAGTCGGCCGGGGTCCGCAGGTTGGAGCCGGAGCCGCCCAGATCCTGGTTGATGTTATGGGTCAGCTCATAGAAAATTTCTTCCAGCTGGGGGGTGGTGGTCCCCAGAAAAATGATGTCGCCGGTGGAACCGTGCATGTTGGTGATACCGCTGCCGCGGAAATCCCACAGGTCGCAAAGGCTGCGCAGGTACTCGGCGGTGTAGTATTTACCACCCGGCTGATTGACGCGCATGGTGTGAAAATGGGCAACACCCGGGAACTTCTGGGGCTGGTCGCAGTAGCGGCCGATGACGCCGCCGCCGTAACCGAAAACCCCAACGATGCCGCCGTGTTTCCAGTGGGTGGTGCCGTCGGCAAAAGAGAGCTCTAAAATACCCAGAAGATCTTCCACAACGTCCTGCGGAATCTGGAATTCAATGTTTTCGACGTTTTTGGCGCGAACTTCAGCCTGCTGCTTCAAGTCGGACACAAAGCTTGGCCACGGCCCGGATTCAAGCTGGTCCAACAAAGGGGTTGCGTGTTTTGCCATCGTTTTACCTCCAGTTATGAAATTAATTAACTACCTGGACTTAATCGAAATCGATTTCCTTTTGTCCAATAAAGCGGTTGCCTTCACCTCCTCTCAATATCGATTTGTTGTATAATTTGACGCGTTTCTGAGAACATGTCTTTTCAGGCCATTAAGTCGTTTGGTATAAAATTAATGGCCATTCTTGTCAATAAAAAAGCATGGTTGCGGCGGTTTCCTTCTTCCTGCACATCGATTTCAGATATCTTGTGAGAATTTGATGTGGCACCACTCTATCTTGTGTTTACCCGAATAAAAGGAAGGGTCAGCGGAATACCTGTGAGATCACGTCCCGCAAGACAATCGCATGTGACGCGGTGTAGCGGGCAAGGAGTTCCTTTTCCGCCGGCATCAAAAGGTACTGGGCCCCCACAGCTGTCAGAAGCTCGACCCAGTCGTCTTCATCGAAGCGCGTCAACATGCCGCGCATGGTAGCGGCCAGCGAAGCGGTCAGAGCATGCCGGAAGCCGGCAACGGTCGGTGCAACAACCTCATCACCGGCCCAGGCCATATCGCCGGTGCCATCAAAGCGGTCGATACGATTCCGCAGGGTAAGATTGGCAAAAAAAACCATGGCGGCCATTTGTCGGGAATCGTCATCCAGGGACTGGCTGTTTCCCGTCGTCAGGGTTGGGCCGTACTGACGCACCGATATCAGTTTCAGATCAACACCATCTTCACGGTGTCGCAGGATAAAATCGCCCGAAGCGTGATGCCAGGGATAAATCTGCCGGGTGGTTTGGGGATCGTAGGCGCGGGTCAGTAAATAGGCGGCTTTGTAGTAGACATCCTTGGCATGATCCGGTGGAAGAAAAAATGGGGCCTGCCGATAATTCCAGACGATAATTTTCTGCTCACCGTCGCGGGGGTCGAGGGAAAGGTGGAATTCATGGCAATCCTCGAACCAGTCCGCCAAAAACATACAAAAATGCCTATCACTTTCGTATGTTATATTCCCAACCCCGTATACGCACGGTATTGTTCCCGCTGGAAGTCGCCCCGCCACCTGTCTTAAAGCTTCGGTTTCATTCTCCATCCATTCGACGCCGGTCGGTGTCACCGCCACATTCAGAACAAAGGCGCGCGATCTTTCCCGGGATGGTGTAATGATGCGCGCCGGATGGTAGAATTCGCCGTGTTTCTCGAGGACGACATCGATACGCTCGGGGATGGGAAAAGAAGACGCTTCCGGGGCGCCCCCAGCCAGGGCGGAGCGCAGATGCAGGGCGCCTTCATTCTGAAAATAGGTTTGGATGGCCTGGAAATAGGCCCCGTGGGTGATGGTCGAAGCCTGCCCCGGGCCGGCGGGTGCGCGCCGCGCAGGCTTCGGCAGGGCTACCGTCCACAGCGGATGCTGATCATCGATCTGACCTTGGCGCCCGGCGATGGAAAATCGAATCTCCACGGCTTACCGGCTAATTGGCTTCAGATTAGCGATGACTGGCCAGCTCTTCCAGAATCTGGGGAGCCACTCCATAGCCCAGCGCAACAGCTCGGTCGGCATGCTGAAGGGCCTCTTTGAAATCCCCTTTTTCCATTAAAGCGATGGCCAGATTGTTGTGGGCAATCGGGAAATCCGGTTCGACCTTGAGGGCTTTCCGACAGGCGGCGATGCTTTTTTCCACCTCGCCGTTCATGAGGTAGGCGCTGCCCAGGGTAGCGAAGGCTTGAACATAGCGAAAATTGAAGTGGGTGGCTCTTTCGAGGGATTTGATCCCATCCTCCAGATTGCCCATCTGGAGATGCACGAACCCGATATTGCCGTGGCCTTCCGAAAAACCGGGGCGGGCTTTGACAGCACGTTGGTTCCACGACAGGCAACCTTCCAGGTCGCCCCGCTGCAGACAGATCGCGCCCAGTTGGACATACGCCTCCGCCAGACCGGGGCTGTTCTCGATCGCCACCAGCAGTTCTTGCTCTGCTTCCGTGTATTCCTGAACGCCCATGAGGGCCACCGCCAGATTGTAATGCGATGTGCCACACTCCGGGTTCGAAGCAATCGCCTGGCGCTGTTGTGCGATGTATTCCTGCGCATTCTGGGGTTTATCCATGGTTGTTACCTCACCGTGATCATATAACCGCGTCGAAACGATTCCGCCGGGGAAATCGCTCCCTTCCAAGCCAAAAAGGGCATGGGTAATATGGCCTCCACCTCCCTGTCAAGGAAAAACACCCCATCAATAAGGCGCCTGGCGCCGTTTTGGCGCTTTTCCCTTGACACACCCTCTCCATTTCTTTACCTCTCTATGACGTGCACGCGCCCCAGCGATTCGCAATGCACGCATATGATTATAAGGAGGACGTCATGCAATCAGGTTGTTATACCGCCATTATCACACCGTTTGCCGGAGAAACGGTGGACTATGACGGGCTCGACCGGTTGGTCGATTTCCAGACCAGCTATGGGATTACCGGTGTGCTGGCCGCGGGAACCACCGGAGAAAGCCCGTCCCTGTCGTGGAATGAACACAATCAGATTATCGAGCGAATCGCCAAGCGGACCCGCAACAAGAGCCTCTGCATCGCCGGCACCGGCAGCAACAATACCCGGGAAGCCCTCGAGGCGACCCGGCACGCCGCCAAGGCCGGCGTGGATGCCGTCCTCCTGGTCGATCCTTACTACAATGGCCCCAGTTCCATGGAAATCCGCCGGGAATATGTGGCGCCCATCGCGGCCGCCTTCCCGGACCTGCAGGTGATTCCATATGTTATTCCGGGGCGTACCGGCACCCAGCTGCTTCCCGAAGATCTGGGCCTCTTGAGCCAGAAATACAAAAACGTGTCGAGCGTCAAGGAAGCCACCGGCAATCTCGCCAACATGAAACGCACCCGCACCTGCTGTGGACCTGATTTCACCATCTTATCCGGTGACGACGGCATGACCTACGATATGATGACGGATCCCGCAATCAGCGCCGGCGGTGTCATTTCCGTCATATCCAACGTCGCCCCGGCCGCTGTGGTCAAGCTCGTGCAGCTTCTGGCGTCGCAGCAATATGAGCAGGCGGAAGCGCTGAAGAACGCTTTGACGCCCCTTTTCGGGTTGGTTACCGTATCGACCATGGAGAAAACGCCTTTCGGGGCTGTGACGGCCCGCTTCCGGAACCCCAGTGCCATGAAAGCCCTGATGACCATTCTGGGAATGCCCTGCGGCGGCTGCCGGCGCCCCCTGGGCCGGGTGACACCCAATGCTATCGAGGTCGTCCTAGATGCCGCCCGCAAGGTGCAGGCCGCCAATCCCGATATTCTAGGGCCGTGTGCCGAATTTTTCGGGGTGGACATCGACAAACGCTTGTCTGACCCTTCACACTGGAAAAATCTGGTTTATTCGAATTATTAGATTTGGCGCGCGGCGGAAAAATCAAGCGGGAAGCAGCTAACGCTGCTTCCCGCTCTTTTTTGCACAACGGTTTTAAAAAGCCCGGCGACGCAATCGGATCGATGTGTCGCGAGACCGTTCACCTGTTCCTTATTTCACACGCCCTTCCTTCCAGGCCTTGATCAACTGATCGTAATCGACCGTCTCCCCTTTGGGTTTTTCATTGGCCAGTTTGGCTTTGGGAGACCCCGGCTGGCTCAGCCAGAAGGCTTCATCCTTTTCAGGGTTCAGTTTGGGGCCGCATTCGCCCTGGGTCTTGGAACGGGCGATGCGCTCCAGCACACGGTCCATCTCTTGGGCCAGGTTGTCCATGGCCGTATCCACGGTTACTTCACCGGAAACGGCCTCCCCGATATTCTGCCACCACAACTGGGCCAGTTTCGGATAATCGGGCACATTGACCCCGGTCGGTGTCCAGGCCACCCGAGCCGGGCTGCGGTAGAACTCCACCAGACCGCCCAGTTTGGGGGCGCGCTCGGTGAAGGACGCATGCTTGATGTCGCTGTCGCGGATGGGAGTCAGCCCCACATGGGCCTTTTTAAGCGACGTGGTTTTGGCCACGCAGAACTGCGCAAACAACCAGGCGGCCTTGCGGCGTTCCAAGGGCGTGCTTTTCATAAACGTCCAGGAACCGCAATCCTGATAACCCAGCTTCATGCCTTCTTCCCAGTAAGGACCGTGGGGTGAAGGGGCCATACGCCATTTGGGCGTGCCGTCTTCATTCACCGTGGGGCCTGGCGCGACCATGCTGGGAACGAAGGCCGTGTACCAGAAGATCTGCTGGGCGACACTGCCGTTGGCCAGAAATGGCAGATAGGTGTAAAAATCCATCCCCAGGCTGCCTGGAGGGGCGTATTTCCTCAGCCACTCCATGTATTTGCGCAGGGCGTACTTGGCCGCCGGACCATTGGCGGCACCGCCCCGGGCCACGGTGGCACCCACAGGCACGCATCCTTCCATGCGAATGCCCCATTCATCCACCGGCTTTCCATTAGGAATGCCCTTGTCGCCGGCCCCGGCCATTGACAGCCAGGCGTCGGTGAAACGCCAGCCGAGGTCGGGTGCCTTCTTGCCGTAGTCGTTGTGACCGAATACGGCCTTGCCGTCGATTTCACGGACATGTTCGGTGAAAAACTCGGCGATATCCTCGTAAGCCGACCAGTTGACCGGAACACCCAGTTCGTAACCGTAGATCGCCTTGAATTGCTTTTGGAAGTCCTCCCGCTTGAACCAGTCGTAGCGGAACCAGTAAAGGTTGGCGAACTGCTGATCCGGCAGCTGGTAGAGTTTTCCGTCCGGGCCCGTGGTGAAGGACTTTCCCATGAAGTCGTCCACATCCAGGGTCGGCAGGGTCACGTCCTTGCCTTCGCCGGCCATGAAATCGGACAACGGCACCACATACCCGTATCGGGCGTGGGTGCCGATCAGGTCGGAGTCGTTGATCCAGCCATCGTAAATGTTCTGGCCCGAGGCCCACTGGGTCTGCAGCTTTTCGATGACGTCGCCTTCCTGGATCAGGTCGAACGAAACCTGGATGCCGGTGATTTCTTCAAACGCCTTGGTCAGCACCTTGGCCTCATACTCATGGGTCGGGATGGTTTCCGAGACGACTTTGATGTTCATGCCTTTGAACGGCTTGGCCGCATTGATGAACCACTCCATTTCTTTGAGCTGTTGTTCTTTGGACAGGGTCGACGGCTGGAACTCTTCGTCAACCCACTTCTTGGCGGCCGCCATATCCGCCATGGCCGGACCGGCCGCCATGGCAAACATGATTGCCAAAGCAACGCACAGAAACATGGTCTTTTTCACTTTCATGGGGGGCTCCTCCTTTTAGCCTTCAAGGGTAGGATGGGGCTGTGGGACGGCATCGCGGGCGCGAAGGCCTTATTCGCCGAACGATAGTGAACACGTCCTCAATTTTGAAGCGGGGTGGAGCGTTGGTGAATCGTTGGTGGTTGCCAAACAGCGTATAACCGTTTTTGTCCATTTAGCCCCAGCGCATCACGATAACGAGCCAAACCGCTGAAATCGGAAGGGCAAACCACAAATTCATATCCGTGAGTCCGAGCCAGATCAGATGGATATAGGCGGCACCCAATAAACCGACGAAAAACCGCGTCCCGCGGGTGGTCGGAATCTTCAGGAATCCGCGGCGTTCGACCGTCGGCGAAACCAGCTCCCAGACGAGCATACCGCTGATCATCAGGGCAATCGTGATAAAGAAAATCGCCGTCGGGACGGTCCAGTACATCCATTCAAAGCTCATGCCGATCCCCCTTTAGACGCGGCCCAATGCGAACCCCTTGGCGAGATGGTTGCGCACGAACCAGATAACCAGGGCGCCCGGAACGATCGTGAGGATGCCGTTGGCCGCCAGCAGGCCCCAATCCAGACCGGTGGCGCTGATGGTCCGGGTCATGGTGGCGACAATCGGCTTGGCCTCGGTGACCGTCAGCGTCCGGGCAAACAACAGCTCGACCCAGCTGAACATGAAGCAGAAAAAAGCCGTCACGCCCACCCCCGCCCGGATCAACGGAATGAAAAGCGTGAAAAAAAAGCGGGGGAAGCTGTAACCGTCGACAAAGGCGGTTTCGTCGATCTCTTTGGGGATGCCGGACATGAAGCCTTCCAGGATCCAGACCGCCAGCGGCACATTGAAAAGACAATGCGCCAGGGCCACCGCGATGTGGGTATCGATCAGGTTCACAGTGGAGTACAACTGGAAGTAGGGCAACAGGAAAACCGCCGGCGGGGCCATGCGGTTGGTCAGCAGCCAGAAAAACATCTGCCCGTCACCCAGAAATTTATACCGTGAAAACGCATAGGCGGCCGGCAATGCAAAGGCCAGCGACATGATCGTATTCATGCTGACATAGATCATGGCGTTGATATAACCCGAGTACCAGGTCTCATCGGTGAAGATCTTGATATAGTTTTCAAGGGTGATGTCGGAGGGGTAGAGCGAAAATGTGCTCAAAATATCGGCATTGCTGCGCAGCGACATATTGAGCATCCAGTATATGGGCAAAGCCAGCAATAGAAAATAGAAGAGTAAGGCGAAAGTTCGCTTTTGGACTTTCATGATATCTTTTCTCCTTTGCCGACATTCAGGAGTACCTGGTAGAAGATAAAGCAGAACAGGAGGACGATCAGAAAATAAATCAGGGAAAAGGCCGCAGCGGGCCCGAGGTCAAACTGGCCGGTGGCAAGCTTGACCAGATAGATAGACAGAAAGGTGGTGGAGTTGCCCGGCCCCCCGCCCGTCAGCGCAAAGGGTTCAGCATAGATCAGAAAGCTGTCCATCCAGCGGAGTAGAACGGCGATGGTGAGGACACCGCGCATCTTGGGCAGCTGGATATAACAAAAGACCGCCCAGGACGAGGCGCCGTCAATTTTGGCGGCCTGGTAATAGGCCTCCGGAATGGCGCGCAGTCCGGCATAACAAAGCAGGGCCACCAGCGGTGTCCAGTGCCAAACCTCCATGGCCATCAGGGTGACCCACGCATACGACGGCCGTGCCGTATGATCAAACGGCACGTCGAGCAGGCCCAGGCTGTTGATCCCGACGCCGAACAAACCAATATCCGGCCGGGTAAAGATGATCCAGATGGTGCCGATCACATTCCATGGAATCAGCAGGGGGATGGCCAGGGTTACCAGACTGGCGGAGGCACTCCAGCCCTTTTTGGGCATGGCCAGCGCAATCAGGATGCCCAGGGGGATTTCAATTAGCAGGACCAAGCCTGAAAATATAAATTGACGCCCCAAGGCATCGTGCAGGCGCGTGTCGGTCAGCATTTGCTTAAACCATTCCGTCCCCACGAAGACGGCATTGCCCGGGCCGAAGATGTCCTGGAGGGAGTAATTGACCACGGTCATTAGCGGGATAATCGCGCTGAATGCCACGACGACAAAAACCGGCAGCACCAGGAACCATGCCTTGTTGTCGGCCCATTTTTCCATGGGGTCCTCCCTTTATCTGACCAGCCGTTCGTCGGCAAATAGTTTGGTCCGTTGCGGTGGAAACTTCAGCCAGGCCCGCTTTTCCGGTACGGGGTGTCCCTCGGGCACGCGGACGCGTACGGTGTGGCCATTAAGGGCGGCGCTCAGAATTTTAAAGCTGCCCTGGTCTTCCACCGCATTGATCGTTACCGGCACCCCATCATCGACAGCCGTAGCGTGCACTTCAATATGCATGGGACGAATACCCAGCTCCAGCGCTCCTTTCGCCGCCGCTCCGAGCGCGGCCGTTTCCTCTGCCAGGGCAATGGTGATGCCATCGACCCGGGCCTTTTGGCCCTCGAGGGTGCAGGGTAGAAAATTCATGCCGGGACTTCCGATAAAATACCCGACGAATTTGTGCCGGGGATTTTCGAAAAGCTCTTCCGGCGTGCCGATCTGAACGATTTCTCCCTCATACATGAGGAGCACCTGATCGGCGAAGGTCAGCGCTTCCACCTGGTCGTGGGTGACATAGATCAGCGTCAGTTTCAGCTGTTCGTGAATCTCCTTGAGCTTTCGTCGGAGCTGCCATTTCAGGTGGGGATCGATGACGGTCAGCGGTTCATCGAAGAGCACGGCCGCCACATCGCTTCGCACCAGGCCGCGCCCAAGGGATATTTTCTGCTTGGCATCGGCACTCAAACCCGCCGCCTTCTTATTCAGGTCCTGGGTCAGGTCGAGAATCTCGGCCACCTCCTTCACCCGCCGGACGGTATCCGTTCGGTTGAAACCCCGGTTCTTCAGCGGAAAGGCCAGATTATCGAAAACACTCATGGTGTCGTAAAGTACCGGGAATTGAAATACCTGGGCGATGTTGCGCTTCTCCGGTGGCAAGGCGGTCACGTCGGTACCGTCGTAGATCACCCGCCCCCGGCTGGGTTGCAGCAATCCGGAAATGACGTTGAGCAAGGTGGTCTTGCCGCAGCCTGAAGGTCCCAGCAGGGCGTAGGCCCCGCCGTCCTCCCAAACCGTATTGATTTCCTTGAGGGCGTAGTCCGAGGGTGCTTGGGGATTCGGGTAATATGAGTGGGCGATTTGATCGAATTCGATACGCGCCATGCCATTCTCCTGGCTATCGCTGTTCGCCAATCCCGTCCGCCGGAGGCGCCGCCACCAGCCGGCCGGCCGTGTCGTATACAAAAAAGTGTTCGGGGTTTATGAATACGGAAATAGGGGTTCCCATGGCAAAAGGGTGCACCCCTTCCTGCTGCACCACGAAGGCGCTTTTCCCGTGATGGACGTATATATAGGTTTCCGAACCATTGATTTCGGCCAGCTCCACTTTGCCGGAAATGGAGATGTCCCCGTCTCCCTGGCTGGAAAGCCACAGGCGGTTGGACCGGAAGGCAAACCGATAGGCGCCGTCGGCCAGACCGGCCAGGTGGCCGGTCAGCGGGATCGGGATATTGTCACCCATGGCGGCCCCGCCATTGGCAACCTTACTGTCCAAGGCATTGATGGGCGGGTCGCTGAAAACCTCAGCCGCTCTCAGGGTTTCGGGGCGCTGGTAAACCGCGGCGGTGGCGCCGGTCTGCAGAATCCGCCCCTCATCAAGCACCACGATCTTGCCGCCCAGCATCAGGGCTTCCGAGGGCTCGGTGGTGGTATACACAACGATAGCGGAGCGCTTCCGGAAAATCTCCTGGAGCTCCACCCGCAGTTCTTCGCGCAGTTTGTAGTCCAGATTGACCAGGGGTTCGTCCAGCAAGAGCAGCTTGGCATCCTTGACCAGCGCCCGGGCAATGGCGGTACGCTGCTGCTGCCCCCCGGACAGTTCGGCCGGCAATCGATCCAGCAGATCTTCGAGATGCAGAATTTCGGCGGTTTCGCGGACCCGCCGGTCGATATCACGTTTTTTCAGTCTGCTGCGGCGCAACGGTGAGGCAATATTGTTGTATACGGTGAGAGACGGGTAGTTGATGAACTGCTGGTAGACCATGGCAATGCGGCGCTTGCGAACCGAAACGCCGGTGACATCCACCCCGTCCACCAGCACTTGGCCACGAGAAGGGCGGTCCAAACCGGCCATGATGCGTAACAAAGAAGTTTTGCCGGCCAGGGTGCGGCCCAGAAGCACATTGCGGGATCCCGTTTCAAATTCGAGATTGATCCCTTGCAGATGGGCTTCGCCATCGACGATTTTGTCGACATTTTTAAGCACCAGGCCCATTCAGTTCCCCCTGTTGGCCTTTGATAGCTTCCGTCTTCCAACTCAGTATCGACATGTGCAGAATGCACAAATCATGGGTATGATTTAGGGTTTTTATCGAATTAGCACAGCCCTTTTTTTTTCACAAGTGAAAATACACTTTCGCTTTCCTTCCATTATCCATCGCCAACCCCCGGGTAGAGCGCGGGCTGGGCCACATGCAGTTCGACATCTCCTGCATTCATGACCTCGATCAGTGATTCGGTCGGTTGGCGGTCGGTAAACAGGGCGTCGATTTCATCAATACTACCCAGCCGTACCATGGCATTACGCCCGAATTTGGTATGATCGGCCGCCAGGAAAACCTTGCGCGAATTGTCGATGATGGCCCGGGCCGCACGGACTTCACGATAATCAAAATCGAGCAGGGTGCCGTCCATATCGATGCCGCTGATACCAATAATGCCGAAATCCACCCGGAACTGCTGGATAAAATCAATGGTCAGCGGCCCAACGATCCCGCCGTCCCGGGGACGGACCAGGCCGCCGGCCACGATGATCTCAAAGTTGTCATTGCCCGCCAGAATCGAGGCCACATTAAGGCTGTTGGTGATGACCCGCAGCCGTTCGTGACCGCATAACAATTTGGCAATCTCCTCGGTGGTGGTGCCGATATTGATGAAAAGGGACGCGTGATCCGGTATGCACGCAACCACCATGCGCGCGATCTGCTCCTTCTCCTTGAGACACAGCACCTTGCGTTGGGTGTAGGCGACGTTCTCGGTGCTTGGGGGCAGACCCGCACCGCCGTGGTAGCGATGAATGACGCCCTCCCGGCTCAGGAGATTGATATCGCGCCGAATGGTCTGGGGGGTGACGTCAAATTGCGCCGCCAGGTGTTCGATGGTGATAAATCCTTTGGCCCGCACCAGATGCTGGATTTTGGCATGCCGTTCCCGCACCGGACCGATTTTGCCGTTCAACGGGGCACTTTCCTTATTATGCCGTTTGGCGGCGGGCGCCTTGTCGGTATTCTTGGGGGTTCGGGCCATCGCGCTAACACTTTCCAGGCATGGTGTTGATCCAAATTGTTTTCGGTATAGAAAATTTATTATCCAAATTGTAATAAAGAGAAAATATCCGTGACAAAACGGGGTGCTTCTGTTAGCTATAGCATGGCTAAATGGGGAATGTGCACCTGAAATACGTGCCTGGAATGCCGTAACATGGCCTTTTTATTTTCGCAAGAGAAAAACAGCGCCCAATAAATACGCCAACCTGAAAAGATATGATCAACCCGAACCATAGATAGAGGGCGGCTTTGGATACTCAGGTACTCATTATCGGCGGGGGTGTTACCGGTACCGGTCTGGCCCGCGATTTGGCCCTGCGCGGGATTGACTGCGTGCTGACTGAAAAACAGGACCTGAATGCCGGCGCCTCGGGCGGCAACCACGGCCTGCTGCACAGCGGCGCCCGCTATATCGCCTCCGATCCGGCCGCCGCCGCCGAATGCCGACGTGAAAACCTGCTGCTGAAAAAACTGGCACCCCACTGCATCGAGGACACCGGGGGGCTTTTTGTGGCCGTGGCGGGTGACGACGAAACCTACATCGCCGATTTCCCCGCCATGTGTCGCGCCAGCGGTATTCTCACGCAATCACTGGATCCAGCCGAAGCCCGCGAGATGGAACCCGCCCTTTCGGATCGCATCATCGCCGCCTATGCCGTGGAAGACGCCGCCATCGATCCCTTCAAGCTGTCCCTGGACAACATGGCCCAAGCGCGGCACCATGGCTGCCAGTTGCTGCGCTTTTCGCAGGTGACCGGTTTTGAAACCCGCGCCGGGCGAATCCAATCGGTTCAGTTGCGCAACTCGCTGACGGGCCGTGAAACACGTGTCCGGCCCGATGTCGTCGTCAATGCGGCCGGGGCGTGGGCCAGCCAGGTGGCGGGGCTGGCCGGCATCGATATCCGCATCCGCTATTCCAAAGGCAGCCTGCTCGTCACGCATCATCGCCTGAGCCGGCGGGTCATCAATCGCCTGCGCCGGGCCACCGACGGCGATATCCTGGTACCCGGCGGTACGGTGTCCATTTTGGGGACGACTTCCGAG
>CAWKLN010000061.1:0-6021 GCA_963850465.1 uncultured delta proteobacterium
TGCGGGCGTCGGTCTGGATAGTAGGTTGGCACATTGGTTTCGGCCCCAACGATAGCGTCGACCGACCAGGCCGCTTACCTCAACGGTCTATCGTTGCTGCCGCGGCCATTGAAGGTTCATGGTCACGGTTTGACCTTGACCATGCCTTTCCGGTACAATGTAAAGCATAAGATTCCCCATTGACAGGAAAAATTCCGATTCCGGTTAATGTCGCATGGAGGAGATAAAATGCTGCGACCGTGTCAATACATTCTTAAGGTTTGCTCTCATATGGGCAATGCTTTCCACATCAACCATTGGATGCATGGACAACACGCATGACTTCAAGATCCGATTCAGCGATATTCAAGGATTACAAAAAGGCAATCCGGTATATTTTGAAGAATCCGTTATCGGGGACGTCGAGGAGGTTGTGTATACGGATTCGGGCGTTTTCCTGGTAAGCGTATCTATCCCAAAGGAATTCGCTTCAGCGGCGACGGATGCCAGCAGATTTTATATCGATGGAGATCCGGAAAATAGATCACAAAAACTGCTTCGTGTTGTTCAACTGGAAAAGGGCGGCAATCGAATCGAAGAGAATGCGATCGTTGACGGCCATACGAAATATGCCGTCCTCTATGATCAATTCACATATCAGCTGGGCCAAAATATTACGATTTTTGAATCCGGCATAAACGATTTTTTAAATGCGCTTAAAGGCTTTTCCAACGATGAGCAGGTTAAGGAACTTGAAAAGCAGCTGGATGACATTATCGCTGATTTGGGGCAAATGAGCCGTGAAATGAAAGCCACGCTCGAGAATGAAATTTTACCGCTCTTACGAGAGAAAATCGAAGAACTGCGGAAGAGCCTGGAAGGAACCGGCCAGGAAGAAGACCTCGGACCCATCGATCGGAAAATGGACGTGATCAATGAAGAGTTGAGTGTCTGAGTAGCACTTCTTCGTCAGACTTTCATCGAAGCCTTATCAAAATTGGCATTTTCGCTCGAGATCAAGGCGCGGCCGAGTCGCAACCCGCAGGCGTCCCGAAGGAAGTGCCCTTGGGGTACATACTTTAGTATGTCGAGGACTTGAGACGAGGGCTCAACACCGATATCGGGGGAAAAGGCTTTTTTGAGCCGGCTTCTACTTTAATTGACTGTCCTTGCTCCCCCGTCGATTAAAGAGCGTTTGAGTGGTCTGCTTTTCTTCGAGAGCCGACTGGCAACGGACGCATAAACGAACGCCGGGGATGGCTTTACGGCGCGCCTCCGGGATAGCGTCCTCACATTCCTCACAATGCGTGCAGCCCTCGCCCTCGGGCAACCGACTCCGGGCCAGTTTTACGGCATCTCCCACACTGGCGTCGATCTGATCCTGCACCGCCCCGTCACGCGACCAACCCCCCGCCATGATTTGCTCCTACTCAAAATTATTCGGTTAAAGAATTGGTTAAGGCTGTCCCAATGGTGTTTTACTTCCAAAGTTGCCTCAACGGACCATTTTTACCATAAACAGGATCGGCCGTCGGCAGCGGCACTTTCCGGATAGCTTCGTCGGTATGGGGGCGCTCACCGGGCTTACCATACATCATGTCCCATGACTGTCCGCGGGGATAGGCCCCCACCACGCTGAAGTCCGGCGATTGATCCAGGTTTTTATGGGACACACCGGCCGGGATGATAATGACATCCCCGGCACGGGCGGTCAGCGTTTCTCCTCCCGGTCCGCCCAGTCGCGCCTTTACCCAGCCGGAATAAATTCCCAAGGTTTCATGCGCCGTGCTGTGGTAATGGTGGAAAGAAAACAAGCCGTTGCGCCAGGCGCTGTCCCAGCCGTTTTTACGAAATACCGTTTCAATGGTTTCAGGGTTGACGTCAGGCGCCGCCTCGAATACCATCTGCAAAACGATCAGCGGCAACCTGGCATTATTCGGGTAGGTGCCATCGTCCTCAAACACGAAGGATTGGTATTGAGGATCATTTATGGTCGTTATGGGTAGTGCCGGACAGATCATCGTGATGCCCCCCAGGCTATGACATGTTTCATGATCCCTCTCCGGCAAACCCACCGCCCGGCAAATTCGGGCTGCACAAGAAACGAACCATGCGTCTACGCTTGACGGTAGGGCGATCTCCCCGCCCGCGGTCAATTATCTCGCTGGTAGTATATTGAACCCCAAGAATGGCCCACAGAACATGGCTAAGGGCAAAATGCCCTTGCTCAGCTTTCTCCCCACTCCGTCCGGGTTATCAGCCATCCGCCATTTTCGCGGCACAATGAAAAATAAAGAATCACCCTGCAAACACCGTTCGTAAAGAGCACATTTGCAAGGGCGGTGTCATCCTTGATCGTTATCTCAGGGTTGTTGAACGCACCTGATTCGTAATAGTCCCCGTTTATGCACTCATGCACTAAAGGAATAATCGCCGTATCGCCTGACCGTAACTTAGCCCAAAATCCCGGCAACATTTCCTTTAATCGGGCTTTCGAGATCATTTGCCCGCATTGAAAAGTAAATTCCCCTTCATCGTGTAAAAGTAGAAGTAATTTTTCAATTTGAAATTGATATTTCGCTTCTTTATACTCCGTTAACAAAGATATGATTTCGCTTTCTTCCTGATTTTTGGGCTCGTATTCCGCTATTGATGTGTCGCAACATGAAGAAATGATTACGAGGATTGTTACCCACACGTGAGACAAGCGAATACTCACGCCAGTTGTCATCGGGATGCTCATATCACCTGCAATTGATAGCAGGCACCGCCATCGTGCCATTGCGTGATCGCTGTAGGGTGCCACAAGATGCGATTTGAGAATACCCCTATTTTGGCTTATCAGTATACCAATGGACCTATCTCCAGACGCCCATGGTTCGATAAAATGGCCGGAAATTGAACCGCTGCCTTTTTTATAGACCTCGGTCCAGCCGCGGTCCTTTAGCCGGCCGGAAGGAAAACGAGGGTGCCCAACTGAAGCTGGGTGAAATCCTTGATGTGATGACCGCGCACCAGTTGTTTGGACGGCAGGTAGTAGATGGTTTGGGAGTCCTTGTACCCCTTTCCGGCAATGCGATAGGCGGACTGGTCCTTGCGGAGCTCGAAGGGTCCTTCGTAACCGATGATCAGCCGGGTTTGAGCCGGGAGGTCGTCCCAGTCGTCGATCACCGATCCTGTTTTGATGCGGCCGGAGGGCAAAAAATAGATGGTGGTCTCCCGATTGTAGGACCGGCCGGCCAGCGACCAGGCCGTAACACCGTCCCCGATGGTTTTCACGGGGCCGTCGTCCTTCAGCTGTTCGACACTACGCTCCTGGTTGAGCAGGACCACCGTTTTGGCGGGCAATAGGTGCCAGCCGACGTTGACAGCGATTTGATCCCCCGTGAAGATCCGGCCGTCGGGGAATTTGTAGACCGTTTCCGTGCTGTCGAAATCCTCTCCCGCAATGACCCATGCTGTATTTTGCTTGGATATGACATTGGCCTCCACGGCCTCGGCGACAAAGTTTTTGGGGCTGTAGTACACGGCGGCCAGCTGTCGATCCGCCACCAGACGGCCGGCCCGCACGTCGGGATCATCGCGCCAGGTGGGCCCCAACCCGGCCTTGGCGCGGTCGAAGTTCTTGGCGCAGCGCTTGCGGCCCCGATGCTTCTTGCGGTGCCATCGGTTGGGAAAACCATAGGCCACCTGGCTGTGGGTCAGGACCGCCTGGTCATCCAGGTTGTAGGCCCCCTGGAGAATGTCGATTAAAAGTCCCAACGACCGGTACTGCGCTTCCGCAATCGGGGCGTAATGATACCCGACCAGCTCGATGCCGATCGAGATCTGGCTGATGTCCGTATCTCCGTTCCACATGCTGATACCCGCGTGATCGGCCACATACTGTCTGTCGAGAATGCGATAGGTGCGTCCGTTGCGTGCGATGACGTAATGGGCATGGCCGCCGTGGGTGCTTCGGCCGTTGCGGAAACGCTTGCCTTGGGATACGACGCGCAAGGTTGTCTGCCGCCCGAGTTCGGCCGTGTGCACGATGATGTATCGGGTCTTTTGGCGTTTGATTTTTTTAAACCGGGGATTCAATCGCGAGCGGTAGTCCACGATGGATCGCTGGAATTGAAGCGTGTCCGCCCGGAGAACAGCGCTCGCCGGGAAAAGCGCCGTCAGCAAAAACAGCATGAAGAAAAATACCGTAAGAATGAAACGTTTATCATACCCGGCTATTGGAACCTGCATGGCGACACGTTTACCCTGTCTTCAGGTTTTCGATTTCGATAACAGGCGTCTGGGCGATGTGATTAAATTCGCAATCAGTGACCTCTTCCCCCGATTTATAGTGAATTCTGTGAAATATCAATAGCTGCTAACGTTTTACACGCGTCAAACCATGCGGGGCAGCCCCATGCCTTAATTATTATAGCGGGTTGTCTTAGTTCGTCCCCGGTCCGCATAACAGCGCCCGACGAGATCCAGACCAATCCCTTTTGGTTTTTCTATTTGAAATTCAAGCTGTAGGGTATGTGAAGCAAATACTCCAACTCACCTGAGTGATGCAGGGCGACATTAATCAGTTTGTTTTCCCGAAAGGCGGAAAGCACCAGGCTGTTTATTTTGGCTTTGCCCTGCCACCGCCACGTAATCCGGGTCTCATAGGCCTCTGAACCGTCAATCAGCTTGGTGGGACGGTTGGAGAGAATCGTTACTTGTTTCCCCACCTCACGCAGCCTGGGGGCATAGAATTCACCCCCCACCCTGGAAAGCGGCATGTCGGCTTCAGCCGGCGTTACGGAGATGGTCAGCACCGGCACTTGGCCGTAACGGCTCTTGGCTAAAAAGACCTGGCTGTCATCCAATGGTTCATCGTCGACATACACCGCGGGATAGCGCACCACAAATCGAGGTGCGTCGTGTACATATTCTTTTTTCAGACTTGTGTACCGGGCGCTGAACGACTGGGCATCGAGATTAGTTGGAAATAGCGTGGGCAGGTCAATGACGCCGGGGCTATTTCCAAGCTCCTTTTCGAGATCAATCACGACTTCATCTTGAAAATTGTGAAACTGGTAAACATAGACTCGACCGGCATTGAGGTCGTAGATGTTCGAATAAAGCGTGGGGTAGTCCCCCTCCTGATGGGTGGCGTCCAGAATGTTGCGTATGCACTGCCGCATGTCCTCCCCACATTCCGTCAACAATTTGCGGGCCGTCAGGTAGCGCCAGCATGAGATCTTATCAGGATCCGTTTCGGATTGACGGAAGTTGGTCACCAGCTGATCGTCGCCTAGTTTACGGATGACCGCATTGGCTTCGATAATGGCAGCATCGCCGCTGGCATCGGCGATGAACAGCTGAAACTGAGTCATGAAATACAAACTGTATTGATCGATCAGAACCAAGGCTTCTTCGACCGTCGCACAGGTGGCCATCATCTCTTTGATCAAGTTGCCCTTAAAGCGCGGCTTGGCCTCCGGCTCATCGACCGCCTTTGGTTTTAAGGCGAACGAATCGAAAAACAGCCCTTTCTGGTTCATGCCGCCCTGGGGCCAGAAATCGTCGAACCCGAAAAAGACACTGCCATAGCGGTCATTGACCGGCTGGATAAACCAGATCTTAGTGCGCGGATTGAACCAGTCCTCGTTGTTGCCAACCAGAACGCGCGCACCGTCCTGCACCACCAGGCCGGTGCAGGCCGCTACCGGCTGGCTCATCAGGAGGAGACAAAAGGCCGACATGAGGATGATGTGCTTTTTCATCAGTCTCGCCTTTCGATAATTTAACCGCAGGAGCAGCGTGTTATGGTTTCTTTATGAGTTAAAAGTATATGTAGATGACGTTTCTTAGGATCGAAAGTAGAATTGGATTTAAGATTGCATTGAAAAGGAGGATTAAAACTTTAGCTTTTTAAGGGTTGATAACTGACCCCGTTATGTCTTCGAGACCCACAGACCATGTACAAAGGCCAAGCGTAGACCCTTTTTCGGCCTTCTAAGTTAATCCATGGTCTCCGGGGCCAATCGCTTTAATTCTTTATCATACATGGCA
>CAWKLN010000062.1:0-8861 GCA_963850465.1 uncultured delta proteobacterium
CGCCATCGGCCAATTCGGGACCAGCGGTTTTCCATCCGCCAGCCGCCCCTCGACGCTGCCATGCGGGACCTCATAGGTCCGTTTTTGATCCGGCAGCGGAACGAGATCGCCGGGTTGATAGGCCTGTGTGACCATGTCTCCGGCAACCGACCCCATCAGTTCGCGGTGCAAGGGTTGCGGAAACAGGTCGCGCCAAAAATTGACCCGCTGGGCATAGACGGCATCGGTATGGCGGACGTCGTTTTTCTCCCAGTTCAGACGAAACTCGATACTGGCCAGACTGTCCTCGTTGATTTCATACATAGTGATTCTCCAATACAAAGGCCGGCAAAGCCAATGGCAATGTAATCACAATTTTGGGTGCGTCCAGTTTGGCAATAAATTTTCGGCCACCCACCGAGAAACGTCACCTATGCCGTTGCAATTACAACCAAATATGATAGATAATTTTCTCAGTATCCTTACCTAAGAAGTCGGCCCTCGCCCTTTGCCGCAATGGCACGCAAATTACGCTTTTCTGATGCTGTATAGGGCACCAAATCGTGCCCCGTAAATTGATGATATTTGTTCCTGCTAATACACTAACTATCTGTATTTTTTATTTTTCCGAATAGATGAAAAACAAAGAGTTTGCTGTCTAGGGCACACGAGGCGTGGCATTTGCCGTAAAATTTCGGTTCTCTAAACTAGGTTAGACGTAAAAATAAATTATGGATGAATTGACAGAAATTCTTAAACGACATTTTGTGGATACCGGGAATTATGAAGTTGATGATTTCATCCATGCCTATGGTGATCCAAAACAAGCGCTGCTTCTATTTAAAGTATTTAGTCCTGATTTGATTGAGGTTGAAGGACATGTCGTTTTGAAGACTCAAATTGATTCTGTGGGCGGCCCTGAAAAACTGGTGAAGGATTTGTCAGAAGGGCAAAGGCCAAAAAGGGAAATCCTCGCAGGTTACCGTTGGCTTGAGATACCGCACCTCTTTATGGACACTGTCTCTTTATCGGATGAGGAGGATCATTTGCTTGCAAAATTAATAGTTGAAACTTGTAAAGGGACTCTATCGGTTAAGTTTCCAAACAAGAGTTTTACCGTCGAGGTCTTGAAGCCATCACAAACAGGTTCTGTTGTAGGCGTTTCGTTTGACGACGCGCCGGATGTCTAACCTGGCGCTTGAATCGACGCGCAAAAAACGCGCGCGTCTCAGCTAAGACGTTGGAAAGAAAATAATCAGTAAATCTTCTAACCATTGAATAATAATAGATATGTGCAACATAGCTATATCATTTATGGAAAAAGGCGACATTGAAAATTCAGCGAGAGTTCTCAGCATCGCCATGTTGGATAATCCAATGCACGTTGCTGTTTTTCAAAACACTAATGAAAATAGTAGAATTGAAATTGAGAATAATTTTATTCAACTCTTGAACGAAAAACCCGGTATAGTTTTTATTGTAAAGGATAAACAAAAGATTATAGGGGTAATGAGAATGTATTCTTGTTCAGGAAAAGAAGCGATGAATGGCAAAATTAAGTTAAAAGATGAAGGTGATATTGACTCAAGAAGAGAGGTTTGGCTGAACGAGTGGGCTCGTCGAGATCTAAAAGATCAACATTGGCATTTAGGGCCAATAGGAGTTCTACCTACACACCAAAGATTTGGTGTTGGTTCAAAACTTTTGGAACGTTTTTGCTCGGAGGTAGACGCATGTAAGGCAGACGGATATTTAGAAACAGACAAGGCAGTAAATGTTGAATTTTATCAAAAATTTGGTTTTAAAACGATATCCGACTCTATGATATTGGGAGCTAAAACCTGGTATATGTTGCGATTATTAAGATGATCCTAAATGATTATACACCTATTTTTGGATACCAGGTGCAAAGCTTTCCAAAAGACTACAGCGTACGGCTATCGCCGCCGCAGAACCACGTGTTACAAGGCAAAAAAGGGGCCAACTTGTGGATCAGATTCTTATATATTCAGATAGCCTTACTTGGGGAATAATACCAAACACAAGGAATCGGTTACCCTTTGATAAACGATGGCCTGGTGTATTCGAAAAATACCTCAAAGACGAAGGAAAGAACATCAGAGTTATTGAAAACTGCCTAAATGGGCGCAGAACAACTTGGCCAGATCCCTACAAAGATGGCCGTGACGGTTCCCAAGGACTGTCCGCTCTTATTGAAATATGTTCTCCTTTAAAGATAGTCATTCTAATGCTTGGCACTAACGATTTTCAGTGCACACATAACAACAATGCATGGATGTCAGCACAAGGCACAGCCAAACTGGTTCAAATTATCCGGCAATCACCAATTGAACCTGGAATGCCTGTACCGGAAATCATGATTGTCTCCCCGCCCAAGATTATAAAGCCAAAAGGTGTCATCGCGGAAAAATTTAAGGGGGCAGAAACTCGATGTGTTGGTCTATCGACCGAACTGGAAAAAATAGCCAAAGAGCAATCTGCATTTTTTTTTGATACGGCCAGTGTTACAGAGGCCAGCACTGTTGATGGTATCCATCTTGACGACGATCAGCATAGCTTACTAGGTGAAGCCATCGCTCGTGTGATCTCAGAAATTAATATCTTCTAGCATCAGGTTTGAGCAGGATGCTCGTTACGCTGCGCTTCAATCGCACCTCTAAACCTCAGCGTTAACGCTGGAAGAAACACATGGCTGACAAAGAAGAACAATGGAGCGGCTCTGGAATCACACCTTCTTCGGCAGAGTCCGGCAGAAATCACTGGCGGTTTTAATAGCGCCGCTGCGTACAGCCTGATCGCGCCAGCCTTCGGGCGCCAGCATGGCCCAGCCTTTCATGGCCCTGCCCGTCACGTCAAAGGGCCGGAAGCGGTCATCATCAGCCATCATCGTGTTGACGGCCTCTCCAGCGCGGATGATCAGCTGATCCTGCCAGATGCCCACGCAAATATTGCCGTGGAGCATATACACCACCCCGCCGAACATCTTTTTTTTCTGGACCCCGGACCAGGTTGCGAGTGGTCTCGTCGAGAATGTTTTCCAGATCGGCACTGTAACCCATCGCAAAGCATCCCTTCCTCGGTCTTGAAAGACGTTCGCCCGGTCGCCGTCAATGCGGCAGGGTGGCACCATCCCCCGTTGCCTGCAGGTTGGCCGCGTCCAGGTATTCGCGCACGCGCATCGTGGTCGTGCTGAACATGCGCCCGCCGGTAAAGACAGCGAAGAGATCGTCGGCATTGCCGCAGGCGCGGGCGAATTCCGCCCCGATCACCTCTGAGGGCTCTTTGGCCTCCGGGTGCCGTTGCAGGGCGTCCAGATAGCCATCCAGGCGTTCTTTCAAAGTCTGAAAGTAGTCGATATCCTGGCCGGTCATCATCTCGGTGGTGCTCGACAGGCTGCCGGCGAATTCCCGCACGGCTTCCCAGAAGATTTTTATCAACTGCTGCTTTTCAGGCCATTCCGCAAGAAAGTATGGAATACTCCAGCCGACACTGATGATCTTCAGAATCTGCAGTTCGTATTCCACCGTGGCGGGTTTGACATTTGCCTCCGCCGGCAGGCGGGCCATCAGCCATTTCGTGTCTTCCCGCTCGATGGCAAAATTGAACAGGTCTTCACAGGCCTGCTCAACAGGTGATTTGGGTTTTTCCGATGACGCCATTATTCTCCTTTTCGATAATCCATACATTTGGATATAGCATGGCAGTGTCCAATTCAGAAATGAGGGTTTTTTGTTCTGATCAAGGCCGCACAAGGGGTTGCGGTGAGGCGTACTTTTGTACGCCGCAGGTGGAACCCCGCGGAGAACGCCGAGCAGGGCAAAAAGAACCATTTCGGGATGGACACAAACTATATTTCCAGACCACTAACACGCTTATCTATTTTCGTGACGTAAGCCCGGATGTCGCACTTGCGCTCCAGGCCGGAAGCCGCCATATAGCGAATTTTGCCGAAAATGGGGCGTTCGAACCAGGCCCGGTCATGCTTGCCGAAGATCCAGGCCACCCCGGCGTAGGAATTCGGGTCGCGTCCATCGAGGAAGTATTTGTTGTTGAGGGCCAGGGCCGTGGCAAACGCCTCTTCCGGTGAAGCGGACCACTCCAGAATCTTCTTGCCCCAGTACATGCGCATGTAGTTGTGCATGAAGCCCGTGTACCGCATCTCCCGCATAGCCGCGTTCCAGTAAGGGTCGTGCGTCTTGGCGTTTTCAAGGGTTTCCCGGTCGTAGGCACGGGGGCGGGGGTCCCCCGCATGCTCGGCCAGGGTTTTGCGGGCCCAGTCGGGCAGGCAGGCATAGCGATCGTAGTCGGGCGTATACCACACAAAATTGAGCGCCAGTTCCCGGCGCACGATCAACTCCTCCAGATAGGCGGCCCGATCGATCCCCTGCCCTGACTGGGCTTCGCGAACCTTTATGGCCAGATAGACCGGCGAAATGTGACCGAAGTGCAGATAGGGACTCATGTGGGAGATGTCGTCGGTCTGGGGCTGGTTGCGATGATCGTTGTAATATTGCAGATGGTGCTTGATGAAGCGGCGCAAACGCTTCTTGGCTTCCTTGGTGCCGCCTTTGAAAAACTTTCCCACAGGCGACACGCTGCGATCGATGTCCAGCCGGCGCAGGATACGTGCCGGATGCTTCAGACTCAGTCCGGGAACCCGCAGATGCGAAGCGCTTTGTTTGGGTCGCGGCGATCGCGGCAGAACGAGGTAGCGCTCCAGGTGGCGGGTGATGCGGGGGCGGATCGTGCGGGCCGCATACTCGGCCTTGTCGGACACCACCGCCACCGGAACGACGGCGTCGCTTTCCACCTGCAGCACCCGGCAATCGGCTTTGCGGGCCACCTTTTGCCGCCAGGCCCTCTGGTGACGCGGTGTAGCCCACATCACAGACAATCAGGGCGGCGGCATGGCCCAGGTTGAGCGCCACATCCGGAGGGCTGCCCAATCGCACCACCATTCGGATGCCCCGCTTCCGCAGCGCGGCCTCGACATCCTGCAGCCCTTCCAGCATGAACTGAAAATGACGCAGGTTGGCCTCGGGGTAGGCGTCCGTCAGGCCGAAGGCCACCAGCAGGGGCAGGCCCGCCCGGTTGGCTTGCCGGATGGCGACATTGAGGGCATGATTGTATTCCGCCCGTTGGGACTGCTGCATCCAGTAAAGCACATAGCGCCCCTTGCGGACCTCGCGATCGTTCAGCAGCGTCATGCGGGTATCGACGACAGTCATTCAGCCCCTCCCGGAGGGTTCAGCCCGGCGCAATCCGGTCCCGATCAGGGTTTGGCCGCCAGAGCTTCCAGTTCCCGGCGCTGTTCCAGCCATTCGTGCAACTCCGCGACGGTCTGTGACAACTGATAGCGGCCATCGGCAAACACTCCGTAGTCCCCTCCGCCGGCCATGGCGGAGGCAAATCGCACCGTGTTGGCATAGAACAGCCAGGCGTCACTCCATTTGCGTTCCACGGCCTCGTCAAAAGGACTCTGGCCCTGTCCCAGCCCCCGGGCATAGCCCCGTGTCCAAACTTCGTTCATGATATCGGTCAGTGTCAAGACGGTGGCATTGGTCTGGCGAATCGTGTTGGTGTAGCGCTGCCAATAGCCCTGAACCCACGAGGTGTCGTGGCAGGCCAGGCAGGTGGCCTGCATGGTGCGGGTATGGGCATCCTGTTCGTCTTCGGACAGCAGGAACTCACTGGCCATGCCGCCGTTGAAATCGGTGGGCAGCGGCAGGCCGTCGTTGTTGCGAATGATGGTGACATCCGGCGACTTGGGCTGGGGATGCGCATAGATCAACCCGAAAATACGCCAGGCCAGACGGTTCTTCATTTCGTGGGTGCGCTCGTTGATGATCTCGCCCTCGGTATTGGCCAGCAGGCTGACATGGCAGGCCGCACAGGTGGGGGCCGTAAAATCCCGGCCGACGGTCCAGGGCGTCTTCTTGAAATCCCACTCCTGGTGTTTGGAGGAGTAGATATTGCCGTGCTTGCTGGAGAGATAGACCTTGTAGGCCGGGCACGTCCGGTCCCACATGGCATTCCTTGCAGGTATGGGGTTTGCGGGCGATCTCCATGGAAAAGCTGTGCCGGGGGTGGCAGGCCGTGCAGGCCCCCTTGCTGCCATCCAGATTGATGCGGCCGACCCCCTGGTTGGGCCAGCCGGCGATGACGGGAAACTCCAGTTCACCGGCGTCCGTGTCCCGCACCTCGGTTTCGGTGACCTTGAGGACGGTGCCGTGGCAGTAGTAACAGGCATCGGCCTTGGTATCCGCATTTTCGGCGGCAACTTTGAGCTTGCCGTGTTCCAGCGACGGCGTCCCCAGGATAGAGCGCTGGAGCTGCTGGTAAACCGAATTTTCGGCGAGATTTGCGTAGGCATGCGACATGATGTTGCGCGTGTACTGGTCGGCCTCGGTGGCGTGGCAGGTGCGGCAGTCGTCCGGACTGACCACCACATGCACGTTGTAACCGTTGTGCTCGAACGTGTCGGCATGGGCATCCGGCCGCAGGGTATGGCATTCGGCGCAGCCCACCGCCACGCCTTGCAGGGTTTCAGGCACATCGGTACTGGACACCTTGCGGGCCGGGTCCGCAACCGCCATGGCCTCTTGGGGGGTCATGGCCGCATGACGTCCGGTGCGCCAGCCCTCCACGATGCCGGGATGAAAAATGGCATGGCAATCAAGGCATTCCTGGGTGGCCTCACTTACCGGGGCTTCCTGGCACCAGCCGGTGCCGATCATCAGCGCCCACACAACGGCGGTCATCGCAATCCAACGGTTCGTCAAGGCGGCCTCCTGTTCGTCAGGATGTTAGGGAGAGTTCATTTAAAGTGCTGTGCAAGGGCATGATAACGAAAATGAAAGATTTCGTCCAGCCTGCGCTTCACCCACAAGGCGTGCATGGCTATACCGAGCAACCCGAGCGGCAGACGATAGTGAACAATATCGAGGACATTCACCCCGCCTTGCGTAGCCTTCAAATGGTGCTGGTGATGCCAGAAACGGTAGGGACCGCTGCGCTGTTCATCCACAAAATAGTGCGGCGCCTGCACGTGGGTAATTTCAGACACCCAGGGAACCACGACGCCACCGATGGGACGGATACGGTAAGAAATAATCAGACCGGGATAGATGGCGGCAGGCACAGAGGAAGTTATGGTGAAATTGAGCCAGGGCGGTGTAATCAACCTCAGGTTGGCAGGATCGGAGAAAAACCGCCAGGCTTGCTCAAGACCGTTGGGCAGCGTCTGTTGGCGCTTGATGCAGTAGGTTTTCATAAAAACGCCCGTCAATCCTGTGGAGACCGCTAACGCGCCAATCTCCATGTTGCCCGCACACGGTGCTCAAAGCCGGCACACCACCGGATCCTCGACTGTAATCTTGTGCGGGCCGTCCACCACGCGCTTGCCGGAAAGCTGGGCCACACGCTTGAGCATGCCCTCGAAGAGCCATTGATGGGCCGGAAGAAGAGCGTACCAGTAGGCAATGCCGGCCAGACCACGCGGCAGAAAGCGGGCCACCATGTCCACCGCCACCCGCCGGGGCCCCTCGGACTGGAGGGTAAATTCGAGCAGGGCATCGCCGGGGGCTTTCATTTCGGCCAGCAGCAACAGCCGCCGGGGCGGCTCGATGGCCACCACCCGCCAGAAATCGAGGCCGTCGCCCACCCGCAGATCCACCGGATGCCGTCGCCCCCGGCGCAAGCCCCGGGCCGCCCACGGCACGGTCCAGCATGCCCCGCAAGCGCCACAGGGGCTGGGCAAAGTACCAGCCGTTGCGGCCGCCGATCCGCTGGACGGTCTGCCAGACCTCCTCCGCGGAGGCCTCCAGAACAATGCGATGTCCGCCGCGCATGACCGTCCCGCCCGCATAATCGGCGTCACCACAGGTGGTCCATTCCGGCGGCAGCAGGCCCCCGCCGTCGAACCAGCAGGTATCCACCTGCTCCTGCCGCAGTCGTTCCAGCGCCGTGCGGATGGTTTCACGACTGTCGACCAGCTTCACCGGCACCATGTCATGGATGCGGTTGTCGCCGCACACCACCGGGATGCTCAGGCCCTCGGCCAGGGGTTGGGCAATGGAGGACGGCACGGGCGTTACCAGATGAACCCATTTGGCGCTCAGCCAGGGGGTCAGCACCGGCACCGGAAAAATGACCCGTTTTCGCAGTCCGGCCTCCTCGGCGTACATGTGAATCAAGTCACGATAGGTCACCACGTCCGGCCCGCCAATGTCGAGGGTTTGCCCGGTGGTGCCGGGTGCGGTCAAACAGCCTGCGAGGTAGTCCAGCACGTTGCGGATCGCGATCGGCTGGCAGGGGGTCTGGACCCAGCGCGGGGTAATCATGACCGGCAGGCGGTCCACCAGGTAGCGCAGCATTTCAAAAGACGCGCTGCCGGACCCGAGAATCATGGCGGCCCTCAGATTCGTAACCGGCACGGCCCCGGCCAGGAGGATCTGTTCGACTTCGTGGCGCGACTTGAGGTGCTTGCTCAGGGCTTCGTGGCTTTTTTCCCCCAGGCCACCAAGATAGATGATGCGTGCCAGTTGGTTTTCTTCGGCCGCCGCCACCATATTCGCTGCCGCGGTGCGATCCGCCGAAGCGAATTGGCCTTTCTGGGCATTCATGGAATGGATCAGATAGTAGGCCACCCCGCAGCCCTGCGCGGCCTGAACAAACGCATCCCGATCCAGGGCATCCCCGGCCACGATCTCCAGGGCCGGGTGCCGCCCCCAGGGACGGCAGTAAAGGCGCTCCGGCGACCGGGCCATGGCCCGCACCCGGTAGCCGGCCTCCAGCAGACGCGGGATCAGCCGTCCGCCCACATACCCGGTGCCGCCCGTCATCAGAATCGGTTTGTCTTC
>CAWKLN010000063.1:0-9727 GCA_963850465.1 uncultured delta proteobacterium
TGTCCATCTACTCGTACAGTTGGTGTTGCTGTGGAGCTTCTCAACAAGATCATCGCCGTCGAGCCACTGCATACTCCGACGCTCGCGAAGGTCGTTGCCGTCTATAAGGCACTGAAGCGCGAGACGAACATCCTCGCCTCGCTCAACAGTCTTGCCGAAGCGTACATCGCGGTTCAGGACTACGACAATGCGACGACCGTTCTCCATGAGCTCATCGAGCGCGAGCCGCAGAACGCTCAGCACAAAGACAAGCTCGGATTCGTGCGGAAGTCTCTCGGTGTCGAGGTGGGCGAGCCCGAGGAGGTCATCGAGGAGCTTCCGCCGGTCATGGAAGAAGTCGAAGAAGCCCCTGACTTCGGCATGGGCTCCGTGCCCGATGTCGAAATCGACCTCGATTCCGCTTCGGCAGCCACGAAAGCCGTCATTCGTTGTGAGCGCAGCGAGATTCGGGGAGCCGATGACCGAGTTGTGGACGAAGCAACTGATGCTGGTGCGGCAAAATTTATGCCACCCGCCACGGATCAGCTTGCCAATGAAAGCCAGCTCGACGCGCCGCAATTCAGCGCGACCTCCCGATAAGCGACGCTCGAGGCGGATTGGATGGGCTCCATCAAATCCGGTCACCGTCGACCGGGTGGCGGCCGACGCACTCGCCATTTCGTTTGGGCGAAGGGGCAATCAGAATGGCGCATCTGCCTTCGACATGCCCTCATTCATGCCATCGGTCCGTCGCGCTGGATAGTTGATCTGCGTTTACGAACGCGTTTGTGTTATCCTCGCTTGGATTGGAAGAGAACGAGTTGGTCGGGATGATCGGGTCCGGGTGCCGAATGTTCCGCGTGAAACGAATTATTCGGGTGTGACGTCTCCTTTTTCGGGAGGGCAACATGCTCAAGCATTCACAGTGGTCATATCGCTACTGATATTCGGCGACGCATTCGTCGCCATTCGCGACCGATTCCGGGCGCCGTTCTGGGCCTTGTCCTGCTCGCCGCGAACTTCTCTATTCGCGGAAATTGAGGAGCCAATGCGCTATGGCTGCTGCCCCCCCGAAAAATACACAAGTAATTGATCAAACGTATCGGTTCGGCGATGTTTCCCTTAACGCTGGGGTTGAGGTGTTGCGTCGCGAATTGAATCAGGAAATGATTTGTTTTCTTCGATCGCTGCCGCCCGCCATGCACACGGACGCGATTATTTTCTTCATGCAGCACTTCAAAACCGCCTTTGTCCCGGAATTCGACTATTTTCGCAATTATTACGCCCCGGCCTGGTCCATTTTATACTGGATCGACCGGGAATCTTCCCTGGGGTCCACCATCACGCGGGAAGACTATCATCATGCCAAAACCGCGCACGCCATGGCCCTTTTTCTTCATCCTCTGGACGACCATCTCAATGACGGGCAGCTCTCCGCCACACACCTGACCCTGTTGCTGAGAAGCCAGGCCTGGATGTTGATGAACACCGCTTTAACACCTCTGGCGGACGGGGTTGAGGGCGGGAAAACCGTCGTCAGCGACTTTCTTAATGAGTACTATGCCAGTATTGGGACGCCCCCCCACATTGATTCACTGGATGGCTATTGCACGCATTTTCGGAAACAGATGGCCACCGGGATGATTGCACCCACGCTCTTGGTGCTCAAACGATCTGCGGCCGATCGCGTTACCGAGGCTCTCCAGCGTGCGTATGGTGCTTTTGGCGTTGCCTGGCGCTTGCTTGATGATCTGCAGGACATCACGTCAGACCGGATGAGCGGCAGTCGTTCGGCGGTCTATTACGGTCTTGAAGGGCACCAACGAAGAGAATGGAATCTCGCGGGAGTGAAAGTTCACGAGAGCGGGGCGGCGCTCCCCCCGATGGGTGAAATTTGTGAAATCAATAACGTTCTGGACACGATAAGGGCCAGGATCATCCAGGAACTGGACTCGGCCGCCAACCTTGTGGCCCAATTTGGCATGAATGGCCTCGCGGCAGAGTTTGCCGCATTAGTCCGGCCGCTTACAGACAGGCCCGCACTTACATGAACGGTAAATCGGTTGACCGGACCGACGCGGAGATTCGGTCTGAAAATCTCAGCATTGAACTGACCTCTCGCTGCAACAGCCTCTGCAAGCACTGTTTTGTGCGGGCCGGCCGGAACAATAAGGCCGACTTGTCGCCCGGTGTCGTAGAGCAGATCTGTAACGAGGGTTTCAATGCAGGCTATCGGCATCTGCATCTAACGGGCGGCGAACCAATGCTGTGGCACGGGTTGTTTGAACTCCTGGACCGCGCCTTTGCGCTAAACTACCAGCGTGTTTTCCTCAACTCGAATGGAACCTTGTTTACGGCGGACGCCGTCCGGCAACTGGCCCGCTACGATGGCCTGGGTGTTTCGGTAAGCCTGCAGGGGAATGAGGCGTTGCATGATCACACGCGGGGTCAGGGCGCTTATCGTCAGGCCGCTCAGGGCATTGTCGCGGCACTTGATGCCGGTGTGCCGGTAACCGTATTTGCGGCCATTGGTAAAACGCTGCTGGAGGATTTGGCGGCCTTTGCGGCCCATGTGTATAAAGAGTTTTATGGCCTAAAACAGTTAATTCTGATACAGATGATCCGGGTCAAGGACGATCTTTATGATCTGACCAGAGAACTTCTCGACCCGGAAGACTTTCTCAGAATGGTACGGACGGTCGCGATGCTGAACCTCTGCGGTTGCAAGACCGGCGTACTCAACGATCCCCTGGTAAATGTGGTTGCCGAGCATATGAAGATGCCCTGGATACCGCCGTCGTATCTGCTCCACCGCCCGGGACGGCTATTTGTTCGGGCCAACGGCGACATTACGCTGGCGCATTCCACCTGGGAACGATACGGGCGCTACCAGCCCGGCATGATCACCAGGGTGTTGGGCTCCGAACGCTATCGCATGGCGGTCGCGGCCGAAGACAAGGTCTGCCCGTCATGCCGGTTTGTCGTCCGCTGCCGCGCAAACGGAATGATCCGACCCTCGGAACAGGTCATGGACATGAAGCCTGAGGTGCCGTATTGTCAGCGGGTGTTGACCCACGCCACGCGCTAAAGGCCGCCGCGGCCGCCAGGGCGCGCTCTGATAGGGGCACCAGCGGAATTCTCGGCAGGATCATCCACAAGCCATACGATAGCTGCAAGATTGATATGCTTCTAAGTCAAACCGAAAAAGATCTGTATTGACCATAGTGGACCTAACCAGAAACAGGCGCAAAGGAGGAGATTATGCCAGGGATGCTTGATTTTATGACGAATATTGGAAGAGATGGCCAGCTTGCCGGCGCTTTTATGCGTCTTGCGACCAGAAGGTGCACCCAGCAGGAGCTTCTGGATTTCTTCCACAACAACGCCTTCCCGGATGTGACGGAGGCGGATGTCGTAAAGATACTGGAACAGAAGGAGGCGATCCGCAACGAATTCAATGTACCGGACAACGTCGATTATTGATGGGCCCCGTTGCCATCAAAACCATAGGTCCGAAACCGCCAGACGGTGGCCCGGCGCTGAGAAGTAAATAGATAGTTGATAAGTTTTATCCCGCTTGGGGTCCTGCGCATCTTTCGGCAGGGTCTTCAAGAGCCGCAACGGAATGGCCAGGCGTGTTCCCGTAGGTTTCAGTGTCAGCAGGTTGTTTCCCGCATACCATATCGAGAGTACCGCATTCTGGGGGCAGGTATTCATGTTGATGACAAGGATATCCGTCTTTATGCGAGCCCGCAGCTGGAGCGGCAAGGGCTCGCTCCCCCAGATCTGCAGGGTCGGATCTCCGAGGACGTGGTAAATTTCAAAATGGGTCTGCGTTTTGGCATTCACGCCATGGGCCGTCATCAGGTAGGCCTTGGCGTAGTTCATGATGTCGCCCATCCGGTAGTATTTAACCGGAAAGCGCATCGTGGTGACCGGATAGGTGGAAATAATCCCCGGCCAGATGGCGTCGAAGAGGGCCTTGATCATGCTGTCGTTGCGCCAGGCGCCAGACAACTCTGTGGAGGCGATCAGAGACGGCGCACCACCATCCAGGGCTAATATTTTCTCCGCAAAACACTCCCGATTGCCGTCAAAACTACCGGTACGACAGTTGATGCTGAAGAAAACGGATGGATTGTGGCTTGAAACCCTGGTCAGGTCATCCGTGCTCAGAGGCGGATCTTGCCATCCGCCTTGATCGCCGTGGCCACGGTGGCCCATGATGAGTTGTCCGGCATTGATCAGGTCGATCAACTTCTTGGTGGCTATATGCCCATTGGCCTTGTCGATAAGGGCATCCCTGACCTCCAGCGGCACGGGGGTGCCGTCGGCGTAGGACGTCGGTTCCGAATTGTTCGTGACATACACGCGGTGCACTTCTAAACCATGGGAAAGCATATGGTTACGAATGGCTTCCATGGTTTTCAAATAGGCTTTTTCGGCGCGGCCGTCCTGTATCCCACGTCGATCACAGTCTTCAAAATAGGCCGCCACCGTCATGCGATTGTAATACTCGGGGTTATTCGGGGGATTTCTTTCGTAGCGGACAATCTGGTTCACCACTGACAGGCCTTCGGCTTCGGTCAGGACCGGAATACGGCCACCCGCCACCCATGGCAGCAGACATTCATCTTGTCGGGCATCCCGGTGCGTAAAATAATAGAAATCGGTGGTATCAAACAGAGGTGGATCCGCATCGCCCGCTTGTTTTCGTTCTTCCGTCGGGATGCTGCCGATGTCGCCGAAAAGCAGGACATAGCGTAGGGGCGACAAGGGGACTCGACGATGCGTGCGGATATAATTTTTGATTTTGCGGATGCGCTCAGCCTTGTCGCAATTGATCGGATCGAAGATATCGGAGATTGGAACGACGGCGGTATCGAGACCCAGCTTCTGCTTCCAGGCCTGCAGTTTTCGGGCTGGTTCTTTAAACGATTCCCCGTAAATAATCATCAATTCCGGGATGGGGGGCCGCGAAGCCGGTGTGTCGAGCTTGGGCATCAAGAGGCCCTTTTGGTCAAAATACTTGCGTTCGGGGTTGAATATAAAGTTGCCGAAGCCCTCCAGATTGGGGGTGCCGTCTTGGTAAACCCACAGGGGTACTTCGCCGTTGACGGGTTCTTCCTGGTCCGTGGCGATGTTCTTTCTGAATGTAATCGACACGTCAATGTTGCTGTAGCAGCGCAGTAATTCTTTGACAGGGTTAAACTGAAAGGGCCGGACGTGGATGCAAAGGACCCGGTAGCCATCCATATATAGCGGCCCCTGGACGTCCACAATGTCCTTCGTTGAGGGATAGAATTTATCTTCCCGGTAGGCGTCATCGTCGAATTCGAATACCCAGTCATGCTGGTCGGTGACATTCTCCTGGGCCGGTTTGATCCGGATGTTTTTGCGTTGGCGATAAGCCCCCTTTTTGATCTGCACGTCGTAATGATGGCCCGGTGGAATCTGGACAAACCGCCCGAAGGAAGGCAGAAGGGGTTTGCCGCTTTCCGAAAGAAAGCCGGCGCCGGCGATACCGATCTCGTTGTGGTAGGCGTCGCGGGTGCGCATGTCCTCTTTTTCTTCCCGGGTGCATGCGACAGACGATAGCCGGGAAAGATGTAGGACAACCGGAGGGTATTGTCTTTAAACGATCGCCGAATGATGGGTTTCTCGCCGTGCTGGAGGAGGTCGAAAGCTTCCGGGAGACCACGGGCGTTAAGGGTTTTCAGGCCAGCCATGATGACCTCCTTTCACGGGTGCGTTTTGTGAGGGATAAAACAGTCGACCTGCCGACGGGGGCATGACGGATCGCTGCACCGGAAGGCTATCGCAGGAGCCCCTTTGGTTTAGAACAGCCAGAGTTTCCAGCCACGTGTTTCATACCAGTCAAGCCGTTGCCGTTCGGCCTGGGAAAGGTCCAACGGCAAATAGGCTGCCCGCTCCGCCAGATTTTGTTGCATGGCAGGCACCAGCATTCGGGCCAACTGGCGCTGGGCAAAGAAGCGGTTGATCATTGCGTGAGGATCGCTGTTCCGGTTCAAATGGGTCAGGTAATCCAGAGGAGACCGGTTAACGTCCTCGAGATCCACATATGTCTTGGAGCGCAGCGACCATCGAAACCAGTCCGCCAGGTTCTGCAATAACAATTCTATATCCCATTTTTCCGGGTTCTGGTGCAAGGGGCTTCCGGGCAGGACATGCAGGTTTTCGATCCAATAGATAAACCCTCCGGCGTCCACCACCCGACGCAGCATTGCACGGGTTTCCTGAAATTCCGTTTCGGTTTCCCCTGGAAGGTTGCAGATCCAGGATGTTATGACCAGTCCACCGGCGTCGGCAATCTGTTCGACGCTGTTCATGATCTGGCGGGCATTCGAGCGGCGTCCCAAACGCTTCAAGAGGTGGTTCGATCCACTCTCGCAGCCCATGGTGTAGCGCATAAACCCGGCTGTGATCATTTTAGCGAGCAGGCCGCTGTCGGCGAATACAACCGGATGGGTTTCCAGCTCGAAATACAAATCGAAATTTTCCTGGATGATTTGCTCGATCAGCTCTGTCATGAAGGATAGGTTCAGAAAGTGGTTTTCACCGAGAAAGATCCCGCGGATGCCTGCTTTCTGATAAACGGTCAGTTGTTTCAGAACCCGGTCGATCGCCATGGTACGGAACGGGCGCGGGTTGATGGCGTGGTTGTTGGCGACACAATAGGCACATTGCTCGGGGCAAAGCCCACGGGAAATGTTCATGAAGCTTCGTGGGGGCCAAAGGAGATTGTTGAAGGGCGGTGCCGCCGGGTCGATAATCGGCATCGCATCCAGTCTCAGCAACGCTTCGGCCCGCGGCGGATTGTAGACGAAGTCACCGTTGGCGGCACGGCAGGCCAGGCCCTCGATGGATCGCAGGGCGCCGTTGCCGGGGCGTTCCGACGCTTCAATGACGCGGTGGAAAGTTCGCTCGCCCTCGCCCAGAACAACACCATCGATACCGGGCGCAATCGTCAGGAATTCTTTCCAGCAGGCCGTGGCCATGTAACCGCCGACCAAGATGGTGCTCTCGGGGAAGAGACTTTTATAGACCCCGGCAACATGGACGGCGCCGCCGCTGTATAAGTAAAAATGGGCTTGCAGGCCGCACACCCGGGCAGGATATTTCTCTAAGATCGCCTTGATCGGGCTTTCCAGTTGATCAACGGCCAGACCAAGCCGCTGCAGGGTATAGAACTCTTGCGGGAGATGCACCACGTGAACTTTTAGGCCGCAATCGTGCAGATACTGGGCCACATGGACGATGCCCAGGGGTATGATCATCGACAGATCCTGGACGTCGGTGGCGTTAAGGGCCGGGACCGGTTGCCCGACAGCGGTCGTAATCATAGTGCGGCGAGATCAGGATCGCATCGTACATCCAGGGCCCCCGGTCGTCTGATCTTTGGTTTTTCGGAAGGACGGGAAACTCATGCAAAGTCCTTATAAACCAGCCCTGCTGTCCCGGCAAGCCGTGGCTGTGCCGACCCTATCAACCGGAGCGGTTTTTCCTGATGGATCTCTTAAGGCGAGACCATTTTTTCGCACTTTTTATGGAATAAAACAGATCAGGTATCGGCGGCGTATTCATGATTGGAAATCAAGACCAACCGGGAAAGGATCAATGGCGCCAATTAGAAGCTTGACATCCTTTCGCTATATTGGCTAACATTCCCTACTCTTAGCGGAAATAGACCCTTTCTTCGCCCCTATCCTTGGTAAAATTGGCTGTGCGATCCCCTGATAGACATGCATCTGATCCTTTCGGAGGATACCGGAATGCAATGTTCAACGTGTCGTTTTGAAAATATGGAGGGCGCCAAGTTCTGCAACCAGTGTGGCACCTTTCTGGGGCCCTCTGGCATTAACGATCTCGCCTCCCCCGCGTTTGATGAAAAACTTTCCAGGATCCAGCGTTATCTGCCCCAGGGGCTAACCCAAAAAATCCTCAACCAGCGGGACCGTATCGAAGGGGAGCACAGAAACGTCACGGTGATGTTCTGCGATATGGAAGGGTTTACCCCACTGGTGGCACGTCTCGGGGCGGAAGCGGCCTACACGGTCATGGGCCAGGTCTATGAAATCCTGATCCGGCAGGTCCATGACTGCGAGGGTACCATCAACGAAATGACAGGCGATGGCATCATGGCGTTGTTCGGCGCCCCCATCGCTTTGGAAGAAGCCTCCCAGCGGGCCTTGTGGGCTGCCCGTGCCATTCACCGGGAGATCGCCCTTTTCAACAACAAGAAGAAAGAACTGGGCCCCATCCGCATGCGGATCGGAATCCACTCCGGGCCGGTGGTGGTGGGATCGCTGGGTAGCGACCTGCGGGTGGAGTTCAAAGCGGTGGGGGACACGGTCAACCTGGCGTCGCGCATGGAGCATCTGGCCGATCCGGGAACAACCTTTGTAACGCAGGAAGTATACAAGCAGGCCAAGGGGATGTTCGAGTTCGAGAGTCTTGGGAAAAAGGGGGTCAAGGGCAAGGACGAAAGTATCCAGGTCTACAAGGTGCTTCCTGGCCACAGGCATATCCACCGGCCGCGCCTGGGTTCCGAGCGGATGATTTTCTCTGAGATGGTGGGCAGGAAGAACAAGCTGGACAAGCTGGAATTGCAGGTGATGAAGCTGATCAACGGGGAAGGCTCGATCGTCAATATCATCGGTGAAGCCGGCATCGGCAAGTCGCGGCTTTTAGAAGAGTTGAAGGGTCGGGAGGTTGTCCAGCGATTAATGCTTCTTGAGGGGCGGGCGGTTTCGATGGGACGCAACCTGAGCTTTCACCCCATGGTCGACCTGCTGAAGCAATGGGCCCGAATTGGGGTCGATGACGACATGGCGGAGGCCTTCACCAAGCTGGAAACGGCATTCCGAAGGCTATTGTGGGACGCGGCCGGGGAGGTTCTTCCGTTCGTGGCCACGCTCATGGGGTTGAACCTGCCGGTCCAATCCCGTGACCGGTTGCAGGGGATAGAAGGCGAAGCCCTTGAAAAGCTGATCCGCAAGAGCATGCGGGATCTATTCACCCAGCTAAGCAGGTCGTCGCCCCTGATTATCGTAATCGACGATCTGCATTGGTCCGACAAGAGCTCGATCGAACTTCTCGAATCTCTACTTTCGCCTGACAGAGAAGGAGCGGATTCTTTTTATCAACTTGTTCCGACCCGGATACTCCCAAACGGGTCGACAGATTATGGAAACTCTCAAGGTTACCCCCGCCCTGTATCAAGTTAATCTCGAACTGGAACCCCTGGACGATCGTAAAAGTGAAACACTCATCGCCAATATGCTCAATCTCAAGGAGGTTCACCATGCCGTTGTCGAGCAGATCGTTCGTCGTGCGGGTGGTAATCCTTACTTTATCGAAGAAGTCGTGCGCTCGTTTATCGATCAGGGTGCCGTCGTCATCCGAGGTGGCAAATTTGAGGTAACCTCCCAATTCAGCCATGTGACCATCCCGGAAACGATCAATGATGTGCTGATGGCACGCATAGACCGCCTAGAGGAAGAAACGCGCGATTTGTTGAAGGTGGCCGCGGTGATCGGCCGCAGTTTTTTTTATCGGATACTTTCGGGAAGTGGCGCACCACGTCAGAAATCTGGATGAACGGCTTTCTTTTCTGAAGGAAACCCAGCTCATCCAAGAGCGGCGCAGAATGGAAGAGCTGGAGTATCTTTTCAGCCATGCCCTGGCCCAAGAGGCGGCCTATGCTTCGATCTTGCCGGAAAAACGC
>CAWKLN010000064.1:0-48517 GCA_963850465.1 uncultured delta proteobacterium
TACGTGTTACCCAGAGTCGGCGAAAGCAGGCCGTGCCGGTACTGGGCTTCGGTGAAGCCGAGCCTCTTGGCGGCGATCACGGGAAACTTCCCGTTGGGTTGATGGAAGATCACGTACGAGAAGTCTTTCGGAGTCTTGCCCGTCTTGTCCAGTATGGCCTTTGTGGCGCCTGTCACATGCTTGAAGTATGCGGGCTCGCCGGTGAAACGTCCCCCGTGTTCGGGGTAGTGTGCGTTCTCGCGGCGCCAGAAGTCCGGCGTATCGGTCATGAATGCGCAGGTATCTTTTTTAAGGCGGCGGTCACACTTTCATCCAGAACGGCTGATTTCGGATGTTTGTCTGCATACCCTTTATGATGTTCTTTCGACATGATGCCTCCGCGATTCATATGGTCGTAAAAAGGTTATCTCTATGCCGGTGTTCTCTGGTTCAATCCGGCCTTCGGCCGGCGGGTACCGATTTGTATCGAACGATCCAGTAAAGCGCGTGAATCGTCCTGTCAGACCTGGCCGACACCTTATGCCAAAAAAAAAGGGTGCGATCAAGTCTTCATCGTCGGAGACATGGCCGTCCCGTCAATCGAAAACGGCTTGATCATAAATTGACACCGCTGGGCAGGATTGATAGGGTATCCGATCTCATTTAGCGATTGCGCGGCATCCGCCGTCCGGTATGATCCCAAGCGACGCAATTGGCAGTGCATAACCCATAGGAGATATTGATGAGCACCATCGAGAATTTCATGCCGGCCTTTAAAACCCCCGAGGAACTCCAGGCGCATCAACTCAAAGGCTTACAATGGACCGTGGCGCATGCCTATAACGGTTCCCCGGAGTACCGCAAAAAACTCGAAGGTGCCGGCGTGGGGCCGGAAGATATCAGCAGCCTGGATGACCTGCAGCGCCTGCCGTTTACCACGGCGGATGATCTGCGTGAAGGCTACCCCTTTCCGCTGCGTTGTGTCCCTTTTGAGAAAATCGTCCGAATTCATTCCAGCAGCGGGACAACCGGTAAACGCAAAAACCTTTGTTATACCCAGAAAGATATCGATGACTGGACGCGCTTTTTTGCCCGCTGCTACCGGATGGCCGGTGTGACGGAAAAGGATCGGGTCCAAATCGCTGTGGGTTATGGTGTCTGGACGGCCGGGGTCGGGTTCCAGGCGGCTTGTGAAAAAGTAGGGGCCATGGCCCTCCCGGCGGGACCGGGCAATGTCGATCTGCAGTGCCAGTTCATGCTGGATCTTCAGTCCACGGTGTTGTGCTGTACCGCCTCCATGGGGCTTCTGCTCGCCGAAGAGATCAATCGACGCGGATTGACCCACCTCATCAATATTCGCAAAATCATCTACGGTTCGGAGCGTTCCTCCCAATCCATGCGTCATAAAATCAGCAGCCTCCTTGGGGGGGCCGAACTTTTCGACATCACCGGCCTGACGGAACTATACGGTCCCGGAACCGGTATCGAGTGTCCTGATCATGACTGTATTCATTACTGGGCGGATTATTACCTGCTTGAGATACTCAATCCGGAAACCCTCGCGCCGGTGGAAGCGGGTGAGTGGGGTGAAATGGTCGTGACGACCTTAACGAAAGAAGCCGTTCCCCTGATTCGTTATCGCACTCACGACATTACTCGCATCCTGCCGGGAGAATGCAGCTGCGGAAGTATCATGCCGCGGCATTCACGCATCATGGGGCGCACCGACGACATGTTTATTTTCCGGGCTGTGAATATCTATCCCTCCCATATCGATAAAATTATTTCCGGCATACCCGGTCTGGGGTCGGAATACCAGATCCATCTGACCCGTGATGCTGCTGAGCGTGGCATCATGCGCATTGTCACCGAGATCGGTGAAGATGCAAAATTGGACGATTGTCAACCACTGGCAACGCTTCTGGCCAAAAAGGTCAAGCGGGAAATCATGGTAACGCCCGAGGTCGAGCTTGTGGCCTACGGCACCTTGCCGCGGTCGGAACGGAAGAGTCAGCGGGTATTCGACACGCGGATCCAGGATTCGATCATCTGATGAACCGCATGAACGCTAGCGGTGAGAATGGCCGATGGCGGTTCCATTTTTTAGGTATATCGAGAATGAGCAAGCATCATTTTGTTGTGGTTCCCTTCGAGCAGTTGAGCCCGGAAGCACTGCAAGGCGTACTGGAAGCGTATGTTAACCGGGAAGGCACGGACTACGGCCATACGGTGCCGCTGACGCTTTCAGAAAAAGTCGGTCGGATCCGGCGACAGCTGCAAGAGGGATCGGCGGTGATCGTTTTCGATGCGGATCATCAGAGCTGCAACATTCTTCCAAGGCACAAGTTGCCACCGGAATCGATCCTCTAGCGCCCAACACAATTCGCCTACAGATACCGCGCGGTTTGAGACACCAGTCACGTGCGCAACAGGATAAAACCGGATTGACGGTACATGTCGGACTAAGTTTTTTTCAGTTTCCTATGACAACGATATCCTGATGCATCCATTCGACGCCATTCATAGCCCACTGAGCGGCACCTGCCTGATTGAGGCCGGGGCCGGAACCGGTAAGACGTACACGATTGCCACCCTTGTGCTGCGTCTGATTCTGCAGGAGGCGCTGCTTCCCGAGCAGATTTTGGTCGTGACCTTTACGACCGCCGCCACGGCTGAGCTGCGCGATCGCGTGCGCCGCCGACTGAGAGACGCCAAAAGGGCTTTGCAGGGGCAGTCTTCCGGTGACGTTCTTTTAGACGCGCTCCTTGAACACTGTGGCCCCAGGGATATCGCTCTCGAGCGACTGGAGGATGCCCTGGCCAATTTCGACCGCATGCCGGTTTTTACCATCCACGGTTTTTGTCAACGCGTTCTCATTGAAATGGCATTTGAGACCGGCAGCAGTTTTGACGCCGAACTGGTAACGGATACCACGTCGATTATACAGGGATTGGCCGATGATTTCTGGCGCAAGACCTGGTACCAATCCTCGCCGGAACTCATCGCCCTGGCCTTGAAAACAATGAAAAGCCCGGACGATCTGGCTGGGGACTATCGTCGCTATGCCATCCCGGATCTCAAAATTCTGCCGGATAATGCCGACCTGGCCCCGGTATCCTGCGAGGCGTTTCGTGAGCGAAGTGCCGCAACACGCAGACAGTGGGAAAAATACAGAGACGAAATTTTTCCGTTGCTATATACGCCCAGCCTCAAAGCCACCACATACGGCAGCCTGGACCGCCCTGCCAGCCGTGAAAGATTCCGTAATCAACGGGAAGAGAAAATCCAATCGTGGGTAGAGCTGATGGACCGATGGGCGCGGCCTTCGGCCAACGCATTCCCCCTTCCTGAAATATTGCCCAATTTGACCCAAAGCAAATTGGATGCTTCCATCAAAAAGGGAACCCAGGGACCACAGCATACCTTTTTCGAGGAGTGTGACCGTCTCTGGGAGGAAGCCCGCCGAGTGGAGACCGGGATACATCAATGGTTGATCGCCTTGCATGCCCGTTTCTTTCTTTTTATGGACGAGGAACTGAAACGATATAAGCATGAAAAACAGGTCCTGTTTTACGACGACCTCCTGCTGATGGTCCGTCATGCCTTACAGCACGATCATAGCGGACAACTGAAGCACATGCTGCGGACACGCTACCGCGCCGCGTTGATCGATGAATTTCAGGACACGGACGCGGTTCAATATGATATTTTTTCGATTCTTTTTGGTGCGGGTGGTCACCGGATGTTCATGATCGGGGATCCCAAGCAGGCGATTTACAGCTTTCGCGGTGCCGATATTTTCACCTATCTGCATGCCGCCCGAAGCGCTAAGCGTCGCTATACGCTGACGCAAAACTGGCGTTCGACACCTGACATGGTTCAGGCCGTGAACATGCTTTTCAGCCAGAATTCGCACCCTTTTGTTTGGTCCGACATTGTTTTTCAGCCGGCGACGGCCGCGCCGATCGAACCGCTCCCCTCCCGGGTGGGTGAGGCGGCGACGCCGCTGACAATCTGGTTTCTCGACAACCCGGTTGGTAAAAATGGTCGTGCCGTTTTTAACAAAAAGACGGCCTCCAAACGCATCGGCATCGCCCTCGCACAGGAGGTGCGCCGGTTGGTCGACACATCTCGGCCGGGAGAAGACGGTGTCGCATTTAAAGATATGGCGATACTCGTGCGCACCAACCGGCAAGCCCGGGAAGTGAAAGACTGTTTCGCCGCCGCTAACATCCCGGCCGTGGTCTACAATGCGGGGAGCGTCTTTCACCGACCGGAAGCGCTTGACCTGCGACGCGTTCTCGAGGCCGTGGCCGATCCCAGTGCGGAAACAAAGATTCGCACCGCCCTGACCACGCGGTTTTTCGAGCGGCCGGGCGATGCGTTGGATTTCAGCGACCAGGCACCGGCATGGTGGGATGATACGCTCGATCGTTTTTTTCAGTATCGGGAACTTTGGATCGAAGGCGGATTTATCCGCATGTTTCGCCGACTCGTGGTCAAAGAAAAGATAGCGGCACGCTTGCTTGCCGGACCTTCCGGGGAGCGCTATCTGACCAATATCCTGCACCTGGCCGAACTGCTGCATCAGGTGTCTGTCGCGCGCGGTATGGGGATTGGCGAGCTTGTCCAGTGGTTGGACATGCAGCGCCTGCAACCCAACGATACGGCCGACGCTCATCAGACGCGTCTGGAAAGTGATGATGACGCGGTAACCATCCTGACGATCCACAAGAGTAAGGGGCTTGAATTCCCAATTGTTTTCTGTCCCTTTATCTGGGAAGGAATGGGTCGACTCAGCCCTCCGGCACTGTATCATGACGGCGGTCATACCGGGCGACGTATTTTAGATCTGGGTTCCGCTGACATCGAGCAAAATCTTGCCCGAATGGCAGAAGAAAGGATGGCGGAGGAGCTTCGCCTCCTGTATGTCGCGATCACGCGTGCCAAAACCCGGTGCTACCTGGTCTGGGGTCGCCTGCCCTCGGCAGCGAATTCAGCATTCGCTTATCTGATGCATTTCGGGCATGATGACAACCAGGATGATACTTTTGGGGAAAAACTGCAGTTCATGGCCAACGCCTTACAGCGTCGTGACAGCAGCGCCTACCGCCGCGATATCGTTGATCTGGCACAACGATCGCAAGGTGTCATTGCCGCCGTCGATATGCCGGACAAGATCCCTTTGCCCCCGGACCAATCGAACCGCATCGCGCTTGTGGACAAACCCCGTGTTTTTTCCCGGGAGCGGTTGCCCGCCTGGAAAATTGCCAGCTTTTCCTCCCTGATTCACGATCGCCAGGACGACTCTGAAATTCTGGACGATGGCGTGGATCGGGAAGATACGTTCCCCGTAACCGTTCGTGCAATGGAAACCGACAAGCCGTCACCATCCATTGGTGGTATCGGATATTTTGAGGCGAGTGCGCGGGCCGGGCTCTTTATTCATGAAATATTTGAACAAATCGATTTTAGCGCTGAAACCCCCGCGAGCTGGTCGGGGCTGATCGAGGAACGGATGCAAGATTATGGTTTTGATCTTCACTGGCGGGACACGATCCTCGAAATGGTTCATCGGGTGGTGCATACGCCTCTTGAATGGAAACCCCGTAAATCATTTGCCCTCCGTCAGGTTCCCATCAAGAACCGTTTGAATGAATTGGAATTCCACCTCCCCGTGCGCGCTGTAAATGCGACATCTTTGGGTCGTGCCTTTACGGCCTGTCAGACGCCCGCGTTTCAGGGGAGGCTCCCCAGCCTTATGAAACAATTGAATTTTTCACTTTCCGGGGGCTATCTCAAAGGGTACATCGATATCGTTTTCCGGATAGACGGCCGTTATTTCATTGCCGACTGGAAATCCAACTATTTGGGCGATGCCTTCGAGGACTATCAACCATTCCTCTTGACGGAAGTCATGGAATCTCATTTTTATTTCCTGCAGTATCACATCTACACCCTTGCGCTGGATCAATATCTACGATCCTGCCACCCGGGTTATTCTTACGAACGCGATTTTGGTGGGGTCTTTTACCTTTTTACCCGCGGCATGGGTCCTTCTTCGGGGCCGTCGACGGGTGTTTTTTTTGATCGCCCGGCACCGCAACTGCTGCAGGACTTGCGTCGTATATTATTATTATCACCATCATAGATGTATTCAGCGAGAGCGCTCTCGTTTGTTTTAAGTCAAACATGAACAATAAGACGATAAATAATTTATATAACAGAGATATATTCAGGGATATCGATATTGCCTTCGCGAGACTGCTAACGCGACTTGCGCCGGACGATCCCCCCGGTGTTCGATTGGCCGGTCTATTGGTCAGCCGGGCCGCCGGCGAAGGACATGTCTGCATTGATCTGCACCAATGGGCGGGACACGAGATCCGGTTGCCGAATGGCAAGTCCATCGATGTGCGCTGCCCGGGTGCTGAAGAATGGATGGACCAGTTGCGGTCATCTGCAATGGTCAGCCGGTCTGATGAGCACGGCCCTCTTGTTTGCGATGCCCGGGGCCGGGTTTACTTGCAGCGACTTTACCAGCACGAACAGCAGTTGGCGCAGTTGCTACGCAAAAGGGCTTCCGCCGCATTGCCAACACTTTCAAGGGCGCAACAGGATAAAATCCGAGCATTGCTGGGTCGCTATTTCGGGGAGCCGCACCCTGATTCAGCGCCGAATTGGCAAAAAATCGCGGCCATGGTCTGCCTCGTAAAACGACTCTGCATCATTTCCGGTGCGCCCGGAACCGGCAAGACCACCACGGTTGCCAAAATATTGGGGGTTTTGCTGGAATGGGCGACAGATTCACCCTTACGCATCCATCTCTGCGCCCCGACGGGTAAAGCCGCTGCACGGTTGGGCGCCTCCCTTGCGGACGCCTGCCGATCCATGGACTGTCCGGCGGCAATCGCCACGGCGCTGGCCACGCTGGAGACATGCACCATCCATCGTCTCCTCAAAGTACAGCCCGGCGGCCGCGGCTCCTTTTTCCACGAAAACAATCCATTGCCGACCGATGTGGTGGTGGTGGATGAAGCCTCGATGGTTGATCTGGTCATGATGAGCCGACTGGTCAAGGCCGTTCCGGAAGAAGCGCGACTGATTATTTTGGGGGACAAAGATCAACTGGCCTCGGTGGAAGCCGGTTCTGTCTTTGGTGATCTATGTCGGGACGTCCGGAAACGAAACTATTCGACATCGATGCGGAAATTGCTTTCTTTGCTGACGCAGGAAGCGTTGCATCCGGTGGTTGACACTCACTATGGGAACCTTGATCTGCAAGATTGCACCGTGGTGCTGCACAAAAATTACCGATTCGACCACCGCGAGGGGATCGGTGCCCTGACCCGGGCGGTCAACCTTGGAGACAGCGATCAGATCAAGCGCACTCTTCGAAAAAACCATGGGGCGATGCTTCACTGGGATCAATGGCGTAGCCGCACAGAATTCCACAAATTGCTTGCAGCCTATGCCCTCAAAGGCTATGAATCATATTTTGCCAGTAACGGACCGCAAGACGCCCTGTCACGTTTCAACCGCTTTATGATTTTGTGTGCGCTGGCCAAGGGCCCTTTTGGTGTAGAACGTTTAAACTTGATCATCGCCGATCAGTTGCAGAAGGCCGGGTTAATCGGGCGAACCCGCCCCTGGTATCAGGGTCGTCCGGTCATGATCACGCGCAACAGCTATCGCATCGGCCTTTTTAACGGCGACACCGGCCTTGTATGGCCCGCTGCCGATGGCCGCCTGCGTGTTTGGTTCCAAGGGGAGGGCGGTGCGTTAAGGGCTATCCGTCCGCAACGTTTGCCCGAACATCAGACGGTGTTTGCCATGACGGTGCATAAAAGCCAGGGATCGGAATTCGACCGTGTGCTCCTGGTACTACCGGATCAGGACACACCTGTATTGAGCCGTGAATTGCTCTATACGGGATGTTCACGGGCCCGCAAACAACTGATACTGATAGCCCAGGAGGCGGTGATCGACCAGGCCGTACAAAGGACGATACAGCGGACATCCGGGCTGTATGAGGCCCTTGGGGATGACCAGGCCCAAGATGCCTGATGCCGGAGGGGCCGGCGTAACCGGAATAGGATCGACACGACTATTTTTATCAAACCCTGAAGCAGGAGCATGATCATGACCAAAAAAGCCGTCATTACCGGAACTGGGCGTTACGTGCCGCCGCGCGTTGTCACCAACGATGACCTTAGTCAGTGGATGGAAACATCGGATGAATGGATTCGCCAACGCACCGGTATTGAACAACGGCATTGGATCGATGAGAAAGCGCCTGTCGGCGCCAGCGATCTTGGGCTGGAGGCCAGCAAAATTGCCCTGAACCGGGCGGGATGGGCCCCCGAGGATATCGACCTGATCATTTTTGCCACCCTGAGCCCGGACCTTTTTTTCCCGGGATCGGGATGCCTGCTGCAACACAAGCTTGGATTGAGCGCTACGCCGGCACTGGATATTCGGCAACAGTGCACGGGTTTCATATACGGATTGGCCACCGCCGATGCTTATATCCGCAGCGGTATGGCCGGGAAAATCCTTCTCGTGGGGGCCGAGGTTCACAGCACCGGTCTCGATCTTTCGACCGAAGGACGTGACGTGAGCGTTATTTTCGGTGACGGCGCGGCCGCAGTGTGCGTTGAAGCGGTGGAAAGCGACCAGGGTGTGGGTGTTCTGGCGTCGGTTCTGCATGCCAAGGGATCGATGGCGGAAAGCCTTAAAACAGAGGCGCCGGCATCACGGGAATGGCCGCGCCTGACGCTTAAAATGATGGAAGAGCGGCGCCACTTCCCCCATATGGACGGCAAGGCGATTTTCAAAGAGGCGGTGCGACGCCTTCCGGAAGTCACCAAAGAGGCCTTGGATCAGGCCGGGCTGACGATGGACGATATCGATCTCTATATTCCCCACCAGGCCAACATGCGAATCAACCAGTTTTATCAGCAGATGATGAAGCTCCCGGAAGAGAAAGTCTTTCACAACATCCAGCGCTACGGCAACACCACCGCGGCCACAATTCCCCTGGCTCTGGACGAAGCGCTGGAAATGGGGGTGATCGGCAAGGGGAGCACCGTTCTCTTTCTGGGTCTGGGCTCCGGTGTCACCTGGGGGGCCAATATCCACCGGTTCTCCGGGTAGCGGTCGTTTTCCAGCGAATCCGACCTCCCACAGGCAGGAAAACGGATTGAATCTGTTTTCTGTGCGTCCAAGTCTGTCGCCTCATTGCCGGCCGGGACATTGGCGTTGCCGGGCGTAGCCGCGAATGCGACCGCCCGGTGACGAAGATTATCGTTAAATCCCATCTTTTGCAGCCCATTCCGAAGTCAAAGGCCTATTCATTACCTCGTTTTCTACTGCGCGGCCTCAAACAAGGCATCCAGATAGTATTGGACAATGGGAGATTCGTGCGGCGTGACGCGGTCTTCTGTCCGGTTTCGGGCGGCCATGTTTGTCCGAATGCCTTTGGCCAGGGATTTGCCCAACTCGACGCCGAACTGGTCAAACGGGTTGATATCCCATATAAAGGCCTCGAAAACGGTGCGGGCTTCGTAAAAGGACAACAGGCAACCAATGCTCTCGGGGCTAAGATCCTTCAACACCAGGGTAGAGGAGGGGCGATTGCCTGAAAAACGGCGCGCCGGATCCTGGTGGTCGCGCCCCAGGGCCAGAGCCATGGGTTGCGACAACAGGTTTGCCCAAAGCTCCTGATGGTTGGTGACACCCTGCGACTGATGGCGGTATTGCGTGTATTGGGGGGTCAGGACGCCGATGAAATCGATCGGGAAAGGGCGGCCCTGATGCGCCAGCTGGAAAAAGGAATGCTGGGCATTGGTGCCGGGTTCGCCAAAGATAATCACACCTGTTTTTTCCGTGAGCGGCGAACCATCGATGGCAACGGATTTGCCGTTGCTCTCCATGTTCAATTGCTGGACGTGCGGCGCCAGCTTGGCCAAAGGCGAAGCATAGGGGATGATCGCCCGTGAGGCATATCCTAAAAAGTTGTTGTTCCAGATATCAATAAGGGCGGCGGTCAGTGGCAGGTTGCTTTCCAGAGGAGTCTCCTGTGCATGCCGGTCCATGGCGGCGGCGCCTTTCAGGAAGGCTTCGAAACGCTCGTATCCCAGATAGAGGCTCAACGGAACACCGCCAACCGCCGAAGCAACACTGTAGCGCCCTCCGATAAAGTCAAACATATGAAAGGCCTTTAGCAACCCGCTATCGGATCGGTCGCCAGGGCTCCCTTTGCTGGTCACGGCGATTATGTGGTGGGATGGGTCAAGCCCCTTGGAATCAAGATAGGCCCTAACCTGGGCCGCGTTGGCCATGGTTTCCGCCGTGGTGTAGCTTTTGGATATCACCACCCAGAGCGTTGCGGCCGGATCGATCACGTTAACGATCCGGCCGAAATTGTGAATGTCCACATTGGCCAGAAAATGGAGTTGAATGTCTTTGTCGGCATATGCTGCCAGAGCCGTGGCCACAAATTCGGTGCCCAGATAGGACCCGCCAATGCCGACAACAACGACATGATGAAAACGCTTGCCGGTCGAACCGACCAGAGCGCCCTCATGAATGCGCTGGGAAAAGGTGCGGATATTTTCGCGGACCTCGCGAATGGCCGGCATGATATCGACCTGGTCAACATATACCGGCATTTCGCTTAAATTGCGGGCAGCCGTGTGCAACGCCGCTCTCTTTTCAGAGACATTCACACGGGCACCGGCGACCATTTCCCTGAAGCGCTCCAAAATCCCGGATTGTTCCGCCAATTGATACAGTCGCGTCATCGTCTGCCGGTCGATTCGCTGGCGCGAATAGTCCATGAACAGCCCGCCGCCGGACAGGGAAAACGACGCGAGCCGTTCGGGGTCTTCGAGCAAATGCCTCAAATGTTTCTTGGAATCCTGCATGGTTGCGGCATATTCACTGAGATGCATCCATGCGGGTGTGTCGGACAGGCTGTTGTAGGACATGACGATTCTCCCGGGTAATCATGGCAGGCTGTTTACTCGCCCGTCATTTTCGGCAGATATCGGCGCCGAGGCCGAACAAAATGTCTGAAAACTCAGCGCCGTCGGGTGCACGAGATGGCGTCTGCCAGTATGCCTCGAACGTGGTCAAGCAAATGACAGGCACGTGAGCAGTGCGGCAGATTCTCTAACTGCTCGCAACAGCGGCAGGGGCTTTTCACCAGGTAACCGATGTCAAAATCGAATTGGCAGGTATAGGTGTACTTATCGGTTGGGATTTTATGCAATTTCATGGATGTTCAATCATTCCCGGTTGATCGGGCATTCCGGGTGCGGTGCCCTTCCGTTTAGATACACGGTATCAGCTTTAGTGGGTTATTTTCAAATTCGCCCCGCGGCAGGATCTGGCAAGGCCGGAAGAGGTCCTGTGTGCAACAAATAGAGGATCTATCTACCAGAAAACTTGGCGTGGGCCAACCCCCAAGTCAGAATTCCAGCCTTGCGGTTTTTTCTATCCCAAAGCACATTTCATTGTGATTGCGTACGGTTGAGAAACCGGCGGTATTCAACCATTTTGGCGAAAGCATGGACCGCACGTTCCGGTGTTTCGAAAAACACCCCGTTGAAATCACAGCCATCAACATTATAGACGGTCCGATCGCCGTCTTCTCTGAGCAGGCTGACGCCAAACACGGGTTTGTCGTATTTGGCACATAACTCCGCGATGCGACGCACATATGTTGTTTCGAAGGTTTGCAGGGTTTGTCGAGCCAGTTCCAGAAATTCGGGGCTGATATCCGGGTCGGCGACAGCGGTTGCGGCGGTCAGTCGTTTGACGAAAATGCGTCGGCCAAGTATCCCGAGATTAATCACCGCATCGCATCCATCCCAGCGCAATAGTTCTTCCATCGCCGCAAGGGGGAGTTCCAGATCGTTTTCGCCCACCAGGTCTACCGGATTGGAGCGGCTCCAGTAGGGGGGAAGCATCGTATCGATCCGGGCAAGGATGGCATCGTCCAGCGGCGGCACTTCGATACCGTTCTGGACGCACAGATCGGCGGTAACGACACCCCAACCACCCCCCAATGTCATGATGGCAGCACGGTTGCCTCGGGGCAACGGCAAGGAAGAAAACGCCGCCGACAGATCAAGAAGTTCCATGGGACGATCCACTTTGACAATACCGGCCTGATGGCACATGGCGTTGAATACGGCGGTATCGGAAGCCATGGCGCCGGTGTGGCTGGCCGCCGCCCGGTTCCCGGCCTGACTCTGCCCCCCTTTCAACAGCACAATCGGCTTGCGGCGACTGACCCTGCAGGCACTTTCAAAAAAACGGGGGCCATGCTTCACACTTTCGACATACAGCATGACGGTTCGGGTCAGTTCATCGCGTTCGAACCCTTCCAGAAAATCTTCGATCGTGAGCATGGCCTCGTTGCCCGAGCCGGCAAATCCACGGATGCCGATACCCTGTTGCTCCGCAAAGGCCAGAAGCTGCGTTCCCATATTTCCCGATTGCGCCACGACCGCCGTATCCCCGGCTTTAGGTCGGACGGGTGATCCTGTGCAGTAAAATTGAATGTGCGGGTTGCATATGCCCATGGTATTGGGGCCCAGGATCAGTATGCCGGCTTCGCGCGCCTCCTTGACCAAGGTTTTTTCCAAATCAAGGCCGTCCCCGCCGGTTTCGCCAAACCCGGAAGTGATCAGCAGCATATTCCGGATGCCCTTTTGTTTAAATTCCGGAATCAGTTGCCGCACGTGTGCGGCGGGAATCGTCACCACCGCCAGGTCGATATCTTCGAGGATTTCTGAAATGTTGCGGTACACATCGCGCCCGGCGATTTTCCCGCCCCGGGGATTGACCAGATAGACCTCGCCCTTAAATCCGCCCCCGACCGTGTTGGCGTAGAGCATGTGGCCCCATTTGCCGAATTGGGCTGAAGCACCGACAAAGGCGATTCGGCGGGGATAGAACAGGTTGCGGATATCAGCGGGGGCGACGGCTTCGAAGGGGTGCTCGGAACCATGGTGAGGGCGGCAGGTTATCAGCGCGTCGACAATGCGGATCGATCCATCCGGTCCAATCAACAGCGGATTGAGATCAATTTCCGAAATATCCGGAAAGGCGGAGGCCAACGCGGATAGTTTCAACAACAGGTCGACCATGCGCGTGCGATCGACAGCCGCTTCCCCGCGAAACGCATCCAGGAGTGCCGCAGCGCGGATGTCGGTCATCATTTCCAGGGCATCGGCGGCGGAAAGGGGGCACAGTCGGCAGGTGGTGTCGGAAAGGGCTTCGGTCAGCACACCGCCGAGGCCGAACATGATAACAGGGCCGAATTGCGGATCCCGCACCATGCCGGCCATCAATTCCCTCCGGGCGCTGATATGACGTTGCACCAGCAGGCCTTCCAGGCGGTCATCCTGGCGGAGGAGAATATCTTCCGCTGCTTGACGGACACGCTCCGGCGAATTGAGATTGACGAAGACAAGGCCCATCTCTGATTTGTGCAGCAGTTCGCTTCCGAGGCCTTTGAGTACCACCGGGTAACCGATGGCGTCGGCAGCCGTCACGGCTTCTTCGGCAGTCAACGCCACAGTTTCCTCAACAACCGGCATGCCGTACAACCGCAATACTTTTTTGGCCTCGTTTTCGTTTAAAGCGCCATTGGATTTGGCGAGTGCATTTTCAATAATTTTATTAAGATCCACAGCGGTTTCCATTGATCTGGGATGCGTTTTAGATGTGTGAAATGCAGGATTCTTCCGATACAGACGGCAGATCGTCGTATGTGTCATTTGTTGACCGGTTGCTTATAATGCTGCGACCGTCGGGGTCAAGACGTTAACAGGTCCCGGGATGCTATGCGGAAATGGATGAATCTGAAAAGCGTCGTCTGGATAAGGTCAGCGTCCGCGGGCGTAGAAATTGCGGCGCACACTTTCCCTCAGGGAACGCTGCTTGGCATCGAGCAAGGTATAGCTGTAGCGAATGTTTTTTTCAATAAGATCCGGGTAGTTGCGGATATTATTCTTTAGTTTTATCGTATTTGAGGTGACTTTGCGCAGCAGATTGATCTCTTTGCCGATGACGTGTGTTTGGCCGTTTTTGACGGCATGCAAAAAAGCTTCTCGATCGGGAGCACAGTCCGCATAGGTGATGGCCTTGCCCATTTGCGATAGCCGGTGACCGTCACTGCCGCCGGTGATCCCTTTGCCAACATTAAAGCCCAGAACCGTGCTTTGCAGATTCCATTTATTCATATTTTCGGCATTGATGACTTCAATGCCGTCCACCATTTCATAAAGTGCCAGAAGACGTGTTTCGGAAAAGTAGGAGTTCTGGATCCCGGAATAGGCCGCGCTGTAGGGGTGGGGGAAAACAACGACGGTTGGAAAGCGACGGGCGGCTTCAATAATCGTTTCCATCTCCAGGGAGGTAGAACTCATCACTTCGGCACCCATGGCCGGTGCGATCGTTCGCAAATAAAAACGTTCCAGATCCCTGGACGCATAAAAATAGACCAACACGTGACTTCCTTCGACGGATGTGACTTCGATACCCGGTATGCTTAAAACATCACGGTGACAGGCGAGTTCAAGGGCGCCCCGGATTTCATTGTGATCGGTTATAGCGATACCGATACCGAGTCGACGGACGTATGCGCTGATTTCATCCACCGAGTTGTGACCATCTGAATGGTGGGTATGGAAATGCATATCAACGACTGTAAACTGGTCAATCAGGTTTTCAAGATCCGGCTTTTTAAATTGAATACGATGCTGCGTTGTTTGGGTCATGTGTGTCCAGTTCAGCGCCTGCAAGCGTCATAATCCCAGGGCGATTGTTCCGGTTGACGTTCAGCAGTCGGACTCAAAGGATCGCGATGGACAACCTGTCTGCGGAATCCAGAACCGTTCTGCGGTTTCGAGATGATTTTTATTCTATGGATGTGTATAGTACATATCGTCCGGAATGGGAAATTCTTAAATGAAAGTTGTCCATTTTTAATTGGTAGGCATTTATTACCGCAGAAACCCGAGCTTTCACCGAATAGATCGGATACGATAATGTCGTTCGCGGCGCTTACCATCGTTCCATTAAGAGGGGAGGGGACATGCGAATCGGGATGGGATACGACATGCATCGTTTGGTGTCCGGACGCCGTTTAATACTGGGCGGCGTCGAAATTCCGTATGAAAAGGGGCTTTTGGGGCATTCCGATGCCGATGTCCTGACCCACGCGGTTTGTGATGCCCTCTTGGGCGCGGCGGGTTTGGGCGACATCGGCCAGCATTTTCCTGATACCGATTCGGCTTGGTCCGGGATTGAGAGCCTTAAGCTGCTGGATCGCGTCCGGGCGATGATTGCCGATAATTGGATCATCGCCAACATTGATGCAACGGTGATGGCGCAGGCGCCAAAAATAGGTCCCTATCGCGAGGCGATGCGTTCACGTCTGGCAGGTGTGCTGGGGATGGACGCCACGCAAATCAACATCAAAGCCACCACCACCGAAGGTCTGGGGGCTGTCGGGCGGGGGGAGGGCATAGCGGCCCAGTGCATCGTGCTGTTGCGAAGTGCCGTTGCGACACAGGCGCGCTGAAAAAGGATCTGTTTTGCATGGTCGCATTTTCTTAATCTGCAACGTTGAAATGTATCAAGGGTTGAAACCAATTAAATGAAACCATTGTTTAAGCTTTGCACGGCGTTGAAACCTAGCGGCGACCAGCCTGAAGCCATCAATGCCATGACCCGGAATCTGAATAAAGGCGCCCAGCATAATGTCATATTGGGCGTCACCGGATCCGGTAAAACATTCACGATGGCAAACATCATTGCCAACTTGTCCGCCCCGACGCTTGTGATTGCGCCGAATAAAACGCTTGCGGCGCAACTCTACAACGAGTTCAAAACTTTTTTTCCCCACAACGCGGTTGAATATTTTGTCAGTTATTACGACTATTACCAGCCGGAAGCCTATATCCCCGCCAGCGATACCTACATCGCCAAAGATTCATCCATCAACGAGATGATCGACAAATTGCGCCACTCCGCCACCCGTTCGGTACTGTCACGCCGCGATGTCATTGTCGTGGCCAGTGTCTCCTGCATATATGGGCTGGGGGCGCCTGAAGACTATCTCGCGATGCGGGTGGACATCGAAAAAAACAGCACCCTCGAAAGAGACGTGCTGCTTCGGCGGCTGGTTTCGATGCAGTACGAGCGCAATGATATCGATTTCCACCGCGGTACCTTTCGGGTGCGGGGGGACCGGGTGGAAATATTTCCGGCCTATGAAGAAAATATTGCGCTGCGGGTCGAATTTTTCGGCGACGAGATCGACACTCTGGCGGAAATTGACCCATTGCGCGGTGCCGTGTTGCGTTCGGTCCGCCGCACCTCGGTCTTTCCGGCCAGCCACTATGTCACACAGGCCGGCACATTGAAGCGTGCGACGGCGACCATCATGGCAGAACTGAAGGAGATCCTCGAACATCTGCGCCATGATAACCGGTTGGTCGAAGCGCAGCGCATCGAAGAGCGCACCCTGTATGATCTGGAAATGATGAACGAACTGGGCTATTGCAACGGCATTGAAAACTATTCGCGACACCTGACCGGCCGATTGCCCGGGGAACCCCCGCCGACGCTCTTGGATTATTTCCCGGATGATTTTCTTTTGTTTATCGACGAAAGCCACATTTCTATTCCTCAGTTGGGAGGGATGTATAAGGGCGACCGCAGTCGTAAAAAGACGCTGGTGCAATACGGGTTCCGGCTGCCATCCGCCCTGGATAACCGACCGCTGAAATTTGAAGAGTCGACCGCACGATTCAAGCGCAGGGTTTATGTTTCGGCCACCCCCGCCGACTACGAGCGGCAACTGGGGCAGGACAACCTGGTGGAGTTGATTGTGCGTCCCACGGGACTGGTCGATCCGGAAATAGAGGTGCGTCCCGCCGGCGCACAGGTCGATGACCTCATGGATGAGATTCGCTTGCGCGTAGACCGCAACGAACGGGTGCTGGTGACGACGTTGACGAAACGCATGGCCGAAGACCTATCTGAATATTACACGGATCTGGGGCTCCGTGTGCGCTATCTGCATGCCGATATTTCGACACTCGAGCGCATGGACATCATTCGTGATCTGCGACGGGGTGAATTTGACGTGCTGATCGGTATCAACTTGCTGCGTGAAGGGCTGGATATCCCGGAAGTATCTCTGGTGGCCATTCTGGATGCGGATAAAGAGGGCTTTCTTCGTTCAACCCGCTCGTTGATCCAGACCTGCGGTCGTGCCGCACGCAATGTAGGCGGTAAAGTGATCATGTATGCCGATCGGGTGACGAATTCCATGCAACAGGCGATTTCCGAAACAGAACGCCGGCGGGCGATCCAGAATGCCTATAATAAAACACACGGAATAACGCCCCAGACCATTCAGAAAGAAATCGTGTCGATATTCGATTCCTTGTCTTCCTCGACCGATAATCAATCCAACCGTGTCAACGAAATGTTGGATGCATACACGACCATCGAGGATATGGAGCAATCGGTTCAACAACTCGAAAAAGACATGCTGGAGGCCGCAAGAGATCTGGAATTTGAGCGTGCCGCTGAATTACGCGACCGCATTCAGGCGATAAAAGCACACATTGTATTCGAGGGGAATGTCTAAGCGGGTGCATTCACCGACCGCAGAAACAACATGTTTTCCGAGGATATGCAGAGGATAATTGAAAGATTCACCCAACGATATCGCGTCCAACTTGAAGGACAAAACGCGCCAGGCCGAAATGGACCCGGGCGTTTATCTGATGAAAGACGCTTCCGGCAAGATTCTCTATGTGGGAAAAGCTAAAAACCTCAAGCGGCGCCTGGCCTCCTATTTTTTAAAAACCGGCTCGGTGGAGATCAAAACGCGGACATTGCTGCGGCGGGTGATCGATTTCGACACCATTGTCACCGCTTCCGAAAAAGAAGCGCTCCTCCTAGAGTCCAACCTGATCAAGCGCCATCGGCCGCGCTATAATGTGATTTTAAAAGATGACAAGCGCTATCCGGTGCTACGGATTGATCTCAACCATCCTTATCCCAACCTGTCCATCGTCCGCAAAATGGGAAAAGACGATGCTGCTTATTTCGGCCCCTTTGCATCCGCGCACGCGGTTCGGGAAACCCTCAAGTTTATCAACAAGCATTTTCGATTGCGAAAATGCAAAAATCGGGAATTTTCCCAGCGAACCCGTCCCTGTCTGCATCACCAGATGGGTGCCTGCTATGGTCCCTGCTGTCTTGAAGTGGACCCGCTTTCCTATCGGAAAATCGTTGATGAGGTCATCCTTTTCCTAAAAGGTCGAACACCGGATCTTATCCGCAAGATACGCCGCGAGATGGAAGCGGCTGTCCAGAATCTGGCGTTTGAAGAGGCCGCCCAGTTAAGGGATCGGATGCGGGCCATGGAAATGACCCTGGAAAAACAGCGGGCGGTGACCAAAGACCTGCGCGATCGGGATATCATTACGATCGCGACAGGCGACCACATTATGGTTAACGTTCTTGCCATACGCGGCGGCTATCTTCAGGGCAGTCGCAATTTTGAAATTTCGGAAACCCTCGCGGATCCTGCGGAGCTATTAAGCGGGTTTATTCGCCAGTTTTACCCGCCCGGGGCACAGTGCCCGCATGAAATATTGACCCCCTTGATGTCGACGGATGCCCCCCTTCTGGAGGACTGGTTTCGATCCGAGCATGCGCAAACAGTTAAGATCATCCATCCCCAACGTGGGGACAAAAAACGACTTCTTGAAATGGGGTATCAGAATGCTGAAAAGGCTTTGCGGGAACGGATGGCGGATCAAACACGGCGGCAAACATTGATGGCGAGCTTGGGCCGTCGGCTTCGCTTGATGAAAGTACCGCGACGCATCGAGTGTTTTGATAACAGCAACTTATTCGGGCAGTCCCCTGTTGCCGGAATGGTTGTTTTTGAGGACGGGCGGGCCTGCCGGTCGCAGTACCGAAAGTTTAGCATTCGTACGGTTGGTAAGCCGGACGATTACGCCTCAATGGAAGAAATTTTGCAGCGTCGTTTTAGTAATCACCCAGAATGGCCGTTTCCTGATATCTTGCTGCTGGATGGCGGCAAAGGTCAATTGAATATCGCCTTAGATGTCATTGATCGATTGGGAATCGGAGGGCGCTTTGCCCTGGCGGCGATTGCTAAGAAAGAAGTCGATCGGGGAGAATCACACGATAAAATATATATCCCGCATCGCGCCAATCCGGTCAACTTCACCAACGATGACGCGGCGCGCCTGTTTTTACAACAAATTCGGGATGAAGCGCATCGTTTTGCCATCAGTTTCCATCGTCAAAAACGAACAAAAAAAGCCTTCGTATCGGGTCTGGATGGAATTCCAGGAATCGGTCCCCTTCGCAAACAAGCCCTTATGCGCCATTTCGGGAGCCTAAACGCAATCCGGGCAGCAACACTCGACGAATTGAGTGCACTGCCCGGCATGAACCGCAACGCGGCGGAAACCCTATACCACCGTCTGGCGTCCGATAACGATTAGGAAGCCGTGTTTTCGCAACGCACTGCCCGACCGTTAATTTGATGCGTCAGGATTTAAGGTTTTTTAAAACGCCCTTCAATTCTTCCACGGCCGCCGCCGATTTATCCAAAGCGGTTTTTTCAGCTTCCGTCAGCTTGATTTCAATAATTTCCTCCACACCTCCGGCACCCAGTTTCACAGGGACACCGATAAAAAGCTCTTTATACCCATATTCGCCGTCAAGATACACGGCACAGGGAAGAATTTTCTTGCGGTCCTTGAGAATCGACTCCGCCATCTCCACCGCCGATGAGGCCGGGGCATAAAAAGCGCTGCCGGTTTTGAGCAGGCCGACGATTTCAGCGCCGCCGTTGGCGGTGCGGTCACATAGGGCCTGAATGCGATCCTGGGGCATGAGTTCGGTAATTGGAATACCGGCAACTGTGGAGTAACGGGGCAGGGGAACCATGGTGTCGCCATGGCCGCCCAGAACAAAGGCATGAATATTTTCTACCGACACATTGAGTTCCATGGCAATGAATGTCCGGAATCGGGCCGAATCAAGAACGCCGGCCATGCCAATCACGCGGTTTTTAGGAAATCCACTCGCTTCATAGGCTACGTGGCACATGGCATCCAGGGGGTTGCTGACAATGATCAACACTGCATTGGGTGAATATTTGGCAACCTGCTCGGTAACCGCTTTAACGATTCCGGCGTTGGTGCTGATGAGATCGTCACGACTCATGCCGGGTTTTCGAGGAATACCGGCGGTAATAATAACAATGTCAGATCCTTCAGTCGCTTCATAAGTGTTGACCCCTGTTACACAGCCGTCATGTTTCTCTACCGGGGCGGCTTCCATCAAATCCAATGCTTTCCCTTGAGGAACGCCTTCGACGATGTCAACCAGGACGACATCGCATAGACCTTTTTCCGCCAGTCTCTGGGCGGCCGTGGCACCAACGTTGCCAGCGCCGACAACCGTAACTTTTTTGTCCATGTCCGACTCCTTATCACTCAATAGGGTTTAGGGTTAGTAGAATCTGCCTCGCTAATAGTACAACCTTCCGTGACGATGTTGTCAAACCGTCCCGGTCCAAAAGAATACAATTTAAGCAATTTTTTCAACCATTAATCGACAGCCTTCGTGGTATTATTCCAGCAATTCGATACTTTAAAGTTGTCATTCCGGTGGAAACTGGAACTCAGATGGTTACTATCTGCCGAATCAAGTCCAACATAGCGAATTCCGTCTATATTCTTTTCCGAGTTAATAACGGAGCCTATGCAGCGGCGGCGAATGGTTGATCGCCGACAGATTCCAGGTCAGAATAAAAAAACGATTTGATAACACGACTAAAGGCTATGTCAATAGATTTATCTATTTTGGGCGTATTGACTTTTCTTCTAAAGTTTGAATATATTCCATCGGATAGGCATAACCTATTTTGTTTGTTGCAAATTGTTCACAAACAAAATGAGGCTGAATCGGGCACAGGGTGCGCAATGATGAGGTTTTAATGGATCCTAAGGACCAGATTATATCGCTATTGAAGGAAGCTGATTTATATCAAAACCAAGGGCTTTTAAACGAAGCGAAAGAAAGGTATAAAAAAGCTACTGATATCATAAAGGATAGCCCCAAAATTAAAAACGGGCAGGAACTCATCGCAAGCATTGTAAAAAAAGTCGTCGATCTGAACCAAAAAATTAATCAAATCAATCAGGCTGCGTCGAAACCTACCGTGTCGGACAGTAAACAGACCCTCATCAAGAAACTGTTTTCTGGTGGCGGAAGGAAAAGATACTTTTGCGAGCGCTATGGAGGGCGCTATGGCACTCGCTAAATTCGGGCAATTCGATCGCGCCCTGGAAGAATTTGAAAAATTGCTCGATGTTGAGGAAGTGCGGGTGGCCGCCGCGAAAAACATTGTTCGCTGTCATCTGGAGATTGAGGCGCTTGAAGATGCCGCTCTGTGTTATGAAAGGTGGGTTGGTGATGATCGATTTGCCTATGCCCAACTTGATAAAATTCGTTTTTTTCTGGAAGGTCGTTTTCGCAAATTAGGCTTTGAACGCGAATTATACCAGAGGGAAGAAACCATATCGGATGAAGATATGGAAACGCTTGAAATGGAATCGGCAACACCAGAAGCGATTCGTCCTTCAGATAACGACAAGCACTTAGATAGTCGACCGGCCGTTCTGGAAGACATGGAACTTCCTGAAGAGGATGAATTTCTGGATATTAATTCGGTCGGAATTCAGCTCCCGGAGGGTCGCCAGAAGGGACGGATGGTTGAATTTGATGTTAGTTTTCAAACCGGCAATTCAATCAACCTGATCATTTCTAACAAAGAAAGTGCGCTACTTGACGAACTAGTTGAAGGTACCAAACTCAACGATATGCAGTTTTTTTCACCGATTGCAATACTAAATGGCTCGGGTGTCGTCACGGCGAAAACGCAAATCAAATCAGGCCCCAAAGAAGGTGACTACAGTCTGGATATTACCATATTAACCACTTAAAATGCGCACTGAAAATAATGCTGGAGCTGATTTGAATGGCTATCTTCAACTTTAAGAAAAGAGAAATAGAATGCAAAATCGTCTACTATGGCCCGGGGCGATGCGGGAAAACCACCAACCTTGAGCATATATTCAAGACGTATAAAAAACAGATCGCGGGCGAAATGGTTTCCATCGATACAGAAGGCGATCGGACCTTGTTCTTTGATTTCTTACCAATGGGCTTAGGGAAAATCAAAGGCTGTGACGTCAAAGTGCAACTTTACACCGTACCCGGTCAGGTTCAGTACAGTTCAACACGGAAACTTGTGTTGAAAGAAGTTGACGGATTGATTTTTGTCGCCGATTCGTTAGAAGTGCGACGGGAAAAAAATATGCTGTCTCTTAAAGATCTTCATGAAAACTTAAAATCGTATGGAACCAGCATATTTAAAGTGCCGCTGGTTATGCAGTATAACAAAAGAGATTTAGAGGAAGAGGGAATTCCTCTGATGCCGATTGAGCAGATGGACCGTGACCTGAATCGACAGCTCAAAGCACCGTATTTCAGCGCTAGTGCCATTAAAGGCCAAGGCGTTCCACAAACCATAATGGAATGCCTTAAATTAACGCTTCTGAATTTACAAAAGCAACTCAAATGGGCAAAATAGGCTGAGTGTCTATGGCCAGTAATATTGTCCTTTCCGGTAATCTGAGTTTTCTTAATTTGGCTGAGCTTCTTCAGTTGCTAGGTTCCAATGGCAGCAATGGGATTTTGAGAATAAACTCGAAATATGCTCAGGAACCCGGTATCGTATATTTCCTGAACGGTAATCCGGTACATTCGCTTAACGACTCATTGCGCGGCCTTGAAGCTATATTTTCATTATTCGGGTGGATGGAGGGTGCATTTACTTTCAGCGATGAGTTATATGACGGTGAAATCACCATCAATAAAAGTCGTATGGAAATCATTCTTGACGGTCTTCGCAAGCTGGATGACGGCGAGATTGAGAAAGTGGAACCCCTCAACAAAGAGAAAGAATCCACGCCTAAGAAGGATACGGCCAAAAAGTCATCTCTACCTCTGATTAAAGGTCCGTTAGTTGATTATTTGCATGTTGTCGATGAAGAAGAATTCTTCGATGGTGAAGAGATTATTGTCGAAGGGAACCACGGCAACTGGATATGGGTAATTCTTGAAGGAACCGTCGAGTTATCCCGATCGACGACCAAGGGTCCGCTCAAATTCCTTCAAATCAGTGACGGCGCATTTATTGGGAGCATCAGTTCGCTACTGTCGGACGAAAGTGTGCGCAATGTAACCGCTAAGGCCGTCGGCAATGTTCAGTTGGGAATGCTTGATTCACAGGGCATGGGCGGTGAATTCAGTCGCATGACGCCTGAATTCCGAAATATTGTGCGGAGCCTCGATAACCGTTTCAACGAGATCATGAACCGCGCCGTGGCTTGCTTCATTGGAGAAAACGACCCTGCCAAATTATTGAAAGAGAAACGGCCCGTCATTACGGAAGGAAAAAATGACGATAAATCCTTTATTATCACAGGTGGCCGGGCTTCCATTGTCAGAAAAACCAAGAACGGCATCATTCCCTTGATTTCGGGTTTGAGCAAAGGCGACTTTATCGGTCATATCTCATTTCTTGACATGGGATTGGAGCCCACCTCCGCCATTGTGCTTGGTGACAAGCGGTTAAAGGTATCAACCATCGACGAGCAGTCGCTGCAGGATGAATACGATCAATTGTCGTTGACATTTCAAAATATACTCGAAAATATTTCGACCAATATTTTGGCAACGGCGATGGTCATCTCTGATCTCCAAAAAAAAGCTGCTAAGTGATGGTTTGAGGCCACCTTCATGACAGGAGAATCAATATGACATCCGAAAAGAGAAAACATATGCGGGTGAATGCACTTAATTTGTCCCATGTCGCCGTTGACGATAGGGAAGAGTCCGTTAAACAGGCGATTGGCCGCACCCTCAATGTATCGGAAACCGGCATTTTACTGGAAACCCATTTCCCGATTGAATCGGATCAAAATGTAGAATTGACGCTGGGATTTGAAGAAGATCTTGTCAATCTCAAAGGCAAAGTAATTCACTTGCTGAATGGAGAAACCGGTAAATTCGAGATGGGAATCCAGTTTACTGACATCGACGACGAGGGTATCAACGTGATAAAGGAATTTATTGGAAAATTTCGAGAACTAAATAAGAAATAGTATGCTGGAAATTATTGTGACCGCCTTCTGTCGGCACACTAAACGCGTATATATAGGAGATTTATTTTCTCATGAGTCCCGCGGTTTACAAAACGAAATTGGATAAATTGAGCCTGATCAAACAGGGAAAGGTCCGAGACATTTACGATCTTGGAGATTGCCTTTTAATGGTAGCGACAGATCGTTTATCCGCATTTGACGTTGTTATGCCAGATCCTATTCCGGACAAAGGAAAGATTCTAACTCAACTATCCATTTTCTGGTTTAATTTGATTTCGGATATCGTCCCCAATCATTTGATCGAATGGGATGTATCGGCCTTTCCATCCGAATGCCAAGCCCATCAGGATATTTTGGCAGGACGCAGTATGCTAGTTAAAAAAGTCGAACCGCTGCCGATTGAATGTGTGGTGAGGGGTTACATCTCAGGGTCGGGCTGGAAATCCTATCAAAGAGATCGCACGATTTGCGGCATTCCTCTCCCGGGGGGGTTAAAAGAATCTGAGAAACTTCCCGAACCACTGTTTACACCTTCAACGAAAGAAGACATAGGGCAGCATGATATCAATATCAATTTTGAGGAGGCTGTGAATCGCGTTGGCCGTGCAGTAGCCGAAAAGGTTCGCGATTTGAGTTTGTCAATTTACGCAAAGGGGGTCGACATTGCGGCGGAGAAAGGCATCATCATAGCAGACACAAAATTTGAATTTGGGTTGCTTGATGGTGAGATCGTGTTGATCGACGAGGTCTTAACACCGGATTCATCACGCTTCTGGCCGCACACCGCCTATGCTCCGGGTGGCCCGCAGCCCAGTTTCGATAAACAGTATGTCCGCGATTATTTGACTTCTATTCAATTTAACAAACAGCCCCCCGGACCACGACTCCCCGAGGATGTCATTCAAAAAACACGAGAAAAATACGTTGAAGCCCTCAAGCTGATAACGGGATCAACACATGAACTATAAGTACGATTGGGCAGATCTGGATAGCATCGATACAACGAATTCTTTTTATCGCGTTACAACCCCACAAGACAAATTATCATTTTATGACTCAGTCCGTCGAATAGGTCTGATATGTCCCGTTGTTGTTAAGGAAGCCAACAGTCGCCTGATCGTTATTAGTGGCTTCAGACGCGTTGAAACCTGCCGACAGCTTGGATGGAACGAAATTTATTGCCGGATCCTGTCCGATGACGTGACACCATTGCAATGTGCCGAATTAGCCATAGCGGATAATCTCGCCCAACGCCCTCTCAACATCGTCGAACAGGCAAGATGTCTGCGACTTCTTACTGAAGCGAGCCATGATTCAAAGGTATCGGTGGAAATGGCAAATTCGCTGGGCCTTTCTCTGAATAAGGCATTTGTATCCAAACTAAAAACGGTTTTATCAGCTTCAGAGACCATCCAACTTGGAATTATTTTAGGGAAACTTGGTCTGCCGATTGCCTTGCTGCTCTCCGAATTGTCGAATGATGACGCGGATGCAGTGGCATTGCTCTTCAACAGGATACCGATGGGTCTCAATAAACAGCGGGAAGTTCTACTATATTTAAAGGAAGTTTCTGCCCGGGATGATACCTCCGTAAAGCATTTACTTGAAGAAGATACGATTAAAAGTGCGTTAGATAACGATGATTTGGATGGGAATCAGAAAACACATATAATACGTTCCTACCTAAAAAAAAGAAGGTATCCTCGGTTGGCAAAAGTGGAAAGGCAGTTTCACGAACAGGTTCGAAAGTTGAGGTTAGGAGAAGCGATTCAAATAATGCCTCCTGCGAATTTTGAGGGCTCCTCATATACCATGACAATTCGGTTTAATAGTATAAACGCCTTGATAGGTGCGAACAGTAAAATCTCCGACGCCATAGCCAATCCAATTGCGTCCAAACTGTTTGGTTGCTCATAATCTTACGTTTTTCTTCCTGCTTCCCGCCTATTTATATGGCAATTAAGCTACAACGTTTCATTTCTTTTTAGTCCGTCATCGAACCTCTTGCCCTCAGGGCAATGCCAGAGTTCAGTGGCTGTGCCATCTGAAAGACGTATTGGTTGCTCTCAAGGCAAGTTGTTCCCACAACAAAAAAGACAAGGTGCAACAAATAAGCCGGTCTTCGAAACTTATGACAAACGATTTGGCACTGCCAGTACCACATTGTATGGGTTCCCTAATATCGATAGCGCGTATCAAAGGGTGCCAGTGCCAGCGAAGTTGAAACCTGTATCCATGTTTTCTTCGAGCAGTCGCGCTGTGAGATTGTCGAACCCAACGTACAAATAGATAATGTTCACCTCGATCGGTCATGATTACGTCGAAAGTATCGATTACAGGATATGTGGGCACGGTTAAGGGCTGCTCAGCGATTCGGGTCTTTGATAAGTTTTGCTAGCTCAAAGAGAAGCCCTATTGGGCAATCATTTCTGGTCCCTGGGCTCTATTGGCGGCACCGTCAGTATGGACAAGGAAATGGTAGCCTAAATATACCCCCTACCAGAAAAAGAACGAACGCGAATCCGAGAAATCGCGTTAATAGATTGTGCAACGTTCTGGGGAGGTGGAGGTAGACCCTTGCCCCTTCAGGGGACAAAATTTTATCCCATTTTAAGGGTAATTTCACCGCAGGCCCCCTCCTGGGGCGGGTTTCTATTTCATCATGGGTGAGAGAATTTATTTTAACTTACAGACATCATCGTTTCCGGGTCATATAAAGTTAAATTGTTCTTGACACATATAAATCAAAAAATATATATCGATATAAACAATAAATCATCTTCATAAAATTATGGGTATACAGGAAAGAAGGCGGCGAGAGCGCGAACAGCGACGTCGGCAGATTATTAATGCGGCTCGCAAAGTGTTCTCCATCAATGGTTTTATGAAAACAACGATGGAGGACATCGCCCGTGAGGCTGAGCTTAGTCCGGGGACCTTGTATTTATATTTCAAAAATAAGGATGAATTATATGCATCGCTGTCTGTTGAAATACTTGAGCTTCTGCATAGAAAATTAAAAAGCGTTTACATCAAGGAAGCCCAAAATCCTCAAATGCGTATCAATGATCTCAAACAGACCTTATATGCGGTGTATGAAGTCGATCCATTGATTTTATTAAACCTTTTCCATCTACAGTCCAGTGAAATATTAAAAAATCTTGCCCCACCGATGTTGACGACAATCCGCGATCTTTCTAAGAATTCGTTAAGTATTATTTCTAAAATATTCGCTGAAGGTATTGAAAAAAAAGTATTTATCGAACAGCATCCAAAAATGCTGACCGATGTCATGTGGGCCCTCTTTTCGGGTGTCGTTCTTTGGGAAGAAAGCAAGCGAATTATCGGTAATAGAAGGGAAGCCAATGCCCTTGCGTTTGATACCGCCTTTGAAATATTTTCACGCGGTATCGCTAAATTGTGACACTGTCTTCGATACCCGGCAGTTTTCATGTTGCCATCCGCTGTAACCAATCTCATATAACGATACAACGAAAAACATTTACCCGGTTGGATAGGCCTATCGGGGTTGCCAATCATTTTGGAATAACTTAGTATTTAAGACACAGTTACGAACTCCGGAAAAGCCGGAGGCTTGATGCGTGAACCGCTCAAAGCGGTAGGTTCAGGAGCCGCCTAAAGGTGGCTACGATTCAAACAAACCAATTTGATCGATCTTTCTATCGATTTCTGCATGCTTCTTGATGTACTGGCGGATAACTTCTTAATCGCAGCCGGCTGCAGAAACATAATGGCTCCTTTTCCAGAAATGTTGGCCTGTAAAGTTTTTCCGCTTGCCCATATCCTGACAGGCGATATGAATCAGCACTTTTCCCTTGATGTAGCCTACTACTTGGGAGACTGCATATTTTGGCGGAATTGATATCAGCATATGCAGATGGTCGACGTTCATATGACCCTCATGAATCTTGCTCTCCTAATGTGATGCGCGCTCATGCAAAACGTCTCCCGGATGCCGCTGCTCTCGGCCTAACAGCATCATTTTGCGGTACTTGGGAATCCAGACCATATGATAATTGCAATCCCATCCAGGGTGACTTAAGATCTGAATATTGTTCATCGAAAGCCTCCGTAAACGTGATCTTTGAACGGTTCACCAACTGGGAGGCTTTCGTATTTTCTCGGAACTGTCAAACTTTGCGGGTCTATCCGGCATAGCCGGGGGTTTACCGATAAAAATTATCCGAGTTTGTTCTGATCAAAAATCATCTCATTTCTGTAGGTTGCGTTGAATGATCACGAACAATCGATCATCGTTTGACTTTTAAGTTTGTTGTGGGGCCCAATATACAATAGCAAACGTCTAATGCCTAAATAGACTTAAGGTTATACATACCATGACTATAATTGAGCACATCTACATCGACCAGTTTGTGGTTGATCAGGAACAAGTTAAAGAGATCATTCAACAGTTTAATGTACCGTCATCCGTAATTGACCACTCTGAAGAATTGTACAGCATGATAAGGTCTTCTCCGGATCCTGTTGCCGCGGGCAAAAAAGTTCTCTATTTGACAACAAATAAAGGTGATTTTATCCGCAAATGCCCCGGGACACGAAATTATACTTGTTGTGACTATATGATCCTGCACATTGGCACTTTCTGCACCATGGATTGCACTTATTGCATCCTGCAATCCTATTTTCATCCCCCTATTCTTCAGTATTTCGTGAACCAGAACCAGATGTTTGAAGAATTAAATGCGTTTCTCACGGAGCGCAAACATCGCCGTATCGGAACTGGTGAATATACCGACAGCATGATTTGGGAACTATGGACAAACCTATCCAAGAAATTGATTCCTCATTTTGGCACCCAATCACATGCTGTTCTGGAACTTAAGACCAAAACGACGTTTGTGAAAAACATTCGCGACCTTTCCCACAACAGGCGAACTATTTTGGCATGGTCCGTCAATACACCTGAAATGATCCGACGCAATGAGAGAGGTACCGCGAGTTTAGACGCACGAATCGATGCTGCGGCTAAATGCCAAAAATGGGGGTATCCTTTGGCCTTTCACTTCGATCCGTTGATTGAATACGATGGCTGTATAGAAGACTACCGAAAGGTTGTTGATAAAATTTTCACCCAAATTCATCCAGAAAATATCGTTTGGATCAGTTTGGGCACGCTGAGATTCATGCCAGACTTAAAGACGATTATCCAATCGCGCTTTCCCTGACTCAAAAATGATCTATGGCGAATTCGTTCCAGGAATGGATGGGAAATCAAGATACTTGAAACAGATTCGAATCGAAATCTATAAAGGAGTATTAAACGCCATACGTGAAAGATCTTCGGATGTCACCGTCTATTTTTGTATGGAAAGTGAAGACGTATGGAAAACAGTGTTTGGTTTTACCACCGAGGATTATGGGGGATTGCCTCATATTCTTGATGAAAGCGCGATAAAGATATGTCAATTAGATTCAAACCCGGAAATCTGAGCAACGTGAAGTCAGCTGTTGAAGATTCTATAAATTGCATATTCTTGTTAGTGTGAAGAGGATGGGTTGACATATAGAGATTGATTAATTGGCAGATAGTATCAGTTGTTTACATTGATTTGTGATATTGTTATTAAACTATCATGACGGAACAAAATTGGAGCATAACCCGTAACCACTGCCGGTTGCTTCACTATATTTTATAAATGGTGCATAAATAATGGAACTAATAGATTTAATAGCTAAACTAAAACATTTAGAATATACGCAAAAAAATTATCATGTGGATAGTTATGGTGAATATGCCCAGTTGGTCTTTAACAGCAGAAACATGGATGAGTGGTTGGATTGCATCAACGAAATGATGGGCCAGCCCATAAAAACGGCGAAACAGCCAGTTACGGAAGATATCGTACGACTCACCGAAGATTTTGGGGAGATATTTGACCACCAAACCCTATTTTATAGTGAAATCGATAAGCATCGTATCATGGCAATGTTTTGGCCATGGAAAAATCAAGAATCTACAACGCTAAAAATAATGATTCTTTATAAAATTTAAGGGGTTCTTGTCTTTTGGACACCAAAATACAGACCATATATAAATCTCTTCGCATCAGGAAGGTTGATGCGCAAGAAATATCGAATGGTATCCGGATCAAATTAGATAATGCGGGGCTTCCTCCGTTAAGCATCGATATCTATACGCTGCGATCGAATCCGGACCATCTTCGTGCTAAAATAAAGGGGGGGGATGATTCCCCAGAGGTGTCTGATAACTGACCTGAAAAAAATAAGGATCAAGCTGCAGAATGACTTACTGGGTGTTGCCAGCGTTGGGACGTTTACTTCTTTAGGAAGACGGGGTGAGGCTCATTACTATTATTCACATATCACAATGAATAAAAAATCCGCCGACCTCGTGCTAATCCAGAAGGGTGCCCAACACGCTCTCGAACAATTGAAGGGCATCGATGCCGGGACGTTTCGCAAAGGATTGGATAAACTTGGACTACCAAGGTCAAGCAACGTTAGACTTGCGCTGACGCGGATATTCAGAGAATCCGGTGATATCGAGGAAATGCTGACAGTTGTCGTACAAGAAGCTGGTATTATTGCCAAATCACATGATTGGCGATTACTCAAGGAGGTCAAAGAGAATAGCGACGTGTCCTATCTCAATATCATCATTGAATTGCTTTGGAAGGCCGTCGCCAAGGAGCGTCTGATTAAGACCTTGGAAGATATACACAATTAAAATGCCACACGAAGGAAATGAGGTGATCGTGCAGTATGTGCGGCTATGAAAACGTATCTTACGGCCGAACAGCTCGAAACCACCCACAAACATTTGAATTCTCTTTTTGTATCGATGGCTGCGGTGTCGGGCTGACCACATCGACAAGAATAATCCACTCACCGGCATACCGCTTAAAACTATCCGAAGACCAGTACCATTCGCTGCTAGATCCCTGAAAAGAAGCGGGGGCTTTATAAAGACCAATAAGCTCCTTAGCCTTAGGCAACCGCCAATCGGTATACCCGCCCAAATTCATTTTCTTAATATTCTGGCGCGCTTCATCATACGTCATGCAGCGCCCTGCTGATAGGCGTGAATCAAGTAGTGCCCATGTTAGTCCGGTCGTCGAATCGTGAAAAGTATCCTTATTTTTGATTGTAAACCGCCCGCCTTTTTGACTAAACACACTTTGAAGCCTTTCCAATTCATTTTGTGCTTCTTGGCGGTCAATATGCTTGTTGATTCTGGCAAGTTCGCTTTGCACGATAGGTGTTGCCGGGCTGTTCGGAGATTCGCGAATAAATTCCTCAAAGACGGTTCGTTTTGCAATAGGATCGGCCCCTGTACCTCCCGCCTTGGCAGTCAATGCCTTTAATATATTATTATTTTGAAGGTTGATTTGATATTTGTCGCGTTTTTCTTTGAGTTTCAAAGCAGAACTGGAGTCGCGATATACATCTATATAACGACTGCTCAACAGGATACATTGATTCCATTCTTCATTTTTTTCGCATTCTGTCAAAGCCATGGTCACATCTTGATAGTATGGAGCCTCAACGGCTTTAATCCCTTGTCTTACTTGTGCCACGTATATTCCTTCGGGATGTTGACGTAAATAGGCGGTACCCACGTGGGCGAGTCTCTTCCGGTTTGTCTGATGGTATACTAACAAAATTCCGATAATCTCGCTCGTCAATCAGGGATGGAATCTCCTCCATTTTCTCACGAATTTTCTCTGCCCAGGCGGAGTCAGCATGACGGGATAAAAATTGAGTGTAGAGTTCATTGATTTCTTCGTATTTTTTATCATTATAAAGTTTATCAGCGGTCTGCTCAACAATTTTGAAATTTCTTTGAACAACTCGCTTTTGGAGTGATTCGATATTTATTGTGGCACGTTGCCTCAGGTCTTCTTGGTCATGGGAATTAAGATATTTCTCAAAAACGCGAATTTGACCTTCCAGTGTGGCTTGCGTTCCAGCTTCCGCAATTGTTCTAACATACTCTTCTTCAAGACGCTGTTTTTTAAAATAGAAATACCAAAAGGTAGAACCTGCGATCAATAGGACGCCCAACGTTATGAAGGCAACACGTGAATAACGTTTAAGATTTAATTTCTTTTTCGGTAGATCTAATTTCCATTTATTTAATTGACAGTAGTCAAGAATATGCTGGCGGGCCTCATCTGGAATCGTGCCGAAACTTATAGCCTTGCGAAGTAAATAATTATAGTATTCCACTCTGATCGAATTGTTGTTTACGACGAGATCCAATTCGTTGTTGAGGTTTTTTAATAACATTCGAGCACGACTCAAGTCATAGGCATAACGACTCTCATCCGTTTTAAAAACCGATATACATTGTCCTGCAAGTACGCCGCTTGCGGTGACGAATGCATCTTTTTGGGAAATTTTACGAATTTCCTTTTCTTTTTCAATAGCCTTCACTTGGAGCGACTCCAAAGTGGAACCAGGAAAAAGTCCAAGGAAACTATATAGAGAATCTTGCTCGACGATTTCAAGATTATCGTTGATAACTTGTTCAACGGTTCTGTCTATCCTGTAGGCACCGGCAGTGTCAGCTTTAGAAGTCTTTTTAATCGGGCAGCGAATTTGGCGTAGGATTTCGCCTTGATCAAGGGCATAAATTTCAGCAAGGCTCGAGATTTCTTTTTGTGACATGAAGCCTTTGCGAATCTGGATATTGATGTAGGCATCTATCTCGCCAGAACGCTCATCAAGCAGATTTTTAAGAACAGCATGTACTTTGTCCGAGGGAGATTGAAATTTTGTGGCAATTTTATCGATCGCTTTTTCATCGGGCTTTTCATAGATCAATAACCGGCCGAGATGGGCTTCTAATTCTGTGCCATGTTTTTTACGCCAGCGATCTACTCTCCTTTGGATGATTTGCGGTTTTACTTTATGAAAATGAACTAACCGATCTATTTCATCTTCGGAAATATCACCTTTACAGCCCAACAATTTCAAATGACTGTCTATATTTTTGAACTTGGCTTCCAGTTTTTTCTTAAGAAGATCGAGAGCACTGCGGGCTTCTTTTTCTCGTAGCTGGGGATCTCCCATGACCTTTTGGATATCTGTCAATAAGCTGATGTACTGACGGGCTTGTGTTCCTTTGGTAGGGTGATTCCGCAGCCGGCTCCATTCCGCCTGCTTACGTTTGATGGCAGCGGCAAGAACTTGAGGGTCAGATTCAGGTGGATTTATTTTTAACTCTAAAAGTTGGTAAAAATTAATCCTGCTCATAAAAGCCTCTTTTAAACATTATACGGTCATCTGATGGGAAGGGCAGTTTATTGAATCCAGTAATTAGCAATTAATATGCCAAAACATCGAAGCGCTCCCCGTTTATATGGTATTCTGACTATACACAATAAAAGACCCTGCAGCAAGATGCATGAGATTAGCAAGCTAATTTCTATGCTAAAATTGATGAATAAGGTATTTTACGGGCCCGCGACGGTCATAGCATAATTAGAGTAAGGATCCGTGCTGAGGTGAAGGTAAAGAAGGGCGTGTAATAATGACTTTTCATCCGGTATTGTTGGAAAATGAACATGCGCTTCCATTTTCCAATTGGAAGCGCATGACTTAACGATTAAGGCTGCTTGCGATCTCTTTTGGTGAAGGTATAAAAACTAGTGCACTACCAGATGTTGAGCCCGCGCGATGGCGTCCTTGAGCTCCTTACCTTGAATGACAGAACTCGTCTCGATCTTGGCTACAACCTGCCGATTTTCGGTGGCCTCGATCGCAGTGATCTGCAAACGACCTTCACGATTGAGATTAAAGGTAATTTCTACAGGAGAATCTTCAGGGAGACCCTCGGGCAAATCTAAGACGGCGGTGCCAATACCGATCGAGTGTTCAACCGAAACAACCTTTTCGTTGGTTTCATTTTCCATGATGCGAATAAGCACTCTTTCCTGATTGGCTTCCGGTGTATAGAACGTCCGTTTTGTTTCAACAGGAACAGCGGTGTTTTTTAGGATGAGATTAAAAACGCCTTCTTGATTATTCGGGCGACGGGCCACAACACCAAAGCTTTTGCTCGCAACGTCCCTGATTCGCATGGTGGAACGCTTTCACCGCCGAAAGAGTGACACCCGTTTCTTCCGACATTTCTTTGGCCACTTCTTCCATTATCTGTTTGGGGGTGGTCTCGAAAATGTTATCTTTATCTTCATCTTCAATATTGCGATTCGTTTTCTTGGCAATTCGTCGGATCAATCCGTCATTGAGGGATAATTTCCACCCGTAAATGGCGGCTCCCTTAGCAACCGCTTCATCCGGATCAAACATACGAGGCTCCATACCGAATTCTTGACGAATTCGATCGGGAATTTGTGGCATGCGGGTGGATCCTCCCACCATAATGATTTCATCAAAATGCTCATATCCCTTGATTTTGGCTTCTTTTAACATTTCATTTGCCAATGCGATCGTGCGTTCCAGGAGATCTTCAGTGATTTCTAAAAATTTATCACGGCTAAGTTCAACTTTGACACGATCGCCACCGTGTGTGATGGATATGGGGGTTTTATCTCTTTGGGACAGAATTTTTTTTGATTTTTCCGATGAGAGTTGCAGGTCTTGCCACGTGTCGGGATCCTCCAAAATGTCATCTTCGGATTGCGTCTGACGTTGAAATTCTTGCACCAGGAAAGCAACGATACGGTCATCCCAGTCCTTGCCGCCCAGGTTATGATCACCTCCCGTGCAGATCACGTCGATTGAGCTTTCTTGAATGTCAATCATGGTGATGTCGAATGTTCCGCCACCTAAGTCGTAAACCAGAACAACTCTATTTTCTGTCTCCTGAACGGTTCCATAGGCAATTGCTGCTGCGGTCGGTTCATTTATGATTTGCCGTACGTTGAAACCTGCAATTTCACCCGCTTTGCGAGTCGCCTCCCGTTCGTTGATGCCAAAATACGCAGGACAGGTAATGACCACATCCTGCACTTTTTCGCCGATAGTTTGTTCAGCATCCTGGGCAACTTTTCGTAAAATGAAGCTTGAAATTTCTTCAGGGCGATAAGGTTTGCCGTCATATTCGTAGAGAAAATTGGCTTCTCCCATGGAGCGTTTAATAAAACTTACCACTTCATTGGGATAAAGCTTGGCACTTTCTTTCGCGACATCGCCAACGACAATTTCACTCCCATCGAAGAAAACCACCGAGGGGGTGATCCGTTGATTCTCCGCATTGGGAATAATCACCGGCTTACCGTATTCATCGACATAGGCAATGGAAGAATAGGTTGTCCCAAGGTCGATACCAAAAATCTTGTTGATTGGATCACTCATCGATATTCCCCGTATCTAATGATTCTTTTTCGTCTTTATAAACATAAACGGCGACCATTTCCTGCCGAATCACTTTGCCTTCCCACTCATACCCGGGGCGTAAACTCTTCGCAACGGTCTTGTCTTTTGAAATATCATCAGTGTTGATTTTCTTCATGGCGCGCTGTTTCGCGGGATCGAAAGCGCCTTTCTTGTTCGTATAAGGCCTGACGCCTTGCCAATAAAATATATCCTCTAAATCGGAAGGTATCGCCTCCAAATAGCGAAACAATTTTACAGGATCTCTCTGCGAGACATCAAGAGATTTGAAATAGGTAATCCATTTACGAATATCATCGGCGACCTTAACAACATCAAGAACGATCGACAAGATGTGCTTTTTTACGATATCCTGTTTATATTCCTGTAGTTCCTGGTGCAGTTTGTCGATGATTTCATCTTTGTGTTCATCATATTTGATTTTACCTGAAAATTCATCTTGAAGTTGAACCATCTGAGCCTGTATGGCATCAAGATGATGCTGAAGATCAATGGACGCAGATTCCAAGATCTCCGGCGCATCTTCCATTTTAGACATTTCTTCAGAGATTTGGCTTTGGGAGGCTATCTCATCATCTCCCGAATCATCTTCAGCCGTATCAAGTCCGTCACGTTCGGAGTTCAGTGCTGCAGGCGCATCCTCGTTTTCTGGAAAAACACCTATTTCATCTTCATCGTCTGAATTTCCAGGCGTTAAGGGTAATTCATCATCCTCGTCAAAAGCGGAAGCCTTGAGCCCGACTTCAGCCAATTCCTCCTCGTCAAAGAGGGAGGGTAATCCCACATTTTCAGCCTCTGGCGCATCTTCGGAAAGCGCATCCTCCCCCAGTTGGGAGGGATCACTTGTTGGCGGTATTCCGTTCGGTGCCAGATCGTCCACAGGTATACCGACTTCGTATTCTTCCTTATCCTGACCCATCGTATCCTCGCGAAAGATAAAATAATCAACCGGTTAGGCTCGGCTTACCGCCGGATAAAGGGGTAATGTTGAGCGTACGTATTAGCCATTGATCTAATCGTTCTCCAGTGCAGATGACGCAGGTACAGAATCCTGTCCTTTGTCAACGGACCACAGACGAGTAAAAGCGATTTGAAAGACCACCGCACCCAAAGCTTTTAATTTAAAACCCACAACTGCCAGAAAGTCAAGGTTTTCATCCCTGTATACCCGATGACGCCGTTCATACACTGGATATCGTTTGTTGTCGGATACGTGCCACATATTCGTTCATTGCTACCAATAAAAAAACCGCCAGCGGAGTATAAGTTCCAGGCTGGCGGCTTAAATGCGTCATTAAACTGTGGTCGACAACAGGTTCTATTCCTCTTGTTTGACCTCTTCGATCACTTTTTCAGCGATTTGGGCCGGAACTTCATCATAGTGGGAAAATTCCATGCTGTAAATGCCCCGACCACCGGTCATCGATCTCAGATCCGGAGCATACGTTTGAAATTCGGCTAGCGGCACCTGGGCCTTAATCTGCTGGTAGCGACCCGCGTTTTCCATACCCAGAACCCTTCCGCGGCGACTATTTAAGTCCCCCATGATGTCGCCCATATAGTCATCGGGAGTGGTAACAGTCACTTCCATGATGGGTTCCAGTAGGACGGGCTTGGCATCAACCACCGCTTTTTTAAAGGCCAGCGAGCCGGCCACCTTGAACGCCATTTCAGATGAATCGACGGCATGGAATGATCCAAAATCCAGGGTTGCTCGGAAATCAACCGTTGGGAAACCTGCCAAAACGCCTTTTTTAGCCGATTCAACGATGCCCTTTTCAACTGCAGGGATATATGTCTTCGGGATGGCGCCTCCGACAATGGCATCCACAAATTCAAAACCGGATCCGCGCGGAAGCGGTTCCATCTGGATCCAACAGTCGCCAAACTGGCCGTGACCACCCGTTTGTTTTTTGTGTTTACCCTGGACACGGACCTTCTTTTTTATGGTTTCCCGGTAAGGTATTTTAGGCAGCTTGAGGTTGACATCGACGCCAAATTTTCGCTTCATTTTTTCAATGGTAGCCTCAATATGGACTTGTCCACGACCTGACAACAAGATCTGATTGGTCTCGGAGTTGCGATCTAGTTTTATCCCGGTGTCCTCTTCCAGGAGTTTATTCAGCGAAATATAGATCTTATCTTCATCTCCTTTGGCTTTGGACTCCAATGCAAATGAAATGAGCGGCGGCAGCGGTTCCGCAAATGAATATTTAATCTTGTTGCTGTCGTCACAAAGCGTATTTCCGGTGGTGGATTCTTTCAACTTGGCCACAGCGACAATGGCACCGGGGCCTGCACCATTGGCCGGTTTCTGTTCCTTGCCGGCAATGGTCAAAAGTTGATTGAAGCGTTCTTTGGTTTCTTTGGTCGCATTGTAGAACGTCCCATCCGAACCGAGTGAGCCGGATACAATGCGGAAAATGGAGAGCCTGCCAGCGTAAGGGTCGGCAACGGTTTTAAAAATAAAAGCCGAAAAGGGGGCTTCGGGGTCAGGATCGCGAAAAATTTCATTTTTCCCGTTAAGATCGGTTCCGGTTTTAGCGCCGCGGTCCACAGGGGAGGGCGCGGCGCTTACAAAAAGGTCGATCAGGTTGTCAATGCCGATATTACCGATGGCTGAGCCGCATGCCACGGGAACAAAAATGCGTTCGTTAACGCCTTTCTTTAATGTGGCTATCAATTCATCATCGGTGATGGTTTCTCCTTCGAGATAGCGCTCGATTAAGGCATCGTCTGCTTCAGCAATATTCTCGATGAGGGTTTCCTTTTCAGTTTCGGCAAGTGCCTGCATATCGGCAGGAATGTCTGTTTTGCTGGGCTTGCCGTCACTGTCATAGACGTAAGCCCTCATTGTGATGAGGTCGATAACGCCCTTGAACTCGCCTTCAGAACCGATTGGCAGTTGAACAATGATCGGTTTGGGATCGGCCAGAGACTCAGAAACATCTTGAAATGCTTTGTTGAAGTCAGCCCGTTCTTTTTCCATCTTATTAATAAAAATGAGGGACGGCATATTGAATTCCGACGCAAAATCCCACGCCTGCTCAGTCTGGACCCGGACACCATCCACAGCGTCAATGACAAACAAGGCCGCATCGGCGCCCTGCATACAGTTCTTGGTTTCGGTAAAGAAGTTCTGGTCACCCGGGGTATCAATGATGTTGATCGTGTGTTTTTTCCATTCGAACTGATGAAGGCCGCTACTGATGCTGGTTTGGCGCTTCAGTTCTTCCGGTTCGAAATCCATGAGCGTGTTGCCGTCTTCGACACGGCCAATGCGATTGGATAAGCCGGCTTTGTAGAGCATGATCTCAGCCAATGAGGTTTTCCCGGCACCATTGTGTGATACCAAGGCAATATTTCTGATTTGTTCAGCGTTACCCGACATCTATGCTCCTCTCTGCCATGTATTGATTAAACCATATTCCAAATGATACCAAATTTCGTCAAAGTCCATTGAACTACCTGTCCTCACTAAAAAAATCAAGGAGAAAATCGCTTAGGCTTGCGGCAAGAACTATTCGTTGGTGTATATCAGGGATATGCGTTGGGGAATGGGACGCGGTAGTCGGGCCAACATACAATCAGGCTGGCTTATTAGTCCTCGTCGAGGCCTTTATTTGCCGTCACTGGTTGCGACTTCAGCATGAATGATAGAAATTCCTTATTGCCTTTGGGGCCCAATATGGGGGAGGGGATATCGCCTTGATACTTTAGCGACAATGATTCAAAAAATTTGCGTAGGGATATAATGACGTCACGATGAAGTCGGCTGTCCTTCACAACCCCCCCTTTGCCAACCTGACCTTTGCCGACTTCGAACTGGGGTTTGATCAGAGCGATGATGCCTGCCTCGGGTTGCATTAACGGAAGAACCGCCGGAATGATCAGGCGCAGGGAGATAAAAGAAACATCGATTGTCACATAATTCACTTTTTCCGGAATTTTATCCGGGCGGATATGGCGTGCATTGGTGCGCTCAATAACAATAACGCGTTCATCCTGTCTCAGTTTCCAAGCCAGTTGACCATATCCGACATCAACGGCGTAAACTTTCCGGGCGCCATACTGAAGCAAACAATCCGTAAATCCGCCCGTCGATGCTCCAATGTCAAGGCAAACAGCGTCCTTAGGATTTACTGAAAAGGCCTGCAAGGCCTTTTCCATTTTAAGTCCCCCCCGACTGACATAGGGGAAGTCTTCCGTCTTCAATGTGATTGTTGATTGGGTGGTAACAAGTGTCGCCGGTTTGGCGGCGGGAAGGCCGTTTACAAGAACGCTGCCAGCTGTGATGAGCGCGCGGGCCCGTTCACGACTGGGCGCTATGTTGCGAACAACCATCAGTTGATCGAGCCGTTTTTTGACAGGTTTCATTCAAGCGCAAGAAAGTCATTTGGCCAGTGAAGGGGAGAGCATCCTCAAATGGACTATGGCAGTAGATTTAGAGCTGCAGCGACAATAGCGTCAGCATCAACACCATAGAGGCGGCGCAGCAGCTTCTGTGGGCCATGTTCGACGAAGACATCGTCGATTCCTAATCGTTTCATTTTAAAACCGCTGATCCCTGCATCGATCAGCGCTTCCAGTACCGCACTGCCAAAGCCGCCCTGCAGGGTATTTTCCTCTACCGTCAATAGATAGGGGATACGTGCGGCATACGCCCCAATCAAATCGATATCCAATGGTTTGACAAAACGGGCATTAATGACAGTCGCCGTCTTACGGTGTTCATCTTTGAGTATGCGGCGTGCTATCACGGCCTCCTCGACTGTCTGGCCGATAGCGATGATCAATATGTCATCCGGGAATTGGCTCTCGCACACGATTTCAGCTTTTCCCACATCAATAGGCGAAATGGGGTTGTCGAGATGAACCCCCATTCCTGTCCCTCGCGGATATCGCAATGCGGTCGGGCCGGGATGCTGAATGGCCGTCATCAACATTCGCCGCAGCTCGTTTTCGTCTTTCGGAGCCATGACGACCATATTCGGCATGCTTCTCAAGTAGGACAGATCAAACAGCCCATGATGGGTAGCACCGTCTTCGCCGACAATGCCGCCACGGTCGAGTGCAAAAGTCACAGGTAGCGACTCGATACACACATCATGAATGATTTGATCATAGGCACGTTGGAGAAAGGTCGAATAGATGGCAACAACCGGTTTGAGTCCTTCGGAGGCAAGCCCCGCCGCAAACGTCACACCATGCTGTTCGGCAATACCGACATCAAAAAAACGTTTTGGGAATGCTTCGGAAAATTTTGCAAGTCCGGTGCCTTCGGGCATGGCAGCTGTCACAGCAACGATGCTTTCATCTTCACCGGCAAGTTTCACCATTGTATCTCCGAACACCTTTGTGTAGGTCGGCGGACCCTCCATGGAAGCGAAACATTCTCCCGTCGCCACCTCGAATTTGCCACAGCCATGAAAATAGACCGGGTTTTTTTCGGCGGGGATATAGCCTTTGCCCTTTTTCGTCATCACGTGCAGAAGAACGGGCTCTTCAAGCACTTTAATGTTCTGCAATATATTGATCAGATGGTTTAACTTATGGCCGTTAATAGGCCCGAAATACTCAAAATTAAAGGCCTCAAAAAGCATGCCCGGAGTGACAAAGGCTTTAAACGATTCTTCCGATCGCTTGGCCAACTGATACATGTCATCACCAATGCGCGGCAGTGATTTTAGGAAATCACCAATCTCGCGACGCATTTCCTGCAGTCGTTTGGCGGAGAATGTGCGGCTCAAAAAAGAGGAGAGGGCGCCGACATTGGGCGATATGGACATGTCATTGTCATTGAGGATAACAATGAGGTCTTTATCCTTATGCGTATCTCCGGCCTGGTTGAGGCCCTCGTAGGCCAGCCCGGCCGTCATGGAGCCATCACCGATTACGGCGATGACTTTAGAGCGCTCTCCTTTGATCTGTTTGGCAGTGGTTATGCCCAGCGCCGCTGAAATCGAAGTGCTGCTGTGCCCCGTGGTAAATGCGTCATAGGGACTTTCGCTTACCCGGGTAAAGCCTGAAATCCCCTGATACTGTCGAATGCTCTGAAATACATCTCGTCGCCCGGTCAGCAATTTATGGGCGTAGGATTGGTGCCCCACATCCCAAATAATTTTGTCTGTGGGAGCATCAAAAACGTAGTGAATGGCAATGGCCAGTTCGACCGCACCTAAACTAGGGGCCAGATGACCACCATTCTTTGCGACCACCTCAATGATGGTTTGACGAATTTCCTGAGCTAAACGGGGCAGTTCCGAAAGATTGATTCGTTTCAGGTCCTCGGGGCTGTTTATTGTTTCAAGCAAACCCAATTCAATCCAGCTCCTCTTATTCGATAGTGATGATTTAACGCTGATGAATTCGTAAAGAACACAAATATAGCCGGCTTGGTAAAAAGTTCAAGCCCCAAGGCTCGCAAGTTTCCAAGAATACCGCAATCGCGGCGGCCGCAGACGCTGTATGTTTGTTTAGCATGCACCGCAGTGATGAGGAATGGCGCGCGCAGCTTAGATCGTGGACTCTTTTTGGCGTCGTCATCGTCGCCTCTCGATCACATATCGGGCAATAGCCCGTAAAGGATCGGATCTGCTATCAAAAATATCAAGGCTGCACAAGGCCCGGTTGACAAGATCAGCCGCTTTTTGTTTCGCGGCATTTAACCCCATCAAAGCGGGGTAGGTGTTTTTGCGATGCAGGCGATCGGTCCCCACGGCTTTGCCCATGATTTCCGGGTCGCCTTCTTCATTGAGGATATCGTCGGTTACCTGAAAGGCCAGCCCAATGCAGCGGCCATATTCTTGCAACCTCCCAAACGCACTCGCGTCGGTATCGCCGACAAGCGCACCAGCCTCAACGGAGGCTGAAATCAAGGCGCCTGTTTTCAACCGGTGCAATTGTTCCAACTGATCTGCCGTAAGTGCCATACCCTCAGATTTGATATCACGCATCTGGCCTTCTATCATGCCTTCATGGCCGGCGGCGCGGGCGATCAATGCAATAATTTTCAGCCACTGGCCGTGCTGACGTGGGGGTTGCTGAAGGGCATGCTCGGTCAGCAAGTGAAACGCACGGGTTAGAAGCGCGTCGCCTGCCAGTATCGCGGTGGCTTCACCAAAGGCCTTGTGGCAGGTAGGTTTGCCGCGCCGCAAATCATCGTCGTCCATGGCCGGCAGGTCATCATGAATCAAAGAGTAGGTGTGGATCATTTCCAGGGCACAGCCCGCCGGCAGCGCTTTCTCCTCTTTTTGCCCCATAGCGTGGGCGGTAGCCATGCACAAAATCGGGCGTAAACGCTTGCCACCGGCTTCAATTGAGTAATTCATGGCGGCAATGATGTCGGCTTCTGCCTGACTGTTGGCGTTCAGATAACTGCTTAAAGCATGATCAATTGCCCCTCGACGGGCATCAAGGTATTGTTTCAGTTCGAAAACATTTCGGGTACGCGCAGGTATCGGGCTGTCTTTCATTTTTTTATATGTTTTCACAAAATCTCTCAGGCCTCACGATCGGCCTCGATATGGAAAGGGGATTCGCTAACGGATTCTTGGTTGGCACCCATTAGTTGGTTAACCTTTCTCTCCGTCTCATCAAGCATGGCACTACACTGGCGCGACAGGGTCATGCCTTCATCGAATTTTTGCAACGCTTTTTCCAAGGGCAAATCGCCGGTTTCAAGTTCACCGACAATTTTTTCCAACGCCTTCAGAGACTGTTCAAATGTTTTCTTAGCCATGATTTAATTTCCCTTCAACGCGACAAAGCAGGGTACCTGCGGACAATTGAATTTCAACCTGTTGATCGATCGCGACCGTTGCCGATGTCTTGACAACCCGCCTTGCGGGAAGCGAACGGGTAATACTATATCCTCGCTTCAAGACATTCAGAGGGTTGAGTGCTTCCATCCGAAGTGTCAATTCTCGATTTTTAGCACGATTTAAATCTATCAATATATTTAATTTATTCAATAGGATGTAGTTCAATTGCTCAAGTTTATTATGATAAATTTGAAGTACGCCTTGAATTGGAATTCGGCTTTGTCGCGCTATCAAATGGTGCAATGCAAGGCGTTTTTGTTCAATACGTTGCTGAAACACTCGCAACAACCGCTGGTCGATTTCATCCAGTTTCAGACGCAACTCCTGAATTTGGCGCTTTGGGTCGCGTAGGCGACGTGCAAGACGCTCAAGCGCGTTCCTTTGATTGGAAGTGTCGGCTCTGATTTGCCTTACCAGACGGGATGACAACTCATGACAATGCTGTTGTAGTTGAACTTTTTCCGGTACGGCGATTTCAGCCGCGGCCGACGGTGTGGGAGCCCGCAGATCTGCCACAAAATCGGCAATGGTGAAGTCGGTTTCATGACCGACAGCCGAGATAACCGGGACTCTTGAAGCAAAAAGCGCGCGCGCCACAGGCTCCGAATTAAATGGTTGTAAATCTTCCAAAGAACCGCCGCCACGCGCAAGGATAGCAATTTCGGCGTCCTTTTGCCTGTTGAGGATCTCCAGCGCTTTAACGATCTCGGCCGGTGCATTGTCACCTTGCACACGCACCGGAATAACCGTTATGGGCATATTGGGAAACCGTCGCTGGATGATCTGAATCGTGTCGTGTACCACGGCACCTGTGGGCGAGGTGATAATGTAGACTTTGCGTGGTAGCTGCGGTAGTAGTTTTTTATGGTGATCGTCAAACAATCCTTCATTAGCGAGTCTTGTTTTTAGTTGGTCAAAAGCCAACTGTAGCGCACCGATACCTTTGGGTTCAAGATGTTCGAATAGAACCTGATAGGTGCCGCGTGGTTCGTATAACTGACAATCGTCCTAAGACCGACAATGGCCAGTCCATTTTCGATGCGGAATTTCAACCGCAGGGCTGGACCTTTGAAGATCACGGCATTGATCTGGGCTTCCTTATCTTTGAGGGTAAAATAATGATGGCCGGAAGCAGGTGTTCGCAAATTAGAAATTTCCCCGGTAATCCAAATCAGGGGGAATTCCAACTCCAGGATGGTTTTAATCTCTCGCGTAAGTCCCGATACGGTATAGACGGGGCGGGATCGATTGTCAGATGGCGTCAAGACTATTCGGCCTATAGTGTCTGATAAGATATATTATGTAAACTATTTGATGGGCGATTCCGACTTGAGGGCGCTTGGCTGGGTAAAAAGTCTGTCCGCTTCCATATATTTACTCAGATGTTCGCGCACCGCCGGCAACATATATATTTCCCCACAAGGCATCGCGCCTAAAAACTCCGAAAGGATCTGGATTTTTTTATGGAGGCTTTTGTGTTTGTCGATCAAAAACAGCGTTTTGCCTTTAACCTTGCACAAACCGCTGACCGCTTTCACCCCGGTCGCACGAAAATTCTGCTCCGTGACCTCGATCTCGAGTTTTTCAGCAAGATCCTTCAGTTCCTGGTATAAACGATCAGCTTTCACAAATTGTACCTTTATAAGATGACCAGAATTGAAATCTCAATAGGATGTGTTATATTCAATCAATTCAAAATCGGACTTATTTCAAGGAGGATTCAATGCAGCGTTCCGTACCCATGCATAATCAAGAAGCCATCACGCAAGTTAATTCGTTTGTCCGCAGTGTTTATTTGTGGATGACTTTAGGGCTGGCCGTCACCGGGGTAACAGCTTGGTTCGTGGCCAACAGCCCATTTCTGTTAAGCTTCCTCTTTCAAGCCACACCCGAGGGTGGTGCAAGACCGACCTTGATTTTTTACGGTCTTATGTTTTCCCCAATTATCCTGGCGATAACCATTAGTGCACGCATTCAGAGGATGCAAGCCTCAACTGCGACCTTCCTATTCTTATTGTACGCGACATTAATGGGGGCCTTTCTGAGTGTTATCCTTTTGATGTACTCCGGGAGTTCCATCGCGCAAGTCTTTTTTATCTGTTCCGGTACCTTTCTGGCGTGCAGCATTTACGGCTGGACCACCAATAAAGACCTGACCTCCATGGGAAGTTTCATGATGATGGGCTTTATTGGGATATTTATCGCCAGTATCGTCAATTTATTCTTCCGAAGCCCCATGGTACATATGATCATCAGCTATATCGGGGTCATCGTATTTGTTGGCCTGACGGCCTATGACACACAAAAGCTTAAAAGCATGGCCCTGGCGCAACCGGCGGATATAGATGCGGCTGTGCTCCGCAAAGGAACCATAATGGGGGCTTTGACCTTGTACATAGATTTTATTAATCTTTTTATCATGTTGCTTAGTATTTTTGGGCGTCGCGATTAACACAGCTTTCCAATCAATTGTTTTATATCCCCTACTCTGATTCAATCGAACTGGAGTAGGGGATTTTAACTTCCAATCGCATCTGCAATGGCAATGGCAATGTTTTGGGCACTGTTTTCCGTCGCATCTCGCGTGGGGCCCTCTACCATGACCCGGCATATTTGCTGCGTACCGGAATAGCGCACCAGCACCCTGCCCTGATCACCAAGTTTTTCTTCCACTGTTTGAATGGCTTCATTGACATGTTTAAGCGTTTCAAGAGCCGGTTTTTCATTGACGGGAACATTGATCAAGGTCTGCGGATAAACAGTCATAAATTTCGCCAGGTTGGATAAAGGCCGCTCTTCTTCCTGGAGTGTTTCGGCCAATTTCAGCGCACTAAGCAAACCATCGCCGGTTGTGTGATAGCTTCTATAAATGATGTGACCTGAGTCCTCACCGCCAAAAGACGCGTCACAGTCTTTCATTTTTTCCATGACATGGCGATCGCCCACATCGCAGGCAATATGCCGTATCCCAATGGATTTGAGCGATTCTTTTAGCCCGATGTTGCTCATCACGGTGGACACCAGCACGTCATTCATGAGCTGTCCGCGCTTGTGAAGGAAACGAGCCCCAATGGCCAAGAGTTGGTCGCCGGTCAAGATATTGCCTGTTTCATCCACGGCAATCAGGCGATCACCGTCACCATCAAACGCAAGCCCGACATCGGCACCTGTTTCCAGCACTTTTCGGCGCAGTGACTCGGGATATTCAGAACCGCATTGGTGATTGATATTGATCCCGTTCGGCTCATTGTGCAATACCGTCAACTCTGCGCCCAGCGTGTCAAACAGGCTGGGTGCCACCGCAGACACGGCGCCGTTGGAACAATCCAGAACAATTTTCATCCCGCTCAGACTGAAATCCCGGGGTAAGGATCGAAGCAGAAACGCGAGGTACTGTTTCCGGGACCCCTTCATCATTTGAATGGTACCCAACTGGTTTCCCAAAGCATCCTTTAAAGACTCCGACGCGTCTTCCCGAATGAGCGTTTCAATTTGTGTTTCTTCACGGTCTGAGAGTTTGGTGCCTTCCGGGTTGAACAGTTTGATCCCATTGTCTTCATACGGGTTATGTGAGGCGGAAATCACCACACCGGCGGCCGCCCCTTGATTTCGAGCCAAAAAAGCAACGCCGGGTGTTGGAACAATTTGTGCCAGCAGGACATTGGTGCCGGCCGAACAAATACCGGCCGCCACCGCCGACTCCAGCATTTTTCCCGACCGGCGGGTGTCCCGCCCGATAATAATAGGAGGTCCGCCATTCGCATCCCCGAAAATGATGCCGATGGCACGACCGATGCGCACCGCCATTTCCGGGGTAAGCGGGTATTGATTCGCCCGTCCCCTGATGCCGTCTGTACCAAAGAATTCGCCCATGGCCGCCTGTTACCTTTTTCTTTGCACGCAGGTGTTTATCTTTCTATTGCGACGGGACGATCAAGCAGTCACCGTCAGCCGTCACGGTATCGACAATGCTCTGGAGCCATTGCGTACCCATCAAAGCCGTTTCAGATGGCAGCGCCTTGATGGTTTCGATATAATTGTCATGGTGCGATTTGAACGGTTCCAACTGATGCATGAACTGATCCCGCAGTTTTAGATCACCCAACTCCTGATCCCGCACATGATATCGCTGCTCAAAAACACCATAATGGTTGGCTTGTGTCGATCCTCCCAGCCCTTCAATATAGTCGCTCAGTTTTTTAAACCGTTCATCGATTCCCATATCCAGTGTATTGATCAGGCCCTGCCAGAGGTTTTCCGGAAAACGATTCGGAAATAAAAGTCCTGCGAACATGGCGATACCAATCCCGCAAAGCAAGCAGGTTTCCGATATAGATCAAATTATTCCTGAGGATTCGATTGGATATGCCGATTCCGCCGGGTTTCCACGGGATACTACCCCCCTTCCCCGTCCCTCCGAAAATCAGATGGTTGGGTTTAAGCTGATCTTTGCGGACAATGGTACCGGCCGCACTGACGGTGCCGTAGGTAATCCGGCAGGGTCCCACAAGACCTCCCTGCCCGCCCATGAAAATGGGGCTCTGGTTGAGCATGACGCCTTTGGGAACGTCGCCCAATAAAGACGGCGTGGCTTTGTCCTGGTTGGGGGTGAAATTGAAATGAATAAATGAACTACCCACTTCGCTGTGGTTCTTGCGGCTGGTGCCGCCCGCCATCAAGCAGTCACAGAAATTGATCAGGCTGCCCAGGGTCACAAAGGGCATTAAAATGGTTTGTTTCAAACCGACACAATGGGCCGTGCTGGCCTGCTCCTCAAGGATGGTTCCCTCGCGCACGTGGGAGCCGTATCCTAGAGAAGCCCCTTCAAGAAAAACAGCGTTTTTGAAATGGCCGCTTTTGAGCTCTACATCGGGGCCAACATGGCAGTTGTCGATGGACACCGGCCCCTCGGTGCCGATTCGGGCACCCGAGGCAATGAATGTATCGGCCCGGAAAGACGGCAGCCGGTATGTATTTGTACGCCGCAGCCGAAATGCGATCGGGATTGAGTTCTTTTCCGATTTCAATCGATTC
>CAWKLN010000065.1:0-25399 GCA_963850465.1 uncultured delta proteobacterium
ATGTCTATGTACGTCTCCCTTGGACCGTTGCGTATTGCTGCCGTGTCATCGGACTGGATCAATGCCAGCATGGTGTCCGGCAATTCGGCATCCGCACGTTTTTGGGGATCAGGTGCCCCCATTTCCGCCAGATAAGCCGCATAGGCAGCGTTTAAGTCGACAGCCTGCTCCGCTTCAAAAGCGCCCAGGCACAATCTCCCTTCCATTTCAAAGCTACCCAGTTTCATATTGAATGTCTCCAACCGTTCGAAGATTTTTAATATCTTTTCCCAATCAGTGATTGTTTTACTTTTCCCAGCTTTTCTTTGACATTTTCGTGTTTTTTGACAGCAACCGATACGAAAAGAACATCCAGCAGTGCGATCTGGACGAGCCGATCCGGGTGGACATCGGCGCCAGCCAGAGTGCGCTTTCCTGGGAATACACCGGCAGATGATAATCACACATGCGCCCAAGGGGAAATTTTTCGCGACCGGTGATTCCGATGATCCGGGCCCCGGAATTCTGCGCTATCCGAACACTTTCGATGATGTCCTTCGTAGACCCGGTTGCTGAAATGGCAATGACGACGACACAACTTGAGGAGAGCAGGGCCGCCGACATGACCTGCATGTGGGAATCTTCATAGGCGATGCAAGGCACCCCCAGGCGGAAAAATTTGTGTTGGGCATCCCGGGCCACCAATCCCGATCCGCCGGAACCGTATAATTCGATTCGGCAGGCTTCGGCCAGAATGTCAACCGCCTGTTCGAAAACATTCATATCAATTTTGTTCAGCGTATCGCCGAGGGCTTCCTGATTGGCAGCAAAAATTTTTTCCATCACTTGAACCGTTGAATCCTGCTTATCGACGGTCTCGTGGATGTATTGGGCCGAGGGCAGGTCACGAGCAAGATTCAGCCTTAGATCCATGTACCCCTTTAGGCCTATTTTGCGACAGAAACGGATGACGGTTGGCTCACTCGTATCAGCTTTTTCTGCTAGCTCGGTGATGGTGTACCTGATCACCCGGTGAGGTTCCCGCAGAACGCTTTCGGCAACTCTTTTTTCGGCGCGCTTTAGCTGATCCAGTGCGTTTCTTATCGTAGATAAAATATCTTCCATAGATAATTTACAAATTTGAATAGAAAGAGTGAATTCTTGTATATTATTGAAAATTTTCTACGTAAATTGGTTACATAAAACAGCGTCGGATGGGGCATAAATACATAAAGAGAAATTTTATTACGTTTTTTTAACAAATTGGTAGAAATAGGCCGCAATAAGAAATAGCGTTTCGTATTAAGAAACGTATATATGATATTTAGTCTTTGAATGTTAAGTAATTATTTAGGGCTGAGTCACTCGAATAATCATTGAAAGTGGTTAAATGACGATTCAAAGCGCCTTCTCCGTTAGGCATACGATAGAACGACATGGCTTATTGGGTAGAACTGAGATTATAGGCAAAAGGGTGGGAACACAGGGCGCATTTCAGAAGGATTGGGTTTGATGAACAAGCTTTGGGGGAAATATGCACTGTTCCGTCTGGATTGGTTCATTGATGCGACGGGATTATAGAAGCAGCTTGTAGTGTTGCGGCTGTCGGTCACCCAGTATGTCGTTTAAGGAATTAAAGGATTTATCCCGCGTCAATTCAGGGCTGATTTCGACCTCTAATACGCTTTCGTTCTCAGGACCGGCGCTATGCATTTCGTTACCGTCAAAATCGTAGATTGCCGATCGACCCGTAAACAGCAACCTTTCATCATCTCTCGTTTCCGCACCTATCCGGTTGGCCACGGCAATGTACACTTTGTTTTCGATAGCACGGCCGGGCAGCACCCGACGCCAGATATCAGTTACGAGATCCGATGGGCAAACGATAATATCCGCGCCAAGCAGTGTTAAAATCCGGGTGGTTTCAGGAAAGCGCCAATCGTAGCATATCATGGGGCCAATTCTGACATCGCGCCTATGGTCGTTTACGACGAAAAATCCCGTATCCCCCTGATCGAAGCACTGTATCTCCCTATAGAAAAGATGGGTTTTGCGGTACACCCGCGGGCGCTTTTCTTCGGGAACGACGATCAGGCAGGCATTGAAAACCCGATCGCCATCCTTTTCGGCAAACCCGGCCACAACCACCGCCTGGTGCTGACGGGCTATTTGGGTGAAAAATGAGCCGGTTTCTCCCGATACCGGTTCGGCAACTTTTGATACTTCGTCCCGTGAAAGAAAAAAGTATCCGGTTGTGCATAATTCAGGAAATACAATGATATCGGCATCAATATCATCCGTCAGTCGACGCATGCAGGAAAAATTGGCGTTTTTTCGGCCTAGTTCGGGGCAAAACTGAACCACGGCAAGTTTTATCGTCTTTACCATATTTGATAACGTTACCTAAGTATGCGTGAAATGAATGAAGGTGTCATCTTCAAATAAGGTTCTGATGGGCCTTAGTGGTTTTCTATGCCAGGTATTGCCATGTGTCAATTGCATTTCATGATAAACAGATTAATCTGTAATAAACATAGATAGTTCGGTAGGCAGCCGATGAGGATAAGGTTTTGTATCGTTAAAAAAAAATCTTGACAATATCCATTTCGCCTCGTAATAAGAAATACCATTCCGCAATACGAAATATCCGCGAGGATCAAATGGACATTTCCCGGTCAAACAACCGCTCAAAGCCCAGCAATCTTGTGCAAACGATCGAAAGGGTCTCTTTGATTCTTGATATCCTCGGCAAGAGCCCGCACGGCATCAGCGTCGGCGAACTCTCCGAAAAAACCGGGCTCCCCAAAGGCACCACGCACCGTCTTCTATCCTCGTCGGCCTATTTCGACCTTGTGCGCCAGGATCCGACAACCAAAAAATATCATCTTGGTTTCAAACTTGTCGAACTGGGTAACCGGCTCCTATCCCAGCTTGACTTCCGAACCGAGGCCCGTCCTTTTCTGAAAGAACTCGCGGAACGCACCAAAGAGACGGTCCATATGGTCATCCTCGACCGCAACGAAGGACTCTATGTTGATAAAGTGGATGCGGCCGAGCATGCCAGCGGGTTGCGCATGGTTTCCACGCTGGGATCCCGCATTCCGGTACATTGCAGTGCCGTTGGAAAAGTCCTGCTGGCATCTTTATCTGAAGAAAATCTCATCAACCTCGTCGAAGACAAGGGGTTACCGCGGAGAACGGAAAATACCATCACTGATTTTGAGAAACTGAAAAAACACCTGCAGCTCATCCGCGAACAGGGTTACGGCTTCGACGATGAGGAAAACGAGATAGGGATTCAATGTGTGGGCGCGCCGATCATCGACCAACGCGGAAAAGTGCTGGCGGCCATCAGCATTTCGGTACCCACTATCCGTGTCGATGCGACAACGCTGCAAACGACACTAAAAAATCACGTTACCGAGACAGCCATAGAAAATTTCTCGAAAATTAGGCTATCATGATCTTCAGACATATTAGCCAGCAATCACAATCATCGATCAAAAGTGAGGTCTATACCATGGATATGAGAGAAACCAGCCACCCGAACGAATTTAAAACCTACACAACCGATCGGATCCGGCAGGAATTTTTGATTCAGGAGATGTTTGTTCCCGGGAAAAATCAAGCTTGTATACACATTTTATGATCGTATGGTCGCCGGCGGCGCCTGCCCGGTCGGGCCTCTGAACGCTTGCGTCGGAAAAAGAGATAGGCACGGACTATTTTTTAGAACGCAGGGAGATGGGGATCATTAATGTCGGATCGCCTGGCACGGTAACCGTAGACGGTCAGGAATATGTTCTAAACCGCACCGACGGATTATACATCGGGAGCGGCGCTAAAGACGTTGTTTTCAACAGTGCCGACAATGCGAAGCCGGCCCATTTTTATCTGCTCAGCTGCCCCGCCCACCGGAATTACCCGACAACGAAAATCGAAATCGGGCAGACGGAGCAGGTCGACCTGGGCATCTCCAAGGAAGCCAATGTCAGGACTCTCCACAAATACATTCACCCCGACGGGGTTAAAAGCTGCCAGCTCTGTATGGGGATGACCAAAGTGGCGCCCAATAGCGTCTGGAACAGCATGCCCTGCCACACCCATGGCCGCAGGATGGAGGTTTATTTCTATTTTGATCTACCCGAAAAAGCGTTGATGTTCCATTTGATGGGCCAACCGGATGAAACCCGTCACATTGTCATCCGTAACGAAGAAGCGGTGATTTCTCCCAACTGGTCCATCCATGCCGGCGCAGGCACAACCAATTACGCCTTTATCTGGGGGATGATCGGCGAGAACCAGGTTTTTAGCGATATGGATGCCGTTGAAATGGCTGATCTCCGTTAACATTCAACTGGCCAAAACTAATCGCAGGCATTGCTCCACTCTCGTGACTAAAACGCATAGAGGATTTGATGCAATTCAGATGCGTTTAGGCATTGAGATTGGCATTTTTCGATAACCTAGTCAAACATCAGGAGGTAGGTAACATGAATTTGAAAAAAGTTACGATCGGAATTCTGTCGACAGTTCTGGTATTCATGTTCGCTGGAGCCGCTGTGGCCCTGGAACTTAAACTTGGCCACTATGCCCCGGAAACCCATCCAGCGCATCAAGCCGCTTTGATGATGGCCAAGGGCGTTGAAGAACGCACCAACGGCGAAGTCACAATCAAAATCTATCCCGCCAACATACTCGGCGACGGCAACGAAGTTCTCGAACAGCAAATGAACGGCGTGGTCGACCTCAGCCTGCCGACCCAACCGATGCTCGACAAGTACGGCAAAAAAGGCGACAAACCTTTCGCCGTCGTCATGCTTCCGTTCGTTTACAAAGACACCCAACACGCCTGGCGCGTTCTCGACGGACCGTTCGCCGAATGGATTGCACCGAAGTTTGACGAGCTGGAATTGGTGCACCTCGCCAACTGGGAATGGGGTTTCCGCAACCTGACCAACAACAAGCGGCCGGTGAATTCTCCCGACGACGTCAAGGGCCTGAAAATTCGCACCCCCGGCGAAATCCAACTTCAAAAGACGATGGAGGCGCCGGTGCCCAGGTTCAAGCCATTAACTTTAAAGAACTTCCGATGGCGCTGAAACAAGGCGTCGTCGACGGCCAGGAAAACCCGCTTTCCGTCATTTACCACTACAAACTTTATGAAGTTCAGCCCCACCTCGCGCTGACCTACCACGTCTACAATTCCATGATGGCGGTTGCTTCCAAGAAAACCTGGTCCAAGCTTTCCGCCGACCAGCAAGCCATCCTTAAGGAAGAAGCCCAAAAAGCCGGTCAATGGTTCCGTGACAATCAGCTTGCCGAAAATGACAATCTCATCGAAAAGCTCAAAGGCAAAGGCATGAAAGTGACCTTCACCCGACCGCGCCGCGTTCAAGGCTCAAATGCAATATGCCTATGACGCCATTGGCGAATATGCCGGTAAAGACAACGTCGCGAAGTTCCTGAAGATGGTTGAAGAAACCCCATAAGGATCACGCACGTTACAACTGATATGGGGCCGATGTCATCGAAGACGGCATCGGCTCCAGTTCGCTAACCGGCTCGGGATGGGGTTTGGAACATGTTAACTTTAGTTATTTTCGTTGTACTCGTGGGCATGGTCATGCTCGGTGTGCCGATTTTCGCGGCCATGGGCTTGACTGCGGCGGGAACCTTCATTCTTTTGGGTGAGGCGTTCGTGTTGCCGATGATGGCGCAACGCATGTACGTGGCCACTACAGGATTCACCCTCCTGGCTATCCCCTTCTTTATCCTGGCCGGTAATTTGATGAATTACGGCGGCATTACGCAGCGGGTCTTTGATTTCGCCCGTGCGCTGGTGGGTCATATCCGTGGTGGCCTCGGCCACGTCAACGTGGTCGCCAGCATGATTTTCTCCGGCATGTCGGGCGCGGCTGTCGCCGATGCCGCAGGTCTCGGGCTCGTCGAAATGAAGGCGATGACCGAAAACGGTTACGACAAGGAATTTTCAGCCGCCATTACGGCTGCCTCGTCAACCATCGGACCTGTTGTGCCCCCTTCTATTGCTTTTGTCATTTACGGTTCCATCACCGGCGTTTCCATCGTCAAATTGTTCATGGCCGGATTTGTTCCGGGATTGCTCATGGGCCTGGCGCTCATGATCGCCGTTTATTTCGTCGCCAAGAAGCGCGGTTATCCCAAGGACCCGACACCGTCGTTCGGCCTTATCTGGAAAACGTTCACTGAATCGTTCCTTGCGCTGCTCATGCCGATCATCATCATCGGCGGCATTTTGGGCGGTATTTTCACACCGACCGAAGCGGCCGTTGTTGCGTCGGTCTATGCCTTCGTCATCGGCTGCTTCGTCTATAAGGAAATTAAACTGAAGGACGTTCCCGAAATCGTTTGGGAATCCATCAAACAAAGCGTACGCGTTCTGTTCATCATCGCCACCGCCGGTTTCTTCGGCTGGCTGATGATCCACCAAAGCATTCCGGAACAGGTGATTTCAGGCCTGACCACGGTTACGGAAAACAAGTACGTGTTGTTGATCATCGTTGTCTTTGTGCTGATCATTCTCGGTTGCTTCATGGAAGGCATTGCGGTGATGGTCATTACCATCCCGATCTTCATGAAGATCATCGACCAGTTCCAGATCGATCCCATCCAGTTCGGCGTGATCATGGTGCTGTGCTCAATGATTGGCCTGCTGACGCCGCCGGTGGGGATGAGCCTCTATGCCGTCGCGACGATCTCCAATGTTTCGATCGGACGCCTCACCCGCGAGCTGTTCCCTTACCTGCTGGGCATTTTCATCGTCACGTTGATGATCACCTACATTCCCGTGGTGTCCTTGTGGCTTCCCAATCTCTTGATGCCTGAGTGATCGGAGGATTGATCATGACACTTCTAAAATCCATCGATGGCGTACTCGGCAAGGTTATGCGTTGGTTCTGTATCGCCAACTTTCTGACCCTGATGGTGATGCTGGCCCTGGTCGTGTTTGTCCGTTTTGTCCGCATCGACTGGTTCACGTCATCGACCGCCGTTATCGAGTGGTTCAAGCTGAGTTGGTCCGACGAGATTATCGAATGGCTGATGTCATCGCTCATATTTATCGCCGCCGCGGATCTGTGGCGCCAACGCGATCACTTCCGGATCGAGGCCGTCGCCGATATGTTGGCGGGCACGATGTTCGGCAAGATCTTCACCTTCATCATTGAGATCTTCGCCGCCGCGTTTATTGCCGCTTTTGCATATTATTCCTTCGATTTGACCATGTCGGTCGGCCGTCATTCACCGATCTTGGCGTGGCCCATGACTTGGTGGTATGCACCCATGCCGGTTGCCGGGGCGATCATGTTCGTCTACTCCATCCGCAACCTCATTCAACAAATCGACGAGCTTTTCGGCTTCGGCTGGTTCCAAGCGAAGAAAGAGGCGTGATGTAATCGTTGAATGGAGACTTGGGGGTTGAATGCGTTCGCATTAAAAGGCATTTGCCGTGGAGGAATTTTGCCAACAGGGTTGGCCTGCCAGAAGACATATATACTCAATTGATCCTTGAAACCATAGATAGAAAGCACAGTTTAATATTTAAGAGGAATTAACAGATGAAAGCCGCCGTATTAAAAAATGACATGCAAATTGTTTTTGAAGAGGTGCCGACCCCTGATCCGGGACCGGGGCAAGTGCAGATCCGGGTTCATTGGGCCAGCATCTGCGGCACAGACCTCCATATATATTTGGGCGAATTTAAAAACCGCGTCAAATATCCCCGGATATTAGGGCACGAATTCGCAGGCGTTATCGAATCGGTGGGAACCGCTGTTCACAATTTAAAACCCGGGGACCGGGTAACGGTCGACCCGATTATCTGGTGCAACCAGTGCCCGGCCTGTTTGAACGGTCAGAACAATGTCTGCAATAATTTAAAATTGCTGGGCATTGAATATGACGGTGGATTTGCGGACTATGCCGTGGCCGGGGCCGACAAAGTTTTCAAAGTTCCGGATTCGGTGTCCATGCGGGACGCAACCCTTGTCGAACTTTACAGCCTGGGTGTCCATTCGGCCCGCAAAGCCATGATCGAGCCCGCGGATCGTGTCGTTATTCTGGGCGCCGGCCGCCTCGGACTGGCCGTTCTGGAGGTTATCAAGCAAACCGCTGCGGCCTGGGTGTGTGCGGTGGATGTATTCGACAACCGCCTTGAAATCGCCCGAAAAATGGGCGCCGATCTGACGATTAATTCGACAATTGAAGATCCGGTGGGAAAAATTCTGGCGCAGACCGACGGTCTCGGCGTCGATCGGGTCATCGAATGTGTCGGAACTTATAGGGAGATCGACAACCGGGAAGGCCCTGTCCAGCAGGCCGTGAAGATGTCGCGCAGCGGGGGGAGGATCGTGGTCATGGGTCTGGGTTCCCAACTTACGCCCGTGCTCTGGAAAGAGTGCGTATTTAAAGAACTTCAGATCGTCGGATCCAGGGTAACTCTTGGTGATTATCCCCGGGCCCTGCAATTGATGGCGCTCAAAAAGTTTCATCCCGAACTGTTCGTTTCGGAAGTATTTGACTTGAAACAACTGGACCGAGCGTTTCACCTGCTGGAGGATAAACCGGATCAATATCTTAAAGTGCTTGTAAAGAATGAATAACCGAATAGCATCCTTTATGACCGGGTCTTACTTTTAAAGCGTTACTTACAAAGCGGAGAAAAATGACCTCGCGACGGGTTGGATTGAACGCGGGCGGTCATCTGAATAAAAAGGGAAAATTGATAAAAACTATATTTAAAAGGAGAAAAAAAATGGCTGAAAAGAAATCAAAATACCTCCATAAGATCACAGATCTTCCGCGGATAAACCTTACGGGTGATGAAAAACTGCCGTCTATGACAAACCTGCTTCTTACCGATAAAATGCTTATCAGCTTTATCGAAAATCCTGCGGGATGTGTTTTCCCGGTGCACAGCCATGATTGTGAACAGATTTTAATCATGCTTGAAGGAGAAGAAGATCATATCTGTGGCGATGAAAAATTTCTGATGAAAGCCGGAGACGTATGTGTTCATCCCGCCAATGTTCCCCATGGCGGTCAGACCAAAACCGGATTTAAAGGGATCGATATCTTCTGCCCGCCGCGTAAAGCTCATGTCGAAAAACTTAAAGCCGCGATGAAAGAAAAGGGAGAAGAATAACCGAGTATGCTTCTCCGGCATGCAGATGAGGAGGGCAAAATCGGCCTCCTCATCGAGGAGGGTTACGGATTATGGATATCTTTACGACGATTCGTTTTATAGCAGTTCCAGTGCTGAAATAATATCCTTGTCAAACGGCGGCATAGATAGGGTGGTGGACTTGAAAAAATCACGGGTATGAGTGATTTATCTTACTTGAAAGGTTTCGTGATTTGACACTCCAATAATTTGGTGATTAGGACACGCCTGCCCCTTCCCTTTCGGCATCTACAGGGTGGAAACGACCGGGGCTCCCCCGTTGTCAAAGCATGAAACATACCAAATCATTTCGCAACAAAAGGTTTGAAGAATAATTCGCCCCTGTGAATGACGACGGCAGCCATTACCCTTATAAATGAGGAGACATCGTTATGAGTGAAATACTGCGACAGTTTGCGAAAATGGGCGTTGTGCCCGTTGTTGCTATCGAAAAGGCGGAAGACGCGATGCAATTGGCCGATGCATTGATCGAGGGGGGGCTGCCCTGCGCAGAAATCACCTTCCGGACAGCGGCCGCCTTGGATGCCATGCGCATTATGGCCCGACGGGAAGACATTCTGGTGGGGGCCGGCACGGTTCTAAAGGTCGATCAGGTGAAAGCCGCGATTGACGTTGGCGCCCGATTCATGGTGTCGCCGGGATTCAATCCGAAGGTCGTCGGCTATTGTGTCGAAAACAATATCACGATCACACCCGGTATCTGCACGCCTTCGGATATAGAGGCGGCGCTGGATTTCGGCCTTGAGGTCCTGAAATTTTTTCCGGCCGCCGCTTTTGGCGGGCTGAAAACACTCAAAGCCATGAGCGGTCCGTATACAACGGTCAAATTTGTACCGACCGGCGGGATCAGCCCTGATAATCTGCTGGAATATCTGCAGTTCCCAAAGGTCCTGGCATGCGGCGGGACCTGGGTCGCCAAATCGTCTCTGATCTCCGAAGGCAAGTTCGATGAAATTGTTCAAAACGCACGGGAAGCCGTCGAGATCGTGAATAAGTTATCGCCTTCGGCTTCATGAAAGCAACAGCGCTGATGTTGTGCTGCGACCATACGGTATCAAAATTTGCAGGATTGACATTAAACCAACGCGACGGATGCGAGGAGAAAAAAATGACCGTTCTCGATATTAAGCCGGCAGACAGCTGCCGGTACGACCTTATTTCATTGGGCGAAGTTATGCTGCGCCTTGATCCCGGAGAAGGACGGGTTCACACGACACGATCTTTTCGCGTCTGGGAAGGCGGCGGTGAATACAATGTGGCGCGTGGCCTGCGGCGTTGTTTCGGAATGCGCACCGCAATTGTGACGGCCTTTGCCGACAACGCCGTTGGACGCCTGGTTGAAGATTTGATTCTGCAGGGTGGCGTGGACGCATCCTTTGTCCGATGGGCGCGCTTTGACGGCATCGGCCGGACGGTGCGCAACGGTTTAAATTTCACTGAAAGAGGTCACGGAATCCGCGGTGCCCTTGGCGTTTCGGACCGCGGCAACACGGCTGTGTCACAACTGAAGAAGGGCGATATCGATTGGGAGGATATATTCGGCAAGCAGGGCGTGCGCTGGCTGCACACCGGCGGAATATTCGCGGCCCTTTCCGAAACGACCCCGGACGTCATCGAAGAAGCCATGCAGGTGGCCAAAAAGCACGGGACCATGATCTCCTATGATCTCAATTACCGGCCATCGCTCTGGCAGAGTATCGGGGGCAAGGAAAAAGCGCAGGAGGTCAATCGTCGACTGGCTCAGTATGTCGACGTGATGATCGGCAACGAGGAGGATTTCACGGCCTGCCTGGGATTCAAGGTGGAAGGCCTGGATGAGAATCTGTCTTCGCTGGACGTTTCCAACTTCAAAAAAATGATCGAGGTCGCCGTCGCGCAATTCCCCAATTTCAAAGTTACCGGTACAACCTTGAGAACCGTAAAAACAGCCAGCATCAACGACTGGGGCGCCATTTGCTGGGCAAATGGAAAATTTTATGAAGCGCCCCTGAGGGAAAATCTGGAAATACTGGATCGTGTTGGCGGTGGCGACAGCTTTGCCTCAGGATTGATCTACGGTTTAATGACCTCCGGCGATCCGCAGGCCGCCGTCAATTACGGTGCCGCCCACGGCGCCCTGGCCATGACCACCCCCGGTGACACGACCATGGCGACATTGAAAGAAGTGGAGAAAATAATGGCCGGCGGCGGCGCCAGGGTGGTCCGTTAAGCTCAAAAACAACCACCATGCCATGGATGGTGACCCCGCTGCCTATTTCTCTGCTTGGGAAAGGGGAAAATAGATGATTCTAGATCAATTCAGTTTGTCTGGTAAAGTAGCCATGGTAACCGGCTGTAGTTCCGGGCTGGGCGAAGGAATGGCCCTTGGGCTGGCCGAGGCTGGCGCCGATATTGTGGGTGTGTATAACCAGGGCCAGCCTAAGATCCAAGATAAGATCGAAGCCATGGGCAAGAAGTTTCTGGGAATTCAGGCGGACTTGACCAGCATCGAACCCATCGATCAGATCGTACACCAGGCGGTGGACCATTTTGGCCATTTGGATATCCTGTTGAATAGTGCCGGTCTCCTTCGCCGAGAAAAAGCGCTCGATTTCAGCGAGAAGGATTGGGATGATGTCATGAACGTCAACCTCAAATCGCTGTTTTTTCTTTCCCAGGCGGTCGCCCGGCAGTTTGTTGCACAAGGTACCGGTGGCAAGATTATCAATATTGCCTCGATGCTCTCCTTTCAGGGGGGGATTTTGGTACCATCATATACGGCCAGCAAAAGTGGTGTCATGGGCCTCACCCGTTTGATGGCCTGCGAGTGGGCACCGCATAATATCAATACGAACGCCATTGCCCCGGGCTATATGCGAACCAGGGTGACACAACCGTTGCAAGATGATCCGGTTAGAAATAAACAGATTATGGACAGAATACCGCAAGGAAGATGGGGCACACCGGACGATTTAAAAGGCACGGCCGTGTTTTTGGCCTCCGCCGCATCAAATTACATCAACGGATATACCCTGGCGGTGGACGGCGGGTGGCTGGCCCGCTAAAATCGGTAGGGCCCAACGGGCATGGCGTCAGGGCCTCCGATCGAAGGTTTTACAACCTGACTGGCTGGCACCAATCAAGCGCTTGGCTACACCAGACCAGGTATTGATCGTCAGGGCATCTTCTGCCCGGCACCAAAAAAATTGACCATGCTTGGGAGGGTATTATGGACTTAACTATTGCCGGTAAAACAGCCTTCGTCACGGGAGGCAATATAGGCATCGGGCGTGCCGTCGCGCTTGCGCTGGCGCGCTGCGGCGCGGATGTGGCCTTGACCTACTATTCGCACGAAGCCGAGGGGCAGGCGACCGTCGCTGCCATTAAAGAAATGGGTCGGAACGCCATAGCGCTGCCGCTGGATGCAACGAATAGCGAACAGGTTAAAGAGGTGGTGGGGCAGGTTGCACGGCATTTTGGCGGTCATATCGATATTCTAATGAACAATGCGGGCCATCTTGTCGGCCGTTGCGCAATTGCGGATATGACGGATGAACACTGGTTTAAAACCATCAACGTCAATTTGACCAGCACTTTTTTCTGTACCCGGGCCGTATTGCCATTTATGAATACAGGATGGGGGCGCATCATCAACATGTCCTCCCTGGCAGCCCACAACGGTGGCGGGAACGGTGCCACGGCCTATGCCGCATCAAAGGCCGCCATCATCGCTTTTACCCGTGGTTTGTGCAAGGAAGTTGCCGATCAGGGCATAACGGTGAATGCGGTGGCCCCCGGGCTCATATTGGAAACGCCTTTTCACGAAACGTTCACCACCGATGCCGGAATTCAAGGGGCCATCAACAGCACACCCTTGAAACGGGGGGGTACCCCGGATGATGTCGCCAATGCGGTACTCTATTTTGCGACGGAGCTTGGTTCGTTCATTACGGGCGAGATTATCGAAATTAACGGTGGGATTGTACTTTGCGTAGTATTAAGAACTAAAGGCGTCATTGTTATCCATAACCTCGTCGCAACAGTGAGAAAAACAGAAAACCAAGGGGTGGTATGATTGTGGTCATTCATAAACCACAATGAGAAAGGAGGGGAGAATATCAGGGAGAGGGGCAGGTGTGACTATTTTATTAAAGCTCTTGCCGAATTGTTTAGAAGCATCATCATTTTCAAGGATGACCTAACTGTAAACGCATGTTTTAACCTGCAATCTAAGGAGGGTGATCATGATGAAATGTCTAAAAATGTTTGCTTGTTCAGTTGTAATCATTGCGCTTATCGCTGGTTTTTCTGTGTCAACCCAAGCCAAAGAATGGAAGGGCTGGAATATTCATGTGGCGGGTTACCCTAATACGGTCGCCATGGATAAATTTGCCGAGTTGCTGAAAGAAAAATCCGGCGGCAAAATGACCCTGAAGATGTTCCATGCCGGTACGCTCGGCAGTCAACCGGACGCCATCGAACAGGTGCGTATTGGTGGGCTGGAGATTGCCAACTTCAATATGGGGCCGATCGGGCCAATCGTTCCGGAAGCGAATGTCGTCAGCTTGCCGTTTATCTTTAAAGACTCCGACCACATGTGGCGTGTTCTGGACGGCAAAGCGGGCGAAATGATCAATGCCGGTCTTGAGAAGAAAGGCCTCATTTCCCTGGGATGGTACGCTGCCGGAGCGCGTTCGTTTTATAACTCCAAGAAGCCCATCACAACAGCCCGCCGATGTTGTTGGCATGAAAGTCCGGGTGATGAACAATGATTTATACTCCGGAATGATTTCGGCCCTGGGCGGAAACCCGTCTCCCATGGCTTTTTCGGAAGTATACCAGTCTCTGAAAACCGGTGTTGTCGATGGTGCTGAAAACAATTGGCCTTCCTATGAGTCGACGGGTCATTATGAGGTCGCTCAGTATTATTCCAACTCGCAACATCTGATCATCCCTGAGATTCTGGCAATAAATGCAGACGTGTACAATGCATTGTCGGCCGAGGATCAGAAAATCCTGAAGGAAGCGGCGCAAGAGTCGGCGGTGCTTCAACGTAAGCTGTGGTTGGAGCGGGAAAAAGCAAGTGAGGCAAAGGTTATTGGAAGCGGGTGTTAAATTCAATGAAATTCCAGACAAAAGCGCCTTCCAGGCGGCCATGAAACCTGTTTACGACAAGTACTTGGCGGAAAATCCGGATCTGAGGCCGTTAGTCGAGCTGATCCAACAAACACCTTAGATTCTGGTCTAAGCATCATTACGGTCATCGGCATTCTCTTCAGAAAGAAATGCCGGTGGCCGTTTCTCAGTGCGGCCCACATTGATGAATTTGAAATTATAGCGGGTATTATGCTCATGTCCACAGAAAAAGCAGTAGAGAATAAATCAGCATTTGACAGATTATTGGATTTCTTCAGCCAGATGAATACCATCATTACCGGTGTCGCGCTTGTTTTCATGACGGCTATTTTCGGTTGGCTTGTCTTTGGTCGTTACGTGCTGAATGCCACCCCCACCTGGGTTGAACAAGTCTCCTTGTTATTGGTTGTCTATATTGGTTTTTTAGGCGCATCGGTCGGTGTTCACCAAAAAACCCACCTGGGTGTATCCGTGTTTCGGGAGATGAGCCCGAAGCCGGTCCGTCGTATTTTTGATTTCTTATCGTATAGTACTGTTGACAGGATTCGGTCTGATAATGGTCGTCTACGGATACAAGCTGACCGTGTTCAAGTGGGACGCGCTGATCCCCCTCATCAATGTCTCGGAAGGGTGGCGGTCTTTGCCTATCATGTTGAGCGGTGGTTTTGTTTTTCTATATTCCATTGGCCATCTCATTCACTTTTTTAACCATCCAAATCAAGAAGATATTGAATAAATAGGGGATCTCTGATCAATGGGCCTGCTCATCTTACTAGGTATATTCGCAATTTGTGTCGTCATCGGTATGCCGGTGGCCTTTGCTATCGGCGTTGCGGCGGTTGCCGCCTTTTTTTATGAAGGGCTGCCGGTGATGATCGCTTTTCAGCGGATTATTTCCGGTATCAGTATTTTTTCCCTCATGGCGATTCCGTTCTTTATTTTTGCGGGGGAACTGATGTTTCAGGGTGGTATCGCCATGCGCCTGGTGCGCTTTGCTTCTTCAGCCGTTGGGGCGATGCGGGGAGGACTGGGTGTCGTCAATGTTTTCTCCTCCATGCTGTTCGGTGGTATATCCGGTTCGGCCATCGCCGATATTTCGGCACTTGGTTCCATCCTGATACCGGTTATGAAAGAGAAAGGTTATGATGATGATTACGCGGTAAATGTGACCGTAACGTCATCTCTGGCAGGCATCATTATTCCTCCGAGCCACAATATGATTATTTATGCGATTGCCGCCGGAGGTGGGATTTCCATTTCCAAATTGTTTCTGGCCGGGTTTTTCCCCGGTGTCTTGATGTGTATATGTCTTGCTGCCGTTTCCTACCTTGTGGCGGTCAAGCGGGGCTATGCTTCCGAGGCCTTTCCGGGCTTTGTTATTTTATTTCAGAATTTTGTCACGGCACTGCCCGGGTTGATGACCGCGATTATCATTGTCGGTGGTGTGCTCAGCGGAATTTTTACGGTTACAGAATCAGGCGCCTTTGGCGCTATTTATGCCTTTCTCGTTACCATTATTGTATACCGGGCGCTGCCATGGAAGAAATTTAAGCTGGCGGTCACGAATTCCGTCCGAACGACGTCGATGGTCATGATCCTGATTGCCTGTACAGGCGCATTTGCGTATTTGTTGACCTTCTATCAGGTGCCAGAAAAAATGGCGGCTTTCCTGACGGGTATTTCAGATAACCCCGTCATCATCTTGTTGATGATCAACCTGATGCTGCTTCTTCTCGGCATGATCATGGATATGGCCGCGTTGATTCTGATTTGCACGCCGATATTTTTGCCGATCGCGATTTCCATCGGAATAGATCCCTATCAGTTCGGCATGATCTTATTGATGAACCTCGGGCTGGGGCTCTGTACCCCTCCGGTGGGGTCCTGTCTGTTTGTCGGGTGTGCCGTCGGCAATGTTAAGTTAGAGGATGCGGTGAAAACCATTTGGCCCTTTTATATCGCAATATTAGTTGCTTTGATGCTCGTGTCATTTATTCCTGCGATATCGATGACCTTACCGAATCTCCTGGGATAGGGAAATGATCGACGAACCCACTTGTGAAACGATACACGGAAGCGACCATGCGATGCGCAATGGCGGCGGGAATCCACATACGGCCTTAAGCGACAGCGAAAACCGAAGCATGATTGATTCCGGAAACGGCGTCCCGAATATGAAACGATATTTGTTCTAGTAAACATTACTTCGATCAAGACCTGGCTCCTGAACAAAAGGCCGACGGCAACATCCGGTCGTTGGCCTTCTTACCTCAAAAGTGCTGGTAAGGGTCGCATACCACACGATGACCCATCCCGAATTCGCCTGCGGTTACTGCCAACACCTCAAAACATATTTGTTATGATGCGGTATGCTCCTCTTTCTTTGATCGCCGTCGATTCCATATATTTCAACATGTCACTTCCGTTGTCTGCTTGACAGATTAGGGGGTGTACCTAAGGTAGGACCGTACCCAGCAATCCGTTCCAAAATGGACCAAGGAGCCGCCCGTGCACATGATCGAGGGATTTGCCACAGCAGACGCGACGGGCGTCTATGCGAAGCGTTTCAATACGATCCAGTATGCGACCCTCGGTCGCACCGGACTTCACTGTTCCCAGGCGGGATTCGGCGGTTACCGTATCGCGGACGGCGTCGAACCCCACCGCCAAGCCCTGCACCTGGCACTGGAAGGCGGCATCAACCTGATCGACACCAGTGCGAATTACGCGGACGGTGAATCGGAAACGCTCGTGGGAAAGGTCCTGACGGATGCCATCCGATCCGGAACCTTACACCGCCAGGAGATCATCGTGGTGACCAAGGCGGGCTATCTCCAGGGGCAAAACTACGCGCTCAGCCAGGCGCGCAAATCCCAGGGACGCCCGTTTCCCGATCTCGTACCGTATGCGGATGGACTGGCGCACTGCATTCATCCCGAATTCCTGGAAGATCAGCTCACCCGCAGCCTGAAGCGCCTCAACCTGGCCACGCTCGATTATTTTCTTCTGCACAATCCCGAATATTATCTGAGTTGGGCCTCTTCCAAACCTGACATGGATCCGGAAACGGCCAAGGCCGAATACGAGCGCCGCATTCTGGAAGCGTTTCAACACCTGGAGCGGGAGGTCGCCCGGGGGCGTATCCGCTATTACGGGATCAGTTCCAACACGTTTCCGGCGTCTTCGGATCGACCGGATTTTACCTGTCTTCAGCGGATTCTGGATGTGGCCAACACGGTTGGGTCCGGACACCATTTCGCGCTGGTCCAGTTTCCCATGAATCTCATCGAAAGCGGTGCCGTCCTGACGTCTAACCAGCCCGACGGCGCGACGCTGCTCACCACGGCTATCCGTGCCGGACTGGGCACCCTCGTCAATCGCCCCCTGAATGCCCTGGTCGCCGATGGCCTCCTGAGATTGGCCGATGTTAAATTGTCCCGCGCCTATACCCCCGAAGCGATCGCGCAAGCCATTCAGGCGCTGATGGCTTCCGAGAATGTTCTGGTCAGGAAAATTCTGCCGAACCTGGAAGAATCAGAAGAATTACGCGCCCGGATCGAAACTCAAATCCGTATTGGCCCTTCGCTGCTGCAGCAACACCAGGATTTTCTGTCCTATGATCACTGGCGGCAGGCCATGGCGTCGCAATTGCTTCCCCGGGCCAACGGGGTGCTGGCCTATTTCGACCAGCAGGCATTTCCGGATAACATCCGCGACTGGACTGAAACCCATCGTCGCTATTTGACATCCGCCCTGGAAATGGTGACGTCCATCTATGCCCCACCAGCGGCCCAAAGGGCTGATGCGCTCAAACAGATGGTTCAGAAAGCCGATCCGGCCTGGGAAGGCCGTGGGACTCTGAGTCAGATTGCGATTCGGGCGCTCAGAACGACACACGGTATTTCCTCGGTCCTCGTTGGCATGCGTCAACCACCCTACGTTGCCGATGTCTTGCAGGAACTGCGCCGGCTGAAACCGACCCAACCCAATGAATCCGGATGGGCGCATATCAAAGCCAAGGTGAGCGAAATGGGCCTGTCTTCGGACAACCACTGAAAGGGGGACACATGAAAATCGGCTTTATCGGCATGGGCCAAGAGGATTTTCCCGCCATTTACCGCTATCTTGCCAACTAAGCCCTGTTATCTCATGAATTGCGCGAAAGCGCTCACCCGCGAAGCATCGAAACGAGCGGCGAGCATGCGTTTGCCTGCCGAAGGGCATTAGTTCCCTTACCGGAGAGTTATCTTCCTTTTTCAGGTAGTTCCGGAAGAGATTCACGCAATCCGGGCACAATTGGGTGCCCCGGGCGGCATCGATGATGTCCAGCGCTTTTTCCAGCGGCATGCCTTTTCGATAGGGGCGGTCGCTGGTGAGGGCGTGGAAAGTATCCGCGACGGCGGTCATGCGCGCGGTGAGGGGGATGCGTTCACCCGCGAGGCCATGGGGATAGCCTTTGCCGTCCAACCGCTCGTGGTGCGAAAGCACAATATCCCTGATGTCCGCAAGGCTTTCGATCGACTGCAGGATCGTCGCCCCGATGAGCGGGTGCTGCTTGATCTGATCGAATTCGTCGTCGTTCAGCTTGCCCGGTTTCAGCAGCACGGCGTCCCGGACGCCGATTTTCCCGATGTCATGGAGGCGCCCGCCGATGGTCGCACGGTCGATGGCATGCTGGCTGGCGCCGGTCAGGGCCACCATACCCGAGACAATCCGGCCGACGGCTTCCGAATGCCCCCGGGTATAGGGGTCCCGTGCCTCGAGTGCCGAAATAAGACTGGAGATGCTCTCCAGCATGTGACGCTGTTCAAAATCGAGCCGTTCTTTTTCCTTGAGCAGCAGGCGGTACTGGTCCGAGAGGATTCTTTCGGTTAGAATCACCAGTTCGTCCACGTTGAAAGGCTTCGTGATGTAGGCGGCCGCACCGCGCTGCAGCATGCGTTTCATCGATCCCCGATCGCTGTTGGCGCTCATGACCACAAAAGGGATCTCAGATGAACGGGGGTCCTGGCGTACCGCTTCACACAACTCAAAGCCATTCATCACCGGCATGTCGATGTCGCTCAGAATAAGATCGGGTGTTGCCACGGCCAGTCGATCCAGGGCTTCCCGGCCGTTTCCAGCCGTTTCCACGCCGAATCCGGCTTCGCTCAATCCGTTTTTGACCAACCGCAGGATGGTGGTGGAGTCGTCTACCACAAGAATGGCATGGTCTCTGTAGAAACTTGCCTGATTCAACGTCCGACGGACCGTATTCAGAAGGCTGGAAGTGGATTGATCTTTGGTGACATAAGCGGTGGCGCCGGCCTGAAAGCCGCGTTCGATATCGGCTTCGGCATCAAAGGAACTGTGCAGGATGACCGGGATGGCGCGGGTGGCGGGGTTGGATTTGAGTTGGCGGCACAATGCGATACCGTCCAATTCGGGCATATCAACATCACTGATGACAAGGTCAACGGACGTCCGCAAAACCAGATCGTGTCCGTGGCGTCCGTCCGGTGCTTCCAGGGTTTCGGCGCCCAGCGGCTCCAACAGTTTGACAAGCCCTTTGCGGATGGCGGCGCTGTCGTCGACCACCAGGATGCGCGGCACGTTGGATTGTGCGTTCGTATGTTTTTTGACCATGTGGCTTCGTGTGCACCCAAGTTGACCGAATCGTTCATGCCAACACAAAACTTAAGGATGTTTCCACATGCCGGTTATCGACCCGGTAGCATGAAAACTTGAGCGCTGTTTCTGATGCGGGTGAGCCACAGTCTCCCGCTTAGCGTGTCCTGCATTGTTGAGCGTACCTGAAGACAACCGTGATCCCCGGGGGGGCCGTGCAAATCAAAGCATGCAACGCATCCAATAAACAGGCGGTAGCGTTTTCACTTGCGCCACGTCGAATGCAAACGGCTTACGAGGCAATGCCCTTGAACAGACAATAGCCCAGTTTGCCGTCTAAAATGGCGCGGTAGAATATGCGCTCATTTTCAAACACCTTGAAGACCCCTCTCAGACCATAACGGCGAAGCACCCTGCCTGCAGTGGCGATCCGTTCCGGGAGGGTCAAAACCTGGGAAGGGCGTTTGACGTCGCGGTCTTTTCTGATTTTCCAGAACATCGCGGGATTTGACCATGGTTCGCATTCGGTTTCGATGTCACGCACACCGGCGGCGGCCAGCATGCCCACCCATTCGCTTTCTTCCAGCGGGGTGGTTCCGTAGCGCTCGCTGAATTCCATCTTTTCTTCTTCCGGCAGCGGACCCTGCCAGGTGGATTCATGGATGGCCACCACGCCTCCCGGTCGGACCACCCGGGCCATTTCATCGAGGACTTTCTGGGAGTCGTCCGGAATGCCCACCGCACATTCATTGATGACCGCGTCGAAGCTGTTCGCATCGAAGGGCAGGCACTGGGAATCCCCCTGCCTGAAGCGCACCCGGTCCGCCAGGCCGGCCTGTTGCGCTTGGTGGGTGGCGGTGTGAACCATGTCTTCCGCGATATCGATGCCGGTGACATCGACCCCGAATTCACGGGCATAAAACAGGGCCTGGGTGCCGCGTCCGCTGGAGACATCCAGAATGTGCATGCCGGGTCGCAGGCCGGCCAGTTCAGCCGTGCGAAGGGTCAAGGCAAAGCCACCCGGATGAAGGGTTTCGATACCGCTCAGTTCGATGGCGTCTTCGATGGTTGGTTTGTGGATGCCGCGGCGTTTCATGGTGTGATCTCCCGTGGTTGTTGGTAAAAATATGCTAATATGCACTCATATGCATATAAATATCAAAAAAAGAGGCCATCCTGTTCAATCCGGGCAGCAATGGGGCAGACACTGTCTGATTTGGGCCGCGATGCGTTCGAATTTTTCCAGGACGGTCCTCCCATCAATTTCGTAAAAAACATGCCGGCTCACCTTTGCGCTGCGTAAAAGCCCGGCATTCTGCATGGCCTGAAGGTGCCGGGAAATCACCGAGCGGTCCTGGGAAAAGGCGGCGGCAATCGACGCGATATCGGACTTTCCGCTGAGAATCAAATACTTGAGAAGCTGTACCCGCACCGGTTCACCGAGGGCTTTAAAAAAGCGGGAATCGATGAGATCGACAAGTTCATCGGTGGCGGTCTGGATCGGTTGGGTGAGCAGTTTTTTCATAACAGTTCATATATGTGCATGTATGCACGTAATGTCAAGTCTAAAATGTTCTCGAATCGACCTTCAGATATGGATGCGAGCCCATTGCCAGGTCGAAGCGCTGCAAAAGCGGGAACCTTACACTTGTTGCACAGGCCGGCGCGTCCCATTTTGCTTCCCGTTAAGCAAGGTGCGGCAACGCGCGCCTTGGGGCTGGATTCCGGAATCGACCCAAATATTATATATCTATTTTATTTTATTTGTTTTATCGTCAAAACACAGTGCCGGATGATGCTTACCCCATGCGATCGTTTCATCACAATTTTTGTCCTGATCCGGGATAATAATTAAAAAGCTTTATAATTTACTGTTAATATTCGAATAATTATTTTTGATGGTGCGCATTTTTTTCTTGCATTAGAATCGAAAATGCTTATATTTGCGCCAACAAGCCCAGAGAAAAAATCAGGCTAAAATGCCGGTTCCTGGAGGCTCGGGGCCGGAACCCAGACAACCTTTTCCAACAAAGGAAAAAAGACGATGCAGGTTTCCCTTAAACGGAACCAAAAGATGATCGCATCACCGAAACCGGCCACCCAGGAGGGCGATGACGAACCTCCTGACCCTAACCCGTGTATCGAGGCCATTCCTTCCCTCGCCCCCCCTGAAGCCGCCTGTCGGCTGGTTCGCTTTCCCACTCCCCGCGTCACGACGCTCATTCCGGCCGTAAGATCCTTCCGCAAGAAACATTTCTCCGGTGTGCCGGCCAAACTCTGGAATGACTGGCAGTGGCAAACCAGTCACCGCATCCGCAGCCTGGCCCAGCTGGAGACCATGATTGCGCTTTCGGAAGACGAACGGGCCGCCTTTACCCAGGCCAATACGACCCTGCCACTGGGCATCACGCCTTATTACATGAGCCTGGTCTCTGCGGACGATCCGAATCAGCCCCTCCGCCGCAGCGTGATCCCCACCATTCAGGAGACCTTCAGCGCGCTGGGCGAAGCCCACGACCCGCTGGGCGAAGAGGCCATGAGCCCGGTGCCCGGCCTGGTCCACCGTTATCCGGACCGGGTGCTCCTGCTACTCTCGGATTTCTGTTCGACCTACTGCCGCTACTGCACCCGCTCACGCGTGGTGGGTCACGGCGCCATCCATCCCAGCCGCAACCGGCTGGAGCGGGCCTTTGCCTATATTGAACAAACGCCCGCCATCCGGGACGTGCTGCTTTCGGGTGGCGACCCGCTGATGCTGGGCGAAGAGAAACTCTCCTGGGTTATGTCCCGCCTGCGCCAGATTCCCCACGTGGAGATCATTCGCATCGGCACCAAAGTGCCGGCCGTGCTGCCCCAGCGCATCACGCCGCGTCTGGTGCGCATGCTGCGCCGCCATCATCCCTTGTGGATGAGTCTGCACTTCACCCATCCGGATGAATGCACCCCCGAAGCATACCGCGCCTGCGCCATGCTGGCCGATGGGGGCATCCCCCTGGGCTCCCAGACGGTGCTTCTCAAGGGGATCAACGACAACCTGGAAACCATGCGCACGCTCATGCATCATCTTCTCAAGATGCGGGTTCGACCCTATTACCTCTACCAGTGCGACCCGATCACCGGCTCCTCCCATTTCCGGACACCCATCGAAACGGGTCTGGCGATCATTCGCGGTCTGCGTGGTTTCACCAGTGGCTACGCTGTGCCCACCTACGTGGTGGACGCCCCCGGCGGCGGCGGTAAAATTCCCCTCATGCCCGACTACGTGGTGGGCCGGGAAAACGATGCCCTGGTGATGCGTAATTACGAAAACAACCTGTATCGCTACCCGGAAATCTGTCACATTTCAAACGGCTGATATCATCAATAATTTCTATACGGTCGGGTAACGCACCGGTCTCGCGGTGCGTTACCGCGATGTTTTTTTGACACGACCCAAGGAGGACGCCATGGTGGCCATACCACCGACCCTGTGCGCCCGTTGCGCCCGACAGGGCCAGACCTGCTGCCAGGGGAGGGAAATTTACGTCACACCCGGGGATCTGCGACGCATCAGCGCTGTCGCCGGCGACCATCAATTTGTGGAATGGACTTCCACGACAGACCCGGCCTATCTGGACCAGGACGACGATCCGGTATGGCGGCAACACGTGTTTCGCCGTGACGGCAGCCGCCGGATCCTGAAGCGCCAAGCCAACGGGGACTGTGTTTTTTTAGGCGCCCAAGGCTGCCGTCTGGCCCTGGCCGTGCGGCCCCTGGTGTGCCGGCTGCATCCTTTTACTTACACGGCCGACCATATCGACAACGAACCGGATACGGATTGCCCTCGGCATCTTCTGGCTCCCGGCGAGTCGCTGTTCGAGGCCATCAACACGTCCATGGAGCTGGCGCAGCAATGGCACTGTCAGCTCTACGAGGAGGTAATAACCGATGACAATGACAATCGGACTGACTTACGACCTGCGCTCTGAGTATCTGGCGGAAGGTTTTTCAGAAGAAGAGACGGCCGAGTTCGACCGCGACGACACCATCACCGCCATCGAATCGACCATCCGGTCCCTGGGACACCACACCGAGCGCATCGGCCACGGACGCCAACTGGCGGCCGCATTAGTGGCCGGCCGGCGCTGGGACCTGGTGTTCAACATTGCCGAAGGCATGCGCGGTATTGGCCGCGAGGCCCAGGTGCCGGCGCTGCTAGACATGTACGGGATTCCCTATACCTTTTCGGATCCGCTGGTCATGAGCCTCTCCCTGCACAAAGGCATGACCAAGCGGGTGATCCGGGACGCCGGTGTGCCCACGGCCGATTTCTGTGTGGCCGAGGCACCGGAAGACGCCCGGTCGGTGACTTTTGCCGGGCCTTATTTCGTAAAGCCCGTGGCCGAGGGAACCGGAAAGGGTGTCACACCGGAATCCATCGTCCGCAACAAAACCGACCTCGCGGCGGTCTGTAAACGATTGATCGATACGTTCCAGCAGCCGGTGATCATCGAGTCCTATCTGCCCGGCCGTGAATTCACCACGGGCATCGTGGGCACCGGGGCCAAGGCCAGGGCGCTGGGCACCATCGAAGTGCATCTGCTGGACACGGCCGAAAAGGGTGTCTACTCCTATGTCAACAAGGAAGAATGCGAATCGCGCGTTCAATACCGCCTGGTTCGTCCGGCCGACGATTCGGTGGTGGCGGAGGCCGAGAATGTGGCCCTCGCGGCCTGGCGGGCCCTGGGCTGCCGGGATGCGGGGCGCCTGGATCTGCGTTGCGACGCCAGCGGTCACCCTCTGTTCATCGAAGTGAACCCCCTGGCCGGCATCCACCCCGAGCATTCGGATTTGCCCATTATCTGCAACCACCTGGGGGTTCCCTATCAGGAGCTGATCGGCTGGATCATCCAATCGGCCGCCTCCCGCGTTCCCCAGGCGGACCGCCTTCGCGGGGCCGCCTGATGCATCTGGCTATCGTTCACGATACGGTTTCGGATGCCGATGCCCCCGATGCCCGGGACGTGATCGCCCAGGCCGACGCCGTGGCGCAGGCCCTGGTGACCCTGGGTCATTCGTCCTGCCGCATTCCCTGCACCCTCAACTTGTCCGCCGTGACGGAGGAACTGCGCCGCCGGCAGGTGGACCTGGTCTTTAACCTGGTAGAGTCCATCGGGGGGCAGGGACGGCTTATCCATTTACTTCCCTTTTGTCTGGATGCCGTGGCCATACCCTATACCGGCGCCCGGGCGGAAGCCATGCTGCTCACCTCCGGCAAGGTGCTGGCCAAAGGATGGATGGCCGGTGCCGGTATTTCTACCCCGGCCTGGATCGGCCCCTGGCCCGGCGGCGAGGGTTCTGTTCAAGGAAGCACGACTGACCGGGGGCCTTGGATTATTAAATCGGTCTGGGAACATGCCTCCATCGGTCTGGACGGAGAGAGCATTGTCCCGGATGCTGACCCCGAGGCGCTTTTCTCCCTGCTTCAGTCCCGGG
>CAWKLN010000066.1:0-27379 GCA_963850465.1 uncultured delta proteobacterium
TCACGAAAAAGTTTATGACACAAAAAGTAACATGGTTAGATATCATTTTAAAGTTCCATATATATTATATTTAGACCTGTGCTTTATGTTGGCATATTCTACTTCAATTTTCAGCCATAAGTATTAAAGTATCATCATCCTTGGGGCGTTGGGTTATTTGTTAACACAAAAAGTTAATTAAGTGTCACAATTAATGATTTTTTTTTTTATTCAAGCATTATAAATATTATTGATTAATATACTATCATTTGATCAGGAACTTTAGCTTAAGAGTAAATGATGTGAAGACCAGCTTTACCATTTGGGAGTCGATTATCATCCTCTGTATCGTGGTGCTGGGGGGGATGGGGTCCATCCTCGGTGTCATCGTGGGGGCCCTGATTCTGATTCTCCTGCCGGAATACCTGCGCGCGTTTTCCGAATACCGTATGCTGGTTTTCGGGACCCTCCTGGTGTTGATGATGGTCTTCCGGCCGGGCGGGATCGTCAGCGGCGTGCGGCGGATCTACAAATTTGAAGGATTGCAAAACAACAGCGGAAAACAATAGCGCATGAAACCGGTTTTAGACGTCAAGCAACTGACCATGGATTTCGGCGGCCTGAGGGCTCTCGATCATATCGATCTCCAGGTGCATCCGGGCGAGATCGTCGCTCTGATCGGCCCCAACGGGGCGGGCAAGACCACCTTTTTCAACTGCATTACGGGGTTATATCCGCCGACCAAGGGCGATATGCTCCTGACGCGGCCCCAGGGCGAACCGCAACGCTTGAACGGACTCAAACCCAACCGGGTGACCGAACGCGGAATGGCCCGCACTTTTCAGAATATCCGGCTGTTCCAGAACATGACGGTACTGGAAAATGTCATGATTGGACGTCACTGCCGGCTGCATTCCGGCATCCCGGGAGCGATCCTGCGCCCGCCGGCCAACCGGCGGGAAGAAAAACAAGTCGTTGAAGACAGCTATCACATGCTGGAGAAAATCGGCCTGACCCGCTATGTCAACGAGTTTGCCAAGAATCTGCCTTACGGTGCCCAGCGGCGGCTGGAAATTGCCCGGGCCTTGGCGACAGAACCTTTCCTGCTGCTGCTCGACGAGCCGGCCGCCGGTATGAATGCCCAGGAAACCAAGGAGCTGGACGAGCTCATCATCCGTCTGCGTTCCGATATGAAGGTGTCGATCCTTTTGATCGAGCATGACATGAAGCTCGTCATGAGTTTGTCCGACCGCATTTATGTGGTCGATTATGGCAAGAAAATTGCCGAGGGAAACCCCGCAGAAATCAAGCGTAATCCAGCAGTGATCAAGGCTTACCTCGGAGAGGATATCGATGCTTGAGTTGCAGAACGTTGAGACCTTTTATGGCAACATCCAAGCCCTGAAGTCCGTCAGTCTGGAGATCACCCAGGGCGAAATCGTGACGCTCATCGGCGCCAACGGCGCCGGGAAATCCACGACCCTGATGTCCATCTCCGGGGTTGTGCCGCCGCGCACGGGCGAGATCCGCTTCGAGGGGCAGCCGATCCACGGGATGCCACCCAACGCCATCGTGTCGATGGGCATTTCCCAGGTACCCGAGGGGCGTCGGATTTTCCCCTACCTGACCGTTCTTGAAAATCTTGATATGGGCGCCTTCCTGCGTGACGACAAGGCCGAGATCAAGACCGATCTCGATTACATCTTTGAGCTGTTCCCCATCCTGGCCGAACGGCGACACCAGGCCGGCGGCACCCTGAGTGGCGGCGAACAGCAGATGCTGGCCATCTCCCGAGCGCTGATGGCCCGGCCGCGTCTCCTCTTATTGGACGAACCGTCCCTGGGTCTTGCACCGCTGGTGGTCAAGCGGATTTTTGAAATTGTCAAAAAGATCAACAGCGAAAACAACACGACGGTTTTTCTGGTCGAGCAGAATGCCAATCTGGCATTGAAAACCGCCCATCGGGGTTATGTGATGGAAAACGGTCGTATTATCATGGCGGATGCCGCCGCCAATCTGCTCGCCAATGAAGATGTGCGTAAAGCCTATCTCGGCATATAGCCCATCCGCAGCGGGCGTCGCGCCCATGGTTTGATCCTCGCGGTTGGCGCATCCACCCCCGCGATCGCAAAGAACGTCACGGCCTAAATACCAAGCATATTTAGTGCCGCAAGTATCCAATATGAATTCTATGTCTTTCGTATTGTTTGGCCGGTATCAGAAAAAGTCCATTAAAGTTATAAGAATGAATTAGGCATTGTGACTAAAATCCCCTAAGAATTGCCCACGCCATGCACTTATTGTAAATCACCACCTTGCCAGTTTACCATCCATCTAAAATTACCCACAAAGTATTGACGTATCGGCGAATTGGCTGTTGTTAAAGATAGTGACAAACTAAATTTGGGGCCGATTCAAATGCATCGTACCGATGGGACAAAGCATTCGGCGATGAAAAAGGAGATTGGAAATGAGGCAGCCTATTCCCCGGGAAACTGGCACAGACGATTACACCGCTAAAATGGCAGAAAAAAGGCTTGGATTTATCGAAGACAAGACCGGTGTAAAAACAACCCATCTTGGCCAATATTCATTCGATCCCTCGATACTGCCGGGGAATATCGAGCACTTTGCCGGAGTTGCCCAGATCCCCATTGGGTTTGCCGGCCCGCTCCTGGTAAATGGTGAACACGCCAGAGGGGAATTTTATATCCCCCTTGCCACCACTGAAGGGACGCTGGTGGCAAGCTACAATCGGGGAATGAAGGTGGCCTATGAAAGCGGCGGCGTAAAAACCACGGTTGTGGATGATGCCATGCAGAGGGCGCCGGTGTTTCATTTTAACGATGCCAGGGAGGCCAGGGATTTTGGGCTCTGGGTGGCAGAAAATTTTAATCGCATCAAAAAGAGCGCCGAAAGTACGACCAAAACCGGCAAGCTCATAAAAATCGAGCAGTACCCGGCCAGCAAGCTGCTGTTTTTAAGGTTTAATTTTAAAACCGGTGATGCGGCCGGGCAGAATATGGTTGGCAAGGCCACCTTTATTGCCTGTGAATGGATCAAGCAACATTATCCGGGTGTTATCCAGAGATACCTCTTATCCGGGAACATGGATACGGACAAAAAATTTTCCCATATCAACACCTTGCATACCCGGGGCAAAAAAGTGATTGCCGAGCTCGTCATTCCGGCGAAAATTCTTGAAAAACTGGCCGGTGCTCCGGTGGATGTCCTTTTAAGACAGCGGCAGGTTAGCCTTCTGGGCAGTTTTATGGCCGGGGCAAACAACAATGGGGCGCATTCGGCAAACGGGATCACGGCCATGTTCATTGCCACGGGCCAGGATGTGGCCAATCTGGCTGAATCGTCGTCCGCCATGGTGTATACGGAAAAAACCCCAGAAGGTGACTACTACTATTCGATTACCATTCCATCGCTCATCGTTGCCACATACGGCGGCGGAACAGCGCTTGCCACCCAGAAAGAGTGCCTAAACATTTTAGGATGTCATGGCACAGGAAAGGTAAGAAAATTGGCTGAAATCGTTGCCGCGACAGTCCTGTGCGGAGAAATCTCCCTGGCCAGTGCGGTCATGGCCGGGGAATGGGTTTCCAGCCACGATGCATACGGCCGAAACCGGTAGCCGATAAGGAATGCAACCAAGACCGCTGGGGAATGCCCGCTGGAAAATCGATCAGATTGCGATAGGGTCTCCATAGAGGTGGCTTGATCGCCAATTTACCATGTAATTTCACCAGAAGGTTGTTTGTGGAATGCCACAGACATACCACCTGTCGGCACCACCAAAGCCCATGGATTAAAAAGAAACATCAGCATCTGACAACCCGCCCTTCAAGAAATATTACAAATCCACCCGGAATAAAGATCGATAAGGCAAGCCATTGCGTGAATGACGGGGATTCCTGCGCGCCCGTCACTTTTGTAGGGCGTCTAACCTGGCACTGATCCGAACAGGGAAGGCTGCGTAGCGGTGGATGCTTTTGTAGCGCGGGTCGAGGCGTCCAAAATTCTTTTCGAAGTTTGCCCGAATATCGGCTAAGGGCACGCTGGACTTTATTTTCCGGCCCCTGGTCATGACAGGCTCAAGCAAGGCCTGCGCCTCGGCAAGCGTCTCTTCCCGACAGGCGATGATGTCTTCGCGAGCCATTCCACTGGCATCCAGGCGGCGGAAAACCTGCTTTTCCCCGGCCAGGGTGACTTTGCCCGGGCTCAATTTGCGAATGTTGCGGTTTCCCAACCGGACCAGTTTATAGACGATGTCCAGGTAGGGGGCATCCGCGGAGACGCCAACCCGGGTGCCGACCCCGAAGGCATCAATGGGTGCCCCGTTTTGGACGATTTCGGTGATTTTGAATTCGTCGAAGCTGCTGCTGGCGTAAATTTTCATATCCGGCAGCCCGGCTTCATCCAGAATGCGGCGCACGTCGCGGCTCAATGCCATCATGTTTCCACTGTCCAGGCGCACCCCGAGTGCGGTGTGTCCCCGTGCTTGCATTTCCAGGGCGGCTGTGGCGGCGTTGCGCGCCCCGGCATGCGTATCGTAGGTGTCTATAAGAAAGATGGTGTTGTGGGGAAACGTTGCCGCATAGGCCCGGAAGGCGTCCAATTCCGAATCGAAGGCGGTGACAAAGGCGTGGGCCATGGTCCCGGCGACGGGAATACCATATTTTTGACCGGCCTGTACATTGCTGGTGGCAGCGAATCCGGCGATGTAAGTGCTGCGGGCAACCTGGTTGCCGGCATCCCGGCCGTGGGTGCGACGCAAGGCGAAATCAACAAGCGGGCGACCCGCAGCGGCATGCGTGCAGCGTGATGCTTTCGTGGCAATGAGGGTGGCAATGCCGATGGTGTTCAAAACGAGGGTTTCAATCAACTGGGCTTCAATAATGGGTGCTGAAATTTCAAGGATGGGTTCATCCGGGAAAAAAAGGGTCCCCTCCGGCAAAGCATGCACATCTCCGGTGAATTTTAATCGTTGCAGAGTCTCCAAGAAGTTTGGGTCGAAGAGCTTCAGGCTTTGCAGATAGCTGATATCCTCGGGGTCGAACCGGTAGGCTTCCAGTTCCTGGAGAATGGTTTCCAATCCGGCGGCCACGAAGAAGTTGCGTTTCTGGTCGGGATTACGGACAAAAACGGAAAACGTGGCGCGATCCTTGACATCATGGGCCCAATACCCGGCGGCCATGGTTATTTCATAGAGGTCGGTCAAAAGGGGGCCGGCAAGATGTGATGACGTCATGGCACGGGTGTCCTTATTGAAAGCAAGCCGCTGATCCATCGGTTCATTGGCCGAAGCCCGGCCATTCGCGCATGGGCATCGTGGAGTTGACCAAGTGCATGCCCGCATCGGCAAACTTCTGAAAGGCGTGGTCGGCGGACTCCGTATAATCGATGACACCCGGAATGACGACCGGGGATGTACAATCTTCCAACAGGTAGACCTTATCGGCCAGGGGCTGGCCCGTGGCCTGGATTTCATCTAATAGATCTTCGATCGTCCAGGCCACACAGTGACTTTTGGCCTGACCGGCAATGATGACGGCATCGAAGCTCAGAAGTTTCTTGATAAAGGGCTATATTCTTGGCGCCGATACGTTTTCCATCGGGGCCGGTCGTGATTTCGGGCCGCAGCACCGAATAGTTTTCGGTCAGCGGATTACGCCCCTTGACCTGAAAATCGGGCTGCGATCGCCGGCAGATGCCGTGGAAAAATACGGTTTCTTCGATGGCTGACACAAGCGCGTGGCCGATGCCGCCCAGCATGGCGTGGTAAGGCCAGATCGTCAGTTCATATTTACCGCGGGATTGAAGCTCCCGGGTGTAGTGCCGAAGATAGCGTTGTCCCTCCACGACGGAAAGGCCCAGGCTGGAAGACAGGGCCGGATTAAAGCGCCAGGCGCCCTGTTCGATGTCTCCGACGGATATGGCGGTAAAGGGCGCCGGGTGGCGGCCGGCACTGTCCACCAGAAAGAGGCTGTGGAAAACCTGACAGGCCTGATGGGTATCCATGGTCGGGCAGATTTCGGTCAGGGCATGGAGGTTGCGATAGATAAATGCACACAGTCGCCGATTATCATCCACGGCGCCCGTGCCGCTGCGTCCGCTGACGTAAAGCTCAAAGTCAGGGATGCAGAAAGTATTCTGGAGATCGACCAGAAGCAGTGCGGTTCGATAGGTATCCTCGGCGGCGGGTTGGATCCGGTGCTGGTGTAGCCAGGCTTCCGCTTCGGCAGCGCGCTGCTGGTAGGGGACCCGCCAGACGGCAGCTACCGTGCGGGGATCAAAAAAGGAAGGTATCGGGAGTGCTGACATGGCAAACCCTCGTTCTACCGGTGAAACTGAATGATATTATGTGGTTATCAGAGAAGGCCTATTATGGTGAATATCCACGGGCCTGTCAATGTGGAAACAGCGTAAGATAGCGGAAACGCTTCGTTTTCTTTTTGACATCCGCACTGGCACCCCTTTCCCTTGGCATCTTTGGCAGAATCTGTTAGGCACGCAGGCACGGAAATCAATTTATGACCATGCTGAATATTATAGCGATTGCGATTGCCCTGGCCATGGACGCCTTTGCCGTGGCCATTGCCACCGGCGTACGCTTGAAGCGCGTGTCTTTGCGACAGTTTTTCCGGCTGGCCTTTCATTTCGGTCTCTTCCAGGCCATGATGCCGGTCATGGGCTGGGCGGCCGGACTGACGGTGCGGGAAAGCATTGAGCGTTACGATCACTGGATCGCTTTCGGTCTTCTGGCATTTGTCGGTGTCAATATGATTCGGGAAGCATTCAAAATGGAGCAAGACGCCCGGGAAAAGCATGATCCCACCCGCGGCCTGACACTGGTCATGCTCTCCGTGGCCACCAGCATCGACGCCCTGGCCGTGGGGCTGACGATTTCCATGCTTCAGGTGGCGATCTGGTTGCCGGCCCTGGTGATTGGAATGGTGGCGGGCGCGTTTACCGTGGTGGGGTTGCATCTGGGGAAGTCCGTGGGGGCCGCGGAACGCTTGAGTCCGGTGGCGGAGGTTCTGGGAGGCGTCGTACTGCTGGGCATAGGGGTCAAGATACTAATTGAGCACAATGCGCTGGCGTTCCTGTTTTAACGGCGTCGAGGGCCGAGGGCAGGGGTGTCGCTTCGCCACCATGATCGCCCGACAGACGATTTTCCCTTCCCCGACCCTTTCCCCATGTCCCGGGCACGGGTCGGGAGAACGGTCCCTTGCCGGATAGGCTTTCTTCCTGCGTTATAGCACCGCTCGATCTCCCAGATTGCCATAACGATGGTAGGTGTCGCAGATGCTCTGGTTCTGGCAGTAGTGCAGCATTTCGATCCGGCCTTCCATGAGCACTGGCGCTCTGGCGATGTAGAAGCCCTTCGTCGCAGCGGCGGCCAGCACCGCTTCCGGCACCCGGTCGGGGGCGGCGTAGCGCACGCGCTGGACGATGGCCAGAGATGCGATCAGTTCCTCATCGGACTGGCGTCGAACAATGGCCTTACCCACGATCTGGCGTCCTTCCATGGTGTTGAGGAATGTCGTTGCATCGTTGTTGAGCTTGGTGGGGATACTGACGAGCGGAACGTTACCGGCAATCCGGGTGGCCGCCAGGCGGGCCAACACGTCAAACAGGCGGTCTTCCGCATGTAACCGGATGGCGATGGTGCCCAGGGGCAGGTAGCGGTGGAGATTGTCCTGGCCCCGCAGATGGAAGTAGTCTTTTTCCCGGGAAAATTCCTGTTCGAAATTAAAAAGATAGCTTTTTATGGCCCGAATCGTTTTGTTCAGATCGTTCGCATAAGCGCTCAGTTTGCCCCATAGCAGTTTGCGGCGCCATTCCAGCGCCATGCGCAGCAGGGCATGTTCGCCCTGGAGGGTGTCGATTCGCGGAAGGCCTGTTTCCTCGAAATTCATGAACTGGGCTACGTAGTTGGGGCCCCCCGCCTTGATGGCCGGCCCCAACGCGGATTTCCCCATGCCGCCGAATGGCTGGCGCAGTGTTATGGCGCCCGTGGTGCCCCGGTTGATATAGAGGTTGCCGGCCTTGATTTTTGCTTTCCAGACGGCGTGTTCGCGGGGATCAAGGCTCTCGAGGCCACTTGTGAGACCGAAACCGGTCATGTTGACGCGTTCGATGGCCTGCTCGAGGTTGTTCGCCGGCATGACCCCCAGCAGGGGGCCGAAAAATTCGGTGGTGTGGGTGGTGGAACCCGGCTGGACGCCGTACTTGATCCCCGGGGTCCACATGTGGGGGTTGTCGCCGACCATCTTCGGCTGCAGGGCCCAGCTCTCTCCGGGCTCCAGGGTTGTCATGGCTTTTTGCAAGCCACCTTGGGGCGGATGGATCAGGGCGCCCATTTTATTGGCGAAATCCCAGGCCGAACCCACCTGAAAACTGCGGGCCGCATCCACCAACTGACGCTTGAAATTTTGATCATCGTAAATTTCCCGCTCTAATACCAGTAGGGATGTGGCGGAGCATTTCTGGCCGCTGTTGCCGAAAGCGGAGTAGATCACATTTTTGCAGGCCTGGTCCCGGTCGGCCATGGCCGTGACGATGGTGGCATTTTTGCCGCCGGTTTCCGCCGACAGATTCAGGGACGGTTTGCGGCGCAGCATTTCCATGCCGGTTTCGGTGCCGCCGGTTAAAATGACAAAGTCGACATCGTCGTGATTGATCAGGTGCGCGCCGGTGCTGCCGCCGGAACAGGGCAGAAATTGGAGCGTGTTGCGCGAAATGCCGGCACGCCAGATGGCCTGGCAGAGCACCCAGGCCACCAGAACGGCATCCGAGGCCGGTTTGAAAATGACCGTATTGCCGGCGGCCAGGGAACCCACGATCCCGCCGCAGGGGATGGCGATGGGAAAATTCCAGGGCGACACCACCGCGCCCACCCCCTTGCCGGTCGCAACGATGCCGTTCAGTTCGGTAAAGGTGCGGGCCGAGAAAGGATAATATTCGGCAAAGTCGATGGCTTCCGAGACTTCCACGTCGGCTTCGGTGAAGACTTTGCCGGTATTGGCCGCAGACGCGCCGATGAGGTCGCCCCGTGCCGTGCGCAGTTCCATGGCGACCCGTGAAAGGGCGGCATGGCGTTCGGCGGGCGCCAGACGGCGCCACCCATCCGGGTCGGCTTTGGCGACCGCCACGGCCCGTTCCGCATCCGCGGTCGTTGCCAGGCGATACGTGGCCACGGCCACTTCGGTGGGCGTCTGATTTGGGTCCAGGCAGGTCCGGACATCGCGGTCGGTCAGGATTTCCTGGTTGCCGATGACCAGGGGGATCTGGATCGGGTCCTCGCCGGGCGTCTTCTGCCAGCTGTCCCGGATGGCTTCCGCCCATTTGCGGTTGGCGGCCAGCGACCAGTCCGTGTCGGGTTCATTGTTGAATTCGCCCTCATAGAAGGTTCCCATTTCGGTGGGAAAGTCTTCCCGGTTGCGATCTTGAACACGGTTGGGCGTGTTCGGTGCCTGCTCCCGGTGGGCACAGGACGCTTCGAACTGCTTTTCCAGAAAGCGCCATTCTTCCGACCCGGTTTTCAGATCGGGGGAATAGCGCAGAAAATTTTCCTCGCCGGTGTTTTCATCCAGCCGCCGCACCAGATAGGCGATGGCATTGATGAATTCTTCCCGGGCCGCTACGGGCGCATAGAGCAACACTTCGCCGGTCATTTCCGAAATGGCGCGACGCACATGATTGGCCATGCCTTCCAGCATTTCAAAGGAAAAGCCATCTATCACACCGTTTTTTTCAGCGAGTTTATAGGCATAGGCCAGTTCAAAAAGGTTGTGCGAAGCGATGCCCAGATGGACGGCACGCATGTTGTCGGGCTGCATGCCGAAATGCACCATGCGCTTGTAGTTGGCATCCACATCCAGTTTGTTGTCATAGGTGGCCAGGGGCCAGTTGAAAAGGGCCGATTCCACCAGCTCCATTTCCAGGTTGGCGCCCTTGACGATCCTGATCTTGATGGGGGCTCCGCCGTCGGCGACGCGGCTTACGGGCCCAGTCGGTCAGGGTCTGCTGGATGGCGAAGGAATCCGGCAGGTAGGCCTGCAAAACAATGCCGGCGGCATGCTGCTTGAATTCCTCCCTGTCGAGGGCCCGGGTGAAAGCAGCCGTGGTGATTGCGAGATCGCGGTATTCTTCCATGTCGAGATTCACGAATTTTGGAACCCGCCGACCGTCGGCATGCTCGAATTGCATGGGTTGCGGCGGTCCGGTAGAGCTCAGACAGGCGTGCGGCGAGGACGCGGACCGTGTGATCGAATGCCAGGGACTGGATCTGGGAGTAGATGGTGGAGATTTTGACGGAGATGTATTCCACGTGCGGATTTTTCAGGTCATCAATATAGGTCTGCAGACCGGTGGCGGGCCTCTTCCTCACCCAACACCGCCTCCCCGAGGTGGTTGATGTTCATGCGGATGCCCTGGCTTTTGCGCTTCTGAAGATGCGCCATCAGAACGTCCGGTTCGCCGGGAACGATGGCCCGGTGGCTGTCGGCGCGCATTTTTGCGATCATCTTCGGTACGGACAGGCTGGGAATCAGGCGTCCCACAGCAAGAAAAAGGTGCATCAGGATTTTTTCGGTCGGTGAAAAAAAACCTGGGATGCCGCGTTGTTTGAGCAGGCTGGTGACCTGATCGGCCACGCGGCGATAGTTTTCGCTGCGGAAACTCTGGTCGATCAGCTTGGTCAGGGTGATCTTGTCCTCAGGATGGGTCAGCAGGTGTTTGATCTGCTTTTGGTACTGTTTTTCTTCATCTTTGTACAAGGTTTCGGCCCGGTCTTGCCAGGCTTCGGCCAGTTTGACGGCTTCATGTTGAAGGGTTTTATCGGTGGATGGGTTCATGACAGGATATCCTTCCGTTCACACACACTGAATGAAAGCATGCCGCTCTCCCCGGAGAGGGTTTGCACGAAACAATGGCAACGCGAAAATTGTTGTGGACGCCGGCCGATGGTGCTTGGGTTCGATGCCCCCCAAACGGCGTGAAAAAGCATGGATTGCATCTCGGCCATCCATATGGTGTTGGTGGTTGTAATGGTTAGACCATTCATTGGCTAAAGATCGTGTATTTGGTTGTTTGCCTGATTTTCATGAAACGATTTGTTTGTTCAGGTAAATCGCAAGCCGTCGTAGGGCTGATCTAATCGAAGACAACCTGGCGCCGGAATACGGTTCAACTTTCTCCCAGGTAGGCCTTGCGGATTTCAGGGTTGTTCAGCAGCCTTTTGGCGTCATCTTCCATGATAATGCGGCCGGTTTCCAGAACATAGCCTCTTTGGGCGGTTTGCAGGGCAAGGTTGGCATTCTGCTCCACCAGAAGAATTGTGGTTCCATCCTCTTTGTTGATGCTATTAATAATTTCAAAAATTTTTTGGACAATGAGAGGGGCCAGCCCCAGCGAGGGCTCATCCAGCAGGAGCAATTTGGGGCGGCTCATCAGGGCCCTTCCGATGGCCAGCATCTGTTGCTCTCCGCCTGAAAGGGTGCCTCCGTTCTGATGCCGCCGGTCTCGCAGGACGGGAAAGAGGTTGAAGACGTGCGCCATGTCTTTTTGGATTTCGGCGGTATCTTTACGGAAGAAGGCGCCCATTTCCAGGTTGTCTTCCACCTTCAGCCGGGGAAATATGCGGCGCCCTTCCGGAACCTGGCACAGGCCCATGGGCGGCAGCAGGTCCGGGGGGCGGCCGTGAATGGCCTGGCCATTATAGTAAATTTCACCCTGCTTGAGGGGAATAATGCCGCAGATACTCATCAGGGTGGTGGATTTGCCGGCCCCGTTGGCACCGATGATGGAAACGATTTCACCCGGATAGACGGATAGCGAAATGCCCTTGAGGGCCTTGATCTTGCCGTAGCTGGTATGAACATCGCGCAGTTCGAGTATCGGCGCCGTAGCCATTTACTCCTCGCTTTCCTCTGAGCGCCGGCCAATCCGCGTGGCCGGGACAAAACCACCGGGTTTGAAGACCATGATCAGGACCATGGCACCCCCCAGACACAACATGCGGTACAGCTCGAATTCGCGAAATATTTCCGGCAGGACGATCAGTGCCAGGGCGCCCAGAATGACACCCGGGATGGACCCCATGCCCCCCAGCACCACCATGGCCAGAACGGTGGCCGATTCCAGAAACGTAAAGCTTTCCGGACTGACGAAGCGCATGCGTGCCGCAAAAAAACGCCCCGGCCAGACCGGCAAAAAGGGCTCCCATGGCATATGCTAACAGTTTGAGCATATAGGTGTTGACGCCCATCAACTCGGCGGCCGTCTCATCTTCACGAATGGCTTCCCAGGACCGGCCGATACGTGACAGGTTCAGCCGCCGGACGGCGATGATGGTGAAGATGCACAACAATAAAATGACGTAGTAAAGATAGTGAAGTTTTTTAAGATAAAGATGCTCGATACTGAATCCGTCGGCAAAGCTGAAAAAATAGATACCGGGCGCTTCGACCCCCAGGATGCCGTTGGGGCCGTTGGTCAGTTGCATCCAGTTGTTGAGGATAATGCGGACGATTTCACCAAATCCCAGGGTGACGATGGCCAGGTAGTCGCCGCGCATGCGTAAGGTGGGGTAGCCGATAATACAGCCGGCAATCGTGGCCGTGAAGGCGGCTACCGGCAGCGCAAGCCAGAAAGACAACTGATAATTAACGCTCAAGATGGCATAGGTGTAGGCGCCGACACCGTAGAAGGCGATGTAGCCCAGGTCGAGCATGCCGGCCAGTCCGATCACGATATTCAGGCCCAGCCCCAGGCAGATATAGACCAGAACATTGATGGCCACGTCCTGTTCATAGCGGCCGGTGACCAGGGGGAAAATAAAGGCCAGGATCGCCACAACGACCAGCCACACCCATTGGGGGATGGTGGAATTCAGGGTCGTCAGCTTGGCCCTGAGGGTCCCGGCCGGTTGGCTGATCCAGGTCAAGAGGCCCTGCTTGTTCAGAACCGCCCCGATGACGAAGACGACGGTGACGGCAAAAATATAGAACCAGACCGTAAACGCTTTCCCGAAGGAGAGCGTGCCGTCGGCATGGATTCCCAGCAAAGGCCAGAGGAGTCCGAAAAGCCAGAGGAGTCCAAAGAAATAATATTTTAGGATTTTTTTAGACGCGGGTATCATCGACATTTTCACCCATAATGCCTGTGGGCCTGAAATACAGGACCAAAATTAGAATGATAAATGCAAACACATCTTTGTATTGACCGGAAATATAGCCGGCGCCGAAGATTTCCACCATGCCGATAATCAGGCCTCCCAGCATGGCCCCGGTGATGTTGCCGATGCCCCCCAGAACCGCGGCGGCAAAGGCCTTGATACCCGGAACAAACCCCATGGTATAGTTCACCGACCCGTAATAAATCCCGACCATGATCCCGGCAGCGGCGGCCAGACCCGCCCCGATGGCAAACGTCAGGCTGATGACGCGGTTGCTGTTGATGCCCACCAGCGCGCTCATGACCTTATCCTGGGCCGTGGCCCGCATGGCTTTGCCGATACGGGTCTTGAACACCAGGATGTTTAAAACCACCAGCAGAACGATCGTGACGGCGACGATCATCATTTGCAGATAGCTGATGGTGATCATGCCAAATTCCAGTCCTCCCTGGCTGAACTCGGTGGGATACGGCTTGTCGTATACGCCCTGGGTCAGCATCAATCCGTTGGACAGAAAAATGGACATGCCCAGTGCGCTGACCAGCGCGGCCAGGCGACTGGACTTGCGCAAAGGCAGATAGGCCACTTTTTCAACCGCCATGGCCAGAAACGAACAAAACAGCATGGCCAGGAGCATGGCGCCACCCATACACAACCAGGGGTGGGTTTCCAGATACCCCTGCCCGGCCAGGTAGCTTAACAGGATGACACCCATATACCCGCCCGCCGCGAAAAACTCCCCGTGGGCGAAGTTGATCAGCTGAATGATGCCGTACACCATGGTGTAACCCAGGGCGATCAAGGCGTATATGCCACCCAGGGTCAGACCGTTGATGAGCTGTTGCAGAAAGAATTCCATAGTCATCCTGTAAAGGCGAAGCGCTTGTCCGGTAAAAGGGGTGGCCCCCGGCCAGCTGCGGCCGGGGACCTGTATCTGACATTGTTTAGAACAACTGGCCGGTGGCCGGATTCCAGAAATTTTTAAACTGGCCGCCGTCAACAGTATAGATAATATAGTCGGAGCCGGAGTCTCCATTTTCCATGAACTTGATGTGCTTGGAGGCACCGTCCATGTCCATTTTCATGATTTCGGCCTTGATCTTTGCAGGATCGGTGGACTTGGCGTTTTTGATGGCCGTCAACAGCACCATGGCGCCGTCATAGGAATAGCCGGAGTAGGCGCCCGGTTCGCCGTGCGTGCCGCTGTAGGCGGCGAGGTATTTTTTGTAAGCGGGTTTGCTCTTGTCCGTAAACCCGAACGTCATGTAGACCCCTTCGGCGGCTTCTTTGGCGATGCTTGATGAACTGGGGATGATAGACTGCATCCTGAGAAACGATCTTGCACTTCAGGCCGAAGCGTTTGGCCTGAATCGCCATCAGACTTCCGGTGGCCGAATTCTGCAGACTCATGTAAAAAACATCCGGATTGGCGTCCTTGATCTTGGTCAGAACGGCGGAAAAATCTTTGTCACCCTGGTTTACATGGTCATGGGCGACAACCTTGATGCCTAGACCCTGGACGACGTTGGCCACGTTCTCGGCCAGGCCTTGGGAGTAGGTGGTTTTGTCGTCGACGAGATAGATGGTCTTGGCCTTGAGATAGTCTTTGATGAAGGCCCCTGCGATTTTGGACTGGTCGTCGTCCCTTCCGCACATGCGGAACATGTAGGGCAGGCCCCGCTCGGTCACCTTCTCATTGGTCGAGGCCGGGGTGATCATAGGTATATTTTCTTCCGCCAGGGCCTCTGAGGCCGGAATCGTTGAAGACGAGCAGTAGGCACCGATGACACCCACCACTTCCTCGTTGATCAATTTGTTGGCCGCGGCCACCGCCTGGCGCGGATCGCAGGCCGTATCCTGGGGATGCACTTCAATCTTGTCAAAGCCTGGAATGCCGCCCTCGGCCTCAATAACCGTCACGGCAGCCTTGACGCCATTGACGATATCGTTGCCGTCAGCCGCATAAGGGCCGGTGAGAGGGCTCAATGTGCCGATCTTGAGGGTTTCGGCAGTGGCCGTACCCATCAGGAAGGGGACCAGGATCAAACCCGTAACCAACAGAACAAATAATTTTTTCCTCATGCTGTACCTCCTTGAATGGTGAGTTGCTGCATTCTCTGGTTGCTGACAATATACGGCCGGTTCATCGGCCGACATCCATCCGTGTCGCGCGAAAGAAAGCGCTTGGCACGTTTTCCCTATCGCGGTGCGCATCATTGGGCCGGCTGTCCCAGGTAGGCTTCGATCACTTTGGGATCGCGCTGGATTTCCCGGGGCGTCCCTTCGGCGATTTTAACACCGTGATCGATGCACACCACCTGCTGGCAGACCCCCATGACGACTTTCATGTCATGCTCCACCAGCAAAACGTTGATGCCCAGTTCGGAAATCCGGCCGATGTCCGCCATGAGCCGCATGCTTTCGGCCGGATTCATGCCGGCCGCCGGCTCGTCCAGAAGGATAATTTTGGGTTGCGAGGCCAGCGCGCGGGCGATTTCCAGCCGTCGCTGCAGCCCATAGGGCAGATTCTGGGCCACGACGTCCGCATACTGGTCGACGCCCATGAACGCCAGGGCCTCCATGGCCTGCTCCTCGATGCGCTGTTCCTCCCGGCGTTGGGAGGGCGATCGCAACACCGCCCCGACCACACCCTTTTTGGAACGGCAGTGTAAGGCAACCATGGCATTTTCGAGGGCCGTCATGTTGGCGAACAAGCGGATATTCTGAAAGGTGCGGGCGATGCCCATGGTCAGAATCTGATAGGGCCGTCTTCCGAGCAGGCTGGTGTCATCCAGGAATACATCACCGTTGGAGGTGTTATAGACCCCTGTGATGACGTTGAATATGGTTGTTTTGCCTGCCCCGTTGGGGCCAATCAGGCCGACGATCTTACCGGCGTCCACCACAAATTCAATGTTGGCCAGGGCCTGAAGTCCACCGAAGCGAACGCTGATGCCGTCCAGTCGCAGTTGTGCCATTGTTGAATGTCTCGGTTCCGTGTGACGTTGTTTCTGTAATTTAGTTTGGCCACTTGTTTAAAGCCGAGCCCGCCCGCACTAAGGCGCAAGTTTTTCCTGTTGTTCCATATATTCAGTGAAGCGCCGCACGTGCTTGTGTGCCATGCTGCGGGCCAGATCGGCACGTCCGGCGGTTACATTTGCAATGATATCGCTGAGATCCTGATAGTTTTCCTGCAGCATGGCCTCGTTCCAGGGCAGAAATTTTTCGTAGTAGCGCTGGATGTTGTTGTGAACCATCTGGTTTACAACGATGTACATGGGGTTGCCGGTGATTTGCGCCAAAGCCTGGTGGATCTGTTTGTCGATTTCGACAAACTCGCGCCAGTGCGCGACGCCCCGATGCGCATGGTGTCGCGCTTTTTCCAACAGGTCTTCGAGCAGGGCGGCATCCTGGGGGCCTGCCCGGCGGGCGGCAATATCAGCCACCGTGCTCTCGACCCCTTCCCGGAATTCGGCCAGCTGCTGCAACGATATTTTCTGAAACCGCACCAGGAGATCCAGGCCGCTGCAGACTTGTTCGAGAGGAGATGCTTTGACCACAGCTCCCCCGCCAACGCCCAGTTTGATTTCGATCAAGCCCTTTTGTTCGAGCACGCGTAGCGCTTCGCGCAGGGTGCCGCGACTGGTTTGAAACATGTCTTTGAGATCGCGTTCCGAAGGCAGGGTGTCGCCGGCTTGCAGTTGACCGGAGAGAATCACCTCTTCGATCTGGTCGACGACGTCCTCAAAAATGCGGTTTTGTTTGGCGGCTTTGAACATGGGTATCCAAAAAGAAATGCGAATTATAATGGTTCGACCATTACTAAAGACTTTCTTAGGCCGTGTCAACGCTAAAATATGAAATATCCACAGATAATAAATGGGCTTCAGAACGGGGGGCGCATCGCGTCATCCGCATGGACGGCGGATGCGGCCAAGGAGGAATGATGCATTTGTCATCAACAGGTTAAATGAAACCCTGCACCTGTTTTGCGAGACGACTGAAGACGATTGAAGTGGGATACGGCCTCGCCGGTGGGCGCCAACACCAGTTCGATACCGCGATCCGTCAGGGTTTTTTCCAGACCGGGTTCCGGCAGCATGCGACCGTAAACCCCGGTGCCGATAACGATTATTTCGGGTTCGGACGTTATCAGGGTTTCAATATCCTCGAAGGCCAGCCGGTGGCCGTGACGCCGCCACCAGTGATCGGAAACACGACCGTCGGGATAGAGGATGATGTCGGTGGTATATATTTTACCATCGATCTGGATCGTGCCGAATTCACTTTGTTCAATCATTCCAAACCTCCGGCGGCCCCCGCGGCCCGTTTGGGATTCGGGCCGCGTCTGGCGTGTCACATCAAGATCTTTCGCATTCCAAAAGGGTGGTACCGGCGGTGGCGGCTATGGCGCTCCGGCCGCCTGGGCAAAGGCGCCCAAAGCTGATTTTACCTTTAGCAAGGGGGGGAGGCTTTTATCGAGCCCGTGTCGTTCCGCCAGATAATCGGGATCATTATACGTCAGCCAGACCTGTCCGGATTCGTCCTGCCAGATCAGCATCTTCTGCGGAAGATCGATTCCGACGGACTGCTGTTCGGCCATCAGGGGCGCGCCGACCTTGGGGTTGCCGAATATGAGCAGTTCGGTGGGTCGCAGCATGATGCCGACGTCCCCGGCACTTGCGGCATGATTGAGCCGAAGAAAAAGCGTCATGCCCTTCTTCGCCAGCACACCTTCGAGACGATCAGCCGTGGCAGCGACGCTGTGCGCACTCTTAACATTGACCAGCCCGACATTGCCGGCCATGCTCATGGTGGCAAAAACAACGATCAGTGAAATGGATAAAGGAATAATGCGTTTCATCGATTCTCCTTTCCAATTGGCTATCGGTATATCGGGTTGCCCGCCAGACAAGGCGCCCTTGACCGGGAACCGCTATCCGATCAACACGGTGCCTTTGTTGTCTTGGCTAAGATAGTCTCTCTCGGAGGGAATGCAAATGAAACGCTGTCCCGACGGATCGATAATGTCATCGACAGGGTTTTTGCCCGGCGAAAGATCATGATTCACCGGACCGGTTGCTTATTTCAGCATCCGGGGAGCAACAGCGCAAACGAGCGGGTTCCTATCCTATTTCACGCCAGACCCCTATCATACGGATCAGGGCTGCGGCGGGACGCCTAAGACATAGGATTCATAATGGGTAGGACCGTCCTGATACCGCGCAAGCATGGCCTCGAAGTCGATCCGGCGTTGGTTGCCCTTCCAGGCCAGCCAGCTTTCCATGTCCTGCCATGTTCCGATGACCATCACATTCTGCGGATCGTCGTATGATACCAGGGTCTCACCGGAAATATAGCCGGCCTGGGTCATGGCACCGGAACGAAAATCCCGGAGCAAAGCGCTGATTTCTTTGACTTTGCCCTTCTTGAAGCGTCTTTTGATGAATATTTTAACCAGCATGGCCATCCTCCTTTCCGTTGAGGGTGCCGTGACCTGGCGGTGGGCAGGGTTCCGAATCACGATGAAAGAGAGCGGGCGGGTGGAGAATCGGTGGCACCGTGGAGTGGGTCTGGAATTAAAATAATTCCTAATTAAAGATTAGCAAAAGTAACCGGCGGACGTCAACTCATCGGTGGCAGAGTTATGGTGTCACGCGGGCGCTCGATCAGCGGCGGACGGGTCGTAATCGGTCCCGAAGCGCCCACACTAGAAACCCGGCATAGACTTCCCAGACGTCGGGACCGTAGCCGCCGGACATTAACCCGGCCTGCGGGATGCGGCGGTCTTGGAGAAAACGATAGATCAGCTGGTCCCGTTCCAGCATCTGCGCCAAGGGCATCCGCAGTTCCTGGGTGGAAGGCAACGCATCCTTTTCATATGGATCGGCCCCGGACACAACAACGGCAAGATCGGGCCGGGATAACGCATCCAATTGATGCAGGCCTTCCCGCAGGCGGTCGTTATAGGTCGGTTCTTCCCCGGCCGCGACGGGGATATCGATATCGCTGGGGATAAAGGACGGGTTCGGTTGACCGTCGGCATCGCGAGGTTCGCCATCCAGCGGCCAGCCCCGGGCCATATGGACACTCAGGGTGTGGATGGTATCGTCGCCATGGGTCAGGGCCGCGGTACCGTCGCCCTTGTGGGCGTCCACATCGATCACCCAGGCGGTTCGGATTCGGTTTTCAGCCTGCAGTTTGCGCAGGCCGATGACAATGTCGTTCAGCAGGCAGAAGCCATTGCCGGTGTCGTGCTGAGCATGATGCATCCCGCCGCCGAAGTAGAAGCAGAACCCGGTTTCCAGCGCCGCCCGGCAGCACTGCGTGGTGCCGGCCACGCGCTGCAAAATGCGGTCGAAGAGACGCGGCAGCGGCAGGGTTGCTTCCGCCGGGTTGTAGCGGTAGTAGCGGCCCTGGTTGTCGATCAACTCGTAGGTGCGGATGATCTCCTTTTCCAGCGCGGCCGAAAAGAGGCGATCGACATAGTCGCGGCTGTGCACCCGTTGCAGATCTTCTTTGGTCAGGGTTTCTTCCACCCGGGCCAAGTGCCACTCCTTGACGCGTGGCCCAAGCGCCGGGTCTTGAAGGAGGGTTTCAAAGGTTCGGGTGACCTTGCTGTCTAAGATCGGGATCTGGATGCCGAATTCAAAAAAACCCATCCGATCGGTTGGATCATAGAGAATCATCGGTTTTCATGCCTTTTTGGAATGCTTCCCAATTCCACTATGATAGTTGACGAAGCAGACTTATCCAGCGGCTTCAGGCTTTAACTTGCTTGCCGTGGTCGAGTAATGGGAGTAGCAGCCAGACACCCAGCATAATGCCTCCGGCGCCGGTCCCCAGGATGCCGATGATATAAATTTTGTCAAGCCAGTCCAGCGATATCAGCCACATGGAAAACGCGCCCAGCATGAAGTAGATGAACACCAGCAGCGAAGAGGCGGCCCCGGCATTGCGATCCACCTGCTCGAGCACCAGATTGTTGCTGGGGGGACGACTGAGGCCGAAAGAAAAGGAAATCATCGCCATGGGCAGCGCCAATCCCCAGGGCGCCGGAATCCATCGTGTCAACATGACCAGCCCGCCGCAAAGGATGCCGGCAAAACCGGTTGTCATGACGCCCCTTGATCCAATACGGCCCAGCAGCCACGAGCAGGCGAAAGAACCCGCCATGATGGCCGCCGCGTTTAAGGCAAACAAATAGCCGAAGGTTTGTTCCGACAGGCCGATGCGGGTGATATAGATGTCGGCCGATCCCCCGATGAATGCGAAATGCGGCAGCACGATGATGGACAGCATCAAGGCGTAGCCGACATAGCGCCGGTTGCGAAACAGCCCCAGGTAAATCCCGGCCGTCTGCAGGGCCCCCATGGACGACGGAGATCCCAGTGTTTCCGGCATCCGCCATACGCCGATCCAGGCCACGGCTGCAATCGCGGCCTGGGTGACAAAGATCCATCGCCAGGAAAACCAGGTCAGGATCCATCCGCCGAAAACCGGTGCCAGCATCGGCGCCAACGCCATAATCACGCCAATATAGGCTAGAATCCTTTCCCGTTCATGCCCGTCATAGATATCTTTGCTGATGGCCAGGGCCAGGGTGGATGCCGACGCGGCCCCGGCGGCCTGCAAAACCCGGAAAACAATCATGCTGATCACGTTGTCGGCCAGGGCACACAAAAGACTGGCCAGAATGAAGATGCCGATGCCGGCCAGCAAAAGTGGGCGCCGTCCGAAACGGTCCGACAGCGGCCCGTAAAAGAGTAGAAAAATACAATAGCTGACAAAAAAACCGACCAGGGTCAGGTTGACTATTGCCAGCGGTTGTTGCCATAGTTTAACGAGAAGGGGTATGGCTGGTAAATACATATCCGTCGACAGCGGCGGGAAGGCCGACAAAAGGGCCAAGAGAAGCAGCATGCGGGTTTTGTTCATGATCGATCCATATCGCAGGTATTTCTATTTTGGGGCGGATAGCACCGCAGATAAATGGCCGAGACGTGGTGGATAGCAGAATCTGCCAGCAACTTCAAACCATAAGGCCGTGTATGGCCTGTTTGTGTCAAGCGCCTTGCAGCAACAATGGTGTCTGTCGATAACGTGTTCCGAAGTCATTTAGCGTTATTGAACCAGCATGCATGCTCAGATGGCTTTTTTGATATCCGGGAGCGTTGCCAGTGCCGATCCTACAGGGGGATTCGTATGAAAAACCAGACCATCCAAATCGTTGAGGCGGATTATTCCGACGCCGCCCACTGCGCGGCGATTCCTCATTTATTGAATGCGTATGCCAAGGATTTACTGGGGTTCCGCAAAGCGCTGGATGATGAGGTTCTGAACAACCTTGTCAATGGACTGAAGGCCTTTCCGACGGCCATTGTCCTGCTGGCAAAGGTCGATGGGGCTTACGTGGGAATGACGATATGCTATCTTGGGTTTTCGACCTTCAACGCCCAACCGCTCATCAACATTCATGATTTCATGGTGCTGGAAGCCTACCGGAATCGGGGTGTCGGGAAGGCCTTGCTGTGGGAGGTGGAACGTATCGCAAGGGAGCGGAAATGCTGCAAAATAACGCTTGAAGTGCAGATGAAAAACACGGCGGCCCGCAGCATATACCAATCGTTTGGTTTTAAAATGTCGTTTTTGGATCCGGAGGCCGGGGAGCAGTTATCCCTGACGAAAACGTTGTGATAGCGTTCTAATCCTTACGAGCAGACCACCGGAATGGATGGGGTTCACCCGGGGGGAGCGTGGCCACGCTGTGAACAGAGAACGGTTTTTCAAGGACGATCGCCTGCCGTTTGCCGAAGGCCGCTATTCGCAGGGCAGCCGGCGGCTGTTCAAGCCCCATATGCACCGGAGTTTCTGTGTCGGGGCCGTGGATCAGGGGGACGTATTCTACCGGGTGGCAGCACAGAACGTACACCTTAAACCGGGTGCCTTGGCCCTCATCAACCCGGAGACCCTCCACAGCTGCAACCCCCAATCATCGAACGCCAGGAGTTATTACATGCTGTACCTGCAAACCGACTGGTGCCTCCAGGTCCAGCAGTCGGTTTGGCAAACGGAAACGTTTCTTCCGGTTGACACGATTTTTCTGGAAGATGCTTTGCTCCACCGCCGTTATGTCGAGGCGATGACATGTTTAATGGGCGACACCCTGTTGATGGAAAAAGAACAGGTCCTGGCCCGCTTTACCGAAAACCTCTTCAAGCAATGCTGTCGTCCAGAGGCAGCGGTCACCGAAGCGCCCTCCCAGATAGAACACCTCAAGCGACTACTGCATGACAACCTGGATGAAGACCTGACGCTGTCACAGATAGCCGGCAAGCTGCGCGCCAATCCTTATACCCTGTTGCGCCAGTTCAAGCAGGCCACCGGCATCACCCCCCACGCCTACCGGATGAACTGCCGGATCGAGCAGGCCCGGACCCTGCTGCAGGACGGCATGGATATCGGGGACGTGGCACTTGTGTGCGGTTTTTTCGACCAGAGCCATTTTCACCGCCATTTCAAAGCCATGACCACCGTGACCCCTCGCGAATATCAACTCAATTTTGTACAATAATTCGTCGCCACGGCGCATTATACTCCGGCACCATAAAGGGGGTGCCAATGGAGTTTGTATGGATTGCGACGGCCCATTTTCTGGCGCTGCTCAGCCCGGGGCCGGATTTTTTTCTGATTTTACAGGCCGCCCTCCGGCTGCCGCTCCGTTATGCCATCAGTGTCTGCGCGGGCATCGCGGCGGCCAACGGCGTTTATCTGGTCGTTGCCGTTCTGGGATTGGAAGCGGTGCGGGAGATGCGCGCCCTGATGCAGGTTCTGAAGTTTCTCGGTGGGGGATATTTGATTTACATCGGGGTCATGTTGCTGCGTGCGCCCCGGAGGGCGATCGAGGCGGGTGATCCGGTAATGGCCTTGCATGTGCCGGGGTTACGTCGGCAATTCACGGTGGGATTTCTATCGGCAATTGTTAATCCCAAGAATGCCGTCTTTTATCTCTCCCTGTTTACGGTCATGGTCTCGGTGAAAACATCCCTCGTGGTTCGCTTCCTCTATGCCCTCTGGATGGTAGGGATCGTATTTGTCTGGGATATGGGGGTGGCACTGGCCTTTGGCAATGCGCGCGTGAAAAAGATCCTGAGGCAATGGGTTTTCCGCATTGAAAAAGTCTCCGGCGTTCTTCTGGCGGTTTTCGGGTTCATTCTGGCGGTGGAGTGACTTCGGTTTGGTGATTATGCCAGCGATCGGGCGAAATCGATCAACGCGGTCCTTGAATCATATTCGTACCGGAAGCCCGTGTCCCGGATAAGTTTGGCAGATGAAACGACCCAGGGATAGCGCATGATGTTCAGGGCCGGGCCGGGACATTCCGTCATCCATTGCAATCGCAGGATCCACGAGGCTAGATGGTTGTTAAAGCCCAGTCTCACCACCAAGCTGGGCGGCAAGATCGTTTCCGCTCATCGTGTCAGCGCACCGTCGTTCCGCCGCTACCAGACGCGGCAGAGAAGTCCCTTCAGGTAATGGCCTTCCGGAAAGGTGAGCGATGTGGGGTGATCCGCGGCCTGACCCATGCGCCCAATAATCTGGGCGTCGCGTCCGGCATCCAGGGCGGCATCCGCTACGATTTTTTGAAATAGGGCCGGCTCCATCAAGCCCGAACAGGAAAAGGTGAAGAGGTAGCCGCCGGCGCGCAGCAGTTTGACGGCCAACAGGTTGATGTCTTTGTAGCCACGGCTGGCGCGGTCTATCTGTTGCTTAGAATCGGCAAATTTGGGGGGGTCCAGAATGATGACATCAAACTCGCGGGCAGCGTCGCGGAAGAAGCGCAGCTGTTTGAAAACATCGGCCTGCAGATAGTCGACCCGTTCCGAACCAAGGTTGTTGAGCACCATGTTTTGCCGTGCCAAATCCAGCGACGCGGCCGAAACGTCGATGTTGGTCACCGTCCGTGCGCCGGCGGCCATCGCGGCAACGCCAAAACCCCCCGTATAACAAAAACAGTTCAGGACATCGCCGTCGGCGGCATAGTGGGTGACTTGGTGCCGGTTGTCGCGTTGATCAAGATAAAAACCGGTTTTGTGACCGTTGCGAACGTCGACCAAGAAGCGGAAATCCCCTTCCCGGATTTCAATCGTTTCCGGGGGTTCGTGCCCCGCCAGCCGTCCGACGGTCCGGGGCAACCCTTCCTTGTCGAGGACGGGACTGTCGGAGCGCTCGAAAATACCTTCCGGCGTAACCAGATCCTGCAACTGCTCGACAATGACATCTTTCCAGGCATTAACACCGACCGTCAGGAACTGGCATACCAGAAAGCGATCATACTGATCGACAATCAGCCCCGGCAGACCATCCGATTCGGCATTGACTAATCGGCAGGCGTTGAGATGGCATCGTTTTTTCAATTCGCGTCGGTTGACGATGGCCTGCTCCAGGCGGCGTCGGAAGAAGGCGGGGTCCACGGGTTCGTCCTTGTTAAACGTCCATAGCCGAACGGCGATTTGTGATTTTGGGGAGTAGGCACCCCTCCCCAGCCATTCGCCCTTGGCACTCAGGATATCTACGGTATCGCCGGCTGTCGGGTTGCCCTTTTTTTGCGCAAGGGCGCCATTGAATACCCATGGATGTTTTCTCTGAAGGGCTTTATCGCGTTTGGGTTTGACAATTACAAAAGCCATAGGGGCATTGCTGTCCTGTTGAAAGAGGGTGATTGAAAATCCGGCTCAGAATGTTTTGTGAAACAGTTCTCCTGTCGCCGGCCGTTCTTTAGACATGAATCATACGGTTTGTCTATCCCGGTAAAAGGATTGCATAGGCATCTTGGCGACGGTTCTCGTTTGCGACTAGCAGGGCGCCTTGTATGCCAGTACGCGGGCTTTCTGGTGTTTATCGGCACAAGGCCAGGACGAATATACCTCTGAGCATGATTGCCGTTGCCACCGGGCCGAACCTTCCAACTGTTGGAGAGCGGCCAGAAACGGTTCTTTAAACGTGCCGTCCCACTTGAGACTGAAAATCATCACGCCCCCGGGCCGAAGGAGGCGGCTGAGTTCGAATAGGGAATCGGGTGGTGCGTGACCCGGCGTAAACACGCCGCCCGCAATCAGTCCATCAAAATGATGGTCCGGGAACCCCAGAGGATGGCCTAACACCATCCGGCACAACAATTGATAGATGCCTTTCCGGGAGGCTTGGATCAGCATTCCATGCGAGCTGTCCATGCCGACCAGATGGCGGTATCCCTGGCGATAAAGTTTTTCGCCGACCAACCCGGTGCCGGCCCCCACATCAAGTAGATGCGCGTCCCGTTTCCGGAAATGCTGACCGGCCGCCTTTGCGACGGCCGCCGGCGTGGCATACCCGAGATCACGGACATCGTTGTCGTACGCCGCCGCCCAGGCGTCGTAGCCCTGTGCAAGGGTGCCATGGGAGGGCGCTTAAAAGGGCAAATGACCCGTTGTCATGACGTTTGGCGATTGAATTTTTATTCCCGGTGATATCACGGTAGAATCTAAAGACCATGCCAAGCGTGTTTTCAATGGATCGGATGGGGGCCAGCGCCGGCGACGAAATGGAGGAAAAGGCAACAAACCTGGCCATCATGGCACGCGTGGTAGCATATTTTTTGTAGGCCGCTTCAGAATATCGGTATTATAGCATAGAATCCATGCGTCGAAAAGCCGTTGATGGGCATATTCGGATACGGTCTCGGGCGCTTGCGGTAATTTGATTTCACTTGACAGGTTGGTGGCCCTGTGGCAGCTATGCATTATCATCGTTCTTCTTACGAGAATGGGACATTCCGGCGATATCTTCTTCTAGACCGCCAATTCTCAGGCGGTTAGCGCAAGCGCTTCAAATCCTCTTTCATTGCGCTGGAATCCCCCTCGATGAACGCCATTGAATTTGCCGGTTCAAACAACCCAACCGGCGCCGAACTGTTTTCCGGCCACCGATTTCCGTCAAGCGTTGATCCGTTGCGCCCGGGAAAGGAGGGGACCCATGGATGCTCAGAGGATTCTGCTGCCGTACAATTTCTCGCCAAACGATCAGAAAACGCTGGCGTTCGTCATTCGAACCTTTGGGCCGCTGGAGAACATCGAAGTCACCCTTTTCCATGCCTTTACACCCCTATCGGAAATCGAGGCCACTGACCACCAGTCCGCTACCGCCAAGCTGAAACGACGGCTTTCGTATCTTACCCAGGAGTTGACCGAGCGCGAAATGGCGTTGCAGGAGGTGCGTCAGTATTTGATTGGCAAAGGGTTTCATCGGGATAATGTGCGCTATGTCTTCAAATCACGTAAAGGGGAAATCGCCGCGGCGATCATTGAGCAGACCAAAGAAGAAGATTACGATATCATCGTTTTGAATCATAAGCCCGGCAAGGTGGCCCGCTTTTTTACCGGGAGTGTGTTTGCCAAGGTTGTCACCGCGTTGCGGGATATCACCGTCTGTATCGTATCGTGAAGAAAACGGCGCCGGTGCCGGTCGCTGGCGACCGCCACAAGGTGATCCGATGAGGAGGGATGCCATGCAAACCGAGGACAGAATCAACATAGAGATCTTCAAGGTCGTCACCCGGGCGATAGCGGAATCGAATAACCTGGAAATCATGGCCAAGCATCTTGCGCAACTCCTGGTGGGGGCTCTGGAGATTAAGGGCACCACCATTTTCGCTACCAATGTGGAGACCAAGGAACTTGAGGATCTGGGCAGTTTCGGTCTCAGTATTCGTTACATGAACAAAGGTCCGATTCATATCAACCGCAGCATCAAGAGTGTCGAAAAGCATAAGGCGGTGGTCGTCAAAGACGTCAGAAATTCCGATCTGCTGCAGTATGCCGCGGATGCCATTCAGGAGGGCATCGGGGCGATCGTTTCCGTCCCGATTAATTTCGGCGGCAGGGTGATCGGTGTTCTCCGGCTCTACCACCATGACCAATGGGATATTTCAGATCGGGACCTCGATTCCCTGTTCGTTCTGGCGGAAATCATCGGTCTGGCCATGATGTATGCCCGTTTGAACCATGCAATCCATGAAGTGAAAGACATTGTCGGGGATGTTCACGACGCTTGGCTGGAGTGATGGTTTGAAGTGATCACCGGTTGTGGCCACCACGCCGGATGATACCGCCGCGGTCCTCTCCAAGGGGTGTTTCCTCAGCAAGACCAACCTAACCAAGTAGTATAACA